>MPNO01000040.1 GCA_002239065.1 Defluviicoccus sp. bin129 | reverse complement strand
CCGCAGGCCTGTGGACAAGTGGACAGCCGCTCCGCGCCTGACCACTTCCCCACAGGCCCAACAACCTCAACAGAAGCGGTCAATCGATGTGCTAGCAAAACCGGACAAATCTACTTGCTAGCGACACGCCCGGGCGAACCGCCAGGGCCGCGCCCCGACCGCTTCATGTTTCGATCGGATCGCCGGCATTCGTGACCCGCCCGGAAAACAGATCACTTAGGATAATTTTCTTGACTTGGGACGCGTTTCGATGTACAAACCATATCGTCGGAGAAAAGCAGGCACCGGAAGGCCCGGTGCCTTTTTGCTGGCCGGTCCGTCACCGCCCCGCCGTCGGGCCGTGACAGGGACGGCTTGCCGAACCGGGCCGAAATCTGCACCATCGGGCCGGACGCGGGCGATGCGCTTGGGAGGCAATGGATGACGGAGTTGAACTATGCCGCGCCGGACAGTCTCGACGCGGCGGTCGGCATGCTGGCCGGTGCCGGAAGCGGGGCGAGGATCCTGGCCGGCGGCACCGACGTTCTGGTCCTGCTGCATGGGGACCTGATCGAACCGGATCTTATAGTGGACGTCAAAAATATTCCGGAACTCACTGAAATATCCGAAGACCAGGGTGCCTTTCGAATCGGCGCCGCGGCATCGGGCATGAAGCTGATGGACCACGAAGGCTTCGCCGCCGCTTGGCCGGGGGTGATCGAGGGGGTGGCGCTGATCGGCTCGATCCAGGTCAAGGGGAGAGCCAGCGTCGGCGGCAATCTGTGCAACGCCTCGCCCGCCGCCGACAGCGTGCCGCCGCTGATCGCGGCCGGCGCGGTGGCCAACATCGCCGGTCCCGGAGGGGCGCGCGACCTCGCGGTCGAGGACGTCATAACGGGTCCCGGCCAGACCGCGCTGGAGGACGGCGAGATCGTGGTCTCCTTCACCTTCCCCAGGCGTCCGCCGCATTCGGGCGACTGCTATCTCAGGCTGACGCCGCGGACCGAGATGGACATCGCGGTGGTCGGCGCGGCGGTCAATCTGACGCTCGACGACGCGGGCGACTGCACCGCCGCCCGGGTCTCGCTCGGCGCGGTGGCGCCGACGCCGCTGCTGGTGGCGGACGCCGCCTCGGCGCTGATCGGCGGCCCGGTCGACGACGCGGCGCTGGACGCCCTGTCCAGGGCGGCGAGCGCCGCCTGCGACCCGATCGACGACAAGCGCGGCACGATCGCGTACCGGATCAAGACCGCCGGGGTGATGGCGCGGCGCGCGGCGGAAACCGCGCTCGCGCGGGCGAGGAGAAACTGATGCCCAAGGCTCATGTGACGACGACGATCAACGGCGACGAGTACGAGGTGCTGTGCGAGCCGGGCCAGACCCTGGTCGACGTGCTGCGCAACGGGCTCGGGCTCACCGGCACCAAGGAAGGCTGTTCGACGGGCGATTGCGGCGCCTGCTCGGTCATGCTCGACGGCGAGCTGGTCTGCTCCTGCCTGGTGCTGGCGATCGAGGCCGACGGCAAGGCGATCGACACCATCGAGGGGATGGCCGAGGGCGAGGACGATCTGCACCCGCTACAGCGCCACTTCCTCGAGCTCAACGGGCTGCAATGCGGGATCTGCACGCCCGGCATCCTGATCGCGGCACGGGCGCTGCTGGAACGCAACCCCGACCCGACCGAAACCGAGATCCGTTTCTGGCTGGCCGGCAATCTCTGCCGCTGCACCGGCTATGACAAGGTCATCCGTTCCGTCCAGGCGGCGGCGGAAGAGATGAGGGAGGCTTGAAGATGGCGAGCATTCTGGAGAATTCGGGCTTCAACCCCGATCGCGAACTCAAGATCGTCGGCACCAACCCGGTCAAGCAGGACGGGCCCGACAAGGTGACCGGGCGGGCCAAGTTCGGCGCCGACCTCATCCTGCCGGGCATGCTGTTCGGCAAGATCCTGCGCAGCCCGCACCCCCACGCGGTGCTGAAATCGATCGACATCTCGGCCGCCGAGGCCGTGCCGGGCGTCAAGGCGGTGGTCACCCGGGACGACTTCCCCGAGCTCCCGCTGGGCACCCCGGGGGGCGACCTGTCGCGCAACATCATGGCGCGCGAGAAGGTGTTCTATGACGGCCACCCCGTGGCCGCGGTCGCCGCGACCAGCGAGCCCGTCGCCAAGCGGGCGCTCAAGCTGATCGAGGTCGAGTACGAGCTCCTGCCGCATGTCATCGACCCGGTCGAGGCGATGCAGCCCGGCGCGCCGATCCTGCACGACCACCTGCGGACCAAGGGCGTCGAGGGGGAGGAGGACACGCCGACCAATATCGTCGAGCGGCTCGACCTCGCGATGGGCGACGTGGAGTCGGGTTTCGCCGCGGCCGACGTGATCGTCGAGCGCGAATACGATTCCAAGCCCATGCACCAGGGCTATATCGAGCCCCAGGGCTGCGTCGCCAACTGCAACGAGGACGACCAGATCGAGGTCTGGTGCTGCACCCAGGGCACGCACGTGTTCCGCGACCGCCTGGCCGACATCCTGCGGCTCGATTCCTCGCGCATCAAGGTGATGCAGTCCGAGATGGGCGGCGGCTTCGGCGGCAAGACCGGCTTCTACGGCGAGCCGCTGGCGGTGGTGCTGTCGAAGAAGGCGCGCCGCCCGGTCAAGATCGTGCTCACCCGCAACGAGGTGTTCCGCTGCACCGGTCCGGTTTCGGGCACCCGCTCACGGATCAGGATGGGCTGCACCAAGGACGGCAGGATCACCGCGGCCGAGGCCGAGCTGATCTTCCAGACCGGCGCCTTCACCGGCTCGATGTTCTTCAACGCGCCGCACGCGATGTTCACCCGCTACGCGCTGGAGAACATCAAGACGACCGCCTACGAGGTGGTCTCCAACCGGCCCAAGGTGAACGCCTTCCGCGCGCCCTGCGTGCCGCAGATCGTCTTCGGCGTGGAGGGGATCGTCACCGAGCTCGCCAACAAGATCGGCATGGACGAGCTCGACTTCCGGCTCAGGAACGCCGCGACCGAGGGCTATACCACGCTCTACGGCGCGACCTTCGGGCCGATCGGCTTCGTCGAGACCCTGGAAGCGGCGAAGCAGACCGAGCACTACAATTCGCCGGTCAAGCCGGGCGAGGGGCGCGGCCTCGCCGCCGGGTTCTGGTTCAACCGGGGCGGCGACACCACGGGGTCGCTTACCATCGCCCCGGACGGCTCGGTCAACATCATGCTGGGGACGTCCGACGTCGCCGGCTCCCGGGTCTCGATCAGCATGATGGCGGCCGAAGAGCTCGGCGTTCCGCTGGAAAAGGTGCGGTCGAACTTCGCCGATACCAGCGCGATCGGCAACAACCGGGTCACCGCCGGCAGCCGGACCACCTTCTCGTCCGGCATGGTGATCGTCGACTCGGCGCGCAAGGCGATCGACACCATGGTCGGGCGCGCGGCCGAGATCTGGGGCGTCTCGCCCGAGGAGGTCGTCTTCGAGGACGGCCACTGCCGCCCGGCGAGCGCCAATGTCGGCGACTTCGAGCCGCTCTCGATCAAGGATATCGCGTCGAGGACCAGCGTCAGCCACGGCGCCATCGCCGGCCATTCGGAGATGAACGTCACTGGCGAGGGGCCCGGCTTCGGGGTGCATATCGTCGACCTCAAGGTCGACCGCGGCACCGGGCGGGTGGACGTGACCCGCTACACTGTGATCGAGGATGCCGGCAAGGCGATCCATCCGCTCCAGGTCGAGGGCCAGTACCAGGGCGGCGCGGTCCAGGGCGTCGGCTGGGCGCTCAACGAGGAGTACATCTACCGGGAGGACGGAACCCTCGACAACCCGAGCTTCCTCGACTACCGCATGCCGGTGGCGTCGGACGTGCCGATGATCGACACCGTGATCGTCGAGGTGCCCAACCCCAACCACCCCTACGGGCTGAGGGGCGTGGGCGAGGTCCCGGTGGTGCCGACCCTGGCCGCCATCGGCAACGCCATCGGCGATGCCATCGGCATCCGGCCGCAGTCGCTGCCGATGTCGCCGCCCAAGCTGCTCGCGCTGATGGACGGCGACGAGACCAAGGCGGCGGCCGAGTAGCCAGCCGCCGCCGCGCGGCGGTCGGGGCACCGCCGCGCCCGGCCTGGCGGCTGGCGCCTGCCCCCGTGTCGTCATGGCGGGACTCGTTCCGGCCATGAACGAGAACATCCCGTCCCCCCGGGCTCGCTCCGGAGACCACGGGCACTGCCGTCGCCCGGTTGCCCGGGATCGGTGTGTCCGGGGCGACAGGTGGGCAGGATAGGTCCATAATTGTCCTAATAAGACAAAATATACTTGACACGGGACGTGTTTCTGGGTATATTTGGCATAGTCGCGAAATGGGGCGCCGGAGATGCCGGCGCCCTTTTTCGTGCCCGCAACCCCGCAATACGGAGCACCGCCCCGATGGACAAGTCTTTCGGACATCTCGAACACGTCGCGCCGGCAACCGTCTGGCAGAGCGAGCCGGGCGAATTCGTTCCCTGGCTCGCGGCGGAGGAAAACCTGCGGCGTCTCGGCCTGGCCTTGCGCTTCAATCTGGAGCTGGTGGCCCGGGAAACGCATATCGGGCGGTTCCGCGCCGACCTGCTGTGCCGGGACCGCGCCACCGGCGGCGCGGTGGTGATCGAGGTCCAGCTCGGGCCCAGCGACCACTCCCATCTCGGCCAGCTGCTGACCTATGCCGTCAGGCTGCCGGCGTGCGCGGTCTGGCTCGCCACCGGGTTCCACAAGGAACACCTTGAGGTGATCGAGAAACTGAACCGGCTCGGCGGCGGCGCGTTCCGCTGTTTCGCCGTCGAGATGCGGTTGTGGAAGATCGCCGGCTCCCCCGTGGCGCCCCAATTTTCCGTCGTCGCCGAACCCGGCGACCCGGCTGCCGACGCCGACGGGGCGCTCGCCGACCGGATCGCCAGGGCCGACGCGGCGCGGCCTCCTTCGCGCGCCGCTTGCCGCCCGGCATCCAACGACAACCCGATCAGGGTCCACCGGCGGCGCCGCGGCATGACGATAAGACAGCTGGCCGACGCCGCCGGAATCAGTCAATCTTATCTGTCGCATATCGAGACGGGCCGGCAATGGGGCTCGCCCGCGACGCGGAGCGCCATCGCGAACGCGCTGGACATGCCGCCCGACGCGCTGACCTGAAGCGACGCGCGGCGCGATGCCGCCGGCGGGGCTGCGCGGGCCGAGCCGCTCCGCTTCGTCCTCCACCCCGATAGCGCGCAGGCGGAGACCAGCCCGTCGTCCCGCCGCCTCGGCCTGGAAGCGGGAACCGTGTTCAACGCGCAGGGCGGGGACGGCTACGGCGAACCGGCAAGGCGGGCGTGGACCGGCATCGCGAGCGACCTCACGGAAGGCTATGTGACGGTCGACGGCATGCGCCGCGATTGCTGGATCGATCCGGACGCGCTCAAGGGCTGAGCGGGCCGCTCGCGAGCGCCGCTACTTGGCAGGGGCCTCTCCGGCCGCCGTCTCGGTACGACCGAGGATAAAGCTCTCCACGAAGGCGAGCCTGCCCTTCACCTCGGCCAGGCCCTGTTCGACAAGCCGCAGGCGCGCGTCGATGCCGTCGAGGCGCTTGTCGATGCCGTCGAAGCGTTCCTCCAATCGTTTCTCGATACCGTCGATGCGATCGTCGAAGCGCTTCTCGATGGCGTCGAAACGCTTGTCCATATCCCGGCGCAACGATCCGTTCATCGTGACGACCAGCGCGGCCAGCGCCACGCCCACGCCCAGCATCGTGATCTGCACCGGGTCCATCACGCGAACTCCTGCACGCAGCCATATCTTTTCATCATGGCTGCGTGCATCCTAGCAGTCCGCGCGAAATTCGTCCACGCCGCAGCAATCGGGAGTTGAGCCGGGGCTCGCGATCTCCGCACCCCCGACCGGAGCCGCGAACTTGAGCCGCAAGGCGGGGGGCGGGCACCGCAGGCGTCACACCGCCGCTACTCGGCCGGTGCTTCTCCGGCCGCCGTCTCGGTACGACCCAGGATAAAGCTCTCCACGAAGGCGAGCCTGCCCTTCACCTCGGCCAGGCCCTGTTCGACAAGCCGCAGGCGCGCGTCAATGCCGTCGAGGCGCTTGTCGATGCCGTCGAGGCGCTTGTCGATGCCGTCGAAACGTTCCTCAAAACGTTTCTCGATACCGTCGATGCGATCGTCGAAGCGTTTCTCGATGGCGTCGAAACGCTTGTCGACACCTTCGAACCGCTTGTCCATATCCCGGCGCAGCGATCCGTTCATCGTGACGATCAGCGCGGCCAGCGCCACGCCCACGCCCAGCATCGTGATCTGCACCGGGTCCATTACGCGAACTCCTGCACGCAGCCATGCCTTTTCATTATGGCTGCGTGCAGCCTAGCAGGCCGGGAGAAATTCGTCCACGCCGCAGCAATCGGGAGTTGAGCCGGGGCTCGCGATCTCCGCGCCCTCGACCAGGGCCGCGAGCTTGAGCCGCAAGGCGGGCGGCGGGCACCGCGGGCGCCACACCGCCGCTACTCGGCCGGTGCTTCTCCGGCCGCCGTCTCGGTACGACCGAGGATAAAGCTCTCCACGAAGGCGAGCCTGCCCTTCACCTCGGCCAGGCCCTGTTCGACGGAGCGCAGTCGCGCGTCGATGCCGTCGAGGCGCGCGACGATCCCGTCGATGCGATCGTCGAAGCGCTTCTCGATGGCGTCGAACCGCTTGTCCATATCCCGGCGCAGAGATCCGTTCAGCGTGACGACCAGCGCGGCCAGCGCCACGCCCACGCCCAACATCGTGATCTGCACCGGGTCCATTACGCGAATTCCTGCACCCAGCCATGTCTCATCGTCATGGCTGGGTGCAGCCTAGCAGGCCGGGCGAAATTCGTCCACGCCACTACGATCAGGGGTTGAGCCGGCGGCTCGCGATCTCCGTGCCCTCGACCGGAGCCGCGAGCTTGAGCCGCAAGGCGGGCGGCGGGCACCGCGGGCACTACACCGCCGCTATTCGGCCGGTGCTTCTCCGGCCGCGGTCTCGGTACGACCGAGGATAAAGCTCTCCACGAAGGCGAGCCTGTCCTTCACCTCGGCCAGGCCCTGTTCGACAAGGCGCAGGCGCGCATCGATACCGTCGAGGCGCTTGTCGACACCTTCGAACCGCTTGTCCATATCCCGGCGCAGCGATCCGTTCAGCGTGACGATCAGCGCGGCCAGCGCCACGCCCACGCCCAGCATCGTGATCTGCACCGGGTCCACTACGCGAACTCCTCCACACAGCCATGTGTTTTCGGCATGGCTGTGTTGACCCTAGCAGGCCGGGCGAAATTCGTCCACGCCGCGACGATCAGGAGTTGAGCCGGCGGCTCGCGATCTCCGCGCCCTCGACCAGGGCCGCGAGCTTGAGCCGGGCGATCGCCGGGTCGATCTTGCCGATGCCGGCGAAGGTCGCGAAGCCGCAATCGGTGCCGGCGACGACCCGCTCGGGGCCGGCGAGGTCGACGAATCGTCCGATGCGCTCGGCGACCAGCTCGGGATGCTCGACATAGTTGGTCGTCGAATCGATGACGCCCGGGATCAGGGTCCTGTCGTCCCAGCCCCGGCGGTCGCGGAACACGGTCCACTCGTGGGCGTGGCGCGGGTTGGCGGCCTCGAACAGCAGGCCTTGCGGCTTGGCGGACAGCAGCACGTCCGCGATCGCCGCGAGCGGGATGTCGCGGTGATGCGGCCCCTCGTAATTGCCCCAGCAGACATGGAGGCGGCAGCGCTCCGCGGGCACGTTCTCCAGCGCCGCGTTGAGCACCTCGACCTGCATCGCCGCGCGTCGCAGGAACGCCGCGTCGTCGTCCGCGCTGTAGACCACGTGCCGCCCCATGGCGAGGTCGGGGCAGTCGATCTGCAGGACCAGCCCGGCATCGGCGATGGCCTCGTACTCGGGTTTCATCGCTTCGGCCAGCGCGGCGAGATAGGCGTCGGTGTCGGGGTAGTAGTCGTTCGCCTGGAAGATCGCGATCACCCCGGGCGAGGCGGCGTTCATGAAACCCTCCGCCACGCCGGCATCGGCAAGCGCGGCGGTCAGCCTCTCGATCTCGCGGGCGAGCGGCGCGGCGTCCCGCAACGCGACCGGGCCGGTGCAGCGCGGCCGGTGCAGCCGCCGCGTGCCCGCGGCCTCGCCCATCCGGCGGCGATAGGCCGGGAAGTCGCCGAGGTCGTCGAAGCGGAGCGACGGGCTCTCGCCCGAGAACCCGGTGAGCCGGTCCTGGATGTAGGTGGCGTAGCCGGTGCGCCCGACCTCGCCGTCATTGACGATGTCGAGGCCGATGGCGCGCTGCTCCGCGACCGCTTCGCGCACCGCCGCGTCGGTCAGGCGGTCGAGGGCCTCGGCGTCGTAATCCTCGCCGTGCTCCTTCCCGAGCAGGAGTTCGGCGAGCGCGTCGGGACGCGGCAGGCTGCCGACATGGGTGGTGCGAATGCGCCCGCCGCCCGGCACGGGATCAGATGTAGTGGATCGTCTGGCCCATCAGGTCGCGCCACGCGACCGGGGCGCCCGCCTTCTCGGCCGCCTCCCCGGGCGGGATGTCGGGGTCGAAAAGCGCCGCGCGGAAGCGCCGGCCGTTCACCTCGTCGGTCGCCCGCGAGGCGAGCCAGACGATCGGCGCGCGCATCACCCCGGGCTGGATCAGGAATTTGCGGTCGGTGTACTTGCCGTCGGCCGGAATCATCCTTGTATTGGCCCGCCCGCCGGGAACCAGCACGTTGGCCGTCACCCCCGTCTCCTCGAGCTCGAAGGCGAGGATGGAGGTCAGCGCCTCGGTCGCCGCCTTGGCGGGGCCGTAGGGGCCGAGGCCGGGGTTGATCATCGTGTCCAGGCTGGTGGTCACGTTGACGATCCGCCCCCAGCCGCGCTCCAGCATGCCGGGCAGGGCGGCACGGGTCATGATGTAGGGGCCGGAGGCGTTGACCGAGAGCGTCGCCAGCCAGAGATCCAGATCGGCCTCCCAGATCGGCCGGCGCGGCGCGGTGTTGGTGGGCGAGTGCTCCTGCGGGCCGAGCGCGGCGTTGTTGACCAGCATGTCGAGCCGGCCGAAGGCCCCGCTCACCTCCGAGACCGCCCGCTTCGCGTCATCCGCGCTGGTGACGTCGCCCCGGACCGCGAGCAGGCGGCCGGGATCCGTCGCGGCGCCGATCTCGGCCAGCGCCTCCTCCAGCTCGGGCCGGTCGCGCTCCATCAGGGCGACGCTCGCCCCGGCTTCCGCGAGCGCGGTCGCCATCTCGCGCCCCAGGCCGCGGCCGGCGCCGGTGACGAGGATCGATGTACCGCTCAGATCGGCGCTCATTCGGTTGTCTCCGTCGGTGTTCAGTGGTTGCGTCAGCCCGCGACGTCGAGCGCGATATGGACGACCTCGCTGCCGTCGTCGACCTCGCGGCCCAGCGCCCGCACCGCCGTGTCGGCCTGCTCCAGCGGAAACATGTGCGAGCACAGCGGGCGGAGCTCTTCGCCGCGCCGCTTGAGGATGTCGAGCGAGCGCTCGATCGACACCCAGCCGGCAGACAGGAGGCCGATCAGCCGGATCTCGTTGATCACGATCTTGTCGGTGACCAGGTTGCCGACCGGCTTGAAGCTCTTGAGACCGGCGAGCACGATCCGCCCGCCGCGCCGCACCATGTCGACCGCATCGACGATGGGCTGGGTGGCGCCGGCCGAGACCTCGACGACGACATCGGCGCCCCGGCCGCCGGTCGCTTCGCGGACCCGCTCGACCGCGTTCTCGGTGTCGACATCGATCGTGATGTCGGCGCCGAGCCGCCGCGCGAGCTCCAGCCGGTGGCCGTCCTCCGCCGTGCCGGTGACGACGATCGTGCCGGCCCCGGCCTCGCGCGCGGCCACGACGCAGAGCAGCCCGCGCTGTCCCGGGCCCTCGATGACCACGGTCTCGCCGATCCGGGTGTCGGGCGCCTCGTAGGCCCAGCGCACGCCGTTGGAGAGCGGGTTGAAGAGCGACAGGATATCGCGCGGGATATCGTTGGAGACCCTGTGCACCTGGGTCTTGGGGTGGAGATACATGTGGCTCGCATAGCCGCCCCAGAGACCCGGCGCCGTCTCGGTGGAGGCGTAGAGCCCGTAACCCATGTTGCTCTCGCACAGCGTGGTCTTGCCGATCGCGCATTGGAAGCAATGGCCGCAGGGGATGATCGATTCGACCACCACCCGGTCGCCTTCCCTGGCGTTCCAGCGCCTGGCCGCCTCCGGCCCCACCCGGTCGAGCCAGCCGACGATCTCGTGCCCCGGGATGATCGGCGTGATGTCCCACGGCGTGCCGGCGAGGTGGCCGGTATATTGTTCGTAATCGGTGCCGCAGAGCCCCGCCGCCTCGACCCGGAGCACGCCCTCGTCGGGTCCGATATCGGGCAGGGCGAAGTCGCGGAACTCGAAGCTGCGCGGCGCCGTGAGCACCGCCGCGTTGGCCTTTTCCGCCATGGCGTCGTCTTCCTCGAGAGGAGGGGACCGCCGCCGCCGGCGACGGCGGCCCCGTCCGTTCCGCCATCAGACTCCGGCGTGCGACTTGGCGACGGCCTTCATCAGCTCGAACATCTCCTTGGTGTCCTTGCGCTGGCCCAGGATGTCGTCGCCGATCGGCCCAACCGTCTCCATGAACTTCTTCTGGTCGGCCGCGGACAGGCGGATGACCTCCGCCCCGCCGTCGCGCCACTTCTGCTCGGCGCGCGAGCCATAATCCTGCGCGGTCTTGAACATGAAGCTCTCGACGGCCTTCCCGGCATCGTCCACCGCCTGCTGCAGGTCTCGCGGCAGCTTGTTGTAGAACGCCATCGAGACGAAGCCGATGCAGGGAATGTACGTGTCATTGACGACAGTAATGAATTTGGCCTCGGTAAAATGTTTGGTCGCGGCCATGACCGTGATGTTGGAGCGGATGCCGTCGATCAGCTTGCGCTGCAGCGCCGGCAGGGTCTCCGAATAGGGCATCGGCACGCCGGTCGCCCCGAGACGCGCCATCACCTCGGTCTCCACCTTGGTGGCCAGCACGCGGAACTTCATGCCCTTGAAATCGCCCAGCTTGCGCACCGGGGTGAGCGAGGCGTAGGAGGTCGGGCCGTACATCCAGATGCTGACGCCCTTGACGCCCTTCTTGACCGCCACGTTGAGGAACTTGTCGCGGAACTTGGGGTCGGTGATCGTCTTGTGGGCGTGCGCGTCGCTGTTGAAGACGCCCGGTACTTCGAGAACCTGGAAGCGCGGGTCGACGCCCTTGAGGAAGCCCGCCGGGGTTCCGAAGAACTCGACCGTGCCGAGCTGGAGCCCTTCGATCAGCCGTGGGATCTTGCCGAGCTGGGCGGACGGGAAGAGCTGGGCGGTGATCTTGCCGCCAGACTTTATCTCGATCTGGCGCTTGTATTCCCGGATGAACTCGTGCAGCGGATCGTTCGCGACCACGATCGCGAGCTTCATGACATGCTTGCCCTGCGCCAGGGCCGGCGCGCCGCCCGCCATCAGGGCGAGGGCGGGGAGGGCCAGCGCGAACGCGCAGGCTCCCAGACGTCTTGTCCCCATCGTGACAATCTCCTCGATGATTAGCCAACCGACCCGGCGAACGCCGCGCGGCCCGGGATTTTCGCCCAACGGCCGGTCCGTGTAAACGCGGGCGTAAACGCGGGCGTCCGGCGCGCGGCGATGCGGATTGATCGTTGAGCGATTTTGTGTGAATTACTTACACATCCATATCTTCGGTGCACATCCGATGGCCCGTGTTCAACTCGTCATTCCCGATGAAGATCGGGAACGCTACGCACACCAGGCGCGGCGAGAAGGCCTGTCCCTGAGCGCCTGGCTTCGGGCCGCCGCCCAGGAGCGGCTTCTCAGGCGGCAGCAAGCTCGCCCGTTCCGGTCGCCGGCCGATGTGGAAAGGTTTTTTCGGCAATGCGACGCGCTGGGGGGGGCTGATACCGAGCCGGACTGGGACGAACATCTGGCCGCGATCGACGAATCCCGGCGGCGGGGCGCGACCGATACATGATCTTCGTCGACACCAACGTGTTCATGTATGCGGTCGGAAATTCGCATCCGCTCCGTCAACCGGCACGGAGCTTCTTCGTCGCCTGCAACCGCGACCGCATCCCCCTCGTCACGTCCGTGGAGGTAGCGCAGGAGCTGATGCATGCCTATCTGCGGGTCGGGCGGATGGCGACGCTCGATGCGGCGCTCCAGCTCATCGAGAACTGCGAAATCGACCTCTGGCCGCTGACCCTTGAAGACGTGATGCTGGCCCGTCGGCTTCACGACCGCTTTCCGACCCTCGGCGCCCGCGATCTCTGCCACCTGGCGAGTTGTCGGCGGCGCGGCGTCGGGGATATCAAGACATTCGATCAAGCGCTGGCTGCCGTCGCCGGACCGATCGGCGGGGGCTGACCGGGAGGTCTTGCCGCTACCCGGGGCCGATCCGCGTCGCGGCGAATTCGGGGTAGGTCTCGGCCACCCGCTCGCGCACGATTTCGCGGATCAGCGCGAGCCGGCCGGGTTCGGGAGGGGACGTCTCCGGCACCTCGGCCGGGGTGTCGAAGGCGAAGCCGGTGGCGGCGCGGACCGCGTCCAGCCTCACCCCCGGATGCAGGCTCTGCAGGCGGAACCCGCCTTCGTCCCGGTCGAACGCCATCGCGCACAGCCGGGTGACCAGCGCGTGGGGGCCGCCGCTGCGGTGGACCGAAGGCGGGCTGGTGCCCGGCGCGCTCACGAAGTCGACCCTGGGGACCAGCACGCGGCGGCTGTGCTCCTCGCGGAACAGGATCACGCGCGGGATCAGAAAATAGAGGAAGGCCGATCCGTAACTGCCTGGAAACCGGACCTTTACGTCGGGGTACTCGCCGGTGCCGACGAGGTTGATATTGCCCGCCCCGTCGATCTGGCCGCCGCCCAGGAAGAACGCGTCGATGCGCCCCTGCGCGGCCCGGTCGTGCAGCTCGCTGCCGCCGTCGTTGAACGGGTTGTAGCGCCTGCTGCCGAGGATGCTGGCCCGTGTGCGCCCGCCGCTCTCGGCCTCGACCAGCAGCGCCGCCGTCGCCGCGACCGGGGAGTTGGTCCCCACCGCGACGTTGTCGAGCCCCTCGATCTCGCGCGCGAGAACGCAGGCCAGAAATTCGTCCCGCGTCGGCGGTGCGCTCACGCGGCCGCGCCGACGCCCAGCACGTGCCGGTCGAGCCAGGCCGCGAAACCGTCCTCGCTGGCGGCGGCGGCGGCGTAGCCGGCGAGGTGCTTGCGGTCGGCCGGGTAGGCGCCGGGAAGGGCCAGCGGCCAGGCGCCGCGCGGCGCGTGGGCGGCGGCCTCGACATAGATCGGCGCGATGGTGCCGGCCGTCATGCGCTCGTCGTCGAGCAAATTGCCGTCGTAATGCGCCTCGAAGGTGGCGACCGTCTGCCGGGCCGCATGGGCGAGCACGATCGCCTCACGCGCGTTCCCGACCCAGAGATTGCCGCGTGAATCGCGGAGCCGGGCGTGGATCAGCGCCATGTCGGGCCGCACCGCCGGCAGGACGACGACCGGGTCCTCCCCCGAAGCGAACGGGTTCTGCATCACCCGCCAGTCGTCGCGGTGAGCGAGGATGTCGGAGCCGACGATGCCGCGCAGCGCGACGAACGGGCTGCCCTTCTCGCCCGCCTGCACGGCGGCGTACATGGCCTGGCAGGTGGTGTCGACGATACGGACGGTCCCGCTTTCGGCCGCCCGGCGGAAGCGGGGCGCGGCGCCGAACTCGCCGAGCGAGACGCCGCTGCACTCGACCGAGGCCACGCAGCCGGCGCCGACCAGGAGGTCGACCTGGAGGCCCGAAGCGGGCAGGCACCAGAGCCGGAGGTCCCTGGCACCGCGGCGGACCAGCGCCCGCAGGACCGCCATCGAGGCGCCCGCCTCCGGCTTCGGGAGCGCCAGCAGGCAACCGTCGCCGATCCGCCGGGCCAAATCGTCGATGGAATTTTGCGACACCATGGGACGCCATATTGCCGCCCGCCGCGCGGGCTGACAACGGCCGCGTCAGGCGGGCAGGGGGGTTTCCGGCAGGGCGACCTCGTCGCCCGCCTCCTGCTGCCGGGCCCACATCTGCGCATAGGTGCCGTTCATCCCCAGCAGCGCCGCATGGGTGCCGCGCTCGACGATACGCCCGTGCTCCAGCACCAGGATCTCGTCGGCATCGACCACGGTGGACAGCCGATGGGCGATCACCAGCGTCGTCCGGTCCCGCGAGATCTCCTTCAGCGCGACCTGGATCTCGCGCTCGGTGCGGGTGTCCAGCGCCGAGGTCGCCTCGTCGAACATCAGGATGCGGGGACGCTTGAGGATGGTCCGGGCGATCGCCACGCGCTGCTTCTCGCCGCCCGACAGCTTGAGGCCGCGCTCCCCGACCACGGTCTGGTAGCCGTCCGGCATCGCCATGATCTGGTCGTGGATCGCCGCGCTGCGCGCCGCCGCCTCGACCTCGCCCGGCGTCGCGTCGGGCCGCCCATAGGCGATGTTGTAGTAGACGGTGTCGTTGAACAGCACGGTGTCCTGCGGGACGATCCCGATCGCCGCGCGGACGCTCGCCTGGGTGACGCCGCGGATCTCCTGCCCGTCGATGGCGATGGTGCCTTCGGTCGCGTCGTAGAACCGGTAGAGCAGGCGCGACAGGGTCGACTTGCCGGCGCCTGTGGAGCCGACGATCGCCGTGCGGCGTCCGGCCGGCACGGCGAAGCTGACATCGTGCAGGATGCGGCGCCGGGGATCGTATTCGAAGCAGACCCCGGTGAAGACGATCTCGCCCGGACCGTCGGCCAGCGGCGGGGCGCGCGGCGCGTCCTCGACCTCGGGCGCGACGCCGAGCAGGTAGAACATCGCCTCCATGTCGGTCAGCGACTGCTTGATCTCGCGATAGACGAAGCCGAGGTAGTTGAGCGGCAGATAGAGCTGGATCAGGTATGTGTTGACCATCACGAAATCGCCCACGGTCATGGTGCCGCCGGCGACGCCGTAGCCGGCCATCAGCATGATCGCGGCGAGCCCCGAGCCGACGATCACCGCCTGGCCGATATTGAGCAGCGACAGCGAGGCGTTGCTGGTCACCGCCGCCCGCTCGTAGCGCCTGAGCGCGGAATCGAAGCGGCGCGCCTCGTAGGCCTCGTTGCCGAAATACTTGACGGTCTCGTAGTTGAGCAGGCTGTCGATCGCCCGCGTGTTCGCCTCCTGGTCGGACTCGTTCATGCGCCGGCGGTATTTGAGGCGCCATTCGGTGACGACCATCGTGTAGGCGACGAACCCGGCGATGGTGACCAGCGTCACCAGCGCGAACCAGAAGTTGAACAGGGTCCACAATATGCCGCAGACCATGGCGAGCTCGAGCAGGGTCGGGATGATGTGGAACAGCGCGAAGCGCAGCAGGAAATCGATCGCCTTGGTGCCGCGCTCGATCGCCCGCGACAGCCCGCCGGTCTGGCGCTCGAGATGGAAGCGCAGCGCAAGCCCGTGCAGATGCCGGAAGGTGGCGAGCGCGACCCGGCGGATCGCGCGCTGGCCGACCTTGGCGAACACCGCGTCGCGAAGCTCCCCGAACGCGGTCGCCAGCAGCCGGGCGATTCCGTAGCCGAGGATCACGCCCACCGGCACCGCCACCACGGCCCCGGCCTCGCCGCCGAGGACGTCCACCGCCTCCTTGTAGAGGACCGGTATGTAGACCGTGGCGAGCTTGGCGAACGCCAGCAAAGCGAGCGCCGCCGCCACCCGCAGCTTGATCTCGATCTCGCCCCGCGGCCAGAGATAGGGCAGCAGCGCGGCCAGCGCGCGCCACTCGAACCCGTCCTCCAGCTTGCGGCCCGACCCGCTGCGTGCCGCCTCCGTCACGGCCGGTTCGCTTGCATCCCGCGCATGCCCGCTCATATAGAGCCGTGCCACCGCGCTGGCCAGCGGCGGGCGAACTTCGTTGCCGAGTCGTCCGAACCGTGGCACTAACGGTCGGGCTTCCGGCCCGGTCGAGGATGCGGAGAGGGGCGATGCCAGATCGAGCCGCCCGGCGGCACAGAGTCTTCCGCGGCGTTCTTGTCGCCGCCCTCGCGCTCGCCGGCGCGCCGGCCGGCGCCGCGACCGGTTTCGACGCGTGGCTGGAGGGGGTTCGCAAGGAGGCGCGCGAACGGGGCCTCAAGGAAGCGACGATCGTGTCCGCGCTGTCGGACATCCGCCCGATCGCCCGGGTGGTCGAGCTCGACCGCAAGCAGCCGGAATTCAAGCTCACCCTGGACCAGTACCTCACGCGCGTGGTGTCGAAGGCCCGCGTCGAGAAGGGGAGGGCGCGGCTCGCCGAGCACCGGGACCTGCTGCGCAGGGTTTCGGCGAAATACAACGTGCAGCCCCGCTTCATCGTCGCCCTGTGGGGGATCGAGACCGATTTCGGGCGCCATCTCGGCGGGTTCCCGGTCATCCAGGCGCTCGCCTCGCTCGCCTTCGACGGGCGGCGGTCGGCCTATTTCCGCAAGGAGCTGTTCAACGCGCTCACCATCGTCGACCAGGGCCATATCGCGGCGAAGGCGATGATGGGCTCCTGGGCCGGTGCGATGGGGCAGAACCAGTTCATGCCGTCGTCCTTCCTGCGCTACGCGGTGGATTACGACGGCGACGGCAGGCGCGATATCTGGGGCACCCAGGCCGACATCTTCGCTTCGTCCGCCAACTATCTCAGCAAGGTGGGCTGGCGCGGCGACCAGACCTGGGGCCGCCGGGTGCGGCTGCCGGAAGGTTTCGACCGATCGCTGGCGGGGCTCAAGATCCGCAAGGGGCTCAACGACTGGCAGCGTCTCGGCGTCCGCCTGCCCGACGGGAGCGACCTGCCGAGGCGCAACCTGCGATCCTCGATCCTGCTGCCGGGCGGGGTGAACGGGCCGCCCTATGTGGTCTACGACAATTTCCGCGCGATCCTCAGGTGGAACCGTTCCAACCTGTTCGCGACCGCGGTGGGCAGCCTGGCCGACCGCATCGCCGGCGGCTGACCAAGGATGGACCCCGCCCGCCTGCGGATTTCCGTGCCGGTCGTGGCGGCGGCCCTCGCCGTGGCCGCCTGCGGCAGCAGCGAGCGCAAGAAGGCCGAAATCGTGCCGCCGCCGCCGCCGCAGGAAGGCACCTACAAGGTCGGCGAGCCCTATGACATCGACGGGATCACCTATCGCCCGGCGGTCGACGAGGAGTACGACGAGATCGGCATCGCGTCCTGGTACGGGCCGAAATTCCACGGCAAGCGCACCGGGAACGGCGAGATCTTCGACATGAACGCCGTCTCCGCGGCGCACCAGACGCTGCCGATGCCCTCGATGGTGCGGGTCGTCAACTTAGAGAACGGCCGCTCGCTCGCGGTCCGCATCAACGACCGAGGTCCGTTCGTGCGCGGGCGCATCATCGACATGTCGCGCCGCGGCGCGCAGCTGCTGGGCTTCCGCTACAAGGGCACCGCCGAGGTCCGGGTAAGGATCATGCCCGAGGAAAGCCGCCGGGTCGCGGAAATCGCCAGGAGGACTCCGCCCCCCGCCGCGGTGGCGATGCCGGCGGACGGGGTGGTGTTCGAGCCCCTGCCGCAGAGCATCGGCCCCGTCGAGACGGCCTCCCTCCCGGCCCCGGGCGCGCCGGCCGGGCGGGTGTACATTCAGGCCGGCGCCTTCCTCAACCCGGAGAACGCGGACAAGGTGAAGGAGGCCCTCGCGCCGCTCGGCCACGCGGTGACCGCGCGGCGCGGCGACGGTTCGCTGCTCTACCGCGTCCTGCTCGGCCCCTTCGCCGACATCGCCCGGGCGCGGAGCCTCTTGGCCGCGGTGTCGGCGCGGAGCCGAACCGACGCCAAGATCGTGTCGGATTGACCCGCATGCAATGCCGAACCGCGTGAGACGCGGCCGTTTCATCACCGTCGAGGGCGGGGAGGGGGCCGGCAAGTCCACCCAGGCGGCCCGGCTCGCCGAGACCCTCGAACGGCGCGGCATCGCCACCCTGGTCACGCGGGAGCCGGGCGGCACGCCGGAGGCGGAGCGGATTCGGGCGCTGCTGCTCGATCCGGTCGGGGCGGGGTGGGAGGCGGCTACCGAGGTCCTGCTCTATTTCGCCGGTCGGGTGGAGAACGTGGCGAAGACGGTGGAGCCCGCGCTGGCCGAGGGCCGCATCGTGATCTGCGACCGCTTCGCCGATTCCACCCTCGCCTATCAGGGCTACGGGGCGGATGTGCCGCTCGCCGCGATCCGGGCGGTCGCCGATGCCGCGCTCGGCGGCTTCCGCCCCGATCTGACCCTGATCCTCGACATCGACCCGGCGCTCGGGCTCGCCCGCACCCGCTCGCGCTCGGCCGCGAGCGACCGGTACGAGAGCCGTCCGCTCGACTATCATCGGCGGGTGAGGGACGGTTTCCTTGAGATCGCCGCGGACGCGCCGGCGCGATGCGTCGTCGTCGATGCCGCGCAACCGGCGGACCGGGTAGCGGATGCGGTGCTCGCCGCGGTGACGGCGCGGTTCGCGGAGCTGGCGGGCGGGACGGCATCGAAGTGACACACCCCCAGCCGCGCGAAAACCCGGCTCTGACCGGCCATGAGGCGGCGGAAGCGGTTTTCCTGTCTGCGTGGCGCGGGGGCCGGATGCCACATGCCTGGTTGATCGCCGGCCCGCAGGGCATCGGAAAGGCGACGCTCGCCTACCGGATCGCGCGCTTCGTGCTGTCGGGCGGGGCGGGGGAGACCCTCTCGGTCGCGGCGGATCACCCGGTGTTTCGCCGGGTGGCGTCGGGCGGTCACGCCGATCTCCTCACGCTTGCCCGCGACCTTCAGGGAGAGGGGCCGAGCACCGTGATCGGGGTGGACGCGGTGCGTGCCGCCGGCGCCTTCGTCCACCTGACCGCGGGCGAGGGGGGGTGGCGCGTCCTGGTCGTCGACACCGCCGACGACCTCAACTCGAATGCCGCCAACGCGCTTCTCAAGATACTCGAAGAGCCGTCCGACAGAACGTTGATATTGCTGGTTTCCCATTCGGCCAGCCGCCTGTTGCCGACGATCCGTTCGCGGTGCTGCCGGTTGCCGCTCCACCGGCTCCCGGAATGTGCGATGGAGGACGTGCTGCGGCGTGCCGGGGTGGATTCGGGCGAACTCGGGACGCTGCTCGCGATCGCCGAGGGCAGCCCGGGGCGTGCCCTTGCGTTGCTCGAGGCGGACGGGGTCGCGCTGCTCGAAACGGTGATCGGGTTCGCCGCCGCCCTGCCCGATATCGACCTGCCGGCGCTGCATGAATTCGCCGACCGTCTCGCGCGGCGCGACGCCGAGCCGGCCTACCGGACGGCGATGCGGATCTTCCTCTGGTGGATCGCGCGGGTCGCGCGCGCGGCCGCCGGTGGCGGGCGCCCGGGGTCGGGGGGCGGTGGGGGGCGGGCGGGCGGCCGCCGGTGGCGGGCTCCCGGGTTCGGAGGTCGTCGGCGGGGAAGGGGAGGCCGCCGCGCGGCTCGCCTCCCGCGCCGGGCTTGATCGCCTTGCCGAGCTATGGGAGAAGTGTGCGCGGCTCATCGACCAGGCGGACAGCGTCAACCTCGACCGCAAGCAGGTCGTGCTCGGCGCGTTCCGGCAACTCCAATCCGCGATGCGCGTCTGACCGCGCCCCAACTCGGAAGGGCGAGATGTCCGACGAAAAGCGCTTTTATCTCACCACCCCGATCTACTACGTCAACGATGCGCCGCATATCGGCCACGCCTACACCACGCTGGCCTGCGATGCGCTGGCGCGTTTCATGCGCCTCGACGGCTATGACGTGTTCTTCCTGACGGGAACCGACGAGCACGGCCAGAAGGTCGAGAAATCGGCGCAGGCCGCGGGCATCGAGCCGCAGGCCTTCACCGACCGGGTGTCGAAGAATTTCCGCGACCTCGCCGAGGCGATGAATTTCTCCAACGACGCCTTCATCCGCACCACCGAGCCGCGCCACGCCCGGGCCTCGCAGGCGATATGGCAGGCCCTGATGGACAACGGCCATATCTATCTCGGCCTCTATTCCGGCTGGTACGCGGTCCGCGACGAGGCGTTTTACGACGAGAGCGAGCTCGCGGACGACGCCCAGGGCGTCAAGCGCGCGCCGTCGGGGGCGGAAGTCGAATGGGTCGAGGAGCCGAGCTATTTCTTCGATCTCTCCAAATGGCAGGACCGCCTGCTCGCCTTCTACGACGCCAACCCCGACTTCGTCGCACCGGCCTCGCGGCGCAACGAGGTGGTGAGCTTCGTCAAGGGCGGGCTCAAGGACCTGTCGATCTCGCGCACCAGCTTCAACTGGGGCGTGCCGGTGCCCGACGATCCCGGGCACATCATGTATGTGTGGCTCGACGCGCTCACCAACTACGCCACGGCGGTCGATTACCCGGACACCGAATCGCAAGCTTTTTCCAATTACTGGCCATGCGATCTTCACATGGTGGGCAAGGATATCCTGCGCTTCCACGCGGTCTACTGGCCGGCCTTCCTGATGGGCGCCGGAATCGCCCCGCCGAGGCGGGTCTTCGCCCATGGCTGGTGGACCAACGAGGGTCAGAAGATCTCCAAGTCGATCGGCAACATCATCGACCCGCTGGACATCGTCGAGCGCTACGGGCTCGACCAGGTGCGGTATTTCCTGCTGCGCGAGGTCCCGTTCGGCAATGACGGGGATTTTTCGCACCGCGCCATGGTGAACCGCATCAACGGCGATCTCGCCAACGATCTCGGCAATCTGGTGCAGCGCGTGGTCTCGATGCTCCATCGCTATTTCGACGGCGTGATACCGGAGCACTCGGCCGGCCACCGGGACGCCGACCGGGACCTGCTGGACGCGGCCGAGGGGCTGCTCGAGACCTGCCGAAGCCGCATGCGCGAGCAGGCGTTCCACGAGGCGCTGGACGCGGTCTGGGCGGTGATCCGCCAGGCCAACGCCTATGTCGACCACCAGGCGCCGTGGGCGCGGATCAAGGAGGACAGGGTGCGCACCGGCGCGATCCTCGCCACCCTCATCCAGACCATCCGCCGGATCGCGATCCTGCTGCAGCCCTACATGCCCGAATCGGCCGGGCGCATGCTCGACCAGATCGCGGTCGATCCCGAGCGGCGGGCATTCGCCAATCTCGGCCGGGCCGATTCGGTGCCGCCCGGCACCGCGCTTCCCAAGCCGAGCCCGGTATTTCCCAGGCTGCGGGAGGAAGCGGAAGGGGCTGCCTGATGCTGGTCGACAGCCACTGCCATCTCGATTTCGACGCCTTCGACGAGGACCGCGCCGAGACCCTCGAACGCGCCGCCGCCGCCGGCGTCGGGCGGATGGTGACGATCTGCACCCGGCTCACGGCCTTCGAGCCGGTGCGGGCGCTGGCGCGCGACCACGATGCGGTGGACTGCTCGGTGGGCGTGCACCCGCACAATGTGGCAGACGAGGGGATCGCCGAGCCCGCGCGGCTGGTGGCGCTCGCCGCCGGGCCCGAAGTCGTCGGGATCGGCGAGACCGGTCTCGACTACTACTACGAGCACAGCCCGCGCGACGACCAGCGGGCGAGCTTCCGCAACCATATCGCGGCCGCGCGCGAGACCGGGCTGCCGCTGATCGTCCATACCCGCGACGCCGACGACGAGACCGCTTCGATCCTGCGCGAGGAGATGGAGGAGGGGCCGTATGGCGGGGTGATCCACTGCTTCAGCGCCGGCCCCGCGCTCGCCGAGGCGGCGATCGGTCTGGGGCTCTACATCTCGTTCTCCGGCATCGTGACATTCAAGAAGTCGGACGAGCTGCGGGAGATCGCAGCCCGGGTTCCGCTGGATCGCATCCTGGTCGAGACCGACGCGCCCTATCTCGCTCCGGTGCCCAGGCGCGGCAAGCGCAACGAGCCCGCCTTCGTCGCCCACACCGCCGCCGCGATCGCCGCCGTGAAGGATATCGACCTCGACGCGATATCCCGGCAAACCACCGACAACTTCTTCCGATTGTTCAGGAAATCGGCTGCCCGCGCGGGTCGATGAAGGTTACCGTTCTCGGCTGCGGCAGCTCCCAGGGCGTGCCGATGATCGGCGGCCGATGGGGCGATTGCGACCCGGGCAACCCGCGCAACAGGCGGCGCCGGCCGTCCATCTTCGTCGAATGGGACGGCGTCAACATCCTGGTCGACACCGCGCCCGATCTTCGCGACCAGGCGATCGACGCCGGGATCGAGCGGGTCGATGCCGTGCTGTTCACCCACGCCCACGCGGACCACGTACACGGCATCGACGACCTCCGCGGCATCGCGCGCGAGATGGGCCGCGATATCGCGGTCTATGCCGAGGCCGCGGTGCTGGACGAGATCGTGAGCCGGTTCTCCTACCTGTTCCGCGGCGCGAGCGGTCCCGCGCGGAACTACCCGCCATTCCTTCGGCCCATCGTGATCGAGGGGCCGTTCGAGGTGCGGGACCGTCCGGTGGTGCCGTTCGAGCAGGATCACGGGATCTGCCCGTCGACCGGTTTTCGCTTCGCCGGCCTGGCCTATTCGACCGACGTGGTGCGCATTCCCGAGGCCAGCTTCGACCGCCTCGCCGGCGTCGATACCTGGATCGTCGACTGCCTGCGGCTCGACCGCGCGCACCCGACGCATGCGCACTGGCCGGTGACCCGCGGCTGGCTCGACCGAATCGCGCCGCGCCGCGCGATCCTGACCCACATGAACCACCATGCCGACTACGCGGCGATGCAGGCGGCGACCCCGGATGCCGTGGAGCCGGCCCATGACGGCATGCGGCTTGAAACGCCATAAGATATATTATGCGACAACTATAGTAGCTGGCAGGCGGGCGCGCGGATGACGGACGAGATGCGGAAACAGCCAGACCCCACCCCTATCGAGGCGCTGCTGCGTCTCATGACGCGCCTCAGGGACCGCGAGAGCGGATGCCCTTGGGACGCGGTCCAGACCTTTGCGACGATCGCGCCGTATACGATCGAGGAAGCCTACGAGGTCGCGGACGCGATCGCCCGCAACGACATGACGGCGCTGGAGGAAGAGCTCGGCGACCTGCTGCTCCAGGTGGTGTTCCACGCCGAGATGGCGCGCGAGGCCGGCGCGTTCGATTTCGATTCGGTGGCGGGCGGCATCGCCGACAAGATGCACCGGCGCCATCCGCATGTCTTCGGCGACCAGAAGGACGGCGCGGGGCAGGCAGGCTGGGAGGCGATCAAGGCGCGCGAACGCCGGGCCAGGGCCAGTGAGGCAGGCTCATCCGCGCTCGACGGGGTGGCGCTCGCCCTGCCCGCCCTGATGCGCGCCCGCAAGCTCCAGCAGCGCGCGGCCCGGGTCGGCTTCGATTGGCCGGATATGGAGTCAACGCTGGCCAAGGTCGACGAGGAGCTCGGCGAGCTCAGGGAAGCCCTGGACGGCGGCGACGAATCGGCGCTCGCCGAAGAGATCGGCGACCTGTTGTTCGCCTGCGTCAATGTCGCGCGCCGCCTGGGCATCGATCCGGAACAGGCGCTGCGCGGCTGCAACGACAAGTTCGTCCGCCGTTTCAGCGCCGTGGAGGACGGGCTTGCGACAGCCGGAAAGGCGCCCGAGGACTCGGATCTGGAGGAGATGGACGGGCTCTGGGAAGCCGCCAAGCGGCGGGAGCGCGAGCCCGGGCCGGGATCGACGAATTCCGACGGCTAACCTGCGAGGATCGCCAACAGGACGACCAAGCTAATCGAGAGCGTTCCATAAAAGCCGCAGACCGACCAGGACAAGGCGGTCGAGCCAAGACTGTCGACCGAACCGGCATAGGGTCGATAATCCAGGTCGAACGGCTTGACCGGTTGCCCCGAGGCGATGGCCTCGTAGAGCGACCTGTAACACCTTTCGAGGTGAAGATACCTAGCGTCCATCGCCCCGAATATCAGGACGGGAACGAACCCGGCAACGCCGATCATTATAGTCTGCTTGTCGGACAGCCCTGCGAAGATGAACACCGCGGTGACCAGCGAGACGGTCCACGTCTTGACCTGCGCGCAGTTGCCGGCCATGCGCGAAATGACGCCCTGGACCATTTTCAGGTGTTCGACCTTGTCTCCCGGGTCGCCGCTCATGAGCACAAGTTAGCAGCGATTCGAAGGGTGGCAAGGCCGGCGACACCGGTCCTGTCACGTGTCGACCGGCACCCTTCAGCGCTCAATCTTCGGTGAGCAGGATCATCAGGCTGGAGGTGTCGTAGCGCTTGCCGCCGCGCGCCTGGACGTGCTTGTAGAACTGGTCGACCAGCGCGATAAGCGGCAGGCGGGCGCCGTTGCGGTCCCCCTCCTCCATGGCGATGCCGAGGTCCTTGCGCATCCAGTCGACCGCGAAGCCGTAATCGTACTTGCCGGCCAGCATGGTCGCCGCGCGGTTTTCCATCTGCCAGGACTGCGCCGCGCCGCCCGAGATGACCTCCACGGCGCGCTCCGCGTCGAGCCCCGCCCGGACGGCGAAGTTGAGCCCTTCCGACAGCCCCTGGACGATGCCGGCGATGCAGATCTGGTTGACCATCTTGGTGAGCTGGCCGTTCCCGGCGGCCCCCATGTGGACGATGGTCCGCCCGTAGGCGCCCATCACGGGCTCGGCGCGGGCGAATACGGCATCGTCGCCGCCCACCATGATGGTGAGCACACCGTTCTCCGCCCCCGCCTGCCCGCCCGAGACCGGCGCGTCGAGAAATCCGATGCCGGACTCCGCCGCCGCCGCCGCGACCTCGCGGGCGACGATGGCCGATGTCGTGGTGTGGTCGACCAGCACCGCGCCCTCCGACATGCCGGCGAGCGCGCCGTCGGGACCGAAGACCACGGAACGCAAATCGTCGTCATTGCCGACGCAGGTGAACACGATGTCGGCGCCGCGGGCCGCTTCCGCCGGCGATTCGGCGCTTTTCCCCGCATGCCGGTCCAGCCAGCCGGCCGCCTTGGCGCCGGTCCGGTTGTAGACCGTCACGGCGTGGCCCTTCGCCGCGAGATGCCCGGCCATCGGAAAGCCCATCACGCCAAGCCCCAGGAACGCCACGGACGAGGTCATCGCATGCCCCTTTCTTGTGCAATGCGCGGGATCATAGGGAGCGCCCGGAAGCCCGGCAATGCGCGCCTCAGATGCCGAGCGAGCGACGAATGCGGTCTGCGAGACCGGCCCAGATGTCGGCATCGGGGGCGAGCAGCAGGCCTTCCTGCTGCTTGCGGCCGGGCCGGTAGGGCGTGCCGTCGACGCAGGCATTGTAGCCGCCGGCCTCCGCGTGCAGGAGCTGGCCCGCCGCATGGTCCCACGGCTTGAGGCTGCGGTAGAAGGCGAAATGCGTGCGCCCCTCCGCCAAGGCGAGGTAGTCGAAGCCGCAGCACTTGTTGTAGGTGCGCGCGCGGAACCGGCCACTGAAGCCCTTGTCCCTGTTGAGCCGCCAGCCGAAGGCGCCGGTCATCTCGGCCTCCGGCGCCGGAGCGGCGGAGCGGAGCCGGGCGCCGTCGCGCCACGCGCCGCCGCCGCGCTCCACCACGGCGGCCGCGTCAGCCACCGGATCGTAGATCCATCCGGCCGCGGCCTCGCCGTCCACGACCAGGGCCACCATCACGGCGAAGCAGGCCTTGCCTTCGGAAAAATTGGCCGTCCCGTCGATCGGGTCGATCACCCAGACCGCGCCCGGCCGGTTGAGCGCGTCCAGCGTCTCGGGTGCCGCCTCGGCCGCCTCCTCGGCGACCACCGCGGAACCCGGAAGCATCGCCGCGAGCGCTTCGGAGAGCGCGGCTTCCGCCCGCTCGTCGGCCACGGTCACCACCGCGCCGGAGCGCTTTTCCCATGACTCCCCGTCCCGGAGGCGGCGGAAGCGGGGCAGGATCTCGGCCTGGGCCACGGCGCGCAGGAGGGCGGTGACGGCGTCGATATCGACCGGCATCATGGCGCGAGGGTTAGTGGCATCGCCGCCCGAAGGCAAACGAATAAGGAAAGGGCCGCGCGAGGCGGCCCTTCCCTACTCTACGCCCGGCCAGTACAGGCGGCCGGCTGAAAGCGACAGCTACATCATGCCGCCCATGTCGCCCATGCCGCCCGGGGGCATGCCCGGCGGGGGCTTGTCGTCGGGCTTCTCGGCCACCATCGCCTCGGTGGTGATCAGCAGCCCGGCGACCGAAGCGGCGTCCTGGATCGTCGCCCGGACCACCTTGGCCGGGTCGATGATGCCGGCCTTGACCAGGTCGGTGTACTCGCACGCGGCCGCGTCGAAGCCGAAATTGACGGCTTTCGATTCCAGCAGCTTGCCGACCACGACCGAGCCCTCGAAGCCGGCGTTCTCGGCGATCTGGCGCAGCGGCGACTGCAGGGCGCGGCGCACGATTTCGACGCCCGCCTGCTGGTCGGGGTTGTCGAGCTTGACCTTGGTGAGCCCCTGCGAGGCGTGCAGGAGCGCGGTGCCGCCGCCGGCGACGATGCCCTCCTCGACCGCTGCGCGGGTCGAGTTCATCGCATCCTCGACGCGGTCGCGCTTCTCCTTCACCTCGATCTCGCTCGCCCCGCCGACGCGGATCACCGCGACGCCGCCGGCGAGCTTGGCAAGCCGCTCCTGCAGCTTCTCGCGGTCGTAGTCGGACGAGGTCTCGTCGATCTGCGCCCGGATCTGGCCGCAGCGGCCCGAGATGTCGCCCTTCTTGCCGGAGCCGTCGACGATGGTGGTCTCGTCCTTGGTGATCGCGATCTTCTTCGCGCTGCCGAGCATGTCGAGGCTGACATTCTCAAGCTTGATGCCGAGGTCCTCGGAGACCACCTGGCCGCCGGTGAGGATCGCGATGTCCTCGAGCATCGCCTTGCGGCGATCGCCGAAACCGGGAGCCTTGACGGCCGCGACCTTGAGGCCGCCGCGCAGGCGGTTGACGACCAGCGTCGCCAGCGCCTCGCCCTCGACGTCCTCGGCGATGATCAGCAGCGGACGCCCCGACTGCACGATCGATTCGAGCAGCGGCAGCATCGTCTGGAGACCCGAGAGCTTCTTCTCATGCAGCAGGATGAAGGGGTTCTCGAGGTCCGCCAGCATCTTCTCGGCGTTGGTGATGAAATAGGGCGAAATGTAGCCGCGATCGAACTGCATGCCCTCGACCACGTCGAGCTCGGTCGCGAGGCTCTTCGCCTCCTCGACCGTGATCACGCCTTCCTGGCCGACCTTCTGCATCGCATCGGCGATCATGTTGCCGATCTCGCGCTCGCCATTGGCCGAGACCGTGCCGACCTGGGCGATCTCCTCCTCGGTCTTCACCTTCTTGGAGCGCTTCTGGACACTGCTGACGACCTCCTCGACCGCGACGTCGATGCCGCGCTTGAGGTCCATCGGGTTCATCCCCGCGGCCACCGACTTGAGGCCTTCCTTGACGATCGCCTGGGCAAGAATAGTCGCCGTGGTGGTGCCGTCGCCGGCATCGTCGTTGGTCTTGGACGCGACCTCGCGCACCATCTGCGCGCCCATGTTCTCGAACTTGTCCTCGAGCTCGATTTCCTTGGCGACCGTGACCCCGTCCTTGGAGATCCGGGGCGCGCCGAACGCCTTGTCGAGGATGACGTTGCGGCCCTTGGGCCCGAGCGTGACCCTGACCGCATCGGTCAGGATGTCGATGCCCCGGAGCATTCGCGTCCGCGCATCGGTATCGAATTTTACTTCTTTAACAGCCATGATCCGCTCCGCTACTCGATGATGCCCATGATGTCGGACTCCTTCATGATGAGGAGATCCTGCCCATCGATTTTCACTTCCGTACCGGACCACTTGCCGTAAAGGATCCGGTCGCCCGACTTGACGTCGAGCGCGGTGATCTTGCCGTCCTCGGAGCGCGCTCCGTTTCCGACGGCGACGATCTTCCCTTCCATCGGCTTTTCCTTGGCCGTGTCCGGAATGATGATGCCGCCGGCCGTCTTCTCCTCGGCCTCCAGCGGCTCAACCAGCACGCGGTCGTGCAAAGGCCTGAGATTCATTTATTCCCTCCTGACTGGTCGAATATTTCGGCGTCCCGCAGACGCCAGTTTGACGCAAAGGAGCGCCAATGGTGTTAGCACTCCTTTTTGTCGAGTGCTAACAAACTAGGCGTTCGGCGGATCGCTGTCAATGGTTCCCGGCAAGAGAGCCCGAATCAATCTCCCGCGCGGCCGAGCCGCTTCAGGCGCCCGAGATCGGCCGGATCGAGCCCGACGCGGATATGCGCCCTGAGCCCGTCGTCCCTGCGGCTCAGCACCTCGCCGTATCGATAGAGCCAGGCGAGCCGTGCCCCGTCCGCGAGATCGACCTCGAACTCCAGGATCCGCCGCCGCGATCCGAAGGCGACGTCGAGCCGCTCGAGCAGCGCGTCGACCCCCTCCCCGGTCAGCGCCGAGATCGCGATGGCATCGTTGCGCCGTCCGGCGAGCCCGGATGCCATGATGCGCTCGTCTGGTTCGAGCTTGTCGATCTTGTTGTGGACTTCGACGAGAATTCCGTCGCCCGTATCGACGCCGAGCTGGCCGAGCACGTCGTCCACGTCGCGGCACTGCGCCTCGCTGTCCGGGTGAGCGACGTCCCGGACGTGGACGATCAGGTCGGCGTCCAGCACCTCCTCCAGGGTGGCGCGAAAGGCGGCGACCAGCATCGTCGGAAGCTGCGAGACGAAACCCACCGTATCCGACAGGATCACCCGGCGGCCGGAGGGCAGATCGACGCCCCGCATGGTCGGGTCCAGCGTGGCGAACAGAAGATCCTCGGCCGCGACCCGCGACCCTGTCAGCCGGTTGAACAGGGTCGATTTCCCGGCATTGGTGTAGCCGACCAGCGCCGCGACCGGATACGGCACCTTGCGGCGCGCCGCGCGGTGGAGCCCCCGGGTCCGCGTCACCGTGTCGAGCTCGCGCCGGATCCGGGTGATCCGTTCGTCGATCTGGCGCCGGTCGGCCTCGATCTGGGTCTCGCCCGGCCCACCCATGAAGCCGCGGCCGCCGCGCTGACGCTCGAGATGGGTCCAGCTCCGCACCAGGCGGCTGCGCTGATAGGTCAGATGCGCAAGCTCGACCTGGAGCGTACCTTCGCGGGTGCTCGCGCGCGCGCCGAAGATCTCCAGGATCAGGCCGGTGCGATCGATCACCTTGCAGCGCCAGGCGCGCTCCAGATTGCGCTGCTGGACGGGGCTGAGCGCGGCATCCACGCAAACCAGGTCGATGTCCGACGCTTCGACCGCCTCGGCGAGGGCATCCACGTTTCCGGCCCCGAAATAGGTCGAGGGCCGGCGCCGGGGCAGCGCGACGAGGTCCGCTCGGATGACTTCGAGCCCGATCGCGCCGGCGAGGCCCACGGCTTCGTCGAGCCGCGCTTCCGGGCTGCGCGAGTCGCGCCCCGCGGTCTTCGCGTAGGGGTGAAGGACGGCGGCGCGCTCCATCGCCGCCCCGTCCTCGGGGCCGGCCGCGCTAATCGCCAGCGTACTCGACCTCGCGTTTCTCGTCATAGAGCTGCACCGGCGCGACCGGCATCACGGTCGAAATGGCGTGCTTGTAGACCAGTTGGGAATGGCCATCCCGCCGGAGAAGGATGCAGAAATTATCGAACCAGGTCACCACGCCCTGAAGCTTGACGCCGTTGACCAGGAAGACGGTGACGGGCGTCTTGTTCTTCCGGATGTGGTTGAGGAAGGTGTCCTGAAGGTTTTGGGCTTTTTCTGCTGACATTTTGGGTCCCGCTCTCTTCGAGTCTTGGATTCGAACCATTGACGGCGCGGTCCGGCGAGCGGGCCACGCCAACACACACAAGCGGGGCGATGATTACCGCAAAACCCGCGGCGAGTGAACAAGGCTTCTCACAGGCTTTCGACATGCCTGAGAAGCTCGGCGCAGTCGGCGAAATGCGCCTGCGGCGGGAACGCCGCGAATTCCGTGTCGCGGGGCGGCGTCCCGCGCACCAGGATCCCGGTGCATCCGGCGTTGTGGGCGCATTCCATGTCGACCCACGTGTCGCCGACGAACCATACCCCGGCGTCGCGCCGAACCCCGGTCCCGGACAGCGCGAGGTCGACCGGCTCGGTCGCCGGCTTGTCGCGCGCCGCATCGCTCGCCCCGACCAGGCGGGAAAAATGCCGTTGCCAGCCAAGATGCCCGGCTTCGCGGCGCAAATTCCCGCCCATCTTGTTGCTCACCACGCAGAGCGGGATGCCGCGCCGGGCGAGCGCCTCGATCAGCGCCTCGGCGCCTTCGCAGATCGCGAGCCGTTCGAGATGGATCGCCTCGAAGCGGCGATAGAAGATCTCGCGGGCCTCCTGCCAGCGCTCGCCGAAGAGCGGCGGAAAGGCCTCGCGCAGCGACCTCCGCACCCGTTCCCGGGTTTCCCCGATCGACCAGGCCGGGTGTCCCATCGCCGCGAGGGCGGCGTTCATCGATTCGTGGATCACCGGCCAGGTATCGACCAGCGTGTTGTCCCAGTCGAAGACCACGGCGCGCGGCAACCGGTCGACGGCGTTCATCCGCCGGCCCTAGAAATAGTCCGGACGCACGGAGAACAATTGCTCGACGCGCTTGATCGCGCTCCTGGCGACGAACATGACCAGCCGGTCGCCGATGCGCAGCACCGTCGACGCGCGGGGAATCACCACCTTGCCGTCGCGCACGATGGCGCCGATTAGCACGCCTGACGGCAGCCCCGCCTCGCCGATCGCGTGGCTCGCGAGGTCCGACGATTCGTGCAGCTCGGCCTCCATGATCTCGCCGATGCCCTGCGGCAGGGCATGCACCGCCCGGATCCTGCCGCGCCGCACATGCCGCAGGATGGTCGAGACGGTGATCGCGTGCGGGCTGACCACGACATCGACCCCGAGCGTGCTGATCAGCGGCGCATAGTTCATGTTGTTGATCAGCGTAACCGCCCGCCCCGCCCCGTGTCGCTTGGCGAGAAGCGCGGCGAGGACGTTGGTCTCGTCGTCATTGGTCACCGTCACGATTGCCTCGGCGGTCGAAACATTGGCCTCGTCCAGAATTTCCGGGTCGAGCGCGTCGCCGTTCAGCACCGTCACCCCGGCGAGATCGATGGCGGCGCGTTCGGCCTGCGCCCGGTTGGACTCGATGATCCTGGCGCTGACCCCGGGGTGCTCATCGTGAATCAGCCGGGCGAGGCACTGTCCCACGTGACCCGCCCCGGCGATCACCATCCGGCGGATTTCGGGTTCCTCATGCCCGAATACCGCCATCGCCCGGATGACGTGCTCGGTGTCGGCGATGAAATAGACTTCGTCGCCGGCCAGCATCTGGTCGTCCGCCGTCGGGACCAGCGTGACGTCGCCGCGATTGATCCCGACCACGACGATGTTCAGCTCCGGGAAAATGCCGGTGAGCTGGCGAAGCGGGGTGTTGATGACCGGGCAGTCGTCGTCGCAACGCACCGCGATCGCCCGCACCATGCCGTCGGCAAGGGAGATCGAGTCGGTCGCGCCGGGTACGAAGAGGCGGCGCGAGATCGCCCGGGCGACTTCCATTTCCGGAGAGATGATCACGTCGATGGGCATGTGGTCGCGGCTGAACAGATCGGCCCATATCTGCTGCAAGTAGGACTGGGAGCGTATGCGGGCGATCTTGGTGGGAACCTCGAACAGCGAGTGCGCCACCTGGCAGGCCACCATGTTGACCTCGTCGGCCTGGGTGACCGCGATGATCATGTCGGTGTCGTCCGCCGCCGCCCGCTCCAATACGTCGGGATGCGATGCGAAACCGACCACGGTACGGACATCGAGCGCGTTGCCGATCTCGCGCGACAGGTCGTCGGACCGATCGATCACCGTCACGTCGTTGCCTTCGGAGGCGAGCTGGCGGGCGATGTGGTATCCGACCTGGCCGGCGCCGCAGACGATCACCTTCATGGATCAGAGTTCCGACGTTCGGGCGAAGAGCGGGGCGCCTAGTCCGGCCGGCCCGCGGGCGCCACGCCCAGCGTCTTGAGCTTGCGATGCAGGGCGGAGCGCTCCATCCCCACGAACTGGGCGGTGCGCGACACGTTGCCGCCGAACCGGTCGACCTGGGCGATGAGATATTCCCGTTCGAACCGTTCGCGCGCTTCGCGCAGCGGCAGGCCGAGGGCCTCGCCGCTCCTGTCCCAGCGCAGCGGTTCCGGGGTGTTGGCGACGATGTCCGGCGGCAGCATGTCGGGGCGGACCAGATCCTGGCCGTTCCCGGGCGCCATGATCAGGATCCACTCGGCGACATTGCGGAGCTGGCGGACATTGCCGGGCCAGTCATAGGCCTGCAGCGCCGCGAGCGCGTCCTCGGCGAGCCTGCGGCAGGGCATGCCGCTCGCCGCCGCGGCGCGCTCGGCGAAATGGCTGAACAGAAGCGGGATGTCATCGCGGCGCGCGGTCAGCGAAGGGACCTCGATCGGCACCACGTTCAGCCGGTAGTAGAGGTCCTGGCGGAACCGGCTGGCCGCCATCTCGGTGTTGAGGTTCCGGCTGGTGGTGGCGATAACCCTGACGTCGACGGTGATCCTGGCGGTGCCTCCGGTACGGGCGAAGGACTGCTCCTGGAGTACGCGGACGATCTTGCCCTGGGTCTCCAGCGGCATGTCGGCAACCTCGTCGAGCAGCAGGGTCCCTCCATTCGCCTGCTCGAAGGTGCCCAGATGGGGCGCGGCGCCGTTTGCCGCTTCCAGACCGAACAGCTCTTCTTCCATGCGCTCGGGAGCCATCGTCGCGCAGTTGAGCACCGTGAAGGAGCCGTCCCGGCGTTGCGAACGCGCATGCAGGGCGCGGGCCGCGACCTCCTTGCCGGAGCCGGGCGGGCCGCTGATCATCACCCGGCTGCCGGTCGGCGCGACCCGGTCGATCGCGCCGCGGAGCTGGCTGATCGACTGCGAGTTTCCGATCATGGTCCAGTCGGCGTTCGCCCGTTCCCGGAGCTCCGCGTTCTCCTGGCGGAGCCGCGCGGCGTCCATCGCCCGCCTGACCGTGAGGGCCAGCCTGTCGGACTTGAACGGCTTCTCCACGAAGTCGTAGGCGCCCAGCTTGATCGCCTTGACCGCAGTCTCCACGGTTCCGTGACCGCTGATCATCACGATCGGGATTTCGGGATGCCGCCCGTTCAGCAGCTTGAGGAACTGGAGTCCGTCGCGGTCGTCGCCGCGCAGCCAGATGTCGAGCACCACCAGATGAGGGCGCCGTTCCTCGATCATTTCGAGTGCCGAGACGGTGTCGGCGGCCGAACGGCAGAGATAGCCCTCGTCCTCGAGGAAATCGGCGGTGATACGACGAATATCGGCCTCGTCGTCGACGATCAGTACTTCGGACTGCAACGCTACGCTCTCCACGGCATTCTCATCGCGTCACAGTGACACCCTGCCCGTCCTTTGGGAAGACCAATCGGACCCGGGCGCCGCCGCCGGAGGCCGCCTCCAGCACCACTTCGCCGTTGTGGTCTTCCATGATTTTCCGGACGATCGCGAGCCCCAGACCGGTGCCCTTGTCGCGCGTGGTCACATAGGGTTCGGTGAGGCGATGCGACGCCATGTCCGGCAGCCCGCGACCGTTGTCCTCCACCGAAACCACCGCGAAACCGCCGCTGTCTTCCACCGAGACCGCGATGCGGCCGGGCGCCGCCCCGTCCCCGCGAGCCTCGATCGCCTCGACGGCGTTCTTGAGCAGGTTGGAGAGCGCGCGCGTCGCCAGCCCGGCATCGCACGCCACGATCGGCGGATCGTCCGGCAGCGCCGCCTCGAACGCAATCCGCGGATGCGCTTCGCGGTAGAGGGCGAGCTCGACCCGGCAGAGATCGGCGATGTCGACGGGCGCGATCACGGCGTTCGGCATGCGCGCGAAATCGGAGAACTCGTCGACCATGCGGCCGATGTCTCCGACATGCCGGATGATGGTCTCGGTGTAGTCGTCGAAGGATTTGGGGTCGCTGCTTATCTCGCCGAGATACTTGCGCCGCAGCCGCTCCGCCGACAGCTGGATCGGGGTCAGCGGGTTCTTGATCTCATGGGCGATGCGCCGCGCGACGTCCGACCAGGCGGCCTTGCGCTGGGCGGCGAGCAGCTCGGTGATGTCGTTGAAGGTCACCACGAAACCCACGATCGCCTCGTCCCTGAGATCGGCCACGACGCGCACGAACAGCGTCCTCGTGCCGTCGCCGTGTTTGAGCTCGATCTCCGTCTCGGCCGCCCGGTCCGGGCGGTTCCGCGCCTCGGCGAGCAGCGCGCCCATTCGCGGCGCGAGCGCGGCCAGCGGCCGGCCCATCGAACGGTCGAGGTCTCTGAAAAGCAGCTCGGAAGCCAGCCGGTTGGAGACGTTGACGTTGCCCGCGCGATCGAGCCCCACCACGCCTGCGGATACGCCCGACAGCACGGTTTCGATGAAGTTGCGCCGCGTATCGAGTTGACGGTTCGCCTCGAGGAGCTCGTCCCTCTGCGCTTCCAGCTGGCCGGTCATCCGATTGAACGCCCGGGTCAGGGAGCCGATCTCGTCGCCCTCCCCGGTTTCCGGCACCCGGGTGGACAGGTCGCCGCCGCGGACCCGTTCGGCCGCCGCGGCAAGCGCGGTCACCGGCCCGGCGAGCCGGGACGCGAAGGACAGCCCGGCCCAGATCGCAGCCATCAGCAGGAGCAGCGCAACCAGCACAAACATCATCGCGAAGGTGATCTCGAAGGTCTGCCGCTGGCCTTCCAGGGACCGGTACTCGGCCACGGTCCGCCTGGTGCGGGCGATGTGGTCGAGCACACGGGGCTCCACGAAGCGGCTGATATAGAGGAACGCGTTGATCACCCCATCCAGCTTGACGATCGCCCGCATCCGGTCTTCCGACCCGCTGGCGAGCACCACGAGTTCGCCCCGCTCCACCTTTTCCAACGCCGCGACCGGTATGGGGTCGCGGTCGAGGACGAAGCTCAGGTTCCAGCGGGCGATCACCTGCCCCGCGCTGTCGAAGACGTAGGCCTCGCTCAGGTTCCGCAGCACGCCTTGCGCCGCCATCATCTGATTGAACCTTGCGGGATCCACCCATAGCTGCGGCGCCGACCGGTTGATGTCGCGGGCGATGGCGAGGATGTCGCCCCGGATCACCTTCTGGTGCTCGCGCAGGTAGGACTCGGCGACGATCGAGGCCTCTTCGAGCGCGGTCTGGACGCGGTCGCTGAACCAGGCCTGGACGCCCAGGCTGAAGAACAGCGCCGAGAAGACGGAAACGGTGATCGCGGGAACCCCGGCGATCACGCTGAACCAGAGAACCAGCCGGCCATGCAGCCTGGCGCCCACGAAGCCGCGCCGGCGCGCGATCCAGATTCGCACCAGGCGCCGGGCGACGATCGCGCCGAGGGCGAGGAACAGCACCAGGTCGACATTGAGCAGAAGAAGAAGCGCGCGCGGGTCGCTGGCGAACGGAAGCGAGCCGGACAGCGCCGCGTAGGTCACGAGGGCGGAGCCGAGCGACATCACCGCCAGCACGACCGCCGATTTGCGCCCTAGCCGGTGCCGGCGTGCCCACAAAGCGAGCCGGGCGGCGCCGGGTGTGCGCAGTGCCGCCGTTCTATTCGCCATATCGTGCCGAACCGGTCACCCGCTCGCGCGCGGAGTCAGCCAGCCGCGAGTACGGTCATCATAGGCTCCGCTCCGCCGAGATGTCGAGATCGCGGATCTTCTTCCTCAGCGTATTGCGGTTGAGCCCCAGCAGGGCCGCCGCCCGAAGCTGGTTGCCCCGCGTGGCGTCGAGGGCGAGCGCGATCAGCGACCGCTCGACCTCGCGCAACACCCGGCGGTGCAGGCCGGGGCCCGGAAGCCCGGGGGCATGGGCCTCGAAATACTGCACCAGATGGGTCTCCACGGCACGCGACAGGCTGTCCCGCTCGCTGGGTGGCGACGCCTGCGTGCCCACCAGCGCGCTTTCGACCGCGGCGAGCAGGCTGTCCCGGTTCCGCGGCCGCGCGACGTGGCTGGTGCGAACCGGAAATCCGACCGGCGCGGTGCCGCCCAGCACGACGACCGGCATATCGGGCCGCGAGCCCGCCATCGCCTCCGCGATGCCGGCACCGGCGCTCGACAGCATCGCGGAGTCGACCGCCGCGGCGTCGCCGGCACCGGAGCCCAGCACATGGCGGAACGCCTCCGGGGTCGGCGCGAACAGCAGCGCAAACCCCGCCTCGTCGAAGAGCCGGAGGACCTCGCCGTCCGAGCTTGCCAGCACGATGACCGGAGGGCTCATGCCGCGATGGCGTCGCCGCCGGCTTCCCCGAAAAAGCGCACGATCGCCGAACGGACCTCGTCCGGGTCGGCGAGCGCGTTGACCGCGGCGCGAAACGCCGCCCCGCCGCGGCTGGACCTGGCGTACCAGGCGAGATGCTTGCGCGCCATGCGGACCCCGGTGACCGGTCCGTAATGCCCGAGCATCGCGTCGAAATGGGCGCGGATCGCGGCGCATCGCCGCGCCGGGCCGGGATCGGGTTCGTGCCAACCGCCGCGCAGATAGGCCATGACCTGACGCGGGAACCACGGCCTCCCGCAGGCGCCGCGGCCGATCATCACGCCGTCCGCATTCGAGGCCCGCAGAGCGGCGGCGGCTTCCGCCGGGGTGGTGATATCGCCGTTGACGATCACCGGAATCGAGACGGCGGCCTTCACCCCGGCGACGAAGCGCCAGTTCGCCTGACCGTTATAGAGCTGGGTCCGCGTGCGCCCGTGGACGGTGATCATCCTCGCGCCGCAATTCTCGGCGATGGCGGCGAGCCGGGGCGCGTTGAGGTGGCCGTCGTCCCAGCCCATGCGCATCTTGAGCGTGACCGGCAGGTCCACCGCGTCCGCGACGGCGCCGACGATACGGGCGGCATGGGCCTCGTCCCGCATCAGGGCCGAGCCGCACATCTTCCTGACCACCTTCTTGACCGGGCAGCCCATGTTGATGTCGACCACCGCCGCGCCGCGATCGGCCGCGATGCGTGCCGCCTCGGCCATGGTGGAAGGATCGTGGCCGACGAGCTGGACCGCCATGGGAAACTCCTCGGCGCAGTCGGTCGCGATCTTCAACGACCCGGGCGCCTGCCGCAGCATCGCCCCGTCGGCGATCATTTCGGAAAACACCATCCCCGCCCCCCAGCTCTTGACCAGGCGGCGGAACGGCAGGTCGCTGACCCCGGACATCGGCGCCAGAAATACCGGCTCCCGGATTTCGACGGGACCGATCTTGAGCGGAGCCAGGGAGGACATGGCACCTCAATCCACGGCGAGAGCGGGACTATATATCACCCTGGTTGACAGCGAACAGGGCGAAGCGGCTCGCGGCGCGGGCCGTGACAGGGGTGAGAAATCCGGGCTAGGGTCTCCCCGACAACCGCACGGGTGCGATATGACGGGGTGCGTCGCCCTGATTCTTGCCGGCGGGCGCGGCACGCGTCTCGGCGCAACTCTTCCCAAGCAGTACTTGCCGCTCGGCGACGACGCCGTTCTGCGCCACGCCGTCTCCGGCTTCGTCGACCACCCCGCCGTCGACGGGGTGCGCGTGGTCGTCGGCGCCGCCGATCGCGAGCACTGCGACCGGGCGCTCGACGGCCTCGACCTCATGAAACCGGTCACCGGCGGCGGCACGCGGCAGGACTCCGCGCGTCTCGGCCTCGAGAGCCTCGTCCCGGTCGGCCCGCGGACGGTGCTGATCCACGATGCGGCGCGCCCCTTCGCCGATGCGCCGACGATCTCGCGGGTCCTGGCGGCGCTCGAAACCCGCCCCGCCGCGCTCCCCGCGGTGCCGATCAGCGATACGCTGAAGCGCGAACGGGACGGAACGGATGCGCCGCTCGTCGGCGAAACCGTGGAGCGCCGCGGGCTGTGGCGCGCGCAGACGCCGCAGGGTTTCCGGTTTCCGGAAATCCTCGCCGCGCACCGCGCCGCCGCCGGGATGGCGCTGACCGACGACGCCGCGGTGGCGGAGCGGGCGGGTCTCGATGTCGCGCTGGTGCACGGCAGCGATTCCAACATCAAGGTGACGACGCAGGAGGATCTGGAGCGCGCGCGGCGCTGGCTCGGGGGAGAACGCTTCGAACTCAGGACCGGCACCGGCTTCGATGTCCATAAGTTCGGCGAGGGAAAGGCGGTCACGCTGTGCGGCGTCGAAATTCCGCACGACCGGGCGCTCGTCGGTCATTCGGACGCCGATGTCGGGATGCACGCCATGACCGACGCGCTGCTGGGCGCGATCTCCGAAGGCGATATCGGCCTGCATTTTCCGCCCACCGACCCACGCTGGCGGGGCGAGCCCTCGGCCACCTTCCTGCGCCACGCCGCGTCGCTGATCCGCCGCCGCGGCGCCAGGATCGTCAATCTCGACGTCACCCTGATCTGCGAAGCGCCCAAGATCGCGCCGCATCGGGACGCGATGGCGGCCCGCGTCGCCGCGCTGCTGGAGCTGGAGCCCGGCCGCATCGGCATCAAGGCGACGACGACCGAAGGCCTCGGCTTCACCGGACGCGGCGAGGGTATAGCCGCCCAGGCCGTCGCCACGATCCGCCTCCCCGCCTGAGCCGCGATGCCGGTGGGCGGTCGCGCGTATTCCCCGGCCTGGCGCGATGCGCCGACTTTCGTCGCCACCGTCGGCGGCATCGGCCTGCTGCCCGGCGCGCCCGGAAGCTGGGGCTCGCTGGCGGCCCTGCCGGCGGCCTGGCTGCTGCTGGAACATTTCGGACCCTGGGGGCTCGGCGTCGCCGCGATCGTCGTGTTCGCGCTCGGTTGGTGGGCCTCGGCCTCGGTGACGCAGCGCACCGGCGACGACGACCCGGGCCCGATCGTCATCGACGAGGTCGCCGGCCAGTTCGTGGCGCTGCTTCCCGCGGCTCTGGATTTCTGGCAGTTCGCGCTCGGCTTCGTCCTGTTTCGCATCGCCGACATCGTCAAGCCGTGGCCCGCTTCGTGGGCCGATCGCAGGCTGAAGGGCGGGTTCGGGGTCATGGCCGATGACGCGGTCGCCGGGGTCTACGCGCTCGCCGGGGTATGGCTGGCAAGGGAGTTTCTGGCTTGAACGAAGAGATCCTGCGCGCATCCGAAACCCTGCTTCGGCGCTGCCGGTCCAGAGGGCTGACCGTGGCGACGGTGGAATCCTGCACCGGCGGTCTGCTCGCCGGTGCGCTCACCGCCATCGCCGGTTCGTCCGACGTGGTCGAGCGCGGCCTGGTCACCTACACCAACGAGGCCAAGGCCGAGCTCGCCTCGGTGCCCGCGGCGCTGATCGCGGCACATGGCGCGGTGAGCGAAGACGTCGCCCGCGCCATGGCCGAGGGCGGGCTCGCCAACAGCCGGGCCGACATCGCCGTCGGCATCACCGGGGTCGCGGGACCCGGCGGCGGCAGCCCGGCCAAGCCGGTCGGCCTGGTCCACATCGCGGCCGCGCGGCGGTCGGGCGCGACGCTGCACCGCCGCTTCCTGTTCGCCGGCGACCGGGCGGCGGTCCGGGAGTCCTCGGTGCTGGCCGCGATGGCGTTGATCGGGCGTCTCGCCGGGTGACGCGTCGGCGCGTCGTCGGGGTCGATTTTTCCGGCGCCCGCCATGCGGGCGATCACATCTGGATCGCGGCTGGAACGCAGCAAGCGGGCCGGCTGACCCTGGAACGCTGCGAGCCGGCACGCGAATTGCCGGGCGGTGCGCGGGACCGCGAAACGGCGCTGGCGGCACTGAGGGGTTTCCTGGCGAGCGAACGGCGCGCCGCGGCCGGTCTCGACTTTCCCTTCAGCCTGCCCCGCTCGCTGATCGAGGAGACCGAGTGGCGGGACTTCCTGCGCGCCTTCCCCGCCCGCTACCCCGACCCCGAAGCGCTTCGGACAGATTGCCGGCGCGCCGCCGGCGGGCGCGAGTTCAAGCGATGTACCGATGTCGAGGCGAAGGTACCGTTTTCCGCCTACAATTTGAGGCTTTACCGCCAGACCCATGCCGGCATCCGAAGCGTGCTCCTGCCGCTGGTGGAGTCCGGCGCGGCGCGCGTCATCCCGATGCAGGCCCCCGCCACCGGCAAGGTTCTGCTCGCCGAAACCTGCCCCGCCTCTCTGCTCAAGCGGCTCGGTCTCTACGGCTCCTACAAGGGACGCGGAGCGGCCTTGCGGGACTCACGGATCAAGCTCCTGAATGCGTTGATAACCAAGGGACTACTGAACAGACCTGATAGATCGCTTAGGGATCGGATAGTCGAGAATCGGGGCGGCGATGCGTTGGATGCCGTGCTCGCCGCGGTCGCCGCCGCGAACCTGCCGAGGCTGCGCCGGGCGGCGCGCCAGCCGGTCGAACGGATCGAGGGCCTGATCTATTTCTGAATGGCGGAGACGGCCCGCCGGCCGGGCGCGCCGCCCACCTTCGCAGCGCCGTACAGCGTATCCGCCCGCGCGATGAAGGCGGCGACGCTGCGCCGGACCACCTCGTTGAACAGCGGTCCCATGATCTTGCGCAGCAGCAGCGAGCGGAACTCGAAATCGATGAAGAAGTCGATCAGGCAGCCGTCGTCCCTGGGGCTGAACTGCCAGCGGCTGTCGAGATAGCGGAACGGCCCGTCGAGATAGGCGATGTCGATGCGTTCGACCGGGTCCAGCGTCACCCGCGACCTGAAGCTTTCGCTCACCATCTTGAAGCCGACCCTGAGGTTGGCGTGCAGCACGTTGCCCTCGCGGCTGTATATGCGGCAGCCGGTGCACCAGGGCAGGAAGGCGGGATAGCTCTCGACATCGGCCACCAGCTCGTAGATCTGGGCCGGCGCGTAGGCGGCGTAGCGGCGTTCGGCGTGGCTCGGCATCGGGTCAGCCGGACGCCCGGCGCGCCGCGCGCAGCGCCTCGAAGTCGCGGTCGGCGTGATAGGACGAGCGGGTGAGCGGCGTCGCCGACACCATCAGGAAGCCCTTGCCCCTGGCCATCCTGGCCAGCTCCTCGAACTCACCGGGCTCCCAGAACCGGTCGATCGGGTGATGCTTGGGCGTCGGCTGGAGGTACTGGCCGACGGTCAGGAAGTCGACATCCGCGGCGCGCAGGTCGTCCATCGCCTGGTGCACCTCTTCGCGGCTCTCGCCGAGCCCGACCATCAGCCCTGACTTGGTGAACATCGACGGGTCGAGCTGTTTCACCCGGTCGAGCAGCTTCAGGGAATGGAAGTACCGCGCCCCCGGCCGCACCGTCGGATACAGCCTCGGCACGGTCTCCAGGTTGTGGTTGTAGACGTCCGGACGGGCGTCGACCACGTGTTCGACGGCCCCGTCCTTTCTCAGGAAATCGGGCGTCAGCACCTCGATGGTGGTTTCCGGGTCCAGCGCCCGGATGGCGCGGATGACGCGCGCGAAATGCCCTGCCCCGCCATCGTCGAGATCGTCGCGGTCGACCGAGGTGATGACGACATGGCGCAGGCCGAGCCTTGCGACCGCCTCGGCGACCCGCCCCGGCTCGTCCGGATCGACACGGTCCGGCAGCCCGGTCGCGACGTTGCAGAATGCGCAGGCGCGGGTGCAGACGGCACCGAGGATCATCATCGTGGCATGGCGCTGGGCCCAGCACTCGCCGATATTGGGGCACGCCGCTTCCTCGCACACCGTGGTCAGCCCGAGCGCGCGCATGACGCCGCGGGTCTCGCCGAAGACCGGCGAGACCGGCGCGCGCACGCGGATCCACGGCGGCTTGCGCGGGATCGGGGCGTCCTCGCGGCCGATCTTTTCGGGATGGCGGATGGTCGCGGTTGGGCTTGTGCCGGTCATCGGGGCCACTGCATAGCCGTCGATCTAGAAATGAAGAGCCCGTCCGTAAGCGTCAAGCACGGACTCGTGCATCATCTCGGACAGCGTCGGGTGCGGGAAAACCGTTTCCATGAGTTCCGCCTCGGTGGTCTCCAGCGTCTTCGCGATGGCGAAGCCCTGGATCAGCTCGGTCACCTCGGCGCCGATCAAGTGCGCGCCGAGCAGCTCGCCGGTCGCCGCGTCGAACACCGTCTTGACCAGCCCCTCGTCGTCGCCGAGCGCGATCGCCTTGCCGTTCGCGAGACAGGGGAAACGGCCGATCCTGACCTCGCGGCCCTCCGCCCTGGCCGCCGCTTCGGTGAGGCCGATACTCGCCACCTGCGGCCGGCAATAGGTGCAGCCCGGGATGCGCGAAACCTCGAGCGGATGGGTCTCGATGCCGGCGATGCGTTCGACGCACATCACCCCCTCGTGGCTCGCCTTGTGGGCGAGCCAGGGCGGCCCGACCAGGTCGCCGATCGCGTAGACGCCGGTCTCGCCCGTCTCGCACCAGCGGTTGACGACGACGTGGCCGCGATCGACCTCGACGCCGGTTCCTGCGAGCCCGATGTCCTCCACATTGCCGACGATCCCGACCGCCAGGATCGCCCTTTCAACGTCGATCTCGCGGGTCTCGCCGCCCGCCTCGACCGCCGCCCGGACGCCCGCGCCCCGGCGTTCCAGACCGCTCACCGCGGCACCGGTGAGGATCTCCATTCCCTGTTTCTCAAAGGCTTTTCTGGCTAGTGCGGAGATTTCTTCGTCTTCTACCGGAAGAATACGCTCGAGGATCTCGACCACCGTCACCTCGGCGCCCAGGTCGCGGTAGAAACTCGCGAACTCGATTCCGATCGCTCCCGATCCGATCACCAGCAGCGAGGCGGGCATGGCGGGCGGCACCATGGCCTCGCGATAGGTCCAGACCCGTTCGCCGTCCGGCTCGAGCCCGGGCAGGGTCCGCGCCCGCGCCCCTGTGGCGAGCACGATGTGGGGCGCGGCGATCTCCTCGGCGAGCGCGCCGTCGCGCTCCACCGCCACCTGCCCGCCGCCCGCCAGCCTGCCCTGCCCTTCGATGACCTCTACCCCGTTCTTCTTCATCAAATGGCCGATCCCGGCGCTCAGCCGTCCGGCAACGTCGCGCGAGCGCCTGACGATCTTCTGAAGGTCGAAGGCGACCCCGTCCGCGGCGAAGCCGAAGGAGTCGAGCTGGCCGAGCAGATGGTTGATTTCCGAGGTCCGCAGCAGCGCCTTGGTCGGAATGCAGCCCCAGTTGAGGCAGATCCCGCCGAGATGCTCGCGCTCGACCACGCAGGCCTTCATGCCGAGCTGGGCGGCGCGGATCGCCGCGACGTAGCCGCCGGGGCCGCCGCCGATCACGGCGATGTCGCAGGAGTGCCGGGCCATGGGCGCTATCCCCGATCAGGCCAGCATCGCCGGCGGATACTCGATGTTCCGCTTGATCGCGCCCAGCAGCTCGGCGCCGATGGCGCCATCCACCACGCGGTGGTCGACCGACAGCGTGCACGACATGACGGTGGCGGGAACGATCGCGCCGTCGCGGACCACCGGCCGCGGCTCCCCCGCGCCGACCGCGAGAATGCAGGCCTGCGGCGGGTTGATCACCGCATCGAAGCTCTTGACCCCGTACATCCCGAGATTGGAGATCGAGAAGCTGCCGCCCTGGTACTCCTCCGGCGTGAGCTTGCCCTCGCGCGCCCGCGCCGCGAGCGCCTTCATTTCGGCCGCGATCTCGACCAGACCCCTGGCGTCGGCATTCCTGACGATCGGGGTGACCAGCCCGCCCGGGATCGCCACCGCGACGGAGATGTCCACCGTACCGTGCCGTGTCATCGACCCTTCGCCCGCCCAGGAGACATTGGCGGCCGGGACCTCGCGCAGCGCGAGCGCGCAGGCCCGGATGACGATGTCGTTGACCGATATTCTCGCCGTCTCGATCCGCTTGTTGATCTCGCTCCGCACCTTGAGCAGCTCGTCGATCTCGCAGTCGACGGTGAGATAGAAGTGGGGGACCGTCGCCTTGGATTCGGTCATCCGCTCGGCGATCACGCGGCGCATGGTCGACAGCCTGACGGTTTCCCCCGGGGCCGGCGCGGCGGCGGGTCTGGGCGGCGCGTGTGCCGGTTCGGCGGCCGCCCGACCCGCGCCGCGCGCGCGCCCGGGCGGCCGCCACCCCCCGCTCCCCCCCCCCCTGGCCCCCCCCCCCCGCCGGTCCCGCTGCCGCTTATGGCGGCGAGTTCGAGCCCGGCCTGCGCGGCCATGCGCCGGGCGAGCGGGCTGGCGGCGATACGCTC
>MPNO01000039.1 GCA_002239065.1 Defluviicoccus sp. bin129 | reverse complement strand
CCCTCCGGTTTGCCCGCGAAGAGCTTGCTCTTCGCCCTTTGGCACTTTGATGCCGTCGGCCCGCGAGGGTCCACTTCAACCCTCCAACCCGCCAGCATCAGGGGGTGGGAGGCGTCCATCCCATTTCTCCACTCCGCCGTGCTGCGCACGGCTACGCTCCGGATCAAGTCCGGGGTCCGTCGAAATGACGAAGCGCGGGCGTCCGGTTTCCCTCCCCGCCGCGATGCTGTAAGCAGCCCGCGCCACAGCCAAGGGAGACGACCATTGGCCACAGCCCGGCCCAGGACCACCGTCCAGCAGAACATCGCGGCCACCTGCCCGACCCATTCGCGCACCGACCTCCGGGTGCGCGACCTCGAATCGGTGATCGACGAGCCCGAGGAGCGCGACGGCACCAATCTCGGCTTCACCCCGACCGAGACGCTGATCGCCTCGCTGATCGGTTGCACCAACGTGATCAGCCACAAGATCGCCCACAGGCACGGCATCGCGTTCGCCGACATGACCATCGAGGCCGAGGCCACCTTCGACCGGCGCGGCGCCGCGCTGATGGAAGAGGTCAGGGTGCCGTTCCCCAGGATCGTGCTCACCATCGACGTGCGCACCGACGCCTCGGACGCGGACATGGAGAAGGTCAAGACCGAGCTCCCGAAATTCTGCCCGGTCTCCAAGGTGATCCGCGAGGCCGGCACCGTGATCGAGGAAGTCTGGAACGTGACCCGGGGCTGAGCCGCCGTATCGAAGGACGGTCGCCGCTTACCAGGAAGAGACAGACCACCATGCCCGAGCTCCTTGCCTACCCCCGCGTGCTGTTCGATTTCGGCGCCGCGGGCTCCATCGGCGCCGAGCTCGCCGGGCTCGGCGTCCGGCGGCCCCTGTTGCTGACCGATGCGGGGCTGGTCGAGCACGGGGTGGCGAAGCGGGTGCTCGATGCGCTTCCCGCCGACATCGAGGCGACGCTGTTCGACGGCATCCCGCCCAACCCGACCGTCGCCGGGGTGGTGGCGGCGGCGGAAGCCTGGCGCGAGCATGGCTGCGACGGGGTGCTCGCGGTGGGCGGCGGGTCGGTGATGGATTCGGGCAAGGCGGTGCGCGTGGCCGTCACCCATGACGGGCCGTTCATCGACTATCTGCGCGACCCGGGGCGGATCACCGCGGCCGTCGCGCCGCTGGTCACGGTGCCGACCACGGCGGGGACCGGGGCGGAGATCACCATGGGCGGCGGCATCCATCCCGATTCGACGACGAGGGGCCTCGGCCTGCGCTCGGTCCACATCAAGCCGGACCTCGCGATCTGCGACCCGGAGCTCACGCTTACCCTGCCGCCCGCGCTCACCGCGGCTACGGGCATGGACGCCTTCGGCCACTGCCTCGAAGCCTATCTCGCGAAGAAGGCCGACCCGCCGGGCGCCGCGGTCGCCCTCGACGGCATCCGCCGCGTGGTGCGCTATGTCGAGCGGGCCGCGGCCGACGGGTCCGACCGCGAGGCCAGGTGGCACATGCAGATGGCCGCGCTGCAAGGCGGCATCGCGATCTATCGCGGGCTGGGCCCGGTGCACGCGCTGGCCAACACGTTTGGCGACGCCGACCTCCACCACGGCATGCTGGTGACGGTGAGCGCGCCCGCCGTGATCCGCTTCTACGAAGGAAAGCTCGATCCCGAGCTTGCCGAGATCGCCGCCGCCATGGGGCTGAGCGGCAAGCCCGACGTGGCCCGCGGCATCGAGGACCTCAACGCCCGGCTCGGCCTCCCCGCCTCGCTCAGGGAGATGGGCTACGACAAGACGGATCTCGACGACATGAGCGCCGACGCCGCCGCCAGCCACTTCAACCTTACCGCCCGCGCGGTGCCGACGCTGGACGAGTACCGCCGGATCGTCTCTGACGTGCTGGGGTAGGGGCGTCCTTCGATAGGGACCTATCCCGAATGGTTGACGGCTCACGCGGCCATGCCGACCATGCGGACCTGAACGCGGCCCGCAACATCCGGCGCCGGGGACTGGCGCTGCTGCACGGGGAGGCTGCCGGGTTGCCGGGCCGACGAGCCGTGAAATCGCCCGGAGGGATGGCCGCGTGAGCCGTCAACCATTCGGGATAAGTCCCCTCCGATTGGGGGGTATCGGATACCGGGACGGGCGCCAACGCACGTCTGGAGGCTTCCCTGGGCGAAACAATGTTGCGCGATCGCCCTGTCCCGGCCGTTTCCGCCCGGATCGGCCGATTCCGGCTCTGTGGGGCCGAAGCGGCGGGGTCCTCGCACCGGGCGCCGATCTCGCCGCCCGCCACCGCCGTAACACCGCCTCGGCGCGGCGCGCCGCCGCGGCTATTTCCGGGTCGGGGTCTCCGGTCTCGGCGAGCCGGGGACGTCTTCCGGCTTCCGCCGCGGCTTCCGCCCACGCTCCGGCAAAAGATGCAGCAACACACTCTTCGACCCGAACACCGGCTGGTCGGTTCGCGTAAAGGCGATCAATTCCGTATCGTTCGCGCCATCGTTCGAGCAGCCCGGGGTGGCTGAGCGCGGCCCACTCTGCGGGGGTGAAGCGGCCGGTCCGCCCGAGGGCGTGGATGACTTCATGGGCAAGGGTCTCCTCGATGTCGTCTTGACTGTAGACGCTCAGCAGAATGATCTCCCGCACGCGCCCATCCCGCGCGTCGAAGGCCGCCAGGTACCCGCCGGCGGTCCCGCCTGTGGCCTCCGCTCGGCCCGGCGCCACTTCGACCAAAGGTGCCATGCCGGCGGCCTCGCTCTCGGCGCAGCGCGCCCCGGACCGCCTCGGGATCCTCGGGCCGGGCACCGATCCCGCCGCTCGCCACCGCCCGGAACACCGCCTCGGCGCGGCGCGCCGCCGCGGCTATTTCCGGGTCGGGGTCTTGCGACGCCGCGAGGCGTAGCCCCAGCTCGCCGCCAGCTCCGGCGGCGGCGGCTTCCCGCCAGGCTCGAGCAAGAGATGCAGCAACCGACTCTTCGACCTGATCAACGCTTCCTTCCGCCCCGTAAAGACCTGGCGTTGCAAATCGCTGGTGCCATCGTTCGACGAGCCGGGGATGGGTGAGGACGTCCCACTCCCCGTCGCCGAACCGGCCGGTCCGCCGGAGCGCGTGGATGACTTCATGGGCCAGATCCTCGTCCGGATTGTTCGAATAAACGTTCAGCAGGGCCAGATGACGCACGCGCCCCGCCGCCGCGGCTATTTCAGGGTCGGGGCCTCCGGTCTCGGCGAGACGCATGCCCAGGCCAGCGCCAGCTCCGGCGGCGGCGGCTTCGCGCCAGGCCTCAGCAAAACGTGCAGCGCAGGGCTCTTCGAGTCGAAGATCGGGACTGAGCTCCCCGTAAAGGCGATCAACTCCATATCGCTCCCGCCATCGGGCGGCGAGACGGGGGTCGGTGACGGCGGCCCGCTCTTCGGGCGCGAGGCGCCCGGTCTGCCGGAGCGCGTGGATGACTTCATGGGCCAGGGTCTCCTCCGGATGCGGGGCATAGACGCTGCGGAACACGAATTGGCGGACTTGGCCGTCGCCGCGGCCGATCAGTCCGGCTGAAACGGCCCTGAAGATCTCCTGAACACGAGCCGCCGCCTCGGCCAGGCCGGGTTCTCCGGCGTCACTTTCCGGTAGATATATCGTAGAGCCAGGTTCTCCACGGGCGGCTCCGTCGCGCCAGGCTCGAGAGAAACCGAGACACACAAGATCTGCGGCCTCGTCTCCGCCGACCCGTCTTCCGGGATCGAGGGGTTCGTTTCGCTCGGCCGCTTCCCATCGGGCGAACATGCGGGGGTCGGTGAGGGCTCCCCGCTCGGCGTCGGTGAGCCGGCCGGTCCGGTAGAGCGCGTTGAGTGCTGCATCGGCAAGGTCCCTTTCCGGGGTCAACGAATCGGTGCTCAGCAGGATCAGGTGCCCGACCCCGTCGTCGCGGACATAGCGGCGCAGCCGGATCACCGCCCGGTCGGGCGCCCGCCGCCCCGCCTCCTCCCCGCCGATGCGATACAACCCGTCGGACATTGTCCTCGCATTTACGCAACTGTGACGATAATCCTAGAGAACAAATTTCCTGGAGGGAACCCATGACCGCGATCGCAATCTGCGGGAAGCCGAGCCAGACGGCCGATATCCGCCGCGCGGTCGGCACGCGCTACGGCGAGATCTTCCCGTGTCACGGCCACCTCCTGCACCTCGCCGAGCCCGGCGAGGACGGACCCGTCTGGAACAAAGCGGTTCGAGCCGCTCGAGCCCGACGGCTTCTACCCGTTCCGCCCCGACCCGCCGGCGCCGCGGAAGCGCTGCGGCGGCTGGGGCTGGACCGCCAAGCAGACCCTGGACACGGCGCAGGCGCTCTACGCCCCTAAACCGCCCTGGTCTCCGCCGCGATGGCCTCGGCCTTGCCGCCCGGGATGTAGTAGCGGCCGATGTCGTCGCGCTTGAGGATGTCCTTCTCGCGCAGCTCGCCCCAGCCATGCAGGAAGTCGCGCCAGGCGACGGCGCGGTGGCGGTCGACGAGCTCGGCGAATTGCAGCGGCTCCTCCCTCAGCGTCGCTTCGATGGTGTCCGCGAGCCCGCTCACAGATAGTCCTCCAGCCGGACCCGGTCCTTGCCGTAGGTCTCGATCCGCTTGTAGAGCCATTTCGGGATGCCTTCGGGGATGGTCGCGTCGATGCCGAGCTTGGCGGTCAGCGGCAGCCCGCCCTGGCCCATCTCCCAGGCGCGGATGCTGGGATCGACATGCTTGCCGCGCGCGCCGGACAGCGTGATCAGATCCTGGTCGGCCTGCACCCGGAAGGTCAGCGCCCAGTCGATGTCGTCCGGGTTGTTGATGTCGATGTCGTCGTCGGTGACGATGGCGAGCTTCACCTCGGCGACCGACAGCAGCGCGAGCAGCGCGTTCTTGCCCTCGCCCGGGCGCTTGCGGATCGAGGCGATCAGCGTCCAGTAGCCGCAGCTGCCCACCGGCGCGCGGATCGCCACCGGCTCGACGCTGGCCACGCGGAGCGCCTGCAGCCCCGCCGCCTCGGTCACCGGCGCCGACAGCCAGTCGTTCTCCCACGGCATCTGCAGCAGGTAGAAGATCGGGTCGCGCCGGTGGGTGATGCAGTTGACCCGGAACACCGGGTTCCACTTCACGTCGCCCGAGATCTGCGAGAACTCGCCGAACGGCCCTTCGTCGGCGGTCCAGCCTATGGGCAGGATCTCGCCCTCCAGCACGATCTCCGAATCCGCCGGCACTTCGAGGTCGACCGTGCGGCATTTGACCATCGGCACCGGCGCGCCGTGCAGCCCGCCCGCGAGCTCCAGCTCGTCGGCCGCGATCGGCGCCTTGTAGGAGGCGGCCAGCATCTCGAACGGGTGGACGCCGACGGCGACCGCGATGGGCAGCGGCTCGCCCCGGTCCAGCATGCGCTGGTAGTAGAACCGCATGTCCGACGGCGAGACCAGGTCGATCCCGGTCTCCCGCTTGTTGCGGTACATCATCCGGTAGGAGCCCGCGTTGCGGCCGTACTCGGCGTCGCGCGAGACCACGAACGTGCCCGAGATATAGGGTCCGCCGTCATGGACATGCATCAGCGGGAAGGGGAGCGCCGCGAGGTCGACCTCGTCGCCCTCCATCACCACCTCCTGGCAGGGCGCGTTGCCGACGATGTCGGGCGCGATGGCGCGCGCCGAGCGGGTCTCGAATTCCTGCGCGATGCGGTCCTCGGCGCAGTCCAGGACGATCGCCAGCCGCCGCCGCGACGACAGCAGAGCCGTCGCCACCCGCCAGCCGGGATAGCCCTCGATCTCCTCGAACAGCACCGCCTTGTCGGTCTGCGCGGCGAGCCCCGACAGGTCGCGCGGATCGACCGCCTTGGCGAGACGCTGGATTTCGCCCGCCGTCTCGAGGTCGTGCAGGAAGTCGCGGAACGCCTTTTTGGCCATGTGTTTCCATCCCCTGGGGCCCGCATAATGGTCCGCCGCGCCGGCGGGTGACAAGCAGCCGTCGGTTCGACGCGTGCCGGAGGCCCGACTATCATCGCCCCGGCGCAGCACGGGAGGGGCGCGTGGGCATTCGAACCGGCGCGGAGCTGATCGCCGGGCTCGACGACGGGCGCGAGCTCTATGTCGACGGCGAACGGGTGGGCGACCTCGCCGCGGACCCCCGCTTCTCCGGCGGGCTCGGGACGCTCGCCGAGCTCTACGACATGCAGCACGACGACGCGCTGATCGACGAGATGACCTATGTCTCGCCGAGCTCGGGCGAGCGCGTCGGGCTCTCCTTCATCCAGCCCCGGACGGCCGGGGACCTCGCCCGCCGCCGGGTGATGGTCAAGCACTGGCACGACCACACCTTCGGCATGTACGGCCGCGCGCCCGACTTCATGAACGCGATGCTGGCCGGCTTCGGCGCCTGTCCCGAGGCCTTCGGCGAATACGGCGGGAACGTCCGGCGCTACTACGAGACGGTGCGCGAGAACGACCTCGTCACCACCCATTCGCTGACCAACCCGCAGGTCGACCGCTCGAAGGACGTGTCCGAACAGGCGGGCCCGATGGACCTCGCGGCGAAGGCGGTGCGCGAGACCGATTCCGGCATCGTGATCCGCGGCGCGCGGATGCTGGCGACGCTCGGCGCCTTCTCCGACGAGCTCGTGGTGATGCCCGCGCCGTCCTACCCGCTGCCCGACACCGAGGCCGCCAAACCCTTCGCCATCGGCTTCGCCGTGCCGGTGGCGACGCCCGGCATGCGGCTGATCAGCCGCCCCGCGGTGGTGCACCGCGAGGCCGGCTCGGCGCTCGACTTTCCGCTGTCGAGCCGGCTCGACGAGACCGACTGCATGGTGGTGTTCGACGATGTCGCGGTGCCGTGGGAGCGGGTCTTCCTCCACCGCGACATCGAGACGTTCAATTCGATCTATCCACGCACCGGGGCGGGCGCCGGCATGGCGCACCAGTTCGTCACCAAGAACCTCGCCAAGGCCGAGTTCATGATGGCGCTCGCCTTCACCCTGGTGCGGACCACGCGGATCGACGTGCACCAGCACATCCAGGGCATGCTGGCCGAGCTGATCAACTACACCGAGGTGGTGCGGTCCTGCCTGATGGCGAGCGAGGCCGAGCCCAGGCCGGGGCCGAACGGGACGCTGCTCCCCGCATCGGGCCCGCTCGACGCGGTGCGCTTCCTCTACCCGCAGATGTTCCGCCGGAGCTGCGAGATCGTCCAGGTGATGGGCGCGGGCGGGCTGGTGATGGTGCCCTCCTTCGCCGAGCTCGACGGGCCGGTGGGCGCCGATGTCGAGACCTACTACCAGGCCGCCGGCGCCGATTCGCGGGCGCGGATCAAGCTGTTCCGGCTCGCCTACGACGCCGCGATGTCGAGCTTTTCCGGCCGCCAGCAGCTCTATGAGCGCTACTTCGCGGGCGACCCCGTGCGCGCCGCGGGCTTCCTCTACGAGCGCACCGAGAAGGAGCCCCATATCGAGCGCATCTGGCGCATCCTCGACGAGATGGAGGCGGGCCGGGGGTCGGGGTGAGGGGCTAGACCGCCGTATACCCCCCGTCGACGATCAGGTCGTGGCCGGTGACGAAGGCCGATTCGTCGCTCGCGAGGTAGAGCGCGGCATCGGCCAGATCCTCGGGCCGGCCCAGCCGGCCGATCGGGTGGAGCGGCGTGAGCGCGCGGCGCACCGCTTCCATGGTGCCGTAATGCGCGAGCAGCCGCCCGGTCTCGGTCGCCCCGGGCGAGAGCGAGTTCACCCGCACGTTGGCCTTCGCGAAGTCGAGCGCCATCGACTTCGAGAGCTGGATGACGGCCGCCTTGCTGGTCACGTAGGCGGGCCGGTCGGGAACCACGACGCTGCCGAGCTGCGAGGCGACGTTGATCACGCTGCCGCCGCCGGCGTCGACGATCCGGGGAATCGCGTATTTGCACATCAGGAAGATGCCGGTCAGGTTGACCCGCATCGCGCGTTCCCAGTCGGCGAGGTCGAGCTCGACGACATTGCCGGTCGGCTCGCGTATCGCCGCCCCGTTCATCAGGACGTGGACGGCGCCGAACGCCGCGACCGCCGCTTCGACCGCGGCGGCGGCGGATTCCGGATCGGCGACGTCGCAGTGCCGCGCCCGCGCCGTGCCCCCCGCTGCCGCGATATCGCCGACGGTCCGTTCCGCCCCGTCCATGTCGATGTCGCAGACCAGCACCGCGGCGCCCTCGGCGGCGAAGCGCCGCGCCGAGGCGCCCGCGATGCCGCCCGCCGCCGCCGTGATCAGCGCCGCCTTGCCGTCCAGCCTGCCCATCGCTCCGCCCTCCCTCTATGCTGGGCGGAGTGTGCAGAAGCGGTGCGGCGATGAACAGGTTTTCCGTCAACCACTATATCTGCCCGCCCGAAATGACCGTGCCCGCTTTCCTCGACGCGGCGGTTGCGGCGGGCGCGGGCGCGGCCGGCGTCTCCGCCCGGGCGGTGGCCGAGACCGGGGCGGGCGCGCTCCGGGCGATGCTCGACGAGCGCGGCCTCGCCGTCTCGTCGGTCAACAGCGCGGGGTATTTCGCGGCCAGGGAGGGCGCGCTGGTCGACGACCACGACCGGCGGATGGTCGAGGCGGCGGCGGTGCTCGATGCCGGCGCGCTTTGCGTCATCGCGGGCGGGCGCGGCGCGGAACGGTCCATCGCGCAGGCGCAGGCCCGGGTCCGCGACGGGCTCGAAGCGCTCGCCGAAATCGCCTGCCCCGCCGGCGTCCGGCTCGGCGTCGAGCCGATCCACCCGGTCGATACGATGTCCAAGGGATGCGTCAATTCGATCGGCGATGCGCTCGCCCTGATCGACGGGATCGCGGGCGTCGGGCTGATCCTCGACGTCAACCATTCCTGGTGGGACCCGGCGCTTCCCCGCATCTGCCGCGGCCATGGCGACCGGGTGGCGCTGGTTCAGCTGTGCAACGTGATCGAGCCCGAGCCGTCGCGCCCGCGGCGGGAATTCCTGAGCCGCGGGCTGGTCGACCTCGCCGCCCTGGTCGCCGGGTTCGAGGCCGACGGCTATGCCGGGTTCTACGAGTTCGAGATCTTCCCGCCCGACCTCCGCGGGCGGCCGGTCGAGGAGGCGTTCGAGGACGCCGCGCGGTTCATGCGGGAGCGGGCGGCGGTTTCCTGAGCGAGGCGAGGACGCCGAGCGCGGTGAGCGCCGAAAAGGCGATGAAGACCAGCGTCATCACCGAGAGAAAGCTGCCCGGCGCGGACGAGATCGCCGCCGTGCCCAGCCGGACCGAGATCAGCACGGTGACGATCGCCATCGACACCATCATGCCGAGCGAGCGCATCTCGGCCGAGAGCGCCGATGCCATGCCGCGCTCGGCGGGCCCCACGCTGGTCATGATGTTGGAGATGTTGGGGGCCGAGAAGAAGGCGAAGCCGAGCCCCTGGAAGACCATCACGGCGAGCACCAGGGCGAGCCCCGACCCGGCATCGAGAAACGCCGCCAGCACGGTCTGGCAGAGGATGAACGTCCCGCCGATGAAGGTGATCAGATGGGGCGGAAACCTGTCGGCGAGCCGCCCGCCGAGCGGGGCGAAGACCGCCATCACCACCGGGCCGACGATGAGGATCTGGCCCGCCCCCTCGGGCGTGTGCCCCTGGATGACCTGGAGATAGATCGACAGCAGGAAGGTCGTCCCCACGGTCCCGCAATAGATCAGGAACTGGACCAGCAGCGCCTGGGTGAGACGCCGGTTGGCGGCGACCGCGGCGAAATTGAGCAGCGGGTTGGCCGAACGCCGCTCCGCCGCCAGGTAGACCGCGCCGAGGACCGCCGCCGCCGCGAGCAGGACATAGCCCGCCGGTCCCTGGCCGAGGGTCGCCGAGGCGGCGATCAGCGTGGCGATCGCCGCCACCAGCAGCGCGCTGTTGACCGCGTTGATCGGCACGGTCGGCATCTGCCAGCGGCTGGGCAGCGTGAACTTGGCCAGCACCCAGGCGGCGAAGGGCGGGATGGCGGCGAGGAAGAACACCCAGCGCCAGCCGAGATGGGTGGTCACGATCCCGGCGAAATAGGGGCCCGTGGCGAGCCCCATATAGGTCGCCGCGATCGCCAGCCCGACGAAGCGCCCGATCTGGCCCCGCGGCGCGATGTCGGCGACGATGGCCATCGAGGTGGCGATCAGGAAGGCCGCCGCCACCGCCTGCAGGAAGCGCATGACGATGACCAGCGGCATGGTGGGTTGCAGCCCGATCGCGAAGGTGGCGACGCCGAGCCCCACCAGCCCCCATTTGAACAGCGAGTTCTTGTCGGTCGCGTCGGCGAACCGGCCGATCGGCATCAGCAGCGCCGCCGCGGCGCCGAGGAACACCGTGTCGAGCAGGCTGAGCTCGAGCCCGCTGGCGCCGAACTCGCGCGCCATGGTGGGCAGCGGGACGCCGACGATGGCATGCATGAAGGCGCTGGCGAACTGCGACAGCGCGATGAACGCGACCAGCAACCAGCGCCGCCGTTCCTCCGCCATCCGATCCCCCCGCCCGTCCCGGCCCGGCGACACTAGGCGAGGGTCGGATACCGGTCCAGCCGGCGCGCCCGGCTGGAGGCAAACCTGTCCAATCCGCGCGTTTGCTGCTTAACTGCCGGCCGGAGGCTTGGGATGAGCGACAGCCAGAGCCGTTCGTCGGCGATCAAGACCCAGATTCCCGAGCTCGGGCTGACCGAATACTGGTACCCGGCGAGCCTCGCCCGCAAGGTGCGCGGGCGCCCCGTCGGCGTCCGCATGCTGGGCGAGACGCTGGTGCTGTTCCGGGGCAGGGACGGCCGGGTGGTGGCCGCCGCCAACACCTGCCCGCATCGCGGCGGCTCGCTGATGCGCGGGGTCTGTCATTACCGGGGGACCGTCGCCTGCCCCTATCACGGCTGGGTGTTCGACGAGGCGGGCGAATGCGTCGCCGTGCTCTCCGAAGGCCCCGAGAGCGCGATGCCCGGCAAGGTCAGGCTCAGGGTCTACCCGACGGCGGAGTACAAGGGGCTGGTCTTCGTCTGGATGGGCCAGGGCGACCCGGCGCCGGTCGAGGACGAGATCCCGCCCGAGTTCCTGGAGGGCCGGGAGACGGCGCTGTTCGTCTCGTCTCGACAGTGGGACGTGAACTGGCGGGTGGCGCTGGAAAACTCGCTCGATTCGCATGTCATGTACGTGCACCGCAACGCGGTCCTCCAGCTGATGGAGCCCTACCAGCAATTCGGCCGCACCGGCTATTCGCCGCGCATCGTCAACGGCAGGGCGGCGATCGGCTATCTCAGGGAGAAGCCGCGCACCGGGCGCGAATTCTATCCGGGGCTCAACCACTACTGGCCGAAGACCGAATGGCGCAGGCTGTGGCTATGGATCTTCGCCTGGCGCAACGCGCGCATCCGGAGCGCGCGCCCGTTCCTCGAGGACAACGAGGAGTGGGGCATGCACAGCAAGGTCGACGGCCGCTACGTGCGCTCGGCCGGGCATCATTTGCCGAGCATGTTCCGCTTCGATTTCGGCGGCCAGATGTTCACCCGGTTCTGCGTGCCGATCGACGCGGACACCACGCGCGTCTTCTACATCCATGCGGCGCGGCGCAGGACCCGGCTCGGCCGCGCGCTGCGCGCCGCCTATTACCATTTGTTCCGCAACTGGGCGCTCAACATCAACTTCTCGACCCAGGACTACCGGGTGATGGAAGCGCAGGACTACGGCGCGCCCGAGACGCTGTCGGCCAGCGACGGCCAGCTGGTCCGCTGGCGGCGATTGCTGTTGACCGCGCGCGGCATGCCCGACCCGCGCGAGCCGCCGGCGGGCGGCTGACCGAACCGCGGGGAAGGGACGACATGGCGGAAATCCTCGGTCTCGGCATGACCCATTACACCGGGCTGCGCTTCGTCGACGCGGAGATGAGCGTGTTCCTCCAGCGGACGCTGAAGGGGGGCGACGTCCCGGAAGCGATGAAGGACCCAGCCAACTGGCCGGAGCCGATGCGCGACGAATGGGGCGAAGACCGGGGCGCGGCGGCGGCCGCGATCCACCGCAAGCGCCACTGGGAGGCCTTCGACCGCATGAAGCGCGAGCTCGATTCCTTCGCCCCCGACTTCGTCGTCATGTGGGGCGACGACCAGTACGAGAATTTCGTCGAGGACGTGGTGCCGCCGTTCTGCGCCTATATCGCGGAAAATTTCGTCTCGACGCCGCACCTACAGAACCCCGACCGGCCCGACCCGCCCAACGCCTGGGACGAACCGGAAGACAAGGAGTTCCGCCACCGCGGCCATCCGGAGGGCGCCGCCTGGCTGGTCGAGAAGCTGAGCGAGCGCGGCATCGACATCCCCTATGCCTACCGCCTGCGGCACGCGAAGGGCCTGGCGCACGCGTTCATCAACACGCTGCTGTTCCTCGACCATGCGCGGACCGGCTTCGCCCACAGGCTGGTCCCGTTCCACGTCAACTGCTACGGCGGCGAGCTGATCCGCACCCGTGGCGGCCAGAGCGCACCCGGCGGGGGGGCCGCCCCCCGCGGCCCGCCCGCGCCGGCCCCCCGCGCCCCGTTCGAACCCCCGCGGGCGGGCGGCGGCCCCCGGGGGGGGGCCCCCCCCCCCCGCGCCCCGCCGGCGCCGTCCGCACGCGCCTGTTTCGACCTCGGGAGTGCGATCGCGCGCGTGCTGGCGGACTCGCCCTGGCGGGTCGCGCTGATCGCCTCGTCGAGCTGGTCGCACGCGTTCCTGACCGCCAGGAACCACTGGATCTGGCCCGACCACGAGGGCGACCGGAAGCGGCTGGAAGAGCTGCGCGGCGGGCGCTTCGCCAGCTGGCGCGACCTGACGCATGAGGAGATCGAGAGCGCCGGCCAGCACGAATTCCGCAACTGGATCCTGCTCGCCGGCGCGATGACGGAGCTCGGCGCCGGGGCCGAGATCGTCGACTATATCGAGAGCTGGGCGCTGAATTCGAACAAGTGCTTCGCGGTCATGCGTCCATGACCGGCGAGACCCCTGGCCCGCCGGCACCGCTGTCTTCGCGGCAGCAGGGCTGGATCGCCTCCGCGTTCGAGGCCATCGACCGCGATTTCCTGCTGGGGACGCTCGAACGCGCGGTCGCCATCCCGAGCCGCACCGGCGAGGAGCGCTCGCTCGCGGAGTTCTTCGCCGAGACCATGAACGGGCGCGGGATCGACGCGAGCTACCAGCCGATGACCAGGCATCGCGGCAACGCCATCGGCCGGATCGCGGGCAGCGGCGGCGGCGGCGCCGACCTGCTCTTCTACGGCCATCTCGACACCACCTTCAGCGCCGATCCCCGCGAGGACGCCCAGATGACCGGCGGGCGCCCGCGGCCCGACCTGGAACCGCGCCTGCAGCGCGGCGGCGACCTGCTCTACGGCCTCGGCGTGCAGAACCCGAAGGGCAGCACGGTCTGCGCCATCGCCGCGCTCGACGCGGCGCTCAGGGCCGGCATCCCGCTCAAGGGCAGGGCCGGCATCGGCATCGCCGCCGGCGGGATCCACAAGGGTCCGGTCGAGGGGCTGATGCGCGCCTATCGCGGCCGCCGCTACCAGGGCTTCGGCGTGGGCTGCGAGTACATGCTGAAGCACGGGCTCGCCGCCGATTACTGCATCAGCACCAAGCCGGGCTACGGCATCGTCTGGGAGGAGCCGGGCGAGTGCTGGTTCAGGGTCACGATCATGGGCGAGCTGTGCTATTCCGGCCTGCGCCACATCCAGCCCAACCGCAACCCGATCGTCGACGCCGCCCGGGTCGTGCCCAGGATCGAGGACTGGATCGCCGACTACACGAAGCGTCACACAAGGGGCCAGATCGCGCCGCAGGGAACCGTCGGCGGGATCGAGGCGGGCTGGCCGTTCAAGCCCGAATTCATCCCCGGCATCTGCGTGCTCTATGTCAACATCCACACCAACGCGGTCACCCGCCCCATCGAGCTGCGGCGCGCGTTCGAGGCGCTGATCGCCGACATCCGGGGCGACGGGATCGAGATCGGCGTCGAGATGCTGCTCGCCACCCCGGGATCGCGCACCGAGCCCGGAAACTGGATCGTCCGCTCGGCGTCCGCCGCGGTCGAGGCGGTGGAGGGGCGGCCGATCGTGGTCGGCGGGCTCAGCGGCACCACCGACGGGGCGATCCTGAGAGGCGCGGGAATCCCCACCGCGCGGATCGGGCTCCCCGGCATGGCCGAGCCGGAGCCGGGCTGGCCGCCGATGTTCGACGCCTGCCGCATCGGCGACCTCGAACGCCTGACCCGGGTCTACGCCCACGCCCTGGTCGATACCTGTACGCGGGAGCGGGAGGAGATGGCCTAGCCCGTCTCCAGCCCGCCGATGTCGCTGCGCGCAACCGCGGTCGAGTTGACGATGGCGTAGCACTTCTTGCCCGGGGCGAGGCCGAGCGCGCGGACCGAGCGCCGCGTCACGCGGGCGAGCAGGCGGTCCTCGCCGGATACCAGCCCGACCGCCGCGCCCGGACCCTCGCCCTCGTGGATCGCGCTCACCGTCGCCGGAAGCACGTTGAGGGCGCTCAGCCCCGCCGGCTCCTCGGTCGCGATGATCACGTCCTTGGCGTGGATGCGAAGCCAGAGCGCGGTGCCGACCGGCGCCTCGACATGCGGCAGGGGAAGCCGCCCGCCGCTGACCGCGAGCACCCTGAGCCCGCCCGCCCCGTCGGTGCCGCCCGCCGGCGCGGGCCGCCCCGCCCCCCCGCCCGGGGGCGGCGCACCCCCCCCGCCGCTGACCGCGAGCACGCTGAGCCCGTCCGCCCGGTCGTGGCCGACGACGGTCGCGGTCAGCACCGCGCCCGCTTCGGCGATGCCGATATAGGGCACCGCCGCCGGATCGGACAGCACCTCCGCCGCCGGCCCCGCCCGCGCCACGCGGCCGCGGCTCATCGCCACCATGGTGGTCGCGAGATGGACGATCTCGGCGACCGAGTGGCTGACATAGAGGATCGGGATCCGGGTTTCCGTCCTGAGGCGCTGGAGATAGGGCAGGATCTCCGCCTTGCGCGGCTCGTCGAGCGCGGCCAGCGGCTCGTCCATCAGCAGGATGCGGGGCGCGCTCAACAACGCCCGGCCGATCGCGACGCGCTGTTTCTCGCCGCCCGATAGCCGCCCCGGCCGGCGGTCGAGGAGATGGCCGATGCCGAGGATATCGACGACACGCCCGATCTCTTCGGCCCCGGCGCCGCGCGGCGCGAACCAGCGGCCGAAGGCGAGGTTCTGGCGCACCGTCAGATGGGGGAACAGCCGCCCCTCCTGGAACACGTAGCCCACCCGGCGGCGATGCGCGGGAAGCGAAATGCCGCGCCCGGTGTCGAGCAGCACCGTGTCCGCCGCCGACACCCGGCCCTCATCGGGTTGCAGGAGGCCCGCGATCGCCTCGACCACGGTCGTCTTGCCGGCGCCCGAGCGCCCGAACAGCGCGGTTATGCCGTCCGGCGCGGAGAAGTCGGCATCGAGCGCGAAGCCTTCGTAGCGGTGGCGCAGCGAGACGTCGAGGCTCATCTCGCGGCGATCCAGCGGGCGATGCGCCGCGAGACGAACTCGGAGGCGAGCAGCGCGGCCATCGCGACGACGATCGAGACGATCACCAGACTGACGGCGGACGATTCCCCGCCCGGCACCTGGAGAAAGGCGTAGATCGCCGACGGCAGGGTCTGGGTCTCGCCCGGGATGTTGGAGACGAAGGTGATGGTGGCGCCGAACTCGCCCATCGCCTTGGCGAAGGCGAGGATGGCGCCGGCGACGATGCCGGGCAGGATCAGAGGCAGGGTGACCACGAAGAAGGTCCAGACCCGGTTGGCGCCGAGCGTCGCCGCGGCTTCCTCCAGCCTCGCATCGACCGCCTCCATGGCGAGCCAGATTGCCCGCACCATCAGCGGGAACGCCATGATCGCGGCGGCGAGCGCCGCCCCGGTCCAGCGGAAGGCGAACACGATACCGAAATTCTCCGCGAGAAACCCGCCGAGCGGCCCCTGCCGGCCGAACAGGATCAACAGGAGATACCCGGTCGCGACCGGCGGGATGACCAGCGGCAGGTGGACCAGGAGGTTGAGCACCTGGCGTCCCCAGAAGCGGCCGCGCGCGAGCAGGAACGCCGTCGCCACGCCGAAGGGAAGGCTCGCGAGCGTCGCCCAGAACGCGACCCGGAGCGACAGCCTGACCGCCGTCCATTCCTCCGCCGAGAGCCAGTCCAGCATCGCCGCTCTACTCGACCGCCGTGAAGCCCTGGCGTTCGAAGAGCGGCCGCGCCGCTTCCGAGAACAGATGCGCGTAGAACGCTTCGGCCTTCCGGTTCGCCCTCCCCGCCGCGAGCGCCGCCGGATAGACGATCGGCCGGTGGCTTGCCGCCGGAAGGGCGGCGACCGCGCTGACCCGGTCGGATGCCGCCGCGTCGGTCGCGTAGACGATGCCGAACGGCGCCTCGCCGCGCGCGACGAAGGCGAGCGCCGCGCGCACGTTGTCGGCCTGCACCACCAGCGGCGCGACCCGGTCCCAGATGCCGAGCGCGGTCAGCGCCTGGCGGCCGTAGATCCCCGCCGGCACGGCGTCCACCAGCGCCATCGCCAGGCGTCCGCCGTCGAGCCGGGCGGGGAGCTCGCCGATCGGAATCGGCGCCCGCCCGCCGCCATGCGCGACCAGCACCAGCCGGTTGCCCAAAAGGTCGCGGCGGGTCTCGCGGCGGATCAGACCGTCCCGCTCCAGCGCGTCCATCCACTCCCGGTTGGCGGAGACGAAGATGTCGGCCGGCGCGCCGCGCAGGATCTGGCGGGCGAGCGTCGAGCTCGCGGCGTAGGAGACGGTGGGCCCGGTTCCCGTCTTCGCCCGCCACTGGCGGGCCACGTCGTCGAGCGCGGTCTTGAGGCTCGCGGCGGCGAACACCAGCACGTCGGCCGCCGACGCGCGGGGCGCGGCGACCGCGCAGAGCGCCGCGGCGAAGAGCGCCGCATGGAGAAGGCGTCTCGACATCGACTCCGAACCCGTTGGATGCCCGTCAATTGACGGTCGGGAATATCGGTCCGCCTTGCCGGCTTTGGCAAATGGTATTCCCGCTTGCGGATCGCCTTGACGCTCGCCCGCGGCCGGGCGGAAACTATCCCGGCGCGGCAATCGTACGGGAGGGAAGAATGGCGATCACCGGGGTGATGCGCGCGGGCAGGGTGCAGATCCGGGTTACCGAGATGGCGCCGGCGCTCAACCACTACACCAACATCATCGGCCTGTTGCAGACCGCCGAGGGGAAAGACGGACGGGTCTATCTCAAGGCGTGGGACGAGCACGACCATCACAGCATCGTGCTGCGCGAGGCCGAGAGCCCGGGCATGGACCATATGGGGTTCAAGGTCTCGGATGGCGACGCGCTCGACGATTTCGAGCGCCGGCTCGAGGATTCGGGCGTCACCGTGACCCGCATCCCCGAAGGCCAGGACGAGGCGACCGGCGAGCGGCTGCAATTCGTCGTGCCGACCGGCCACACCATCGAGCTCTACGCCGGGATGGAGCAGGTCGGCAACGGCATGTCGCTCGACAATCCGGAAGTCTGGCCCGACGATCTGAAGGGGATGAAGCCCTCCCGCTTCGACCACTGCCTGCTCTACGGCGACGACCTCGACGGCACGGTCAGGCTGTTCACCGAGGTGCTGGGCCTCAGGATGGCCGAACAGGTCGTCACCCCCGACCGGCAGACCATGATCGGCGCGTTCATGACGGCCGCGACCAAGCCGCATGACGTGGCCTTCATCCGCTCGCCGGAGAAGGATCGGTTCCACCACGCCTCGTTCTTCATCGAGTCCTGGCACGACATCCAGCTCTGCGCCGACCTCATCGCCAAGCACCGGGTGCCGCTCGATATCGGCCCGACGAGGCACGGGATCACGCGCGGCGGGACGATCTATTTCTTCGACCCGTCGGGCAACCGCAACGAGACCTTCTGCGGCGGCTATATCTTCTACCCCGACCGGCCGGTGCTGACCTGGACCGAGGACGACATCGGGCGCGCGATCTTTTATTACGACCGTAAGCTCAACGAGAATTTCCTGTCGGTGACCACCTGACCGGTTTGGCCGCCGCGCGCCGTTTGGGTATAGAGAGGCCGCGCGCGAGGCAAAGCAGGGCAGGGAGTATTTTCCGCTGAGCATTCTCGAAGTTCCCGAGCCTTTGGAGGCCGTCGATCTCACGATGGCCGACGGGGTGCAGATCGTCGCGCGCCGTCACGGCAACCCGGATGCCCGCCTGCGCATCTTCGCGAGCCACGGCAACGGCTTCGCCATCGACGGCTATCTGCCGTTCTGGCGGCTGCTCTGCCCGCGCTACGACGTGGTCGTGTTCGACATGCGGAACCACGGGCGGAACCCTCCCGCCGCGACGTCGAACCACGATTACGACCACATGGCGCGCGACATGGCGGAGGTTCACACGCAGATCTCGGCGCGGTTCGGCGCCAAGCCCTCGGTCGGCGCCTTCCACTCGATGTCGGGGCGCGCGGCGATGAAGGATGCGGTCGAGACCGCCTGGCGCTGGGATGCGCTGGTGCTGTTCGACCCGCCCGACATCCCGCCCGAGGGCCACGCGCTGTTCGACATGATGGTGAAGTTCGAATACCGCCTCGCCGACTGGGCGAAGTCGCGCCCCGCGCGCTTCGCCGATCCGTCGGAGCAGGAGGCGGAATACGCCAACGGGCGCGCGGCCCGGAAATGGGTCGCGGGAGCCCAGGGGCTGATGGCGCGCTCGATCCTCAGGCCGGACGGGGACGGCTGGGCGCTCCGCTACCCGGGCGAGGTCGAGGCCGAGACCTATATCGCCAACATCCCGATGAACTTGTGGCCCGTGGCGTCGGAGTTCGGCGGCCCGGTGCTGCTGGTCGGCGCCGATCCCGATGTCGAGCGGCCGTCGCCGACGGCGACCACCAACAAGGCGATGGCGGAGGAGGGCGGCTTCGACTATGTCGCGATCCCCCGCACCGGCCACATGCTGCAACTCGAGGAGCCGGAAGCCTGCGTCCGGGCGATGGAGGACTTCCTCGCCCGTCACGGGCTCGCCGCCTGAGGCCGCGATGGGCGCGAAACCGACGCCTGGGTGGATGGAACGCTACCGCGAGCGGGTCAACGCAGACCCCGAGATGCGGGTGATCGGCGACTGGTTCTCGCTCGACTTCAAGCTCGCCTTCGAAGGCGATGCCTGGCTGCTCTCGGTGCGCGAGGGGCGGATCGCCGACATCGTCCACAACCCGCGATTCGACCGGCCCGCCCGATTCACCATTTCCGCGCCGATGCGGGTCTGGGAAAGATTCATCCGACCCGACCCGGAGCCGCTCTATCACGACTTCTTCGCCATGCTGATGCGGGTGCCGGAGTTCGAGATCGACGGCGATTCGCTGGCCGCGATGCAGAACGCCCGCGCGCTGCACCGCATGATGAACATCCTCAAGACGATGGAGCCGCCGGATGGCCGATCTTGAGCCCGTCGTCGGCCGCTATCTCAACCTGGAGAGCGGCGGGCGCCCCTACCGCATCTTCTACGAGGAGGCGGGGCAGGGACGGCCGCTGATCTGCCTGCACACCGCGGGCGCCGACAGCCGCCAGTTCCGCCACGTGCTCAACGACACCGACATCACCGCCCGGTTCCGCGTGCTCGCCTTCGACCTGCCGTTGCACGGGCGCTCCAACCCGCCCGACGGGTGGTGGCTGGAGAAATACCGCCTGACGACGGAGGTCTATCTCGGGTTGATCCGCGATTTCTGGCGCGCGCTCGGGCTCGAACGCCCGGTGGTGATGGGCTGCTCGATGGGCGGGGCGATCGTGCTCAAGGTCGCTTCCGACCACCAGGACGAGATCGCCGGCATCGTCGGGCTCGAAAGCACCGCCTTCGCCGAGGGGCGGGACAACGACTTCCTGCACCACCCGGCGATCCACGGCGGCGAGCTCGCGGCCTGCTACACCTACGGGCTCAACGGCCCCGACTCGCCGGAGGAGGGGTGCCGCGAGAACTGGTGGTACTACAGCCAGTCCGGCCCCGGGGTCTACAAGGGCGACGTCTGGTACTACTGCGAGGACTGGGACGCGCGCGAGGACATCAAGCGGATCGACACCAACCGCTGCAAGGTCTCGCTGCTGACCGGCGAGTACGATTACTCGGCGACGCCGGAGATGACGCGCCAGGCCGCCGATTCGATCCCCGGCTGCCGCTTCACCGTGATGAAGGGGATCGGGCATTTCCCGATGGTCGAGAACTACGCGCTGTTCCGCGGCTATCTGCTGGAAGAGCTGGCCCTGATGGCCTGACGCGATTGCGCGGGGCCGCCGCTTCGCACGGGGTGGAAAACGGCAGGGATGACCACGTCCTATCTCGCGTTCGGGCTCGCGGGCCGGAAGGCGCTGCAAGCCGGGGTCCGGACCCTCGCCGATGCGGTCCGCGTGACCCTCGGCCCGGCCGGTCGCGCGGTGCTGATCGCCGAGGACGGCAAGCCGCCCTTCCTCACAGGCGACGGTGCGCGCGTCGCCCAGTCGATCGAGCTTGCCGACCGCTTCGCCGACATGGGCGCGAGGCTGGTCCGCAACGCCGCCGCGCGCACCGCCGGGGAGGCGGGCGACGGGCGGACCACGGCCACGGTCATCGCCGCGGCGCTGCTCGAGGAGGGGATCGGGGCGGTCGCCGCCGGCGCCGACCCGGTGGCGTTGAAGCGCGCCATCGAGGCGAACGTGACGGTCGTTCTCGAAGCCCTCGGGGCGGCCGCGCGGCCGGTGGAGCCCGGCCCGGCGCTGGAGCGGGTCGCGACGGTGGCCGCGAACGGCGACGCGGAGATCGGCGGGATCGTCGCCCGGGCGGTGGCGGCGACCGGCGAGGACGGCGTCGTCGATGTCGAGCCCGGGCGGGGGCGGGGCATCGCCTGCGAGATCGTCGCCGGGGTGCGCTTCGACCGGGGCTACGTGTCGCCCTATTTCATGACCGACCCGGAAACCCTGCTCTGCACCTATGAAGAGCCGCTGATCCTGCTCTACGACGGCAGGCTCGACCGTCACGAGCCCCTGCTCCGGCTGCTCGAGGAAGCGGTTCGGGCGCGGCGTCCGCTCGCCATCGTCGCCGAGGCGGTGGAGGGCGAGGCGCTGCGGACGCTTACCGCCAACAAGATCCGCGGCGGGCTCAGCCTGGTCGCGGCGACGGCGCCCCATTTCGGCGACCGAAGGCGCGCCGCGCTGGAGGATGCCGCCGTGCTGACCGGCGCCACCGTCATCGCCGATGACAAGGGGCTCGCGCTGCAAAACGCCGGTCCCGGCTTCCTCGGCAGCGCCCGGCGCGCGGTGATCTCCGCCGGCGAGACGCTGTTCGTCGAAGGCGCGGGCGAGCCCGCCGCCGTCGAGAACCGGCGGCGCGAGATCCGCAACGCCATCGCCGCCGCCGGGACCGAATACGACCGCAAGCTGCTGGGCGAGCGCCTCGCGCTTCTGGCCGGAGGAGTCGCGTCGATCGGGATCGGCGGGGAGTCCGGGGCGGAGATCGCCGACCGCTGCGAACGCGCGCGCTCGGCCGCCCGCGCCGCCCGCGCGGCGCCCGCCCACCGCGTCGCCGCCCGCGGCGGCGGCGGCCCGCGCCCACCCCGCCGGCGCGGCGCTCGCCAACGGCGTCGTCGCCGGCGGCGGAGCCGCGCTGCTGCACGCCGCGCGGGCGCTGGAACGCGCACCCGGCGGCCCGCACGCGCGCCGCGTGCTGCGGGCGGGGCTCGCCGCGCCGCTCCGCCAGATCGCCGACAATGCCGGGCATGACGGCAGGGCGGTCGCCGCCCGGCTGGAAGAGGCCCGCGACAAGGAACTCGGCTTCGATGCGATCGCCGGCGGAATCCGCGACATGGCCGAGGCCGGCATCCAGGATCCGCTCGACGTGACGGCGGCCGCTTTGCGCCACGCCGCCTCGGTGGCGGGGATGATTCTCACCGCCGAGGCGGCGCTCGCCCGGCCCCCGCCGCCGCCATCGGGCGAGCCGGAAGGCTTCGGCCCGACCACGCCCGATTTCGGCGCCGACGAGCTCGAAGGGCTGGGCCTTGCCTGAGCCGGCGCCGTGCGCATCCTGTCCGCCGACACCAAACAGGGGGGACCCGCGATGACCAGCGATGCCGTGACCAGGAACACCGTCGGTTGGATCGGCGCCGGGCGCATGGGCTTTCCCATGGCCGAGCTGCTGCTCAAGGCGGGGGCCGACGTGACGGTCTACAACCGGACGGCGGCCAAGGCGGAACCGCTCGCGGCCTTCGGCGCGAAGATCGTCGCAAGCCCCGCCGACCTCGCCGACCGGGACGTGGTGTTCGCCATGGTCGCCGGGCCCGACGATTTGCGCGCGGTGATCGCGGGTCCCGACGGGCTGCTGTCCGACCCCGCCGCGACGCCCCGCATCGTGGTCGACTGCTCCTCGGTGGACGAGGAGGCCTCCGACGACGTGCGCCGGGCGCTCGCCGAACGGGGCGCGCAGTTCCTCGCCGCGCCGGTCAGCGGCAACGGCAAGGTGGTCGAGGCGAAGAAGCTCACCATCGTCTCGTCGGGCCCCGGGGACGCGTTCGACGAGGTCCGCGCGCTACTCGAGGCGATGGCCCCGTCCGGCGTGACCTGGGTCGGCGAGGGCGACCTCGCGCGGACCTGCAAGATCTGCCACAACGTGATGCTCGGCGTGGTCATCCAGTGCCTGTCGGAGATCACCGTGCTCGCCGAGCGGGCGGGGGTTCCGCGCTCGGCGTTTCTGGAGTTCATCAACGCCTCGGTGATGGGCTCGACCTTCACGCGCTACAAGTCGCCCGCGCTGGTCAATCTCGACTACACCACCACCTTCACCCCGCCGCTGCTGCGCAAGGACCTCGATCTCGGCCTGTCGCTCGGCCGCGCGCTCGACGTGCCGATGCCGGTCACCGCGCTGACCCGCGAAATCCTGTCGACGGTGGTGGGCAAGGGGCACACCGACATCGATTTCTCTATCCTGCTCCAGCACGAGGCCGAGGGCGCAGGACACGCGCTGGTGGCCGAGAACGTCACGGTCGACGACGGCCTGGGCTAGACTGACGACACAACGCCGAAAGGAGGACGCAATGGCGAAGGGCTACTGGGTGAGTTGCTACCGGGAGATCAAGGACCCTGACGCGCTGGCGGCATACGCCAAGCTGGCGGGGCCGGCGGTGCAGGCCGGCGGCGGCAAGTTCCTCGCGCGCGGCGGGCGGATCGAGGCCTTCGAGGCGGGCGTCAAGGAACGCACCGTCGTGGTCGAGTTCGCGAGCTTCGAACAGGCGCTCGCGACCCATGACGGGCCCGACTACCAGGCCGCGGTGGTCAAGCTCGAAGGCGCGGTCGAGCGCGACTTCCGGGTGATCGAGGGAATCGACTGAGGCCGGGCGGCGCTAAGCCGCCATCAGGGTTTCGGCCCGGTCGTAGTCGAAGGCGATGGGGTCGATCTCGCCGGCGTGGATTTCGGCGACCCGCTCGGGCGGGAGCGGGTTGGAGAACTGGCCGTTCCGCATCGTCACGCGGGCCTTGAGCAGGTCCGCGACCAGCGCCTCCATGCGCGCCCACTCGTCCCCGGTCATGCCCTCGGCGTCGAGCCCGACGATGCCGCCCAGCATGTGCTCGAACTCGTCGTCATAGACTTTGGCGCAGGCCTCGGCGATCAGCGCGTCGTTGCCGCCGCGCCCGCCGATGCGCATGCCCTCGCGGAACAGGGTGCAATACCCGCCCTCCGAGAACCTCGACGCGCGGACGCCGATCTCGCCGTTCTCGGCGAGTGTCCTGTAGCGCAGCCGGGTGAGCACGTTGTCCTCCTCCCAGCCCTGGCAGCGATGCGGGTCGAGCTTCGGCGTGCCCGCCGGGCGGATCGCGTCGTAGACATCGGCGAAGGCGACCAGATGGGTGAACTCCTCGTACAGCCCTTCCAGCAGATCCCGGATGCGGTGGCGCGGCACCTCGATATCCATCCTGGGCAGGACCTCCAGCACCTCGGTCAGCGGGCCCATGATGACGCCCCGGTTGTCGTAGTCGCCGACGCCCGAGCCCTTGAACTCCTTGAACACCTGCAATTCGAGCCAGCGCAAATCGGTCTCGATCGTGCGCACCGGCGAATCCCAGTAGCTGCGGACGACCTCCGCCTCGCCCGCGAAAAGCGGCGCGGCGGACTCGATCAGGCGGCGAAGGGGCGGGCTCAGCGTCATCCGGCGGTACTCCGGCTCGAGGGGTGGACTCGTCGCGACCCCGCATTGCTAATGAAGCGCCCGGCCGCGCACAAGCACCGGCTGGAGCTCACGGGACGGGCCGCGGCGGATGGACATCGACCTCGCATTGGCGGCGACCGCGGCGGTCGCGTTCACCGCCGCCGGTATCGTCAAGGGCGTGGTCGGGCTCGGCCTGCCGCTCACCGCGATCGCCGTGCTGACGCTCGCCATGGGGCTCAGGGAGGCGGTGCCGCTGATCATCGTGCCGGTGCTGATCACCAATTTCTGGCAGATGACCCGGGGTGGCATGCTGGTGCCGCTGGTCAGGCGGTTCTGGACGATGATCGCGCCGCTGGGGGTCGGCGCCTGGCTCGGCACGGTGCTGCTCTTCGCCATCGACGAGACGCTGGTCGGCGCGCTGCTCGGGGCGGTCATCATCGTCTATTCGCTGGTCAACATCTTCGCCATCCGGTTCCGCGTCCCGGCCGGGCACGAGGCCTGGTACTCGCCCGGCGTCGGGCTGCTGTCGGGGTTGCTCACCGGCCTGACCGGCTCGGTCGGCGGCCCGGTCGCGATCTATTTCCAGGCGCTGGGGCTCGACCGCGAGACCTTCCTCCAGGCGGCGAGCCTCGCCTTCTTCCTCACCGCGCTGCCGTGGGGCGGGACGCTGGTCGCCCAGGGCGCGCTCGATTTCGAGGCGGCGGCGATCGGCGCCGCCGCGCTGCCGCCGTCCTTCGCCGGCATGTGGATCGGACAGCGGATCGGTGCCAGACTCTCGCCCGAAGTGTTCTCCAAAGGCGTGTTCGGCTTCCTGATCCTGGTCGGCGCCAACCTGATCCGCCGGGCCATCGTATGAGCGCATGGAGCGCGTGAGACATGCGGAAGACTCCCCCCTACCGGACCCCCGAAGAGCAGCGCGCGCTGTTCCCCGACATCTCCGGCAACGCGGTCAACGGGCGCGGCGAGCGCGCGCCCAGGCGGCCGAGCCCGCTGTTCTGGCATTACGGCGTCGATATCCCGCACAAGGCGCTGCAGGACTACTACATGCAGCGCTTCGAGGCGTTTCCCGAGCTTCAGGACTTCCACCTCAAATACGGCGGTCGCGGCGCAAGGAAGCCGCCCGAGAAGCCCGCGACGCCGGAGACCGACACGCCCGAAGCCTGGTCGCGCCGGGTGAAGGAGTGCGCGCTCGCCAGCGAGGGCGATCTGGTGGGCATCGCCCGGGTCGATCCCGGCTGGGTGTTCGAGGGCTACGAGGCGCCCGAGCCCTGGATCGTGGTGATCGGCGTCGCCATGGACCACGAAGAGCTCGCCAAGGCGCCGGCGATCCCCGCCGCGGTCGAGACCATGACGCAGTACAACCGGGGCACCCGCGCGGCGCGGGCGGTGGCCAACTTCATCCAGGGCGCGGGCTACCACGCCCGGCCGCATGGCGGGCCGGCCGCGGGGCCGCTAACGCTGATCCCGGCCGCGATCGAGGCCGGTCTGGGCGAGCTCGGCAAGCACGGCTCGATGATCAACCGGAGCTACGGCTCCCCCCTCCCGCCCCCCCGCGCGGCCCCCCGCCCCCCCCCGGGGCGCCGCCGGGGGGGGCGCGGGGGCGTGCTCACCGCCCTGCCGCTGGTCGCCGACGGGCGGGACGTGTTCGGCGCCGACGATTTCTGCACCCTCTGCCGGGTCTGCACCGACGCCTGCCCGCCCGACGCGATCTCGCGCGACCGGCAATGGGTGCGCGGGGTCGAACGCTGGTATGTCGATTTCGACAAATGCATCCCGTATTTCAACGACACCCAGGGCTGCGGCATCTGCATCGCCGTCTGCCCGTGGAGCCGCACCGGCACCGCGCCCAAACTCGCCGAGAAGATGACCCGGCGCCGCCGCCGGCTCGACGATCCGGACTGACGCGGCGGCGCCTCGGCCGGCCGGCCGCCCGAAGGGGCCCGTTCCGATTCCGCGTCCAGGTTGCCTGGGACGCGATTTCACGGCACGCTCGGCCGGCTGGATGACCACGACCCGAAAGTTTCGGTCAGCACAGGAGGCAAGAATGCACATGCGCAAAATCATCGGATTCCTGTCCGGCGCGCTCGCGCTCGCGACGCTGGCGGGAGCCGGGCCGGCGGTGTCGGGAACCACCCTGAGCGCGGCGAACTGCTTTCCCAAGGGCACCTATTTCGCCCGGCCGTTCGAAGCCCTGATTGCCGATATCAACGAGCAGTCCAAGGGCGATCTGACGCTGAACTACCGCGGCGGAGCGCCGGCTATCGGCAGCCCGTTCACCCTGGTTCAGAAGGCCTCCAAGGGGGTCTTCGACAGCGTGAGCTGCACCGGCTCCTACTATCAGAACGTCCTGCCCGAGGTGGATGCGTTCAAGATGCTCGAACGCGGCCTCGAGGAGGTCCGCGCCAATGGCGCGGTGGCCTACATGAACCGGCTGCACGAGGCCAAGGGGCTGCACTATATCGGCCGGATCATGAGCTACACGCCATTCCACCTGTATCTCAACAAACCGATCGACAAGCCCGATCTCAAAGGGCTGCATCTGCGCGTGGCGCCGATCTACACCGCCTTTTTCCAGGCGCTCGGTGCGACCACCCAGCGCTCCAACATCGCCCAGGTCTATACCTACATGGAAAACGGCACCGTGCACGGATACGGCTGGCCGATCACCGGCATCCTGCCGGACTGGCACAAGGTGACCAAGTATCGGGTCGATCCCGGCTTCTACAACGCCGATCTGGAGATTCTGGTCAATCTGAAGAAATGGCAGGCTCTCGGCCGTTCCCAGCAGGAGCTGATGACCAGGATCGTCATCGAGCACGAAAAGGCCGCGACCAGATTCGCAACGGACGTCGAGAAGGCGGTCGTCGTCCAGGCCAAGAACGGCATCGAGACGATCGAGTTCACCGGCGCCGACCGCACCGCATGGCTCGCCGCGGCGCGCGAGGCTGGCTGGGCCAACATTATCAAGCGCAGCCCCGAACACGGACCCAAGCTCCGCGCATTGTTCGCGAAGTAGATTGCGGCGACCGGCCCCCGGCCCGGCAGGCAGCGCCGGGCCGGTAACCGGGGTGGAGACCGGATTTTGATCGCCGCAATCGATCGCAGCCTGGGGCGCCTGAACGCGGCAATCGGCTGGCTTGTGGCGCTGTCGCTCGGCCTGTTTGCCATCGCCATACCGCTCGACCTGCTGATGCGCAGGACCGGGCTCGGCAACATGCCGTGGCTCTACGAGGCCATCGAATACGTGCTTTACGCCGGCGTCTTCCTGGGCGCGCCGTGGCTGTTGCGCGAAGGCGGCCATATCCGGGTGGATATCCTGGTGTCGTCGCTTCCGCGGCCGATGGCGGTCCGGCTCGAGCAGTTCCTCGACGTCGCCGGCGCCGCGGTCTCGGCGACGCTGATCTATTACGGCTGGCGCGCGACCATCGAGTCGTTCGCCGGCGAGTCGCGGCAGTTCAAGACGCTGATCGTGTTCGATTGGTGGCTGATGACGATTTTCACGGTCTCGGCGGTGCTGCTCTGCGCCGAATTCCTGCTCCGCCTGCGGCGTGCGCGCGAGGTGCTGGACGCCGAGGACGCCGCGGTCGCGAAAACCGGGCTCTGACGCGATGGAATGGCAAGTCGCGCTGGTGATGATGCTGGGGATCGTCTGCGGCGCGATGTTCCTCGGCCTGCCGGTGGTGATCGCGTTCTTTGCCGCCAACATCATCGGCACGTTTGTCTTCCTCGGCGGCGATCCGGGCCTGGCCTCGATGCCGATGGAGTTCCAGCGCGCCATCGCCAAGTTCTCGCTGACGCCGATCGCGCTGTTCCTGCTGATGGGCGAGCTGTTGTTCCACACCGGGGTCGCCTTCCAGGCGATCGGCGCGATCGACCGGCTGATCTCGCGGATCCCCGGGCGGCTATCGGTGGTTTCGATCCTCGGCGGCACGATCTTCTCTTCGCTGTCGGGCTCGACCATCGCCAACACCGCAATCCTGGGCAGCGTGTTGCTGCCCGACATGGTCAAGCGGGGCTACCACCCGGCGATGGCGATGGGCCCGATCATGGCGGTGGGCGGGATTGCGATGCTGATACCGCCCTCGGCCCTGGCGGTCCTGCTGGCGAGCCTCGCGGAATACTCGATCGCCAAGCTGCTGATCGCCGGCATCGTCCCGGGCCTGCTGATGGCGTTCCTGTTCTTCGCCTATGTCGCGGGACGCTGCACGCTCGACCCGGCGCTGGCGCCGTCCTACGAGACCGAGACGCTGACCGCGCGCGAACGCTGGCTGCCGTTCGTGAAATATGTGGTGCCGCTGTTCTCGATCTTCGTCGTCGTCGTCGGCAGCATATTTTTCAAGCTGGCCGCACCGACCGAAGCCGCCGCGCTGGGCTGCATCGCGTCCGCCATCACCTGCATGTGCTACGGCGCGCTGACCTGGCGGAATCTCAAGAAGGCGCTGCTCGAGACCGCCAAGATCAACACCATGATCCTGATCATCATCGCCGGCTCGCTGACGTTCTCGCAGATCCTCGCCGTTTCGGGCGCCGTCGACGGGCTGCTGGCCCAGATCACCGCATACGACCTGACCGCCTTGCTGGCGGTGGTCCTGATGATGCTCGTCCTGCTGCTGCTGGGCGCCTTCATGGACCAGGTCTCGATGCTGCTTCTCACCCTGCCGTTCTTCCTGCCGCTGGCCATGGCGCAGGGCATCGACATCCTCTGGCTGATGGTGCTGATGCTGATCGTGATGGAGATCTCGCTGCTCACACCGCCCTTCGGCCTGCTGTTGTTCGTGATGAAGGGGGTGGCGCCGTTCAAGACCTCGCTTACCCAGATCTACGCGGCCGCGGCCCCGTTCGTCCTGATCGAGCTGTTCGTGCTGGTGCTGCTGCTGGCCTTCCCGGCGATGGCGGTATGGCTGCCGAAGCTCATCGACTAGCGCGACGCTCGACCGATCTCCCGGGCAGCGCTGCCTCGACCAGCCGGTCGACATCGTCGGGGGTCGTCGCGTAGCTGGTCACCAGCCGGACGGAGGCGCCGCCGCGCGCGGCGTGGATCTCGAAACCCTCGGCGCGGAGCCCCTCCAACACCCACCCCGGCATGTCGAGGAACACCAGATTGGCCTCCACCGGCGCCAGCAGCGAAATCTCCGGATGTCCGGCGAGCCCGTCGGCCAGCCGCCGCGCCATCGCGTTGGCGTGGGCGGCGAGGTCCAGCCACAGCCCGTCCGCCAGATAGGCTTCGAGCTGGGCGCTGAGATAGCGCATCTTGGAATAGGCGTGGCCCGAGCGCTTGCGCGCCGGGAACAACTCGTCGGCGAAGGCGGGATCGAAGAACACCATGGCCTCGGCGTTCAGCGTGCCGTTCTTGGAGGTCCCGAAGACCAGCGCATCGACCCCGGCGCGTCCGGCGATGTCCGCCGGGTGGCAGCCGAGCCGGGCGACGGCGTTGGCGAAGCGCGCGCCGTCGAGCTGGACGCGCAGCCCCGCCGCGCGCGCGATTGCCGCGAGCGCCGCCACCTGAGCGGGGGAATAGACGGTGCCCCGTTCCGTCGCCTGGGTAAGGCTGAGGATGCCGCCCTTCGCCCCGGCGAGCGACGCGCCGAGCGCGGCGGGGTCGATCCGGGCGAGCTCGCCCGCGACGCCGACGCATTCCCCGCCGGCGACGTAGAACCCGGGGGCCCCTTCCTCGGCGACCGCGATATGGGCCTGCTCGTGGCAATAGAAGCGCGCTCCGGGACCGGCCATCGCGGCGATGGAGAGCGCGTTGGCCGCCGTGCCGGTGGCGATGGGGAGCACCCGCACCTCGGCATCGAAAAGACCGCCGAACGCCTCGTCGAGCCGGGCCGAGATCGCGTCCTCGCCGTAGGACGCGGCGGGGCCGCTATTGGCCGCGGCGATCGCCGCCATCACCGCCGGATGGACCGGCGCCACGTTGTCGCTGACGAAATTGCGCCCGGTCACGAGAGCGTCCTCCCCAAACATCGCCGAGCGGGTTAACCCTCCCGTTCGGCCGTTGCAAGCCGTATAATGGGCGGGACCGAACGAGAGGGCCAATGCGCATCCCGGCTTCCGGCATGTTTCTCGTCTGCGCGCTGCTGGCGCTCGCGCCCGTCGCGGATGCGCGCGCGGCCGGCGCCGTGGACGAGCGCCTCGACGGCCCGGCGGTGGGCACGCAGGTGGGCGCGCTCCTCGCCGCCAGGGACCAGACCGGCAAGGCGCGCAATTTCCGCTCGCTGCGCGGCAAGAAGGGGCTGATCCTCCTGTTCTCGCGCTCCTTCGACTGGTGACCCTTCTGCAAGAACCAGGCGGTCGCCTGGAACCGGCATCTGGAGGCGGCGAAGGCACTGGGCTACGGGCTCGCCGCGGTGACCTATGACGGGGTGCCCGTGCTGGAACGCTTCGCCGGCCGGGGCGGGATCGGCTACCCGCTGCTCTCCGACAGAGGATCGAAGATCATCCAGGCGTTCGACCTGCTCGATCCCGGTCCCGCCCGATCGACCCCGTGGTACGGCATCGCCAGACCGATGATCGTGGTGATCGACGCCGGCGGCACGGTGCGGCAGCGCTTCTCGACCGAGGGCTACCGCGACCGGCCCGATGCCGGCGCCGTGCTGGAGGCGATCCGGAGCCGCTGAGCCGATTGGCCCTGTTCTACCGGGCGAGGCCGCGCTAGCCTTCGCCCACCATCCCACCCGGAGGGAAACATGGCACAGCAACTCGACCGCTCGACCGAGGACCTCGGCAACATCGTCGCGCTCGAACACGTCAACGTGCAGATACCGGACCAGCGCCTGTCGACGCTGTTCTATGTCGCCGGGCTCGGGCTCACCCGCGACCCCTATCTGATGACCAGCACCAACAACATGTGGGTCAATATCGGGCGCAGCCAGTTCCATCTGCCGACCGGCGAGCCGCAGCGCCTGCGCGGCCGGGTCGGGCTGGTGATCCCCGACCTCGAAGGGTTGGTCCGGCGGCTCAAGAAGGTGCGGGACGAGCTCGGGGACACCGAGTTCGACTTCGCCCCGGCCAACGACCATGTCGACGCGACCAGCCCGTGGGGCAACCGGATCAGGCTGCACGAGCCGGACGAGCGCTTCGGGCGGATGCGCCTCGGCATGGCCTATGTCCGCCCCGACGTGCCCGCCGGCAGCGCCGCCGGCATCGCGCGGTTCTACGACGAGATCGTGGGCGCGCGGGCCACGCTCGACGAGGACGACGGCGCGCCGGCCGCGTTCGTCTCGGTGGGGCACAACCAGACGCTGGTGTTCCGCGAGACCGAAGACCCGATTCCCGACTACGACAACCACCACATCCAGGTCTATGTCGCCGACTTCTCCGGCCCCTACGAACGCCTGTTGGCGCGCGGCCTGGTGAGCCAGGAGGACGGGCAGCACCAGTACCGCTTCAGGGACATCGTCGATCCCGGGAGCGGCGAAGTGCTGTTCACGCTGGAGCACGAGGTGCGCTCGATGACCCACCCGCTCTACGCCCGCCCGCTGGTCAACCGCAACCCCGACCACACCAACTGGAACTACGTGCTCGGCTACGAGAACGAGCCGGCGGCGCTGCCGATCTGATCGAATCGGGCGTTTGAAGCGAGGTCCACGTTCCTCGCATCCGTGAAACGGCGTATCGAAGAGTTTGTCCCTGGATTGTCGGAGGGGCGACGGCGGCCCCCGTAGCGTCAGACCGGACCCGCTGTCGTGGTCAGGCGCAAGCCCACGGCGCCGATCACGATCAGTCCGATGAAGGCCAGCTGGACGGCCTCGAGACGTTCGTCGAACGCCGACCATCCGATCACCGTCACGGCGAGAATGCCGATTCCGGCCCAGAGAGCGTAGGCGACGCCGACCGGGATCACCTTGAGGGCAGGGGCGAAGACCCAGAAGCAGCAGGCGTAGCAGAGGATGGAAAGACCTCCCCAGTGCCACTTCTCGAAACCGCTCGACAGTTTCAGCAGCACCGTGCCGAGCACCTCCAGGACAATGGCCAGCGCCAGCAACACCCATGCGTTCATCTGTCGGTCCCTCGACGCGTGGCTTCCACCGGACAAAGGATCATTCGGGTATCAGCGGATTTGCAGCACCAGCTTGCCCCTGAGGTGGCGCGCGGCGCTGGTCGCGAGCGCCGCGGCGGCGTCGGCGAGCGCAAACGTGGTGATTTCGGGCACGGTGACCGCGCCGGCCGCGTGGAGTTCGAGGATGCGCTCCAGATGCGGGCGGTCGCGCCCGACCCGGGGGCGGAGCGAGATCGCGTCGTCGCGCGGCGATGGCGGCGGGGTCGATCCCGAGGCGATGAAGGCGGCCCGCCCGCCCGGCCTGAGCACCGCGAAGGAGCGCTCGGTCACGTCGCCGCCCACGGTGTCGAACACCGCGTCGCAGTCCGAGACGGCGTCGGTGAAATCGACCGCGTTGTAGTCGATGACCTCGTCGGCGCCGAGGCTCCTCACGTAGTCGACGTTGCGCGCGCTGCAGGTGGCGACGACGCGGGCGCCGATATGCCTGGCGAGCTGGATGCCGAACCCGGCGACCCCGCCGGCGCCGCCCTGGATGAGGATCTTTTCGCCCGCCTCGAGCTTCAGCGTGTCCTCGATCGAGACGACGGCCGTGAGCCCGATCAGCGCCAGCGCCGCGGCATCGACATGGGAGAGCCCGTCCGGCTTGCGTGCGCAGAGCGCCGCCTTCATCGCCAGCTTCTCGGCGTAGGTCCCCTCCTGGCCCACGTCGCAGACGCCGAACACGGCATCGCCCGGGGCGAACTCGTCCACGCCCCCGCCCAGCGCCGCGACCGTGCCGGAGAAATCGCGCCCCAGCACGTAAGGAAAGTCGTCGAGCTGGCTGTATCGGCCGGCCAGCACCTTCCAGTCGGCGCCGTTGACGCTCGCCGCGTGGATGTCGACGACGACCTCGCCCGGCCCGGCCCCGGGGTCCGGCAGGTCGCCGTAGCGGATCGCCTCGGGTCCGCCGTGCCGTTCGAAATAGGCTGCTTTCATCGTCTCCCCCGCGTTCCGGCCTCGGCCGCGCGGGAGTGTAGCCGGAACGCGCGGCGTGTCACGCCACCCGTCATTTCGACCGGAGCGCCGAACGCGCGCAGTGGAGAAACCTCGCAGCCGCTTCCCCCCTCGTCATTTCGACCGGAGCGCCGAAGGCGCGCAGTGGAGAAACCTCCCTGCCGCTCTTCCTTCCACGGGGACGAGGTTTCTCCACTCCGCCGTGCTGGCGCACGGCTCCGGTCGAAATGACGAGGTGGGGCCGCCGTGCTGGCGCACGGCTCCGCCCCGGATCAAGCCCGGGGTCCGTCGAAATGACGAGAGGGCCGCCGTGCTGGCGCACGGCTCCGCCCGGGATCAAGCCCGGGGTCCGTCGAAATGACGAGGTGGGGCCGCCGTGCTGGCGCACGGCTCCGCCCCGGATCAAGCCCGGGGGCCGTCGAAATGACGAGGTGGGGCCGCGGTGCTGGCGCAGGGGGCCGCCGCGGATCAAGCCCGGGGTCCGTCGAAATGACGAGGTGGGGCCGCCGTGCTGGCGCACGGGTCCGCCCCGGATCAAGCCCGGGGTCCGTCGAAATGACGAGGTGGGGCCGCCGTGCTGCGCACGGCTACGCCCCGGATCAAGTCCGGGGTCCGTCGAAATGACGTCGGCTGGCGCCGCATCGAGGCGCGTGTCGCTACGCCTCGGCCGCCCTGCGCTCGGCCTCGGAGCGCAGCGCGGGGTCGAAATAGCCGTCGAGGAAGGTGTTGAGGTAATCCAGCATCGCCGGGTCCATCACCCGGTCCGGCACCGGGTCGCGGTCGAAATGCCCGTGCCGGTCCTCGCCCCGCACCAGCATCGCCGGGAAGCGTCCGAGGCTCGGGCGCACATGCGGCGGGCAGTAGACGAACAGCACCCCGATGCGCCGCTCTTCGGTGGTGTTGGGCTTCGACGAATGGGCGGTGCGGAAATGGTGGATCGTCGCCTCGCCCGCCCGCACCTCGGCATCGACCACGCCGGTCTCGTCGAATTCGGGGATCATCTGGCCGCGCGCCAGCAAATTGTCCGCCGCCCAGGTCTCGGTGTGGTCCATCTCGTCGCGCAGATGCGAGCCCGGCTTGTAGCGCAGGCAGCCATGCCGGATCAGCGAATCGGTGAGCCCGATCCAGGCGCCCCAGACCTCGAGCGGCTCGTACCCGAAATAGGCCGAGTCCTGGTGCCAGGTGGTGAAGGAGGGGTCGTTGCCGTCCTTCACCCAGACCGCCGAGGAGGTGAGCAGGATGTCGGGGCCGATCAGCCGCTCGATGGCGTCCAGCAGGGCGGGCGTGGTGCCGAGCTCGACCATCCAGGGGAACAGGACATGCGGCTTGACCATCAGCCGGCGCGGCGCGCGCTCGGCGTGGTCGCGCTCGAACTCCTCGAACCGGTCGAGATAGTAGCGCGCCCGGTCCGGGCTCAGCACCGGCACCGGGAACACGAAGCCGTCGCGCCGCGCGCCCGCCACCAGCTCGTCGCTCAGTATCTCCGCCACGGCTTTTCCCCGGCAATCCCCTGTGACAGGATCATATCGCGGGAACGGAGAGGGGGCCATGCCGCTCACCCCTGGGCAGATCGCGCAATACCGCCGGGACGGCTATGTCTTCCCGCTGAAGGTGCTGGAGCCGCACGAGATACCGCCGCTCCGCGCCGGGCTCGAAGCCTTCGAGGCGGAGAACGGCGGCCGGCTGAGGCCTACCCAGCGCGGCAAGTCGCATCTCCTGTTCAAGTGGCTCGACGACCTGATCCGCGATCCCAGGATTCTCGATCCGGTCGAGCAGCTCGTCGGCCCCGACATCCTGTGCTGGAACACGATCTTCTGGATCAAGGAGGCGGGGTCGCGGAGCTTCGTCTCGTGGCACCAGGATTCGCGCTACTGGGGGCTGTCGAGCGAAAGGGTGGTGAGCGCCTGGCTGGCGCTGTCCGGGGCCGGCATCGAGGCCGGCTGCATGCGGGTGATGCCGGGCACCCATATCGGCGACACCCTGGCCCACCGCGACACCTATCACGACGACAACATGCTGACGCGCGGCCAGGAGATCGTCGAGGGCGTCGACGACAGGGCGGCGGTCCACATGCCGCTCGAGGCCGGCCAGATGTCGCTGCATTCCTACCGGCTCGCGCACGCGTCGGGGCCCAACCTGTCGGACGACCGGCGGATCGGCATCTCGATGCATTTCATTCCGCCCGACACCGCGCAGGTGGTGGGCGAGTGGGATTCGGCGGCGCTGGTGCGGGGCACCGACCGGTTCGGGCATTTCGAGCACACCCCGGTCCCGGCGCGCGATTTCGACGAGACCGCGCTCGCCTTCCACGCCCGCGCGGCGCAGGCGGTCGCCGACGTGCTGTTCGACGGCGCCGAGCGCGACACCCGGAAGCTGTAGCGAATTTCGCCGACCCGTCAGGTCCTGGCCGTCATCCCGTCGGCGACAGACTGGGCGTAGGCGCGCCACGCCGGCACCGTGCCCGATAGCGCGCCGGCGACGACCACCAGGGCGAGAAACAGGAGCTCGCGTTCGCTCGGCGGGGCGGCGGCGAGATACAGCCCGTAAGCCGAGCTCACCACCGGCCGGGAGAGCGCGAGCGCGGCATAGAAGACGCCGAGCCCGACCGCGATGCCGGCGATCGTCAGCGCCGTCGCCTCGGCGACCAGCAGCCCGAACACATGCCCCGGGCGGGCGCCGACCGAGCGCAGGATGGCCATCTCGCGCCGGCGCTCGCCGAGGCTCGCCAGCATCGTCGCCACCATGCAGAGCAGCCCGGTCGCGACCACGAACACGGAGATCGCCGAGAGCGCCGCCTCGGCGGTTCCCATCAGGTCCCAGAGCTCCTGCAGCGCGACGCCGGGGAGGATCGCGAGCAGCGGTTCGGACCGGTATTCGTTGATCCGGCGCTGCAGGCGGAACACCGCGAGGCGCGATTCGAGCCCCACCAGGAAGGCGGTGATCGCCTTCGGCGTGAGGTCCATCTCGCGCACCGAATCGGCGTCGACGGCGAGCCCGGGCAGCGGCGCGCCGTGCCGCCAGTCGACATGGATCGCCTCGATTCCCGCGAGGCTGACATGCACCGTCCGGTCGACCGGCGTCCCGGTGCGCGCGAGGATGCCGGCCACCCGGAACGGCTTGTCCGCGTGATCGGAGATGCCCGCCGCGCCGAGCCCGTGGCTCACCACGATCGGGTCGTCCGGCCGGTAGCCCAGCGCCTCGGCGACCTCGGCGCCGAGCACCGCGTCGAACACGTCGTCGAACGGGGCGCCCGCGGCGAAGGACAGCCGGGTCTTCCGGCCGTAGCGGTAATGCTCGAAATAGCCGCTATCGGTGCCGAGGACGCGGAAGCCGCGATGCGAATCGCCGAGCGAGAAGGGGATCGTCCAGGCGATCCCGGGCGCGCGCGCGATCGCGCGGTAGCTCTTCCATGAGATGTTGTTGGTCGCGTTGCCGATGCGGAACACCGAGTAGAGCAGCAGCGGCAGCGCCCCGCTCCGCGCGCCGACGATCAGATCGGTGCCGGAGACGGTATTGGCGAAGCTCGCTCTGGCTTCCGTCCGCACCCGCTCGACACCGAGCACGAGCGCGACGCTGAGCCCGATCGCGAAGACCACCAGCCCGGCGGTGGCGCGGCGGTTGGCGAGGCTCCTCAGCGCGAGCGCGAGGATCGGCACATCATCCTCCCGGGCTTGCGCGGTTGATGTCGGCCAGCGCGAGGCTGCGCCCGAACGCCGGCTCCAGCCTTGCGTCGTGGCTGACGAAGACCAGCGTCGCGCCCGCCTTGTCGACTTCCTCGAACAGCAGGGAGAGAAACGCCTCCCGGACATCTGAGTCCAGCGCCGAGGTTGGCTCGTCTGCGACGACCAGATCAGGCGCGCCGATCAGGGCCCGCGCCGCGGCGACGCGCTGCTGCTCGCCCTGGCTCAGATGCACGACCCCGCGACCCGAGAGCCGCCCGGCATCGAGCCCCATATGCGCCAGCAGGCGGCGGGCCTCGTCCTCGGGGCGGTCGCCCGCCCGCTCCCGCCGCCTGGCCGAGAACCGGCAGGGCAGGAGCACGTTGTCGACCAGGGGCAGATAGGGGACGAGGTTGAACGACTGGAAGACGAAGCCGATATGGTCGGCGCGAAACGCGTCGCGCGCCGCGCCGCGCAGCCCGGTCACCTCGGTGCCGAGGATCTCGACCGTGCCGGCCTCCGGCGCGACCACCCCGCCCAGCAGGTTGAGCAGCGTCGTCTTGCCGCCGCCGCTCGGCCCTTTGACGAACAGCTTCTCGCCGCGCGCCACGGCGAGCTCCTCGATGTCGAGCACCAGGGGGTCCCGGGCGCGCCAGCGGAAGCGGAGCTCGGCGAGGCGGATCATGCGGGCGTCGCGCGGGGAGGCCCGGGGGTCAGAAGTCGAAGCGGTTCGAACCCGGCTTCAGCGTCTTCGCGCGCTGGCCTCCGGGCAGGACGGCGCCGAGCTCGATCTCTTCCATCTTGGGAAACGTTTCGAAGAGCATCACCTCGACCGCCCCCAGGCGCCCGGGCTCGGCGCAGCGGAAGCGGTAATGGGCGTGGAACTCGGAATGCACTTCCTCGTCGGCGTGCTCGCCTTCCTTGTGCTCCTCGTGCTTCTCGTGCTCTTCGGCCTCGGCGAGCGGCGTTTCGACCTCCGCCTCCCGCAGCTTGCAGCCCGCGCCGGGCCACAGGCGGAACAGCGCCTCGCCGTTCCCGAGCGCGGCGACGGCGCGTTTCACCGCATCGCGCTGCGCCGCCGTCTTGGGCATGTGCTCGAAGCCGACGATGTCGTGCGCCGGCGATTCGAGCTCGATCTCCAGGGTGCTGCCCTCGACCGCAAGGCGCATCTTGCTCTCGCCATGCACGTGCGGCTTGTGCTCGCCTTCCGCCGCCAGGGCGCCGGCCGAGGGCACGGCGATGGCGGCGAGGCAGACGGCGATCGCGGCGAGGCAGACGGCGATCGCGGTGAGGGGTCGTTTGGCGCGCATTTCGATTCCTCCTGAAGCGGGGCCTTTCATTGTTATTACATAACATGCGTGAAACCGCGAAGCCTTTCGGCCGACCCCGCCCGACCGCCCGCCTCATCGCTCGAAGGGTTCGATCTTTCTGCCGCTGATCGTGTAGCCGGTTTCCAGCCCGGCGCTGCCGTCGACGAAGGACAGCGAGCGCGTGCCCCGCTCCACCTTCATCCGGCCGGTGATCCACACCGGGTCGAACAGCCGGGTGATCGCGTAGGGCCGGTCCAGCGTGACGAACACCATCTGGTTGGGCGGCGGCGGCGGGACGTGGATGCAGGCGCCGAAATAGGGGACGAGCAGGAATTCCTTCACCGCCGTCCCGGTGAACTCCAGCGGCAGCGCATAGCCCGGGATGCGCACCAGCTGGCCGTCCAGCCCGCCGTCGACCCGCTGGTTATGCGCGTCCACCGCCGCCAGGAACGCCTCATAGGCCTCCACCAGCGCGTCCACGTCGAGGCCCTGGCCGGCGAGCGCGTCGGCCATTTCGACCGCGGCCTCGTATTCCTGCGAGACTTCGGAGAGCTCGCCCCGGCGCCTCTCCGCGCGGGCCCAGGCGATGGTCTCGAGGTCGAGCTTCTGGTCGCTGGTGAGCTCGGCCAGCGGATCGTGGATGGCCTCGCCGCCGGGCGCGAGATCCCGCCAGCCCAGCTCGCGCGCCAGCTCCGCCGCCGCGGGGGCGGCGAGCAGAAGGAGCGCGGCGCAAATGGCGTGTATCAAACGCATCGCGCGATCACCGTCCCTTGACCTCCATCGGCAAGAAATCCCACCCTACCCGCGGCGCTTCTCCAGCACCGAGAGGATCGCCCGGACGATCCCGACATAGCCGGTGCAGCGGCACAGATTGCCCGAGAGCTCGAGCCTGACCCGCTTCTCGTCGGCGTCGGGCAGGCGGCGGACGATGTCGCGCGCGGTCACCAGCATGCCCGGCGTACAATAGCCGCATTGCAGGCCGTGGTTCTCGGTGAAGGCCTGGCGCAGATCCTCCATCGCCGCGTCGTCGTCGAACCCCTCGATGGTGGTGACGGCGGCCCCGTCGCAGCTCACCGCGTAGGTGATGCAGGAGCGCATCGGCTCGCCGTCGATCTCCACCGTGCAGGCGCCGCAGACGCCGTGCTCGCAGCCCAGATGGGTGCCGGTCAGGCGCTGGCCGTCGCGCACGAAATCGGCGAGGCTGGTCCTCGGCTCGACGCTCGCCGTCACCGGCGCGCCGTTGATCGTGAGACTGATCTCGGTCATGACGCGAGCGCTCCCTTGATCGCGCGGCTGAGCGCGACGGCGTGGATCTGGTTGCCGTAGTCGTCGAACACCGCGCCCTGGGCGGCGAGCGCGGCCTTGGCGTCGTCGATCTCGACCGTCCCGCCGCCTTTGACCGCCTCGGCGAGCGCGGCAACGTCGAGCGGCGCCCCGTCGGTCGCGCCGAGGACGACATTGGTGAAGTCGCGCTCCGGGTCGTGCACCACGGCGCCGATCGAATCGGCGAACTCGCCGGGCTTGCGGCAGATCTTGTAGTAGCCCCATCTGGCCGCCGGCGAGAGCCTTGGCACGCGCAGCGCGGTCACGATGTCGGCGGGCTCCAGCGCGACCGTGAAGGCGGCGAGCTGGAAGTCCGCGAGCGGCACGATGCGCGCGCCGTCGGGCCCGTCGATCGCCACCTCGGCGCCCAGCGCGCGGAGCGCCGTCGGCCAGTCCGCCGCCGGGTCGGCATGGGCGATCGAGCCCCCGATGGTCCCCCGGTTGCGCACCGCGCGGTAGGCGATCTGGCCGGCCACGAAGCGCATCATGCCGTTGGTCACCTCCGGGATCCTGCCGTCCTCGATCGCCGAATGGGTGATCCCCGCGCCGACCGCCAGATGCCCGTCCTCCTCCGCCACCGTCTTGAGCGCGTCGAGCCGGCGCACCTCGACCACGAGATCGGGCTGGGCGAGGCGCAAATTCATCATCGGGCCGAGCGACATGCCGCCGCCGAGCGGCTTGTTGAACCCGTCCGTCGAGCCCAGCAGCCGCACCGCGTCGGCGACGTCGCTCGCCCGCGCGTAATCGAACCTGGCCGGTTTCATGCCGCCTCTCCCTGGGACGCCGCGATCGCCGCGAGAATGCGCCGCGGCGAGATCGGGGTTTCGTTGACCTCGGCGCCGTAGCGCTTCAGCGCGTCGTTGACCGCGTTGCCGATCACCGCCGGGGTCGGGATGGTGCTGCCCTCGCCCATGCCCTTGATGCCGTGCTCGGTATGGGGCGAGGGGGTCACCATGTGGGCGAGGCGGAAGGCGGGCACCTCGGGCGCGCCCGGCAAATGGTAGTCGGCGAAGGTCGAGGCGAGCGGCTGGCCCGATTCGTCGAACGGCGATTCCTCGTAGAGCGCGGTGCCGATCCCCTGCGCCGCCCCGCCATAGACCTGGCCCGAGACCACCATCGGGTTGACCATGGTGCCGCAATCCTCGACCACGATGTAGTCCAGCACCTCCACGGCCCCGGTATCCGGATCGAGCGCGATCACGGCCGCGTGGGTGGAGTAGGAGAACGTGCCGTGATCCGGCTCCGGGCGGTAGCCCACCACCGCCTCGACGCCGTCGGTGTCGACATCGGCCGGCAGCTCCTCCGGGTTGAGGTACCAGACCCGGCCGATCTCGGAGAACGGCAGGTCGCCGGCGGGCCCCATCACCCTTCCGTCGGCGACGCGGATCTCGTCGGGCTCGCATTGCAGCAGATGCCCGCCGATGGTCTTCATCCTCTCGACCAGCACCTTGCAGGCGCGCGACACCGCGCCGCCCGCCATGACGATGCTGCGCGAGGCGTAGGTGCCGGTCGAGTAGGGAGTGAGCCCGGTATCGCCGTGGATCACCGAGACGTTCCCCGGGTCGATCCCCAAAACCTCGCTCGCCACCTGGGCCAGCGTGGTCTCCATCCCCTGGCCGTGCGACTGCACCCCGACCCGGAGCTCGAGCCCGCCATCCGGGGTCAGCTTGGCGCCGGCCTGCTCGTAGCCCGGCACCATCTGCACCCCCCAGCTCGCGAACACCGAAGTGCCGTGCGCGGCCTGCTCGACATAGCTGCCGAAGCCGAGCCCGATCAGCCTGCCGTCCGGCTCGCCGCGCGCCTGGCGTTCGCGCACCGACGCGACGTCGATCATCCCGGCGGCCCTGGCGACGGCGCCCGGGTGATCGCCCGAATCGAAGGTCTTCTTCGCGATATTGGTGTAGGGCATGGCCGATTCCGGGACCATGTTGATCATCCGCACCTCGTGCGGCTCGCGCCCGACCTCGCGCGCCACCGCGTCGAGGAGCATCTCCATCGCGAAGGCGACGCCCGGCCTCGCCACGCCGCGATAGGGGACCAGCGGCGGCTTGTTGGTGACCACCGTCCAGGTTCTTACGCCATAGGCCTCGATCGCATAGGGGCCCGGCAAATTGCCGCCCGCCATCGCCGCTTCCAGGCAGTTGGTGAAGGGGTAGATCGAGTACGCCCCGGCATCGACCGTGACCTCGCCCTCGAGGCCGAGGATCCTGCCGTCGGCATCGGCATGAGCGGTGACGATGTAGTGGTGCTCGCGGCAATTGGCGTCGGCGATCAGGTGCTCGCGCCGGTCCGAGATCCAGCGCGCCGGGCGGCCGGACTTCATCGCGTACCAGCAGGCGACCAGCTCCTCCGGCTGGACATAGGTCTTCAGCCCGAACCCGCCCCCCACGTCGGGCGCGATGACGCGCACCTGGCGCTGCTCCAGCCCGAGAAACAGCGCGAGCCCGGCGCGGATCAGATGCGGCACCTGGGTCGCGGTGTGGACGATCAGCTGGTCCATCCGCGAATTCCATTCCGCCAGCACCGCGCGCCCCTCCATCGGCACCATGGCCTGGCGGCTCATGCGGAACTCGCGGGTCACCGTATGGGCGGCGCGCGCCGCGACCGCCGCCATGTCGCCCTCGGTGCGGGTGGCGAGCGCGATGTTGTCGCCCCAGGCCTCGTGGACCAGCGGGGCGCCCGGCGCGCGCGCCGCCAGCATGTCGACCGCGGGCGCGAGCTCCTCGTACTCGACCTCGACCAATTGCGCGAGGTCCTCCGCCTCGGCCCGGGTCGCGCCGACGCAGGCCGCGACCGTCTCGCCGACGAAGCGCACCTTGCCCGTGGCCAGCGCCGGGAAGTCGGCCGGCTTGTAGCCCGGCAGCTTGGACGGCGCGCGCATCGGCGCCACGCCGTCGAGGTCGTCGGCCGCGAACACGAGGTGCTCCGCGCCGTCCGGCTTGACGATCGAGCGGATCCGGCCATGCGCCACCGGGCTCCTGACGAAGGCGAGCGCGACCTCGTTGGCGGCGGCGATGTCGGCGACGTAGTTGCCGCGCCCGGCGAGGAAGCGCCGGTCTTCCTTGCGCAGCACGCTGGCTCCGATTCCCGTGGCGCTCATCGCTGCCCCCTTTTCGAGATGCCGCATGATTCACGCCCGGCAAAGGCCCGTCAACGCCGCGCGTCCGCCGGGCCACCCCGTCATTTCGACGGACCCCGGACTTGATCCGGGGCGTAGCCGCGCCAAGCGCGTCCCCCCTCGTCATTTCGACCGGAGCGCCGCAGGCGCGGAGTGGAGAAACCTCCCTGCCAATGGGGACGAGGTTTCTCCACTCCGCCGTGCTGCGCACGGCTCCGGTCGAAATGACGAGGGGGGCGCCGTGCTGCGCGCGGCTCCGGTCGAAATGACGAGGGGGACGCCGTGCTGCGCGCGGCTACGCCCCGGATCAAGTCCGGGGTCCGTCGAAATGACGAGACGGGTGGCGAGCCCGCCATCCGCGTCGGTTGCCGGCCCCGGCCTTTGGCTATACCAATCACGCCGTACCAGCCCGGCCCGGGAGCGAGGCGTCATGGAATTCGGCTATTTCACCCTGTCGGACAACTACTATCCCGACAACCCGCGTAGCGCGGGCGACTTCGTGCTGGAGATCCGCGAGCAGGCGGTGCTCGCCGACCGGCTGGGCTTCGCGTCCGCCTGGATCGGCGAACACCATTTCGACCGCCTCGGGGTCAACTCGCGCCCCGACCTGGTGCTGGCGAGCATCATCCCCGAGACCGAGCGCATCCGGCTCGCGCCGGCGGTCAACGTGCTGCCGATCCACCACCCGATCCACGTCGCCGAGTGCTGGGCGACGCTCGACCTGCTGAGCGGCGGGCGGGTCGAGTACGCCACCGGGCGGGGCTACGACCGCGCCGAGTACGAGCCCTTCGGCGCCGACTTCATGGAATCGAAGGAGATCTTCGAGGAGGGGATCGAAATCGTCCTCAAGGCGTGGACCGAGCCCGGCATGTGGTCGCACAAGGGGGCGTATTACGACATCCGCGACATGGCGATCACGCCGAAGCCGGTGCAGCAGCCGATCCCGGTCTATATCGCGTGTTTCTCCGGCACCAGCATGGAGATGGCGGCCAGGCGCGGGCTCAACATCATCTACGCCCCCTTCGCGGCCTCGATGATCTTCGGCGGGCTGGGGCCGGCGGTGGACCGGTACCGCGAGGCCTGCGAGAAGGAGGGCAATCGCCCGGGCCGCGCCAAGTGCAGCTATTTCATCCACCTCGCCGACACCCCCGAGGAGGAGGATTTCGGGCGCCAGGCGATGATGGACTATTTCCGCCACTGCGTGCTCAGGGCCTTCCCCGACGATCCGTCCAAGATGCCGCCCACCATGCACTACTTCATGAAGATCAACGAGATCCTGCGCGGCATGACCAAGGAGACCCTGTCCGACAAGTCGATCCTGATCGGCAACGCGGACTCGGTGATCGAGACCCTGAAGCGCGTCGAAGCCGACGGCATCGACGAGGTCATCCTCTACTTCAATGTCGGGCGCAAGCCGCACGCGATGGTCAAGGACCAGATGCACAAATTCGTCGAGGAGGTCGCGCCGGCCTTCGCCGGGAGCCAGGGCCGCGCCGCGGCGGAGTGAGGCGCGGCGCCGTTCCATTACCCAACCCGTCATTTCGACCGGAGCGCGCAGCGCGGAGTGGAGAACCCTCCCTGCCCCACGGGGACGAGGTTTTGTATGGACGCCTCCCGGGACGCAAGGACCGATTTGGGTGCGACGGGCAGGCGGATTGCAGTTTTGTATCCGGCCTGTTGCTGCGGGACCTGGTGCCCGCTGGCCCTGATGGAATCTG
>MPNO01000038.1 GCA_002239065.1 Defluviicoccus sp. bin129 | reverse complement strand
CAGCGCGCGGGCCCGGTCCACGAACGCGCTCCAGCCTTCGAGATAGAAAGGAATGGTGTTCCGGGCCGACATCTCTTCGACGATCGACCGGCGCATGGCGAACCACCGCGCCCAGACATCGTCGTGGCCGCGGAGTTCCTCGAGCCGGACAATGTCGGCGGCGATTTCCTCCATCTTGTCCGACGGCGGGTCGCGGTGGAGTTGCGGCAAGGCCGTATCGCCGCCCATGACCCGCCAGCGCGCGGCCAGCGCCTCGCAGCGCTCCGACCAGCCGGCATGCTCCTCCAGCACCGTGGGAGGCGCGAACCCGGACCGGTGCGCCAGGCGGGCGCGTTCCTCCAGGTCCCGGCGCTCCTCCAGGAGCCGGACCGCCTCGTCGCGGATCGCCCGCCGAACCGGTTCGAGCCGCCGCGCGGCCTCCAGCCAGCGCGTGCGCTCGCGGGCCCCGGCGCTCTGCTGGGAGGCGCACCGCCCCGTCGAGAATCGCCCGCCGAACCGGTTGGAGCCGCCGCGCGTCGTCCAGCGTGCGCGTCCGTTCGAGCGCCCGGGCCGCGCTTTCCAGCCCGGCGAGCGCTCCCGGCATCGCGCGGAGATGGCGCGCGGCGTCGAAATCCCCGGCCCGGAGGTCGGCGCCGGCTTCCGCGAGCCGATGGCTCTCCTCCAGCAGCACCGTCCCTTCCTCGCGCCAGGCGGCGTATCGGGGAAGCTCGTCCACCGCGCATCCCCGCGCCCTGGCCGCCCAGCCCAGCTCCGGCCAGCGCCGCCGGCTCTCCTGGATCTTCCGGGTGAGCGCCTTGACCTCCCGGTCGCGGGCGAGGTGGGTCTCGTGCTCCGCCAGCATGCGCTCGACGAAGCGCCGCATGTCGGGTGGCAGGTCCTCGATCTCCGACAGCGCCGCCGCCCGCGCCATCGTCTCCGGGTAGCCGGGAAGGAAGAAGGGGAGGGTGTTCGTATGCTCGCCGCGTCGCCGGAGCGCCCGCCAGTCCTCCGCCAGCGCCGCGAACAGTTCCGGGTCCACCGGGGGGATCTGCGCCGGATCGACGCCGAGCGCCTCCAGCGCGCCGTCCTCGATCCCCTCTCGCGCCTGCAGCAGCTCGACCAGCGCCTCGCGGTCGTCGGTCAGCAGCATGAAGGCGTGGCTCACCCGGCTGAGCTCGACATGGAACAGCTCCCGGTCCGCCGCGCCGGCATCCAGTACCGCGATCGCGGCTCTTGCCGTTCTTCCCTGCGCCGAATGGACGGTGGAGCAGTAGGCATGATCGAGATGGCGGAGCTGCGGATCCGTCAGCGCGAGGCTGAACGCCCGGCCTTCGGCGTCGCGCAACCGGACCCGCTTGTAATCGATGCCGACGATCTCCGCCTCGCCGCCGTTGACCAGGTCCGGCGCGCCGGAGCGGGGCGCCTTGCGGTTGCGGGTCCACCGGATCCGGTCGCCGGCGCGCAACTCGATCCGCTCGGTGTCGCAGATCCGGAGATACCACGCCGCATTGCCCGACGGGCGGAAGCGGCGCTCCTTGCCGTCCGGATGCGCCAGCACCACCATGCCGTCCTCGATCCCGGTGACGGTGCACACGTCGTCCCTCCGGCACCCGTAATGGTCGCGGTGGAACGCGGCCAGATCGCCCGGCTGGTAGTTCCCGATGTCGGCGGCCTGAGCGCGGGTGAGGCGGCGGTCGACCAGCCGGTCGATCGGGAGCACCCGGCCGTGCAGGACGCCTTCCAGCTCCAGCCCCTCGCGCACCGCCTCGTTGGCCTGGCGGCGGATCGCGTGGGTGGGGGCGAGCAGCAGCGTGTCGGCCCTCTCCTCCGGCGGCAGGGCGAGCCAGTGCCTTGCCGCTTCGTACCCGAGCTCTTCCCGGGGCGCCTCGCGGACCCGGTCGCCCAGCCCCTCGATCGCGGCGCCGGGTTCGCCCACGCGCGACTGGGCGACGGCCGCGAGCAGCTCGGGGTCGCGCTGGCGCAATATCTCGGTCATGGCGGCGGTCTTCATCCCGGCCTTCTGCAGCAGCCGGAAGGGCTGGCCCGCATCCACCGCCCGCAGCTGCGCCGTGTCGCCCACCAGCGCCACCCGGGCCACTCCGAGACGGTCCGCGATCCGCAGCAGCTCGCCCATGCGCATCGTGTCGATCATCGAGGCCTCGTCGACCGCCAGCACCGAGCCGGCATAGTCCTGCCTCGCCCGTGCCAGGGCTTCCGGGTCGGTGAGGTCGTCGAAGCGGGTCAGGAAGTACTGCAGGGTGCGGGACGGGATGCCGGCCTCGCGCTCCAACACCCGCGCGGCGGCGGCCGAAGGCGCGAGGCCGTGGATGCTCGTGTTCCACAGCAGCGCCTTCACCGCGCGCAGCATGGTGGTCTTGCCGCTGCCGGCATGGCCCTGCACGCCGATCACCAGATCGTCCGACAGCAGCACCGTGCGGACCGCTTCCCTCTGGCCCTGCGTGAGGTTCGACGTTTCGAGCCGCGCCTCGACCGTCTCTTCCCCGGCGAGCGCCACGCTCTTGCCGCGGCCGGCCCGCATCGAGGCCAAAACCCGGCGCTCGGCCTTCACCGCCCGGTCGGTAACGAAGGCGCGGTCCATCCCGCGGCGCTCGACTTCGATCAGATCTCCGTTCCCGGCCAGCCGGTCGATCGCCGCGTCGATCTCGCCGATCGTGTAGCGCCCCGGCGCGTGGCCCAGCGCGACGGCGCGGATCTCGGCTTCCGGGATCGCCGTCCGCCGCCCCGGCTCCGGCCCCCCCCCCCCCCCGCTCCGCCACGTGCGCCCCCGCCGGCGCCACGGCCCCCAGGGCGCCCACCTCCGGCTCCGGCGACAGCTCCGCCGGAGCCGGCGAGCGGACAGGGGCCGTTCCCGACAACCCCTCCGCCCCGCCCCCGCGAGACCGGGCCCGCCCTCCCCGCGTGCCGCCTTCACCGTCCGCACGAACCCCCGCACCTCGCGCAGCCCGTCCCGAAGCTCCTCCTGCTCGCCGGGCGTCAGCACCACCGGATGCCGGCCGGGGTCGTCCGCCGCCACCAGATCGAGAACGTATTCCGAGATCGGCTTGCCCGCCGCCGCCGCGGCGTCGCGGACCGTCTTCCGCTCCGCCGCGTTCAGGCTCAGGCTGCGCGGGCGCTTCGGATCCTCGATCACCCCTCAGCCTGCCTCCCCTGCCCTGGAACCGTTCCGGGGTCGTCCTCTCCGTCGAGCTCCCCGCCCAGCGCCTTCCACCGGTTCGCCGCGCCGGGATCGGTCACGCCCCCCAGCGTGCGCTCGCGGTCGATCCACCCGTCCACCGCGTCGCACGCGTCTTCCCATTCCCGGCCCGCGCCCGCCTCGCGCAGCCGTCTCTCCTCCAGCAGCGACAGCACCAGCAGCTCGCGCACCGCGCGGCGCAGAACCTCCGCCGGTATCGCATCGGGCATCAGCGCGCGATGCATCAGGTAGCGCGACCGGTCCATGCCGTGCTGCCGCGCCAGCCGCCCGGCCCGCTCCCACTCCGCATCGCTCGCCATCACCGCCCGCTGGCGGTGCCCGCCCTCGTCCCCGTTCATCGCAGGCCTCCCCGCAACGGTCCCTGAACCGGTCGACACAAGGCCATATTATGCCGATAATAGATCAAGGAATTCCGATGGTCTCCATATCAATCCAATTCTCTCAAACCTATTGCATTTCCCTGAATGCAATCAACTGCCCACATAAGAAATACATAAGGTAGAAATTTCGCCTCTTTGGAATAGACTTGCGGCCCCCAAAAAAGTACCCTATATTAGTGATCTAACCGGGAGAGACAACGATCCTGATCGAGCCCGTTAGCACTGAAAGAGCATTCTAGTTCGGTCACACCATGACCGTCGACGTGACCGACATGCCCGTGGTGCCCGTCGTGCCCGTCGTGCCCGACGCGAACGCCGCGCCGACCGCGGCCAACCGGGAGGCGACCACGCCGGAGGACACGCCCTACGCCTTCGCCGCCGCCGATTTCGGCTTTGCCGACGCGGACCCGGGCGACACGCTGGCGAGCGTCAGGATCGTGACCCTGCCGGCGGCGGGCTCGCTGACCGATGGCGGCGCGGCGGTGACCGCCGGCCAGTCGATCGCCCGGGCCGATATCGACGCCGGCAGGCTGGTCTTCGCCCCGGCGGCGAACGCCTTCGGCGATCCCTATGCCAGCTTCGCCTTCAGGGTGAGCGACGGCACCGACGAGAGCGCGTCGGCCTACACCATGACCATCGACGTCACCCCTTCCGTCGAGACCGCGACGATCGAGGCCTGGAACGTCCGCCTCGGGCGCGCCATCGGGGTCCAGGCGGTGGATGTGATGACGTCGCGCTTCGAGGCTGCCGACGGATCGCAGGTGACGCTCGGCGGCCGGCGCGTCGGCGGCACCGGGTCCGGCGTGGCGGGGGAGGAAGCGGGTTTCGCGGACCGGCCGGGCTGGCTGGAGGAAGCGGAGAACGCGGCCGGTTTCCGCGCGACCCGCGGGATGAGCGGGCGGGAGCTGCTGCGCCGCAGCGCGTTCCACCTCACGGCGGGCGGGGCCGGCGAGCGCCCCGCCTACACGCTCTGGGGCCGCATGGCGTTCGGCGCTTTCGAGGCCCGGGTGGACGAGACGACGCTGGAAAGCGATGTGACCACCGGATTCCTCGGCGTCGACGGCCAGTGGGGGCGCGTTCTGGCGGGTGTCGCGGTCGCGCTCAGCGACAGCGAGGGCAGCTACCGGCCGGTCGCGTCGCGCAGCGGCGGATTCGACCGGGGCAGGATCCGGGCCGACCTCACCGGCGTCTACCCCTATGCCCGGTTCGCGCTGGCCGAAGACCTGAGCGTCTGGGGGCTGGTCGGCTACGGCGCCGGCGACCTCACGGTGAAGCCCGAGGGTCAGGCGTCCATCCTGACCAGGGTCGCGATGCGGATGGGCGCGCTCGGCGTGAAGGGACGGATCTTCGAAGGCGAGGAGCCGGACGATTTGCGCCTGTCGGTGAAGTCGGATGCGATGTGGGTGCAGACCGAGTCCGGCCGGGAAAGGGATCTCGAGCAAGCCGTAGGCAGTGCCAACCGGCTCAGGCTGATCCTCGACGCCGAGGGCGACTTCGGCGCCGCGGCGGGCACGACCGTCACGCCGTCGGGCGAGATCGGCCTGCGTTTCGATGAAGGCGATGCCGGGACCGGGGTCGGGATGGAGCTGGGCGCCGGGATGCGCTACGCGGCGGGGGCGTTCACGGTGGAGGGAAGGGTGCGCGCCCTGGTCGCGCACGAGGCGAAGGGCCGCAAGGAGTGGGGCGTCTCGGGGTCGGCGGCGCTGTCGCCGGGCGCGCTGGGCCGGGAGCCGTGGTTTGCGCTCCAGCCGGTCTGGGGCGAGGCGGAGAGCGGGACGGAGACGCTGTGGTCGCTGGACGATGCGTCGCGTGGCGGCTCCGAGCGCGCGTTCGAGGCGAAGGGCCGGCTGGACGCCCGGATGGGCTACGGGTTCGAGGTCCTGGCCGACCGCCTCACGGCCACGCCCGAGCTCGGGCTGCGGCTGGCGGAGTCGTATCGGCGATACAGCTTCGGCTGGCGGCTGGAGCGGGCCCGGCCCGCGCGGCTGGCGTTCGGCCTGCTGATCGAAGCCACGCGCCGCGAGGCGGCGGGCGGCGACCGGCCGCCCGAGCACGGGGTGGGGGTCCGCCTGACGGCGGGCTGGTGACCGCCGCGCCTTCGGCCGGATAGCGGCGGACCGTCCCGAGGCGGGCCCGCTCGCGGCCGGGCGGGGGCGGCGCCCGGCGTTGCGATCGGCGGTCGCGCGGGCGCCGCGCTCTCATGTATGATGCCGTGCATTCACAGCCAGTCCCAGGGAGGAATGGAAAGTGCTGATCGAACGCCATGCTGCCCCGACCCGGCGCTTCGCCGCCGCGCTGGTGGCCGCTTCCGCGGTGCTGGCGGGCAGCGCCGCCTTTGCCGCCGACAAGATCAACGTGGGCGCGCTGCGCTTCACCTCGCATTCCGGGAGCTTCATCGCCTTCGAGAAGGGCTACTTCAAGGAGGCCGGGCTCGACGTCGAGTTCAAGTACTTCCAGGCCGCCGCGCCGATGGCCGTGGCGATCGCCTCGGGCGACATCGATTACGGCGTGACCGCGATCACCGGCGGGCTGATCAACCTCGCCGACAAGGGCGCGATCAAGATCATCGGCGGCGCGCTGCACGAGGAGAAGGGGATCGACGGCTCGGCCATCCTGGTCTCCGAAGCCGCCTGGAAGGCCGGCGTGACCACGCCCGCGAAGCTCGCCGGGCGCAGCTTCGGCATGACCCAGACCGGGTCCTCCTTCCACTACATGGCGTCGCGCATCGCCGAGAAGGAAGGCATCCCGCTGGAGCAGATCAAGCTCAAGCCGCTGCAGAAGGTGGGGGCGATCATCGCCGCGCTGAAATCGGGCCAGATCGACGCCTGGGCCATCGTGCCGCATATCGCCAAGGCGCTCGCCAGAGGCGGCAAGATCCGCATCATCGGGTGGGTCGCCGACTACGCGCCGGACTACCAGGTGACCACGGTGTTCACCTCGGCGAAGACGGCGGCGGAGCAGCGCGACCGCACCAAGCGTTTCCTCGCCGCGTTCTCGCGCGGCGCGGCCGACTTCAACGCCGCCCTGGTCGACAAGACCGCCGGCGAGGCGGCGGCCGAGGCGACGGTCAAGCTGATCCACAAATACGTCTACACCAGCCGGCCCTACGCCAAGGCGGCGCCGTCGATCCGCAACGGCGCGATGCGGCTCAACCAGGGCGCCAAGCTCAACCTCTCCAGCGTCAAGGCGCAGCTCGACTGGTTCAAGGCGTCGGGGCTGGTCAAGAGCGATATCGGCATCGACAAGCTGGTCGACGGGAGCTACGTCGAGACCTACTGATCCCCAGGCGCAAGGCCGCGCGATGGAATTGCGCCTCGCCGGCCTTCGCCACGCCTATGGCGAGGTCGAGGTGCTGCGGGGGATCGATCTCGACATCCCCGAAGGGCGCATCGTCTGCGTCATCGGGCCGTCGGGCTGCGGCAAGTCGACCCTGCTGCGCCTGATCGGCGGGCTCGAACGGCCCGACAGCGGGGGCGTGATCCAGATCGGCGAGCCGCCGCCCGGCTCGCTCAACCCGCTGACCTATATCTTCCAGGACTTCGCGCTGCTGCCCTGGCGCACGGTCGAGGGCAATGTGCGGCTCGCGCTGGAGGACCACGCGCTCGGACGCGGCGAGACCGAGCGGATCGTCGACGACGTGCTCGCCCGCACCCGGCTCTCGGAGTTCCGCTCGGCGTTCCCGCGCCAGCTCTCGGGCGGCATGAAGCAGCGCGTCGCGATCGCCCGCGCGCTGTCGGTCTCGCCCGCCTTCCTGCTGATGGACGAGCCGCTGTCGGCGCTCGACGCCCAGACCCGCGAGCTGCTGATGGACGACCTGATCGAGCTGTGGACCCGCGAGGGCTTCTCGGCCGTCTACATCACCCACAATTTGCAGGAGGCGGTCCGGCTGGGCCACCGGGTGGTGGTGCTGTCGCGCCGCCCCGGACAGGTCCGCGAGATCATCGAGATCGACCTGCCGCTCGATACCCGCCCGGCGCATGCGGGCGAGCTGGAGGAGCATCGCCAACGCCTCTGGACCCTGCTCCGCGACGAGGCCCTGGCGGCCGAGCTGGAGCTGGTCGATGGCTGAGGAGGTCCGCAGGAGCGTGCCCTTCAGGGGCGGCGGGTTCCTGCCGCGGCCGCTCGGCATCGTCGGGCCGCTGGTGTTCGTCGCCGTGATCGGGCTCTGGGAGGCGGGGTGCCGCGCCGGGGTGATCCCGCCGCTGGTGCTGCCGGCCCCGTCCGAGGCGCTCGCCGCCCTCGAATATCTGGTGGAGACCGGGCTGCTGTGGAAGCATGTGAGCGCCTCGATGCAGCGTCTGGTGCTGGGCTGGACGATCGGCACCGTGCTCGGGATGGCGGTCGGCATCTCCATCGGGCTGTTCTCGCTCGCCCGCGCCGGGCTGGCGCCGGTGGTCGCGGCGATCTTCCCGATCCCCAAGATCGCCCTCCTTCCGCTGTTCGTGATCTGGTTCGGCATCGGCGAGGGCTCGAAGGTCGCGACCATTCTGTTCGGCACCTTCTTCCCCACCGTGATCGCGACCTATGGCGGGGTCGACAATGTCGAGCGCGGCCTGATCCGCATGGGCCAGTCCTTCGGGCTCTCCTGGTGGTCGATCGTGCGCAAGATCATCCTGCCGGGCGCGCTGCCGGCGATCCTGCCGGGGTTCCGGATCTCGGCCGCCATCGCCATCGTGCTGCTGGTCGCCGCCGAGATGATCGGCGCCGAGTTCGGCATCGGCGCCTATATCCTGCTCGCCGGCAGCCTGATGGCGATGGACGAGCTGATCGCCGGCGTCGCCATATTGTCGGTGCTCGGGCTCACCGTGAACTGGCTGATCGCCCGCGCCGAGCGCTCCCTGCTGCGCTGGCGGCTATGACCCGGCGAGGTAGTTCGCCCGGTACCAGTCGTTGATGTCGCCGCCCCTGGTCACCCACACCTCGGCGCGCTGGCGGATATGGCGGAGCGCCTTGTCGAGATATTTGGCGCGGAAGGCGTGGCCGATCAGGAAGGGGTGGAGGCAGATCGCCATCACCCGGCCGGTCGTCGCGCCGTCCTCGTAGAGCATGTCGAACTGGTCGACGATCATCCGGTAGAACTCCTCGGCGCCCAGCCCGCGGTCGAGGAAGGCCGGGATGTCGTTGATCTCGATCGAGTAGGGCATCGAGACCAGCGAGCCCGACTTCACCTCCATCGCGTAGGGCTGCTCGTCATTGACCCAGTCGCAGACATACTCGATGCCGTTCGCGGCCAGGATGTCGGGCGTGTTGAGGCTCTCGCTGAGCGCCGGCCCGAGCCAGCCTTTGGGCGCGGTCCCGGTGCCCGCCGCGATGGTCGAGACGATGTCGCCGATCAGCCGGCGCTCCTCGTCCTCGGGCTGGTCGTTGAACAGCACCGAGTTCGTGCTGCCATGCCCCATCCACTCCCAGCCGAGCTCGTTGCCGGCCTCGACGATGCGCGGGTACTGCCCGCAGACCTCCGAGTTGAGCGCCACCGTGCCCTTGACCCCGTGGCGCTCCATCACCTCGATCAAGCGCCAGATGCCGACCCGCACGCCGAAATCGCGCCACGAATAGTTGAGCACGTCGGGCTTGAGATGGGCGGTCACCGCGGTGACCGAGGTCGAGGGCTTGTCCCAGTGGAAATGCTCGATATTGGGGATCACCCAGACCGCGATCCGCGCGCCGTTCGGGAAGCGCAGCGGCTCGCGGTCGACGATCGGCGAGTAGGCGAAGCGTCCGTGTTCCATGCCGTCCCCCGGGCTATCGGTTGTGGCCGATCGTCGACAGGTATTGCAGCGCCTCGTCGAGCGAGACCACGTCGGCGTATTTGGCGTTGAGGTCGAACAGGCTCTGGTCGTGCGCCGCCTGCGAGCGGTCGCCCACCGCCTCGCGCACCACCATCGGCCGGAAGCCGACCTGGCAGGCGTCGACCGCGGTCGCGCGGACGCAGCCCGAGGTGGTGCAGCCGGTGATGATCAGCGTGTCCACGCCATGCGCCATCAGCCGCGAGACGATGTCGGTGCCGTAGAAGCAGGAGGCGTATTTCTTGACCAGCAGCGTGTCGCCCGGGCGGAAATCGAGCCGCGAATCGACCTCGACCCCGTCGTCGCCCGCCTTCAGCGTGACCACCCCCTTCTGCTTGAGCGCCCAGATGCCGGCGTCCCTGAGGTCGTCGTCCTCGTAGATCACGGTGGAGAAGATCACCGGGATGTCGCGCTCATGCGCGGCGTCGAGCAGCGGCTCGATCGCGCCGATCTCGGCATCGAGGTCGGCGCCCAGCATGCGGTCGGGATCGGTGAAGGCCTTGAGCATGTCGATCACGATCAGCGCGGGCCTCTCGCCGAAGCCGATCTTGAGGCCGAACCCCCGCTCGGCGAAGAATTCCTCGTCGCTCTTCCCGGTCTGTCCCGCCATCGCGTCCTCCCCCATGCGCCGTCAGGCAACCGGCGAACGTTACGCTGTTTCGGGCGGGCCGGTACAGGGCGAGCCAACGCAAGCATTGTCCCGGCGCCGCGGCAGGGGTCATACTCCCGGCGGGAGAAACGTCCGGGACCGGAGGACGGCCCCGGCGACACAGGGAGACTGCGCGATGAGGAACCTTACCCGCGTCCCGCTGGCGGCAGCCGGCGTCCTCGCGGCGATCGCCGCCTGGCCCGCTTCGGCCCAGAAGAGCTACGAGATCAAGATCGGCTTCGTGACGATCAACGACTCCAACCACCGCTCGTCCGAGCTGCTCAAGGCGGCGCTCGAGAAACGCACCGCGGGCAAGCTCAAGGTCAAGATCTTCCCGGCCGCCCAGCTCGGCATCATCCCGCGCCAGCTCGAGGGCATCCAGCTCGGCACCCAGGCCTTTTTCTTCACCCCGCCGGGCTTCTTCCAGGGCATCAACCCGGCCTTCCAGGCGCCCGACGCGCCCGGCATGTTCGATTCGCACTGGCACCAGCATCTGACGCTCAACCACCCGAGCGTGCGCCCCGAATGGGACAAGCTCGGCATGGAGGCCGGCATCGTGCCGGTCTATCTGTGGAGCGCGGGGGTGGGCGCGATCTCCTCGCGCGATCCGATCCGCACGCTGGCCGACCTCGAGGGGAAGAAGCTCCGCGTGCTCGCCACCAAGATGGAGATCGCCCTGATGGAGGTCTTCGGCGCGGCCGGCGTGCCGATCCCCTATTCCCAGGTCGTCCCGTCGATCCAGAGGCGGGTGGTCGACGGCGCGCGCAGCGCGATCATCGTCATGGGGCCGTCCAAGTTCTACACCGTGGCGAAGTACCTCACGCGGACCGCCGGCGGCTATATCCCGGTCGGCGCCTATGCCAGCCTCGCGGTGCTCAAGAAGCTGCCCAAGGATCTCCAGACCGCGATCTGGGAGGAGGGCGCCAAGCTCACCGACACCACGGTGGAGATCGCCATCGAGATCACCACCCATTGGGAGAAGCAGTGGGTCAAGGAGGGCGGCGAGGTGATCGATTTCTCCGCCGCCGACCGCGAGGAGTTCTTCCGCCGCGCCAAGCCGCTCGGCGACAAGATCCTCGGCAGCAACCCGAAGATCGCGCCGATGTACAACCTCATCAAGGCGGCGGCCGAGCAGACCCGCGCCGAAGCGGCGGTGAAGCACAAGGCCACCATGATGCGGCTCGAAAAGGAAATGAAGTAGCGCGTCCCGCGACCGGCCGGGGCGGGCGCTCCGGCCGGTTCCCCCATCGACCGTGAGAGGATTCAGCGATGTCCGAACCGATTCCCGTCCGGGTTGCGCCCAAGGGCATGGGCATCAACGAGTTCGTCGCCATGGAGGAAGGCTTCTTCCGCGACGCGGGGCTCGACGTCGAATTCGACATGCAGGTGTTTCGCGGCACCCAGTCGAGCTGGAAGGGGCTGGGCTATTTCGAGCGCCCGCAGGACCGCCCGTTCGCCGACAACGGCGCCGACAACCTGATCCAGTGCGCCTGCCAGTGGGGAACGGTGAGCAACGCCGCCTCCGGCATGGGCAAGGCGGTGCGCGACTGCTACGGCGTCTCGCCCTGGGGGATCTTCGTCCGCCCCGATTCGGAGATCCGGACGCCGGAGGATCTGGCGGACGTGCCGATCGCGGTCGGCATGCGCGCGGGCAGCCATTTCAACGTGCCCTACCGGCTGGAGAAATATCTCCCGCTGGAGCGCATCGACTGCCTCAATGTCGGCGGGTTCTCCGCCCGGCTGGAGGCGTTGATCTCGGGCGAGGTGGAAGCCGCGAGCCTGCTCCCCCCGCAGATCGACATGGCCAGGCAGCTCGGCATGCGGGCGATCGTCGAGGACGAGTTCATGACCATCTGGTGGGTGCCCGAAACCATGCCCCGCCGGGCGCTCAGGGGCTATATCGACGCGCTCGCCCGGGCGGAACGGGCGATCGAGGCCGAAACGGACAAGTACCTGCCGGCGTGGCGGCACTGCATCCCCGAGGCCTTCGCGGATCGGGACTGGGATTTCGCGCGCTTCAGCCGCGGCGAGCGGTTCGTCAGGGCGCCGCTTCCCGACGGGCTGATCGAGGAGATTTTCGAGCAGGTCGATCGCTGGGATCTCGCCCAGTATATCGAGCACCGTTCGCCGGACCGCCTGCTCTACGCCGTGGAATAGGGCGGGGGGGCCCGGCGGCGAGCGGCATGCGCGAACGGGTGGAAATCTTCGAGGGCGACATCACCACGCTCGCGGTGGACGCAATCGTCAACGCGGCCAACACCGCGCTCCTGGGCGGCGGCGGGGTCGACGGCGCCATCCACCGCGCCGCCGGGCCCCGCCTGCTGGAGGAGTGCCGCACGCTCGGCGGCTGCGAGACGGGCGATGCCAGGGCGACCGGCGGATACGACCTGCCCGCCCGGTACGTGATCCACACCGTCGGTCCGGTCTGGCAGGGCGGCGGCCAGGGCGAGCCCGAACTCCTGGCAAGCTGCTACCGCCGCTGCTTCGAGATCGCCGGAGATTTGGGGCTCGCCTCGATCGCGTTCCCGGCCATCAGTACCGGGGTCTACGGCTACCCGCTGGAAGCGGCGACCCGCATCGCGGTGACCGAGACCCGGGACCGGCTGGCCGGCGGCGGCGCGCCGGGGCGGGTGGTGTTCGCCTGTTTCGGCGCGGCGGCGCGGGACAGCTACACGGCCGCGATCGACGACCTGATCCCCGTCTGAAGGCCGGCCGTCCCTTGCCCGGTCCCGACGAGAACCGCCACCCGGACGCGCGCGCCAAGCTGGGGCGCGGCCGATGATGGAGGCCGTGCTGGATGGCCTGTTGCTGGTGTTCCAGTGGCCGGCGATCGGCTTCCTGGTGCTCGGCGTCCTGCTCGGTATCTGGCTCGGCGCGGTCCCCGGGCTCGGCGGCATCATCGGCCTGGTGATCCTGCTGCCCTTCACCTACGGGATGGACCCGGTCTCCGCCTTCGCGCTGCTGCTCGGCATGTTCGCGGTGACCTCGACCAGCGACACCATCGCCTCGGTCATGCTGGGAATCCCCGGCACCGCGGCATCGCAGGCGACGATCCTCGACGGCTACCCGATGGCGCAGCAGGGCAAGGCCGCCCGGGCGTTCGGCGCCGCGTTCACGGTTTCCGCCTTCGGCGGGGTGTTCGGCGCGCTGATCCTCGCGGTGTCGATCCCCCTGGTGCTCCCCATCATCCTCGCCTTCGGGTCGCCCGAATTGCTGATGCTGGGCGTGCTCGGGCTCGCCATGGTGGGCTCGCTCAGCGGCGGCTCGATCCTCAAGGGGCTGATCGTGGCCCTGCTCGGGCTGATGATATCGATGATCGGCTATGCCGAAATGGCGGCGATCCCGCGCTACTGGATGGGAACCACCTATCTGCTCGACGGGCTGCCGCTGATCCCGGTGGTGCTCGGCCTGTTCGCGATCCCCGAGCTGATGGAGCTCGCGATCCGCGATTCCTCGATCGCCCGCATTCCCAGGGAGCAGACCCAGGGCGGCGGCATGCTGGAGGGAATCAAGGACGCCTTCCGGCACTGGTGGCTGACGCTCCGCTGCGCGGCGCTCGGCACCTATGTGGGCATGCTGCCGGGGCTGGGCGCGGCGGTGGTCGACTGGTTCGCCTACGGGCACGCCGTGCAGTCGGCCAAGGACGCATCGATGTTCGGGCGCGGCGACGTGCGCGGCGTGATCGCCCCGGAAGCCGCCAACAACGCCACCCGGGGCGGCGCCCTCCTGCCCATGGTGGCGTTCGGCATTCCGGGCAGCCTCGGCACCGCCATCCTGATGGGGGCGCTGCTGATCCAGGGTCTCAAGCCGGGCCCGGAAATGCTGACCGACAAGCTCGACCTCACCTTCAGCATGATCTGGACCATCGTCATCGCCAACATCCTGGTCGCCGGGCTGCTGATGGTCTGGAGCAACCAGGTCGCCAAGGTCGCCTTCATCCGGGGCCATCTGATCGTCCCCGGGGTGATCCTGTTCGTGTTCATGGGGGCGTGGCTCGGCGGGGCGTCGATGGGCGACTGGATCGCCTGCCTGACGCTCGGGATCGTCGGCTTCGTCATGAAGCGCGGCGGCTGGCCCAGGCCGCCGCTGGTTCTCGCCCTGATCCTCGGGCCGATCCTCGAAAACGCCTTCCACATCAGCATGCGGGTCCATGCGGGCGCGGGCTGGCTCGGCCGGCCGATCGTCCTGGTGATCGCCGCCCTGGTGGTCCTGACGCTGGCGTTGTCCGCCTATCGATACGCGACAGCGAGGCGCCGGCCGGATGCGCCGGCCATCGGCGAGGGGACGGAACGCAATCTCACCGTTTCGGTTCCGCTCGCGGCGGCGATGACGGCGCTGTTCGCCTGGGCCGCGGTCGAGTCCCTGGCCTGGCCCGCCATGGTGCGCCAGTTCCCGCTGACCGCGGCGGTCCCGGCGGCGGCGCTGTCGCTCGCCGTGCTGTGCATCGAGGGCCGGGCGCTGCGCGACGCGGCGGGGAAGGCCGGGGGCTTGCGGGTCCTGGCCGCCGCCGATGCCGGGAACGCGGTGCTCGGCAAGGCGTGCATCTTCTTCGGCTACCTGATCGCCCTGCTCGCGGTCGGCTACCTGTTCGGCCAGATGGTGGCCCTGCCGCTGTTCGTCGCGGCCTATCTGTGGCGCTGGGGCGGGTACGGCTGGGCCGTGTCTCTCGGCTACGCGGCGGTCGGCTGGGCGTTCCTGTACCTGTTCTACGGCAAGGTGATGAACGTCTTCTGGCACCAGCCGCTGCTGTTCGGCTGATCCCGCTTGCCGGAGACCGGCGGGGCCGCGCGGGCCCCGCCGCCCGAGGGCTATGCCTCAGTTCTGGCCGATCTTGCTCACCCTCTTCAGCGTCGCCAGGATTTCGTCATCGACGTTGCGAAACGTCGACTGGATCTTGAGCGCGTCCTCGGTGCTGACGAAGTTGACCCCCGTGCCGCCGAGGCGCTTGGTCTCCGGGCCGACATAGGCCGGGTCCTTCGCCGCCGCCTGGTAGGCCGCGCGCAGGATATCGGCGGCTTCACCGGGCGATTTCGGCGGGGCGAACACGGTCATGGTCGCGTTGCTGAGCGCCATGGAGTACCACTTGTAGGTCTTCCACAGGGGGCCGCCCGGCATCTTCCCGTGCACCTCCTCGTAGACCTCCTCGAAGCTCGGCACGCCCGGGAAGGATGTCGCCTTGACGATATTCCCGCCCTCGTCGAAGTTCGGGTGCGACCACAGCGCGATCGCCGAGCCGTCCTTCAGCATGGTGTCCTTGAAGAATATGTAGTAGCCGATGCTGCCGCTGTTGGCGGCCTGCACCTCGTTGGACATGAAGGCCGGGCGGATCTTGGCCATGCCGCGATAGCCGCCGATGAAGCGGTAGTTGGCGCCGATCATCTCCATCGAGAGGTTGCCGAGGAAGTCCAGCATCTGGTCCGGGCGGCGCCCGCCGACATTGAACGATTTGACCTTCATCACGTCGGCCGATTTCCTGATTCCCGGCGCGACGTCGGTGCGCATCAGCGTGACCCGGTCGAGACCGCCGGCGCCGATCATCACCAGCTCTTCCGGCACGTAGCGCAGCGCCGGGTCGCCGGCGATGATGCCGGGCGCCGCCCAGGGGCCGAGATACAGCGTCAACCCGTCGGGCCGGGCGCGCTCCTGCAGGAAGTTCAGCGCCTTGGCGCCGCCCGCGCCGGGCATGTTCTTCACGATCACCTTCGGCTCGCCCGGGATGTGCTTCGGCCAGTGCCTGACGAACGCGCGGGTCAGCCGGTCGAGCCCGCTGCCGCCCGGCACCGGGCTGAGGACGGTGATCGTCTTGCCGTCGAAATAGTCGTCCGCCTGCGCCGCGCCGCCCGAACAGGCCAGCATTGCCGCGGCGAGCGCCGCCAGAAATCGATGTGCCATCGGCCATCCCCCGATATTTTGTGCTCAGCGGGGCATTTTGGCACCATTGCCCCGCCAGCGCTAAGGGGATCGCGGGAACCGCCGCCGGCGAGCCCGCCGACAGGGGAGAAAGCATGAAGTTCACATCCGGCCCGACCGTCGCGGCCAACCCGAACATGCGGGTTCCGCTCGCCGCCGTCGTGGAATTCGCCACCGACACGCCGTCGCGGGCGATCGTCGAGGTATCGGCTTCGGACCGCAAATGGCGGGCCCCGTCGGACGCCGCGGCGGAGACCCGGCACCGCGTGCCGGTGGTCGGCATCCGGCCGGGCGAGTCCTGCACCGTCTCGGTGGCGGCCGAGGATTCGCGGGGAGACCGGATCGCGGCGCCCGCGCCGCTCGCCTTCACCGCGCCGCGGCTCCCGGCCGGCTTTCCGCCCGTCGCGGTGAAGACCTGCCTGGCCGACAGGCGCGAGCCGGGCGCGATGCTGTTCAATATCCGCCATTCCCCGGCCTCCGAACATCACGAGGATTTCGGTCTCGTCGTCGCGATCGATCGGGACGGCGGGATCGCCTGGTATTACGGCATCGACGAGGCGGTCGGCGACGTGCGCCGGCTCGCCAACGGCAACATCCTCTACGTCGCCGACGGGCGGATCTGCGAGATCGACCTGCTGGGCGACACCGTGGCGGAGTGGTACGCCGAAGGGCGCTGGGAGGGGAAGACGCCCCCCGCGGGCGCGGTCCCGGTGGCGGCCGGGATGTTCCACCACGCGGTCATCGAGCTGCCGTCGGGGAACATCCTGGCGTGCAGCATGGAGATCCGCGAGATCGACGGTTTCCCGCTCAAGGAACACGAGCCCGACGGCGAGACCGGGACGGCGCGGGTGGTCGGCGACGTGATCGTCGAGTTCGCGCGCGACGGCACGGTGGTCAACGAGTACCGCCTGCTCGACCTGCTGGATGCGCGCCGGGTGTGCTACGGCAGCCGCGCCGCCTACTGGGTGCATCGCGGCTTTCCCGATACCTGCGACTGGAGCCACCTCAACGGGCTCGCCTATGACGCCGATGCCGGGTGCATCGTCGCCTCGGTGCGCCACCAGGACTGCATGATCGGCATCGACCGGGCGACCGGAGCGCTGGAGTGGATCCTCGGCACCCCGGCCAACTGGCGCGCGCCCTGGTCGGACAAGCTGCTCAGCCCGGAAGACGGGCTCGAATGGCAGTACCACCAGCACGACTGCTCGATGGGGCCGGGGGGCACGATCCTCTGCTTCGACAACGGCAACGAGCGCGCCACCCCGCCCGATCCGAAGATGGACGGCGCCGCGAGCTACAGCCGGGCGGTCGAGTTCGCGGTGGATACCGATGCCCGGACCGTGCGCCAGGTCTGGTGCCGCGGACGAGACGAGGACGGAACCTATTCGGCCTTTCAGAGCGGCGTCTGCCGGCTGCCCGGGACCGGCAACATCTTCATCGACTATGGCGGGGTCTGCACGGTCGACGGCGTGCCGTCGGGCAAGGTCTTCCAGGGACACTGCCTCGCGCGGCTGATCGAGGTCACGCCGGGGGCGGAAGGCGAGATCGTGTTCGAACTGATCGTCGACGACGCTGCCGCCGACGACCCGGCGGCGCTGTCCTCGTTCCGCGCCGAGCACTTCCCCGATTTCGGCAGGCAGCCCGAATGAGGCGGCCCGCCCCTATTCCATCAGCCCGGGGAGCCAGAGCACGGTGCCGGGGAAGGCGATCATCACCGCCATGACGATCAGGTTGAGGCCGACGAAGGGGAGCGCCGCGCGGTAGACGTCGTTCATCGTCGTCGACGGCGAGGCGATTCCCTTCATCACGAACAGCGACAGGCCGAAGGGGGGCGAGATCGTCGCCATCTCCAGGTTCAGCACCATGATGGCGCCGAACCAGACCGGGTCCCAGCCCATCGCGCCGACGATCGGCATGAAAATCGGGATGGTCACCATGACGATCGAGGTCTGCTCGATGAACATTCCGAGGAAAATCACCGCGAGCTGCATCAGGATCAGGATGACGATCGGGTGGACCGGCAGGTCGGTGGCGAGCCGGGTGATCGCCGGGGTGACGCCGGAGAAGCTGAGCAGCTGGCCGAAGGCGGCCGAGCCGGTGAGGATCAGCAGCACCATCACCGAGAGCGAGGTCGCCGAGCCGACCGCCTTCTGGATCACCTCCCGGGTCAGCCGGCCGTAGAGCGCGGCGACGGCGAAGCTGAGAAGCGCGCCGACCGCCGCGGCCTCGGTCGGGGTCGCGATGCCGAGGAAGATCGTGCCGATCACCAGCAGGATCACCGAGACCGGCGGCAGCACGTAGCGGGCGGTGTCCGCGAGGCGGCGCGGCAGCGGCGTCGGCTCCACCGAATAGGCCGGCGCGAGCGACGGCTGCAGGTGGCAGCGGATGACGATGTAGGCGACGTAGATCAGCGCCAGCAGCAGCCCCGGCACGATGATGGCGATCAGCAGCTTGCCGACCGAGAACCGCCCGAGGCTCGCCAGGATCACGGCCAGCGCGCTCGGCGGGATCATGATCGCCAGGCTGCCGCTCGCGAGGATCGGGCCGAGCGACATCGACTTCGCGTAGCCCCGGCGCTCCATGTCGGGGGCCAGCGTCGAGCCCAGCATGGCGACGCTCCCCATCGCCACGCCGGTAAGGGTGGCGAACAGGGCGCCCGCGCCGACCGCCAGCACCGCCAGCCGCCCGGCGATGCGGCCGAGCCACTGGTCGAGCACGTCGATCATCTTGTATGCGACGCCCGAATGGAACATCACCGTGCCCATCAGGATGAACATCGGCAGCGGCACCAGGACGAAGGTCGAGACCGACGAGTCGATCGACAGGATGAGCTGGTTGAGCCCGATCGCGCCGCCCCAGAACACGTAGACGCCGACCAGGTTGACCAGCATGAAGGCGACCGCCACCGGGATCCCCGCGAGCAGCAGCGCGCCGAGCCCGCCGAAGAAGCAAACGAGGTAGAACCACCACTCCATCGCCGCTCAACCGGTTCCGGCCGGCGGAGCGGTCGCCGCCCGCCGCCAGTGGCGCCAGGCGCGGCGCAGGAACTGGAGGCCGAGGAACAGGCAGCCCACCGGGATCACGACGAGGTTGATGGCGCGCGGCATCTCGAGCTCGGCCGGGATGCGGATCCCCCGCTGCAACGAGGTCACGGTCTCGAAGGTGCCGAACCCCGTCACCGCGAGACAGACCAGCGCAGCCGCCACCGAGCCCCAGACCAGCATCTGGCGGCGGACCTCCGGCGCGATCCGCCCGACCACGAGGTCGAGGGTGACATGCTCTTCCCGGCGCAGCACCCAGGCGGCGCCGAGGAAGGTGATGTAGAGCAGCATGGTGCCGCTGATCTGGTCGATCCCGATCAGCCCTTCGCGCAGGCCGTAGCGGAAGACGACCTTCACGGTGGTGGTCAGCATGACCGCGATCATCAGCACCGCGGCCAGGATCGCACCGCCGTCTACGATCAGGTCGAACGCGCGGATCGCGCGCGAGCGGCGCGGATCCGCCGCCGGCCCCTCAGGCGGGTCGTCGGTCAAGGCGCGGGAACCTGCGCGGCCGGGCGGCGGGCCCGTGGAGACCCGGGCCCGCCGGCCGGCCGGTCAACGCCTAGTTGTATCCCAGCAGACGCCGGGCGGTGGCGTACTCCTCGGCGCTCATCACCGACTTGAACTGGGCCCAGAGCGCCTCGCCGGCGGTCTTCCGCCAGTGCGCGGCCTCCGTGTCGGAGAACGTCACCAGCTTCATGCCGCCCTTCAGCATGGCCTTGAGCTGCACCGCCTGGTAGGCCGACACCCAGCCCTGCGACCACGCCTGGGTCCGGCCCACGGCGTCCATCATGGCCTTCTTCGCATCGCCCGACAGCTTGTTCCACTTGGCGAGGTTCATCTTGACGCTGATACCGTTGCGGTAGAGCGGATGGGCGATGACGAATTTCGAGATCTTGTGCCATCCGAAGGCGGTGAAGCCGTCGTAATAGGGCCAGGTAAAGCCCTCGACGGTGCCGCGCTCGAGCGCCAGATAGACCTCGCCCGGCGGCAGGGTCACCGGCTCGGCGCCGATCGCCTTGACGAAGAAGCGGGTCAGCGGCGGTACGCGGATCTTGCGCCCCTTGAGGTCGCCGAGACCGGAGATCGCCTTCTGGGTATACATGAAGTGGTTGCCGGTATGCGGCTCGCCCGAGTAGTGGCCGAGATAGCGCACTCCGTGCTTCTCGAAGATCCCGGAGATGAAGGCGAACAGCTCGCTGCCAGGCCCGTTGTCCGGGATCTCGTGGGGCGACAGCTCGGAGAAATAGCCGCCCGGGACCACGCCGGCCCAGTAATTCGGCGCGCCGTACCAGACGTCGAACAGGCCGCGCACCAGCGCCTCCGGCTGGTCGAAGGTCGGCACCACGTCGCGCGAGCCCTTGAAGGTGATCTCGATCTTGCCCTTGCCGAGCTTGTTCGCCGTCTCCAGATACTTGATGCCGATATCGGCGGCCGACGACACCTTGGGCGGCCACGAGCCCACCATGGTGAGCTTGGTCGCCGCCGCGTGGAGCTCGCCCCCGCAAGCCGCCGCGACGGCCAGGGCCAGCAATCCGGTCCCGACCGCGCCGCCTGCGCGTTTCGCAAGTTTCATTGGACAGTCCTCCCATTGACCCGTACCGGCGCGCCGGCGGGTCGTTGTTGTCGCGATAAAGTCTAGGGCGTGCCCGTCCCGGTTGGAAGCGCAGGCGCGGCCGCCATGCTCCGCCGCCGCTTGACGCCACCCGCCGCGGGCGGTCTTGTAGCGCGATGAGCGCGGTGCACCGCCCGTCCGAGATCCTGGAGACGCTGGAGCGGGTCGGCATGAGCGCGGCGGTCGCGGTGCCGGATGGCTGGCTCGGCGAGTTCCTGGTGAGGATCGAGCGGGCGCCGTGGATCTCGCTGATCCGCGCGACCCACGAGGAGGAGGCGCTGGCGATCGCCTGCGGCGCCCGGCTGGGCGGCGCCCGCACCGCGCTGATCATCCAGAACGTGGGGCTGCTGACGATGGGCGCGGGCATGGTCTGCCTCGCCCAGCGCTACCGCTTCCCGCTGCTGATCCTCGCATCCTATCGCGGCACCCCCGCCGATCCGGTGTTCTATCACGTGCCCAAGGGGCGGGTGACCGAGCCCGTCCTGCGCGGCTTCGGCCTCGGCTACGCGGTGGCCGACGGCGCCCGGCCGATCGGCGCGCAGGTGGAGCAGGCCGCGACCTATGCGGAGGAGGCCTCCAGCCCCTTCGTCCTGCTGCTGGGCCAGGAGGACGTGCAGTGGTGAGCGGCGAGACGCCGACCCGCGCGGCCTATTACCGCGTGATGGCCGGGGCGCTGCCGCCCGAGACGCTGGTCGTCACCGCGCTCGGCAACGCGTCCTATCTGTGGGCCGCGATCCGCGACCGGGCGGAGAACTTCTATGTCGAGGACGCGATGGGGCTCGCCCTGCCGCTGGCGCTCGGGCTCGCGGTCGCGCGCCCCGACCGCCGGGTCGTCGCGGTCGAGGGCGATGGCGGGCTGCTGATGCATATGGGCGGGCTGGTGACCGTCGGCGCCGCTTCGCCCCCCAACCTGACCGTGTTGCTGATCCAGAACGGGGTGCACGCCGCCTCGGGCGGCCAGGCGCTGACCAATGCCGGGCTCGACTTCGCCGCGCTGGCCGCCGCCGCCGGGCTGGCCGGGGCGCGCAACGTCGCCGGCGCGGACGATTTCGCGGCGGCGCTGGGCGAGGCGCTGGCCGCGCCCGGCCCGTCCTTCCTCGCGCTCGCCACCGCGCCCGACCTCGAAGTCGTGGTGCCGCCCGCTGGCTTCGACCCGGTGGTGACCAGGCGCCGTTTCCAGGACGCGATCGACGCGCCGCGCTACCTCCCGACCCTGTTCGGCGGCGGGAGGCTGGTGGAGCGTTAGCTCTCGCTCGCCACCTGTTCGGCGGCGACCGCCATCAGCCGGTCCATCTCGCGGCGCACGTCGTCCGCGCTCGCGCCCTTGCCGTCGAGGTCGCCGGCCACCTTGCGCAGCACGTCGTCGTCCCCCGGCTCCTCGAAATCCGCGACCACGACCTCCTTGGCATAGGCGTCGGCGTCGCCGCCCGAGAGCCCGAGCTTCTCGGCGGCCCAGAGACCGAGCAGCTTGTTGCGCCGGGCGGTGGCCTTGAACTGGAACTCCTGATCCCGCTTGAACTTGGCCTCGTAGCCCTTCTCGCGCTCTTCGAAGGTGGTCATCGCCCGCTGTCTCCCGTTGGACCGGTCCGAGCCCCCGAGGGGCCGTCGCCTTATATAGTGGGCCGCGCGCCGCCTGCAACGGCCCCCGGGAGCGAGACCCGGCGAGATCGGGTTCGCGATCGCTCTTCCCCGCCGATCCGCACTTGACAACCCATCGGGAACAGCCGATGAACAAACGGACAACCCTGCAGGGGAGAGAGTGAGATGACGGCTCGATCGCCGCTCGCGTTCACGCGGCGAACGCTGCTCGCGGCAATGACCGGAGCGGTCGGCCTGGCAGGCCCGGCCGCCGGAGCCGCGACGCCCGCGCCGATGCGGCGGGCGCTGACCCTGCGGGAAACCTTCGTGGCCGGCACCGCCTATTACGAAGCCCGCCGCGCCGGCGGCGCCCTCCGGCCGGGCGAGTTCCTGGTCCTGCGCCGGGAGCCGGACAACGCCCATGACGAGCTGGCGATCGAGGTGTTGACGAGCGCCGGCGCCAAGCTCGGCTACGTTCCCCGAGCCGACAACGAACCCTTCGCCAGGCTGATGGACGCGGGCAAGCCGGTCAGGGCCTCGGTCGTCGATGTGGATCGCGACCGCTACGACGATATCCGCATCCGTCTGACGCTCCGGATCGCCTGACGGGCCGGGACGACGCCCCGAAGCTCCTGCGCGCCGATGTGCACACTCGTCATCCTGAGACGGCCGGGCCATGACTGGCCGGTGCTGATCGCGGCGAACCGCGACGAGCACGCCGGCAGGCCGTGGCGGGCGCCGGGGCGGCACTGGCCCGACCGGCCCGACGTGGTCGCCGGGATTGACGAGCTCGCCGGCGGCACCTGGCTCGGGCTCAACGATCACGGCGTGGTCGCGGGCGTGCTCAACCGGCCGGATTCGCTCGGCCCCGACCCCGCGCTGCGCTCGCGCGGCGAGCTGGTGCTCGAGGCCCTCGACCATGCCGACGCGGTGGCCGCGGCGACCGCGCTCGCCGCTCTCGACGGGCGCAGCTACCGCAGCTTCAACCTGGTGGTCGCCGACAACCGGGACGCGTACTGGCTGCGCGGCTTCGGCGCGAACGGCGACGGGCGGGTCGCGCCGGGCGAGATCGGCGAAGGCCTGTCGATGGTCACCGCGCACGACCCGAACGACGAGGCGGGCTCGGCGCGCACCCGGCTCTATCTGCCGTTGTTCCGCGACGCCGCCGCTCCCGACCCGGCATCCGGCGACTGGAGCTCGTGGACCGCGCTGCTCGCCGCGCGCGAGAGCCTCCCCGGGGCGGGGCCGGGGGAGGCCATGACGGTGGTGACCGATACCCCCTTCGGCACCCTGTCGAGCTCGCTGATCGGCCTTGCCGCGGCGCATGTCGAGGGCGGCAGGGCGGTGTTCCTGTCCGCCGCCGGGCGCCCCGGGGAGGCCCCCTACCGTCCGGTGGAATAGTTCCTGCGGCCGATCGCCGCCATTGTTTGCGACCCCGCGAGTTGTTATATGAAACCAGCGGCTGCCGACGCGCGCCGCATCCCTTTCCCCAGTTTCGAGTCGCACGCCATGGCCCGCCGCAGACGGATTTACGAGGGCAAGGCCAAGGTCCTCTTCGAAGGGCCGGAGCCCGGCACTCTTGTCCAGTACTTCAAGGACGACGCCAGCGCGTTCAACAACGCCAAGACCGGCACCATCACCGGCAAGGGGGTCCTCAACAACCGGATCTCCGAATACCTCATGCTCAAGCTCGCCGAGATCGGGATTCCGACCCATTTCGTGCGGCGCCTCAACATGCGCGAGCAGCTGATCCGCGAGGTCGAGATCATCCCGGTCGAGATCGTGGTGCGCAACATCGCGGCCGGCTCGATCGCCGAGCGCTTCGGCGTCGCCGAGGGCACGCCGCTGCCGCGCTCGATCGTCGAGTACTACTACAAGTCCGACGAGCTCAACGATCCGCTGGTCGCCGAGGAGCACATCACCGCCTTCGGCTGGTCGACGCCGCAGGAGCTCGACGAGATCATGCACATGTCGCTCCGGGTGAACGACTTCCTCACCGGGCTGCTGATCACGGTCGGCATCCGGCTGGTCGACTTCAAGCTCGAATACGGGCGGCTGTGGACCAACGACGAGATGCGCATCGTGCTGGCCGACGAGATCAGCCCCGACAACTGCCGGCTGTGGGACGTCAAGACCAACGAGAAGATGGACAAGGACCGTTTCCGCCGCGACATGGGCAACGTCGAAGAGGCCTATCAGGAGGTGGCGCGCCGGCTCGGCATCCTTCCCGAGAGCGCGCCGGGCGACCTGAAGGGTCCGGCGGTGATGCAATAGCGCCCCGGTGCGGGCGCGCATCCATATCACGCTGAAGGACGGGGTGCTCGACCCCCAGGGGAAGGCGGTCGGCCAGGCCCTGGCGGCGCTCGGCTTCGCCGGCCTAGGCGAGGTCCGCCAGGGCAAGGTGATCGATATCGACCTCGCCGAGACCGATTCCGGGCGCGCCCGTGAGAGCCTCGAGGCGATGTGCGAGCGCCTGCTCGCCAACACGGTCATCGAGGACTACGAGATCACGCTGGCGGAATGACGCGCGCGAGAAGCGGAGATCGACAGGCCATGACCCCGCCGCGCGGACCGGCGGCGTGAGAGCCGCCGTCATCGTCTTCCCCGGGTCGAACTGCGACCGCGACACCGCGGTGGCGATCGAGGCGGCCGCCGGGCGGGCGCCGGCGATGGTGTGGCATGAAGACGCCGAGCTGCCCGCGGTCGACCTGATCGCGATCCCCGGCGGCTTCGCCTATGGCGACTATCTCCGCTCCGGCGCGATGGCGGCCCATTCGCCGGTGATGCGCGCGGTCGCGGCGCGGGCCCGGGCGGGCACCGCCGTGCTCGGCATCTGCAACGGTTTCCAGGTGCTGACCGAGGCCGGGCTGCTGCCCGGCGTGCTGATGCGCAATGCCGGGCTGCGCTTCATCTGCCGCGACGTGGCGCTCCGGGTCGAGCGCGCGGACACCGTGTTCACCCGCCGCTACGCGCCGGGCGCCGCCCTGACCCTGCCGGTCGCCCATAATGACGGGAACTACGTCGCCGACCGCGCCACGATCGACCGGCTCGAAGGCGAGGGGCTGGTCGCCTTCCGCTATCGCGACAACCCGAACGGCTCGGCCGCCTCGATCGCCGGGATCTTCGATCCCACCCGCCGCATCCTCGGCATGATGCCGCATCCCGAGCGCGCCGCCGAGGCGGTGCTCGGCGGCACCGACGGCCGCGCCTTGTTCGAATCGCTCGCCGAGAGCCTCGCCTGACATGGCGTTCGTTCCCCTCGGCGACGAGAACCCGCGCACCTGGATCCGCTTCCAGGTGGTGACGCTGGCGATCGTCGCGGGCTGCGTGCTCGCCTTCCTGTGGCAGCTCGGGCTGGGCGCGCGCGAGCACGAGATCGCCTTCTTCCGCTACGGCGTGGTCCCGGCGGTGCTGTGGGGCCACGCGGCGCTGCCCGCCGAGGCGGCGGTCGTGCCCGCGCCGGTCACCCTGGTCACCAGCATGTTCCTGCATGGCGGCTGGCTCCACCTGATCGGCAACATGCTGTTCCTCTGGGTGTTCGGCGACAATGTCGAGGACGCGATGGGGCATCGCCGCTTCATCGTCTTCTACCTGCTGTGCGGCGCGGTCGCCGGGCTCGCCCATGCCGCGAGCGTTCCGGGATCGACGGCGCCGACGGTGGGGGCGAGCGGCGCGGTCGCGGGCGTGCTCGGCGCCTATTTCGTGCTGCACCCGAGGGTCGGCATCTGGGGGCTCCTGTTCGGCATCATCCCGCTCCGCCTGCCCACGGTGATCGTGCTCGGGAGCTGGGTCGGGCTCGAAGCGCTCAACGCGCTGACGGTGCGGAGCGACGGCTCCGGCATCGCCTGGTGGGCGCATGTCGGCGGCTTCGTCGCCGGCGCGGTGCTGATCCCCTTCTTCAAGCGGGCCCATGTGCGGCTGTGGGACACCAAGGGGGTGCAGATCCGCCGGGGCATCTCGTTCGCGTCGCGCCGCGGGCCGTGGGGGCGCCGCCGGTGATCGCCCCGGAGATTGTCGCCGAGCACGGGCTGAGCGAGGACGAATACGCGCGCATCCTCGACATCCTCGGGCGCGAGCCCAACCCGGTCGAGCTCGGCATCGTCTCGGCGATGTGGTCCGAGCACTGCTCCTACAAATCCTCGCGCGCCTGGCTCGCCACCCTGCCGACCGAGGCGCCGTGGGTGATCTGCGGTCCCGGCGAGAATGCCGGCGTGGTCGATATCGGCGACGGCAGGGCCGCGGTGTTCAAGATCGAGAGCCACAACCACCCCTCCTTCATCGAGCCCTATCAGGGCGCCGCGACCGGGGTGGGCGGCATCCTGCGCGACGTGTTCACCATGGGCGCGCGCCCGGTCGCGCTGATGAACGCGCTGCGCTTCGGCAGCCCGGACCACCCGCGCACCCGGCATCTGGTCGCGGGCGTGGTCTCGGGCATCGGCGGCTACGGCAACTGCATCGGCATCCCCACCGTCGGCGGCGAGACCGGGTTCGATTCCGCCTATGACGGCAATATCCTGGTCAACGCGATGGCCGTCGGCATCGCCGATGCGGACCGGATCTTCTACGCCCGGGCGAGCGGCGTCGGGAACCCGGTGGTCTATGTCGGATCGAAGACCGGGCGCGACGGGATCCACGGCGCGACCATGGCGTCGGCCACCTTCGACGCCGGGGCCGAAGCCAGGCGGCCGACCGTCCAGGTCGGCGACCCGTTCACCGAGAAGCTGCTGCTCGAAGCCTGTCTCGAGCTGATGGCGACCGATGCGATCGTCGCGATCCAGGACATGGGGGCGGCGGGGCTGACCTCGTCCGCGCTCGAGATGGCGGCCAAGGGCGGCGTCGGCATCGCGCTCGACCTCGACCGGGTGCCGGTCCGCGAGGCGGGCATGGACGCCTACGAGATCATGCTGTCGGAGAGCCAAGAGCGCATGCTGATGGTGCTCCGCCCGGATTCCGAGGAGCCGGCGGCGCGGGTGTTCCGCAAATGGGGGCTCGATTTCGCGGTCATCGGCCGGCTGACCGATACCGGCCGGGTCGCGCTCGCGCATGGCGGCGAGAGCGTGGCCGACATCCCCGTCGATCCGCTGGTCGCGGCGGCGCCGCGCTACCGGCGGCCTTATGTCGAGACGGAACCGCCCGCGATGCCGCCTCTGCCCGCGACCGGGGTGGCGCCGCTCGATGCGCTGGAGCGCCTGATCGCCGGGCCGGAGCTCGCCTCGCGGCGCTGGATCTGGGAGCAGTACGACCACATGGTGATGGGCGACACCGTGGCGCGGCCGGGCGGCGACGCGGCGGTGATCCGCATCCACGGGAGCGCGCGGGGGATCGCGCTGACCGTCGACTGCACGCCGCGCTACTGCGCCGCCGATCCCCGCGCGGGCGGGCGGCAGGCGGTCGCCGAGGCGTGGCGCAACCTGGTGGCGGCCGGCGCCCGGCCGCTCGCGGTGACCGACAATCTGAATTTCGGCGATCCCCAGCGGCCCGGCATCATGGGCCAGCTCGTCGGCTGCATCGAAGGCATCGGCGAGGCCTGCCGCGCGCTCGACTTCCCCGTGGTCTCCGGCAATGTCTCGCTCTACAACGAGACCGGCGGGCGCGCCATCCTGCCGACCCCGGTGATCGGCGGGCTCGGGCTGATCGACGATCTCGACCGGCGCGCGTCGATCGCCTTCGCCGCCCCCGGGCAGGACATCGTCGCGATCGGCGCGACCGCGGGCCATCTCGGCCAGTCGCTGCTGCTGCGCGACGTGCTGGCGAGCCCGGGCGGGCCGCCGCCGCCGGTCGATCTCGGGATCGAGCGCCGCAACGGACTGTTCGTCCGCGACCGGATCGCGCGCGGCGCGGTGTCGGTGTGCCACGACGTCTCCGACGGCGGCCTGCTGGTGGCGCTGGCCGAGATGGCGCTCGCGTCGGGGATCGGCGCCGAGATCGTGCCGCCGGACGGGGTGGACGCGCTGGCCTGGCTGTTCGGCGAGGACCAGGGGCGCTACCTCGTCGCGCTGCCCGCCGCCGCCGGGCTGGTGGAGCGAGCCGCCGCCGCCGGCGTGCCCGCCGCCGTCATCGGGCGCACCGCCGGGGCGGCGTTGACTGTCTCCGGCCACGGCCATATATCCCTTGCCAGTCTGAAGCAGGCCCACGAGGCGTGGTTCCCGCGCTTCATGGCGGGGCGCTGACCCCGCAGCCAATCGAGGATCGCAGAAGTGCCCATGGACCCGGGCGACATCGAGCGCCTGATCAAGGAAAGCCTCCCCGACGCGGTGGTCAGCATCCAGGACCTCGCCGGCGACGGCGACCACTACGCGGCGCATGTCGTCTCGGAATCCTTCCGGGGCAAGACGCGGGTCCAGCAACACCAGATGGTCTACCAGGCGCTGCAGGGGCGGATGGGGGGCGAGCTTCACGCGCTCGCGCTGCAGACCGCGCTTCCCGACAGCGCCTGACCCGACGATCGCAACAGGAGCCAGAGATGAGCGAACCCGCCGTGTACGAGAAAATCCGCGAGGATCTCGGGGAGACCGATGTCGTCCTGTTCATGAAGGGAACGCCGGTGTTCCCGCAATGCGGGTTCTCCGCCGCGGTGGTTCAGGCGCTGAGCAATCTGGGCGTCCCGTTCAAGGGCATCGACGTGCTGCGCGACCCCGAGCTGCGCGAGGGCATCAAGCACTTCTCGAGCTGGCCGACGATCCCGCAGCTCTACGTCAAGGGCGAGTTCGTCGGCGGCTGCGACATCATCCGCGAGATGTACGAGACCGGCGAGCTGATGGAGCTGTTGTCGACCCGCGGCATCGACATCCAGCTCGCCAACCCGGAATAGGCGGCGCGCCGCCCGCACGCCCCCTCGTTATTTCGACCGGAGCCGTGCGCAGCACGGCGGAGTGGAGAAACCTCGTCCCCATGGGGCAGGGAGGTTTCTCCACTCCGCGCCTTCGGCGCTCCGGTCGAAATGACGAGGGGGGGAGGACGCGGGCAGGGAGGTTTCTCCACTCCGCGCCTTCGGCGCTCCGGTCGAAATGACGGAGGGGTGGCTGGGGCGGGGAACGACGCCACCTCGGGGGCGCAGCACGGCGGACCCCTCTCGTCATTTCGACCGCAGCCGTGCGGCAGCAGGCCCCCCCTCTCGTCATTTCGACCGGAACCGTGCGGCAGCACGGCGGCGGGGAGAAACCTTGTCCCCATGGGCAGGGAGGTTCCTCCCTTCCGCGCCTCGCGTTCCGTTCGAAATGACGAGGTGGGGGACGCGCTGCGCGCTCCGGTCGAAATGACGAGTGGGGTGGCTGGGGCGTAGCCGTGCGCAGCACGGCGGCCCCCCTCTCGTCATTTCGACCGGAGCCGTGCGCAGCACGGCGGAGTGGAGAAACCTCGTCCCCATGGGGCAGGGAGGTTTCTCCACTGCGCTTCGCTTCGGTCGAAATGACGAGCGAGGCTTCCCCCCTTCGACGAGGTCAGGGCGGCGCGGCTGGCTCGATGCAGCGCGGGTCGTCGTTGGCGGGCTTGTTGACCAGCGTGCTCACCGGGTGGAAGACGATGCCGTCGGACGGTGCGGGGCCGAGCGGCACGGCCTCGCCGCGGAGCCACGGGTCGAAGGAGTCGGGGGCGAGGATCACCGGCATGCGGTGATGCAGCGGGGCCAGCGCCTGGTTCGCGGCGGCGGTGAGCACGGTGCAGGTCTCGATCGCCTCGCCCGGCCGGAGCTCGGCGAGCGATCCGGTGAGAACGGCACCGCGCGGCACCGTCCAGCGCTCCCACAGCCCGGCGAAGACGAACGGGGCGCCGTCCTCCCTGGCGATCAGCCAAGGCTGGCGGACCGTCCCGCGCCGCGTCCATTCGTAGAACCCGTCGGCCGGGATCAGGCAGCGGCGGGCGCGCATGGCGGCGCGGAAGGACGGCTTCTCGCCCGCCGTCTCCGACCGGGCGTTGATCAGCTTGTAGGCGATCCTGGCGTCTTTGGCCCAGGACGGGATCAGCCCCCAGCGCAGCATCGCGAGACGGCGCACCCCGCCATCCGCGCGCACCGCCGCGACGGTCTGGCCCGGCGCGACGTTGTAGCGCGGCCGCAGATTGGCGGCCGGCCCGGCCAGGTCGAGCAGCGCGTGGAGCTCGCGCCAGGAAAAGCGCTGGGTGAAGCGGCCGCACATGCCCCGGTTATAGCGCATCCGGCCGGGATGGCGGCGCGGCGTCTCCCGCTGTCGCCCCGGACTCGTTCCGGCCATCCACGCTTTTGCCCAAGGCCGGGCTTGCGCGAAGGTCCGCCGGATGCGTCTTCTGTCGGCCGATGACGCCCGGCCCCCCTTTCCGCCGGCGCTGGCCCTGGGTCACCGCCGACCTCCAGACGATCCGCAACGTGCTTCCCTTCCGGCTGCCCGGGATCCCGCCGGAGACGGGCGAGCGGTTCGAGATCGCGCTCGGCGACGGCAGCGGCGACCGGCTGGTCGCGCGCTACCACGCGGCGCGCGGGAAGGAGCCGGCGGTCGTGCTGGTGCCCGGGCTGACCGGCTGCGAGGCGAGCCGGCATGTGCTGCAGGCGGCGGGCGCGTTCCTCGCCGGCGGCGCCGCGGTGGTGCGGCTCAACCTCAGGGGCTCGGCACCCGGCCGGTCGCTCGCCCGGGGCCACTACCACATGGACAGGGTGGGCGACCTCGCCGATGCCTGCCGCGCGGTCGCCGGGCTCGACCCGGGGATCGGCGAACGCGGCATCGCCATTCTCGGCTTTTCGCTGGGCGGCGCGCTCGCGCTGCGGCTCGCCGCGTCGCCCGACCTGCCGCGGGCGGTCAGGGCGGTAGTCGCGGTCTCGGCGCCGCTCGACCTCGCGGCGACCGCGGACCGCATCGCGCGCCCGCGCAACCGGCTATACGAGAGATGGCTGCTGGCGCGCCTGCGCGAGGAGTCGGAGCCGGTGTGGCGGCATGCCCCGCCGCCGGTACGGATGGCGCTGAAGCGGGCGCGCCACATCCGCGAGTTCGACGACGCGTTCACCGCCGGCGAGGCGGGGTTCCGCGACGCGGCCGAGTATTACGAGACATGCGCGCCGGGCCGCGCGATCGGCGCCCTGCGCGTCCCGACCCTGGTCCTGCACGCCGACGACGACCCCTGGGTGCCGCCGCCCGCGATCGCCCCGCGCCCGCCGCTCGAGGCGGTCGTCACGCGGGGCGGCGGCCATGTCGGGTTTCACGGCAAGGGAGGCCGGCTGCCCTGGTATGTCGGCGCCGCCGGCCGGTTCATCCGGGCCGCCGCGGCGCCGCGCGCCCGGTAATCCGGCAGCGCGGCCGGGATCTCAGGAATCGAAGGAGGCGAGCGCTTCGGCGCGCGAGGGGTGGATCGCGACGATCTTGTCGAAACCGCTGATCTGGAAGACTTCCCGGATCGGATCGGACATGGAGCAGAGCGCGAACTTGGCGTTCCGGCTGGACAGGCTCTTGGCGGTCATCAGCACGGCGCGAAGCCCGGCGCTGCTGATATAGCCGAGATTCTCGCAGTCGATCAGAACGGCGCGGTCGTTCTCGTCGATCGCCGTCCTGATCGCCTCCTCGAACTGGGCGACGTTCGAGCCGTCGATACGCCCGCCGACCTCGGCGGTCAGAACACCCTCCTGACGTTCCGTCGTCACATCCATCGTCTTCGTCTCCAAGCTGCGTGCGGTGTGTATATCACCTTTTGGTCGGTACGATGCCGGGGCCCGCTCCCGGGCGATGGCATCGGGTTCGGTCGGGCGGCTCGGCCGGGGCGATCGCCGCGCGGCCGGGCCGCCGCGCCTCAATGCATCGGCATCGCCACCGCCATGGCGAGGGAGGCTTCGATCTCCCGCACCGCGTTCGTGACCTCCCGGCCCAGCAGATCCAGCTTGCGAACCTGTCCGATCCGCTGGGCGGCCGCATCAAGTTCGGAACTGGATAGCAGGCTTGAGAAAATGCCGCAAACGTCGGAAAGGGATATAAGCAGAATGTCCCGCGCATCGGGGATTTCGTCGCTGAACAGGACGCCCATCAGCCGGAGCTTGACCTCGCGGATCGTCTGGTCGTCGATCACCGGGTAGCGGCGCGACTTGAACACCCACATGAAGCGGTCGTCCTCGCGCCGCAGGATTCCGCGCTCGACCAGCCGCTCGAGGGAACGGTCGTGGATCGCGTCGGCCTGGTCGGTCGTCGCCCTGATCCAGTGGGCGGTGTCGTGGGTTGCTTCGGAGTCGACGATGCGCGCGAGCGTCGGATCGAGCAGATCGTCGCCGAGCGGCGCCGGATCGACGACGAACAGGCGCTGCGGATCGGTATCGATCCGGTTCTCCAGCGCCAGATCCATCAGCACCGCGCCGGCGAGCGCGCAGTCGAGCGACGGCGCCGGCACGTCGACGAACTTCCCGCCATTGTCGCTCAGCAAGAGAAGCATGATTTCCTCTGAAAACCTGAGCATGCGGTAATTCTCCCGATTCCAAAGACATCGATAGTATTCGAAGCGCGGCATATTGTCATGCGAGCCCCGCCGGTGCCATGCCAAATGCGCCAATATTTGCGGTCCGGGTCGGGGCGGCGCGGGCGGGTTCGCGGGCGGGTTCGCGGGCGGGTTCGCGGGCGGGTTCGCGGGCGGGTTCGATTGACACCGAGTCCGGCGTCGGGCAACGTTTCGACGCGCGCAACGAATACCCTGGGGGAGGATGTCAATGAAACTTTCGCTCACCGTCGCCGCGATGGCCGCTGGCGCGGTCTGCGCCGCGGCGACCGTCGCCGCTGCGGAGGTCAACTTCAAGGCCGGCTACTTCATCAGCAACAAGCAGTCGCTCACCCGCCAGGCCTTCGACTCCTTCGTCGCCAAGGTGAACGCCGACGGCAAGGGCGCGATCCGGATCGGACAGGTGGTGGGGCCGGAAGCGATCCCGTCGCGCCAGCTCGGCAACGCGGTCAAGACCGGGCTGCTCGACCTGGCGGGCACGCCGCCCGCCTACATGGCGAACCTGGTGAAGCTCGCGACCGGATTCACGCCGACCACCAAGTCGGCGTCCGAGATGCGCAAGAACGGCGCCTGGGACATCTTCAGCGAGCTGTTCGCCAAGCAGGCCAACATGCATCTCCTGTCGATGTATGGCGGCGACATCGTGTTCCACATCTACTCCAACACCGAGATCAAGTCGCTGGCCGACTTCAAGGGCCTCAAGATGCGCACGTCGAACACCTACAAGGCGTTCTTCGATGCGCTCGGAGCGCGGACCCTGAACATGCCGAGGCGCGAGATCTTCACCGCCATGGAACGCGGCGCGGTCGACGCCTACGCCAACCTCGACAGCGAGGTCATGGCGCTGGGCTGGTTCGAGGTCTCGAAGTACAAGCTGCTGCCGGGCTTCTATCACCCGATCATCGTGGTCGGCGTCAATATCGGCAAGTGGAAGAAGCTGAACGCCAATCAGCGGGACGTGCTGACCCGGACGGGGCTCTATCTCGAGAACGAGCTTTCCACCGATCTCGGCAGGAAAGACCGGGCGATCGGCGACAAGCTGGTCAGCGAGAAGGGCATGAAGCTGCTCAAGCTGTCCGACGCCGAGTCGAAGAAGTTCCTCGATATCGCCTACACCGCACAATGGGACGTGGTGGAGAAGCGCGATCCGGTGGTCGGCAAGAAGCTGCGCGCCCTGATCGGCAAGTAGCGTTGCGGATAGGGCGGCGAAGCGCGGGCATTTCGGACCGCGCTCCGCCGCCAACGGCGTTGGGACGGTCGGATGTGGAAAACCGGCGGTCTGTTTGACCGGTTGCTCGGGCTCACCGGGGTCCTGCCCGGGGTGATCGTGGCGGCGCTGGCGGTCGGCGTCGCCGCCGAGGTGGCGGCGCGGAACTTCGGGCTCTCGGGCTTCTACTGGATGCTGGAGGCCGTCGAGTACGGGTTGCTGACCCTGACCATGGTCGGCGCCGCCTACATCCTCAGCATCGGGCGCCACGTCACTGTCGACCTCGTGCTCGGCGCCCTGCCGCCCCGCGTCTACCGGCACTTCCGGATCGGCATCGATCTCGTCATCGTCCTGGTCGCGGCGGTCATCGTCTATTTCGGCGTCATCACCACCCATCTCGCCTGGGTCGAGGATTCCACGCTCTACAAGTCGTTCGACATCAAGGAATGGATCCCGATGGCGGTGGTGCCGGGCGGGATGGCGCTGTTCCTTATCGAGGCGCTGCGCCAGCTGATCCGCTCGCTCGGCCCCGACGCCGGCGAGAAGGCGCCGCGCGGCGACCGCCCGGAGGCCTTCTGAGCGATGGAATGGTACTGGGCGCTCTGCTTCCTGCTCGGCATGGTGCTGGTGCCGATGTTCCTCGGCGTGCCGGTGGCGATCGCCTTTTTCTCCGCCAACATCATCGGTGCGATGCTGTTCCTGGGCGGCGGGGCGGGGCTCATCCAGCTCGAGCGCAACGTGGTCGACGGGCTGGTGCGGTTCGCGCTCGCGCCGGTGGCGATGTTCATCCTGATGGGCGAGATCCTGTTCCATACCGGGGTCGCGATCCGCGCGATCGACGCGGTCGACCAGTTGATCGCGCGGGTTCCGGGGCGGCTGTCGCTGGTGGCGGTGGCGGGCGGCACGGTGTTCTCGACCCTGTCCGGCTCGAGCATGGCGAACACCGCACTGCTCGGCACCACGCTGATGCCCGAGATGCGCCGGCGCGGCTACCACAACTCGATGGCGATGGGGCCGATCCTGGGGACCGGCGGGATCGCCATGCTGATCCCGCCGTCGAGCCTGGCGGTGCTGCTGGGCAGCCTGTCGGGGATCTCGATCGCCGCCATCCTGATCGCCGGCGCGATCCCCGGGCTGATCATGGCCGCGGTCCATTTCTCCTATGTGATGATCCGCTGCCGGCTCAACCCGTCGCTCGCGCCGCGCTACGAGATGCCCGACGTGAGCCTGTGGCAGCGCGTGCGCCCGGTGCTGGTCTATGTGGTTCCGCTGCTCGGCCTGTTCGCGGTGGTCGTCGGCAGCATCCTGACCGGGGTCGCGACCCCGACCGAGTCGGCTTCGCTCGGCGCGATCGGGGCGGTGCTGGCGGCGCTGTGCTACCGCTCGCTGAGCTGGAAGGGTCTGTGGACCGCGATGGTCGAGACCGGGAAGCTCGCGGTGATGATCTATTTCATCATCGCGGCTTCGCTCACATTCTCGCAGATCCTGTCGTTCTCCGGCGCCACCACGGGTCTGCTCTCGCTGATCCAGCAGATGGATCCGACGCCGCTCTCCTTGCTGATCGCGATGATGGCGCTGATGCTGCTGATGGGCTGCTTCATGGACCCGGTGAGCATCATGCTGATCACGCTGCCGTTCTTCATCCCGCTGGCCGAGCTGATCCGCATCGACCTGATCTGGTTCGGCGTCCTGATGCTGCTGGCGCTCGAGATCGGCCAGACCACCCCGCCCTTCGGCATGCTGCTGTTCGTCATGCGCGGCGTCGCCCCGCCCGACACCACGATGGGCCAGATCTACGCCGCCGTCGCGCCCTTCGTGCTGCTCGAGATCGGCATCCTCGCCTTCCTGATGGCCGTCCCCGCCGCGGTCACCTGGCTGCCGCGGCTGATGGCGGGGTAGGGCGTTGCGTTCTTCGAATCCGCCATCTAGGGTTGCATATCGGTCGGTCGGAATCAGAGGCGGGCGTGCGGTATGCGGTATCGCGGGGGTCGTCCCGCGCTTGCCCGAACGCCCGTCCCCCCATTCGTCAAGGCTCCGAAGAAGTGGACAAATTGTTCAAATACAGCTTGCTCCGTTATGTGCCGGGGAAGCTGGGAGATCGGTTCCGTCGACGATTCCGGTTCTATTCCGTGAACAGGCGGTTTGAGGACGCGCTACGGCGTTGCCGAGGCAAGGTATGTATCGATCTGGGCGCAAATCTGGGCGTATACACTCGAAAAATGGCGTCGGACGCCAAGCAGGTTATCGCATTCGAGCCCGACCCATGGACCCATTCCGTCCTTCAGGACAATGTCGCCGATCTTGACAACGTAAGACTCGAACAAGTCGCGGCGGGGACCAGCGAAGGAAGAATTCTGATTTATCGGCATGCCTTGTTCGAAGAAGATCCGGCTAGCCGTTCCCAGTCGACATCCGTCTTACTCTACAATGAGACATCCTTGTCGAGAGAGAGTGCCATCGAAGTCAGGCAAATCGACTTTGTCGCCTTTCTTGCCGACCTCGATGAAGACATCGGCGTACTGAAGGTCGATATCGAAGGAGCAGAGGTCGATCTGCTGGAAGCCCTTCTTGACAGGCCGGACATCCTGAGGCGCATAGACCATATTTTCGTGGAAACGCATGAGCACGCGATCCCGGAACATCGGCCTCGCGTGAAGGCATTGCGGGAGCGAACGCTTCGACTCTCACAGCCTCCTTCCATCGACCTTGACTGGCATTGACGAGGCCTGTGTCAGAGCTAATTCGCGAAGCCGACGGGTCTCCACCCCCCCATATCGGCATCGTCCTGCCGGACCTCGGCGGCGGCGGCGCGGAGCGGGCGATGCTGACGCTGGCGGGGGCGCTGATCGAGCGCGGCTATCGCATCGATCTCGTCCTGCTGCGGCTCGGCGGGCCCTACCGCGCCGCGATCCCAGACGGAATCTCGGTGTAGAGGAACCAAGTACGCGCAAGCCGTTACATAGGGTTTTGCGTAGGGCCGTCGATCTCCCGTAGACTTGGCTACATTACAATGAGTTAGGGCAGAACGCAAGGCCGTGTTCGGCATCTTGCTCATCGGCAGACTCGCGCCTCAGGAAGATCGGTTGTTGCAATCGGGAAAGCAAGCCGACCTACCGTGCCAGGTAGATCATCGGCATTCAGGCTGGGCGGAGCTTGTCTGCCCGATACGCGGTCGCGATCCGGGCGCGGCGATCCCGGGTTGGGGTTAGGTCCTATGCAATAATGTATTGCATGGTGTTGAAGGGGTGCTACTGTACCAATCGGGATCATCGCTGCATAGCGTGGGAGCGCACTATGGAAGACGCGCCGGACGTCAGACGGCACCCGCGAACCGTGACCGCCACGGACACCGAGTGGGAGCGCATCCGCGAGCGCGCCAGGGCCGCGGGCATGCAGATATCGCGCTTTATCTGCCACCGCGCGGCCGGTCCCGAGCGGCGCCCGACCCCCGGCGTCGCGCCGGAGGCCGTGCTCGCCAGGCTGGAGCGCATCGAGACGGCGGTGCTGGTGCTCGCCGAGGTCGAGCGCCAGCGCCTCGCCGAGCGCGGCGAGGCGGAGGGCTGGGAGGCGGCGTCGCGCCGGGTCGCGCTGAGGCTGCGCGCCGAGCGCCCGGTCGCCGGGGACGCCCCGCCGTGATCCGCGCCCGACGCCGCAGCATCTATTGCAGCCCGGTCGAATGGGCGGAGATCACCGAGCGCGCCCGCTCGGCGGGGATGAAGAGCTCTCCCTTCATCATCGCCTGCGCGCTCGCCGAGGAAGAGGAAGAGAGGCCGGACACGGTGCTGGCGCTGACGGAGGCGGAGCAGAGGACGCTGTACGACAGGGTGGCGTTGCTCGACCGCTGCGCCCGGGCGATGTACGAGCGCCTGCCGGGGATCGACCTCTCCATGTTCGACGCGCTCGCCTTTCTCGAGCGCGCCGCGGATCTGCGGCGGAAGACGCGGGAATGAGGCGGCCCCGCAACCCGGCGACGATGGTCCGTTCGCTCTCCTGCACGGATGCGGAATGGGAACGGGTGCGGGAACGGGCGTTTGCGGCGGGGGTGTCGATGTCGCGCTTCCTGGTCGAGCGCGCGCTCACGGTGGAGCTGCCGCGCGACGGCGACGGCAAGCTCCGCCCGCCGCCGCGGCTGGTGCTGGACGAGGACGAGCAGCGCCGCATGCACGACCGGATCGGGGACATGTTCGAGAGGATGTCGACCGGCTCGGCGGAAGGGGACGGGCCGCTTGTGGAGCGCCTCGGCCGCTCGGTTTCCCTGTTGGCGAGGGCGGCGATGCTGGACCTGGTGCGGGACGGGCGGACCCGGCAGATGATCGCGCTGCTGGCGGTTCCGCACGGCGAGGAGGAAGCCGCCCGCATCGCCGAGCGGTTCGTCGCCTGGGCGCGCAGGGAACGGCTGATCGACTGACCGCGCGGGCGATGCGCGCCGGCCGCGAACGGATCGTCACATCGACATCCCCTCGCTTCTGTCGCGGCTCCGCGCCAGGCGTTGCTGCTCGGCGCGCTCCCGCCTGGCACGCTCCCACTCTTCTTTCTCGTCCTGGAGCATCTGGCCGATCGACGCCACCGGGCCCGCGCGCGCCGGGGCCCCGCGGCCGCGGCCGCCCCCGGGGGCCGGCGCCCCCCTGCCGCAGGGTGGGATCTTCCTTGAAGAACGGCGCAAGGTTTTCCTCGTCTTCCAGCAGCGACTTCGCGTTCCCGACCGCCAGCTCGGCCTTGTACTGCCAGGCGCCGTAACGCTCCTGCTGCACGAACGGGACGTCGTTCGCCGCGGCGCGCTCGCGCTCCTGCCGGCATTCCGCGAGCATCGTCCTCATCCTGTCCACGAACTGCGCGTCGCCGCTCATCCGCTTGCGCATCGAGAGCTCCCGCTTCACGAACTCCGACGCCGCGGGATCCCCGGTGCGGTATTGCACGGGCGACATCAGCTCGCAGGCTCTCTCGTGTTCCGGCAGGAAGAAGCGGTGCCGGTCGGTCTCCCGGAGGCGGTCGTTGAGGGCCTCGCAGGCGGCCGCGGCCTTCCCCGGCAGGTGGTCGAGCACGGCGGCGTTGCCGATGCGGGCAAGCTGGCGCTCGATCCCGGCCCGGCGGCCGGGCGCGGAGAGATAGTCCGCATGGCGGTCGTTCCCGAGCAGCTCCCGCCCGGCCTCCGCGGCACGGCCCGCCTCGCGCTGCCAGCGCGCATAGGGCTTGCCGAGCTCGACCACCGGCTGCCAGGGGCCGAGCTCGCGCTCCGCCCGCTCCAGCAGCGCGTCGCGCTTCTCGAGGCAGGCATCGAGCTGCCCGGCGCGCCTGCCCGCCTCGCGCTCCGCCCGGACCAGCGGTCGGTGCGCCTCCAGCACCCGGGCGAGCGGCGCGGGCAGCTTCTCCCCGGCCTCCTTCGCATGGTCCCGGATGCGCCCGGCCAACTCGCCGTAGCCCGGCCCGTAGAAGGGGTGGATACCCTCTTTCGCCGCGGCGTTGGCATGCGCCTCCCAGCCTCGCAGCAGCGCCTCCGACGCATCGGGGATCCGCAGCTCCCGGCCCAGCGCCAGGGCGTCGGTCTCGATCTCCTCGCCGAGCCCGGTCCCGTTCAGCCCGTGGGCGCTGCATATCCGGGGGTCGGCCAGGATCGCCTGGGCCGCGCCCGCCGCCTGCCGCGCGTCATGCAGCCACCTCGCGGAGTCCGGCTCCGGGTTGGCGGCGAGGCGGGCCAGCGCCTCCCGGCACTCTCCGATCCGGGTCCATTCTTCCGCCATCGCCCGATGGTCGGCGAGCCCCATCCGCAGAAGACCCGGCATCTCAAGCGGATGTTCCGCCCGCTCCTCCAGCGCCGCCATGCGGTCGGCGAGCTCTTCGCTTCCGGGTGCGTGGTAGGGATGGATGCCGTCGGCCCGCGACGCCTCCAGATGCGCCAGCCAGTCGCCGTGAAGCTCCGCCGCCTCGCGGTCGAAGGCGAGGCCCTTCGCAATTTCCTCCCGCGATGCCGAGAGCGCCTCGCGGCTGTCCTCGCCGAGCGCCGCGTCGTCCGCCGCCGCCCTCTCCGTTGCCGCTTCGGCACGTTCCCGCCAGTCCTGCCAGCCCGGCCGCCTGGCCACCGGTTGGAGGCCCGAGGCGGCATACAGCAGCGCCGTCCTCTCCCGCGCCAGCGCTTCCAGGGCCGCCTGCTCGTCCCGGGCCAACCGCTCCGCCCGTTGCCGCTCTTCCTCCTCGCGCCGCCGTTCCTCCTCTTCCTTGCGCCGTTCGGCGATCTCGTCCGCCGCCTGGATCAGGTCCGGCGGCATCTCTCCGGGACCGGCCTCCGCCGCGAGCCCGGCGATGCCCGCCGCGAGATCCTCGGCCGACATCTCCGCCATGCCGCGTTCCCGCGCCTGCCATTCCGACAGCAGCGACCGCGCCGTCCCGTCGACGCGCAGCGCACGGGGGAGCTCGCGGAGCGGTTGGCCGAGCTGCGCCCGAGCCCCCGCGATGCGGTCGAGATGCACCCCGTAGCGCTCTTCGCGCGCCAGCAGCCGGAAGCCGCCGGCCATCGCCCGCAACGCCTGGCCCTGCCACGCGGCGTAACCCCGAAGCGACGTCACCGCGGTTTCGGACGCCGCCGCCTCGGCAACCATCCGTTCGCGCCACCCCGCCGTCTCCAGCATCGTGGACAGCCAGTCCGACACCACGGCCCGGTCCTTGGCGAACGGCTTGCGCTCTTCCAGAACCCCGGCAAGCTCGCCCGGCAGCGCTTCCTTCTCCGCCAGCGCATTCATGCGCGCCATCAGCGCGTCGCAGCCGTCGAGATGGAACGGCGGGACGCCCGCCTCCCGCGCGCGCCCGACATGGGCGTGCCACTCCTCCAGCACCGGCCACAGCGCCGGCTTCTCCGACACCGCCAGGTCGGGCTCCAGCCACGGCGCCCGGCCCGCCGCCTCCAGCGCCGACGAGACCGCCTCCCCCTCCCGCTCCAGACGAGACACCAGCTGCTCGGTGTCGTCGGTCAGCAGCACGAACCCGTCCCGCGCGCGGCTCATCTCGACGTACAGCATCGCCCGGTCCGACATCATGCTCGCCGAATCCAGAACCGCGATCGCGTTGTCCCGCGTCAGACCCTGCGCCCGGTGCACCGTCGAGCTCCAGGCGTGGTCGATATGGCGCAGATCGTCGTCCCCCGCCGCGAAGCGGAGCGCGCGGCCGGAATGGGTGCGCACGTCGATACGGTCCCCGGCGATCCGCTCCACCGTCGCCTGCTCGCCGTTGATCAGCTTGCGCCGCCGGATGTTCCGCGTCCACACGATCTCGTCCCCGGCGCGCAGCGGCAGAGGACGCGTCTCGCACAGCGAGATATTGCGCGCCGCGTTGCCCGACGGCGCGAACCCGCGGCTCTCCCCCCGGCGCTCGAGCCGCACCTCGCCCTCCCCGGTCCCGGTGACGGTCCACGCCTCGCCCTCGCGCAGGCCGTACACGTCCCGGTTGGCGACCACCACGTCGCCCGGCCGGTAGTTCCCGCGATCCGCCGTATGGACCCGGGTGAGCTTGCGGTCCACCAGGCGGTCGATCTCCACCGACCGGCGGCCCAGCACGCCCTCCTCCGCCAGCCCCCGGCGCACCGCCGCGTTGATCTCCTCCCGCATCTCGTGGGTCGGCGCCAGGATCGCCGTCCCCCGCCGCGCATCCGCCGGCAGCGACAGCCAGAGCCGCGCCGCCGTCCCCGCCAGCGCGTCCGCCGGCAGCTCCCGCACGTCCGCCGCTATGCTCTCCACCGCCAGCGCCGGATCGCCCGCCACCATGTGCTCCACCGCCGCCTTCAGGTCCACCGAGCGCTGCCGGATCACGTCGTCCATCCGCGCCGTCGCCATCCCCGCGCGCTGCAGCAGGCGGAACGGCTGGCCCGCATCCACCGAGCGCAGCTGAAGGCTGTCCCCCACCAGTACCAGCCGCGCCGCCCCGAGCGGCTCAAGGATGCGCTGCAGGTCGCGCATCTGCACCGTCCCCACCATCGAGGACTCGTCGACCACCACCACCGCGTCCTCGAAGGTCTCCCGGGCGCGCGCGATCTCCTCCGCCGACGCCGTCCCCTCGGCGATCGAGCCGTAGCGCGTCAGCAGCCATTGCAGCGTGGTCGCCCCGATGCCGCCCTCCACCCCCAGCACCCGGGCCGCCGCCGCCGACGGCGCGAGGCCGAACACCCGCCGCCCGCCGGCCAGCCGCGCAACCTCGCTCAGCATCCGCGTCTTGCCGGTGCCGGCAAAGCCCTGAACCCCCACCGCACGGTCCCGCGACAGCAGGATCAGCCGGACCGCCTCCTTCTGCCCCTCCGTCAGCACCGTTTCCGAGAGGCGTTCCGCAACCGCGTCTTCCGCCGCGAGCGGCACGGCCGCGTCCCGGCCCTCCCGCATGCGCCGCACGACCTCCTTCTCCGCCGCCAGCGTGCGCCGCGTGGTCAGCGCGCCCTCGCCGGCCGCCACCAGGTGGCCGTCCGCGCGCAGCCGGTCGATCGCGCCCCGTAACTCCTCATGCGTGTGCCGCCCGGGCTCGCGGCCCAGCGCCGCCGCCAGAAGCTCGGACTCGCCGAACACCGCATGGCGCTCCTCCAGGTGCTCCACCGCCTGCCATACCGCCTCCAGAGCCGTGAACCGCGGCGGCGGGCGCGCGAACCCGCGCTCCGTCCGGTCCAGCCGGACCGCGTCCGCGTCGCGCGCCAGCCCCAGCGCCTCCGCCCCCGCCCGCCCCCCCCCCCCCCCCCCCGCCACATCGCCGCCAGCTCGCCGCGCTCGGGCTCGTCCTTCCGCTTCCGCGTGTGCAGCGTCGCCGCCTGCGCGGTCTTCGTGCCGTACTCCCAGCCCTTCTCCGCCATGTAGTCCAGGATGTCGCGGCGCCGCGTCGAGAACGCCTCCAGCATCGCCGGCGAATACCCCGCAAGCTCGAAGCTCGGCAGCCCGCCCACCTCGGTCGGAACCAGGACATAGCCCAGCTCCCCCAGCCGCCGCGCCAGATCGTTCCGGTACCACGCACCGATCAGTCGCCGGTTGCGCTGGAGTGCCGTCGGCTCGACGCTCCGCCACTCGCCCGACCCGTTGCGCGTCATGTTCGCGATCACCGCATGGGTGTGCAGCTGCGGGTCGTTGTTGCGGCTGGCGACGTGCCGGAACGTCGCCGCAACCAGACCGTCCGCCTTCTCCCGCGGCCGCCTGCCGGTCGCCGGGTCGTAGCCTCGGGTCTGAAGAAACTCCGCCTCCACCCAGTCCAGCGCCGCCCGGACCGCCGCGTCGTGCGCCCGCATCACCGCCTTGTCGTCGTGCAGCAGCGCCTCGAGCGACACCGACTTCGGCGCCGAGAACGTCGCGTCCCAGCCCGGGCGGTGCCGGCGCTCGCCGTCCACCACCCGGCCCAGCCGGATGTCCGTGCCCGGCACGCGGCCCTCCAGCACCTCGACGAAGCGACGCCGGCTCACCCGTTCCGGCAGTCCCAGAGCCTCCGCGCCCCCGCCGTGCCAACGGTTCGCCGTGCGGTGCGCCGCGTCGTTGCGCACCAGATACTCGTGCAGCATGTAGTCCGACGCTTCCGACGCCGAGACCAGCGCGCGCGGGCCCGACAGCATCAGCCCGCGCAGCGCGGCCGGACCGCCGGCATGCCGCGGCAACGGCCGCGACCGGTCGCGGCCGGAGATCGCCGCCCGGCCGCGTATCCGCCGATCCCGCCGCCGGGGAGGAATTGCAGGGCGTCGCGCATGCCGGGGAAATGGAACCCTCCCGGCCCGTTCTCAAGACCGGATATCGGGGGCGGCGACATGGACGGGAGAGTAGCCGGTCTACCACGGGAACGATCCGGTCAATAATACCGGAGAGGCGCGCGTGACCGTGACGCCGGGCAACGGGCCGAGAACGGGCGCCGCTACGGCGTCCCGGCCTCTGGCGCGCTGCCGTTCGTCAGCGCCTGGATGCGGTCGTCGATTCTCTGCGGCGTCTCGCGCAGCTGCCACTGGAACGAAGTCGTCCGGCTGCGCGGGTCCGAGGTCCGGGACGACACCCTCCTGTTGGCCGACAGCAAGAGCGGACCGAGAGGGGTTCCCCTCGGTGCCGGGTCGAGGCGGATCTTTGAGAGACGGCCGTGCGGAGAGACCCGTTCGTGTTTCCGTCGCTGCGCGATCCGTTCCGGCCACGCGGGCACAACCCCGGGTTCTGGGACCGGGTTAGGCGCGAGGCTGGGAACGAGGACGTGCGGCCACACGACCTGTGCCACGCGCACGCCACCCAGGCGGTGATGAATGGCGTGCCGGTGCCGGTGGTCTCGCGCCTGCTCGGCAAATGCAACGTGCGGATGACGCTGCGCTACGCCCATCTCGGGGATCGCGACTTCGAAGCCGCCGCCGAGAGGGAGGGGCAAGTCATAAGCACGATCATGGACATCTCGACTGATTGTGAGTGCGAGCAGTATGTCTCTGGCGTTCATAAGGACGTACGAGACAATCGGCCGGTTATCCAAGACCAAGGGGAACGATGAAGGCGAGGGGATCGCTCGGAAATGGATCGACCAAGCAAGAAGAGGCGGCCCGCAGGCCGCCTCATGTGGTGCATATTTCAGCTTGTTAACGGAAAGCCCTCGATCACCAGACCGCTAAGTCGGCGCAACTCTCACGTTCGCTCGCACCGCGTCCGATCATCCGGGATTTGGGCGCGAAGTCAAGTGCATTGGATTGATTTGTCGCTAGCACATGATCTGTCCGGCTTAGGTAGCACGTGAGTTGTCCGGTTAGGTGTCTCGGAGAGGAGGCACCTGGATGAACCGGACGATGTGGCTACAGGAGCGGAG
>MPNO01000037.1 GCA_002239065.1 Defluviicoccus sp. bin129 | reverse complement strand
TTGCCGCGGCCCTCCCGGCCGGGCCGGCCCTGGCCGCGGAACAGCTGCGCATCGCCTCCTCACATCCCGGAACGCCGTGGCACGCTTTCGCGACGGTGCTGGCGCGGCAATTCGAAGCCGCCGCGCCGGGCACGCGCGCCAGGCTGGTTCGCGGCGGCAACGGCTACTGGAATCCGATCATCGTCAACTCGCGGCGCGCCGAGTTCGGCCTTTCGAACACCGCCTCGGCGGCCTGGGCCTATGGTGGCGACGAGCCCGCTTACGGCAAGAAGAAATACGCCGAGATCCGGGCGGTCATCGCCGGCCTGCGACCGGTCTGGATCGCTCCGATGCTGCGCGAGGGCTACATTCTGGAGACCGGTTCCTCCACCCTGCGCGGCGCATTGCGGGCGCCCCGGGCGGCGCCGCGGGTCGTCATGCGACCGGCCTCCAGCGTCGTGCCGATCGTCGTCGACAAGATTTTTTCCGCGATGGGCTTGAGCCGGCAAATCCTGCGCGCGCGCGGCGGCGACGTGCTCCAGCTCGGCGCCGCCCAGATTCCATCGATGATCCGCGGCGGCCGCGCGGACCTCTATTTCGAAGCCGTCGGGCCGGGCCGGGCCGCCGCTCTCGGCGCCGCGCTCTCCGGCCACGTCCGCCTGGTCGACCTGCCGCCGGGAACGATCGAGCCGCTCGGCCGGGCCGCGCTGGTCCCGCTTTCCCTGCCGCTCGGGCCGGGGCGCGAGAGCCGCGCCATCAGCACGGTCGAGCTCGGCACCATGCTCATCGTCCACCGGGATGTCGCGAACCAGCAGGTTTACCGCATGCTGGAGGTCCTGACCGCCGGCCGCGACGCGCTCGCCCGGAGCCATCCGGCGTGGCGCGACTATGCGCCCAGCCCCTATCGGGCGCTCAAGACGCGTGGCGTGCCGCTGCATCCCGCCGCGCTTCGCTTCTTTCGCGAGCGGGGCTGGCCCGAACAGGCGAGGCGGGGGCCCATCCCGCTCCCCCGCTCGAAGCCGAGCCGCTGACAGGCGGGATTTTCGCGCCGGGCCGACAGAAAGACCGGGAACGGGGAATGAAGATCGTCTATATCCTCGGCAATCCCTCGCGGAGCGGGGCCGTGCGGCAATGATGGATTCGCCGATGCCGATGATCGCCGTCTCGGGCGTGAGCAAGCGTCTCGAAGCCGTCGATGTCCTCAGTGGCGTCGATCTCGAAATCGGCCGGGGCGAGCTGGTCGCGTTGAGCGGGCCGTCGGGCAGCGGCAAGACCCTGCTGCTCAAGGCGATCATCGGGCTGATCGCGCCCGATCGCGGCAGCATCAGGATCGACGGGCAGGAAACGGTCGGCGTCGCCCCCGCCACGCGCGAGGCCGCCACCAGGCGCATCGGCATGCTGTTTCAGCGTTCCGCCCTGTTCGACGGCATGCCGGTCTGGGAGAACGTCGTCTTCCGGGCGCTCGGCGAAGGTTCGCTGGATCGCAAATCGGGTTTCGAGGCCGCCGTCGAGAAGATCGCCGCCGTCGGGCTGGCGCCGGAGACCGCGGCGCTCTACCCGGCCGATCTGTCCGGCGGCATGCAGAAGCGCGCCGCGCTCGCCCGGGCCATCGCGGACGATCCCGAGATCGTCCTGCTCGACGAGCCGACCGCCGGTCTCGACCCGATCATGTCGAACGTCATCAACGACCTGATCCGCGAAACCGCGGCGCGGCTCGGCGCGACGGTGCTGCTGGTGACCAGCGACATGGCGGGCGCGCGGCGGACCACGTCCCGCTTCGTCATGATGGACGCGGGCAGCGTCGTCTGGCAGGGACCGACCGATTCGATCGGCGATAGCGGGAATGCCTTCGTCGATCGGTTCGTTCACCGCCGCGGCGACGGACCGATGGGGACGCTGGCCGATTCGGTCGGGACCGGCGCGACATGACCGCGAAGCTGGTTTTTCCCGATGACGTGCGCCCGGATTTCGAGGGTTTCTCGGACGCCGCGTTCGGTTTCCTCGACGGGCTCGCGCGCAACAACGAGCGCGGCTGGTTCGGCGAGAACCGGGAGACCTACGAGACCGAGGTGAGGTTTCCGCTCGAATGCCTGGTCGCCGAATTCCGCCCCGGCGGCGCCGGCAGGGGGCTGCCGGTGCGCGGCGATCCGACCAGGGCGATTTTCCGCATCTACCGCGATATCCGGTTCTCGAAGAACAAGCTGCCCTACAAGACCCATGCCGGGGCGGTGCTTTCGCGGAGCGGTTCGCGCGGCGAGCCGGGCGTCGTCTACATCCACATCCAGCCGGGGAACTGCTTCGTCTCGGCCGGGTTCTGGCGCGTCGACCCGCCGACCCTCGCGGCCTGGCGCCGGCGCATGGTCGAGGACCCCGAGGAGTGGATGGCCATCGTCGCGCCCTATGCCGAGGGCGGGGATGCCGCCTATATGCGCACCATTTCGTCCCTCAAGACCATGCCGCGCGGCTTCAAGCAGGATGCGGACTCGCCGGTCGCCGAGTGGGTCAAGTGGAAGTCCTTCCTGCTGACCCGGCCCGTCGAGGACGGCGACGCGCAGACCCGTGGCTTGGTCGAGATCGTCCGCGAGCATGCCGCGAAGGCGGTCCCGCTGCTCGAATACGGCTGGGAGCTCGCCGACATGCCGGCCGATGACGACCCGCGCCGGCATATGCGCGCCCCGCGTGCGAGGGACGCGGATTGGGCCTAGCCCGCATTTCCCGCCAGGGTCATGGCCTGCGCGGCGGTGTCCGGCCGACAGGGCCGGGCGGGGGCAGGGCCGGCGGGGCGCTGTCGGGCGGACAGGGCAGGAGAGGCGTGCAGCGCGATGCGGGGACATCGGGCAAGCGCCTCGACGCACCCTGTCGGCCGGACAGCGCCGCCCGAAGGGTCGCGCCCGGGCGCCCGCCCGCTGCGTCGCGGGCCTCGACCGTAGTCCCCGCTACGCTTTTCGGCCCGCTCCTGGCGGGACGAACGCCCGGGCGCGACGCAGGCCGTGACCCTGGCGGGAAATGCGGGCTAGACTGGCCTGCATGACAGCTCGAAACGAACCCGCGCCGGATCTCCGGAGCTTCCTCGCCGCCAACCCGGAGCTGGTCTTCCGGCCCGACGCCCCGCTCTCGGTCGTCGAGGAGATCACCGCAATCCTGCACGCGCTGGAGGCGGAGAAGCGCCAGCCCGTCGTCCTCGTCGACCGTCCCGTCCGGGTCGACGGCACGGAGAGCGACACGCCCGTGCTGTGCAACCTGACCGCCAGCCGCGAGGTCTGCGCCTCGGCGCTCGGGCTCGCCGATCACCGGGACAGCGCGCGCCACTTCGCCGGGCTCGCCGCCGGCGAGATCGCGCCGGTCGAGGTCGGCCGCGCCGACGCCCCGGTCCAGGCGATCGTCGCCGAGGGCGCCCAGGCCGATCTGCGGACCCTGCCGGCGCTCAAGCAGCATGGCGGCGATGCCGGCCACTACATCACCGCGGGCCATGTGGTGACCGCCGATCCCGAGACCGGGATCGACAACATGGCGATCCAGCGCTGCTGGGTGCGCGAGGCGCGGCTGATGGGCGTCTACCCCTATTCGACCTCGCACAACTGGCTCAACGTCGCCAAGTACTGGGACCGGGGCGAGCCCTGCCCGGTCGCGGTGTGGATCGGCCACCACCCGGCGCTGGTGATCGGCAGCCAGGCCAAGTTCGCCTATCCGAGGAGCCACTGGGAGGCGGCCGGGGCGGCGCTTGGCGCGCCGGTGCGGCTGGTCCCCAGCATCACCCACGGCGAGGCGGTCATGGTGCCGGCCGACGCGGAGATCGTGATCGAGGGGTTCATCCCGCCGCACCGGCTGGAGGCCGAGGGTCCGTTCGCCGAGTTCACCGGCTACCAGGGTCCGCAGGTCGCCAACCCGGTCGTCGAGGTGACCGCGATCACCCGGCGCGCGGACGCGATCTACCAGGATTGCGGCGCCGGGCTCGCCGATCACTTGGTGCCCGACAACATGGCGATGGAGGGCGCGATATTCGCCATGTGCCGCAACGCGGCGCCGGCGCTCAGGCGGGTCCATGTGCCGATTTCGGGGCGGCGCTTCCACGCCTATCTCCAGTTCGAGAACCCGCGCCCCGGCGAGGTGCGCGACGCGCTGACCGCGGCGCTCTCCTATCGCCGGCTCAAGGCGGTCATGGCGTTCGACCACGACATCGACATATTCGACGATTCCCAGGCGATGTGGGCGCTCGCCACGCGGCTGCAATGGGACCGCGACACCATCCGCATCGACCGGCTGTCGGAGGCCAATCTCGACCCTTCGACCCCGCCCGGGGCCGGGTCGACGACCAAGGTCGCGCTCGACGCGACGCTGCCGCCGCCGCGCCGTCCGGGCGCGCCCAGGCCGGTGCCCCGGGGCAACAGCGTGAATCCGGATGCGCTGGAGACCGCCAGGGCCGCCATCGCCGGGGCCGACGATTCCGGCTGGCCCCGGGCCTGACGATGGCCGAGAAGGAAGGGAGCGCGGTGTTCGTCCGTTGCCCGTCCTGCGCGGGATGGTTGAACGCCGCCGCCGCGCTGATTGACCGGGGCGACATTCCCCTGTACTGCCCGGCATGCACCCACCGCTTTCTTCCCCAAGAGGCGGCCGAGATCGACCGGCCGTAACCCGCATGTCATCCGGCAACTGGCGCACGCCCTTCGTCATTCTTCTCTGCGGCACGGCGGTCATGCTGATCGCGTTCGGCATCCGCATGACCTACGGGCTGTGGATCGGGCCGGCGAGCAGCGGGCTGGGCTGGGGGCTGGAGAGCCTGAGCTTCGCGATGGCGGCGCAGGCGCTGATCTGGGGGTTTGCGACGCCGGTCATGGGCGCCATCGCGGACCGCTACGGGACCGGGCGGGTGATTGCCGCCTGCGGCGTCGCCTTCGCCCTCGGGTTCATCGTGACGGCGAATGCGACGACCCGGATCGAGGCGTTTCTCGGGATCGGGGTGCTGACCGGCATCGCCATGGGCGGGTTGACGGCGCCGATCATCCTGACCGCGATCAGCAAGGTCGTCGAGGACGAGAAGAAGCGCGGTCTCTATGCCGGCATCGCCAGCGCCGGCGGCTCGTCGGGGCAGGTGGTGCTGGTCCCGGTGATCCAGTTCGTGCTCGATGCGACCGACTGGATGACCGCGCTGCTGGTTCTTGCCGCGGTCACCGCGCTGATCGTTCCGCTCGCCTTCACGATGGTCTCGAAGCGCGAGCATCTCGCCGCCGCGACCGGGCAGCAGTCGCTGGGCGAGGCGCTCGGGGAGGCGTTCCGCCATCCCGGATATCTGCTTCTCACGGCCGGCTACTTCGTTTGCGGCTTCCAGACCCTGTTCATCGTCACCCACCTCCCGCCGATGCTGGAGACCTACGACGTCTCGCCCGAGATGGGAGCGTGGTCGATCGCGCTGATCGGCCTGTTCAATATCGCCGGCTGCGTGGTCTTCGGCGCCGCCGGCGGGCGCTGGCGCAAGAAGAACCTGCTCGCCTGGATCTATATCGGGCGCGCCGTGGCGATGACGGCGTTCATCCTTCTGCCCGTCACCGATACCAGCATCGTCGTCTTCTCCGCGGTGATGGGCATATTGTGGCTTGGCGTGGTGCCGCTGACCGGCGGAGTCGTCGCCCAGATCTTCGGCATGCGCTACATGGCGACGCTGTTCGGCTGCGCCTTCGTGTCGCACCAGCTCGGCGGGTTCATCGGCATCTGGGCCGGCGGCTGGCTGTTCGACATGTTCGGAAACTTCCTCATCGTCTGGTGGGCGTCGGTCGCGCTCGGCGTGGTCGCCGCGGCGTTCAACCTGCCGATCGACGACCGGCCGTTGCAGAGGCTTGCGGGCCAGCGCGCCTGAGGACGGCGCCGCTTTCACCCGCCATCGGGTTCGCCCGCCCGCACCCTCCCGGCGCAGGGGTTGACGCCGAACCAGTAGGCGAGCTCGGCCGGCTGGCCGATGTCCCAGAGCGCGAGATCGGCCCGTTTCCCGGCTTCGAGAGTTCCCCGGTCCTGGCCGAGCCCGAGTGCCTTCGCGGCCTCGCGGGTGACGCCGGCCAGCGCCTCCTCCGGCGTCAGCCGGAACAGGGTGCAGGCCATGTTGAGCATCAGCAGCAGCGACAGCGCGGGCGAGGATCCCGGGTTGAAATCGGTGGCGATGGCGATGCCCGCCCCGGCGCTTCGCATCGCATCGACCGGCGGCAGCCTGGTCTCGCGCAGCGTGTAGAACGCGCCCGGCAGGAGGACCGCGACGGTGCCCGCCGCGGCCAGCGCCGCGATGCCGTCCTCGGAGGTGTATTCGAGGTGGTCGGCCGACAGCGCGTCGTAGCGCGCGGCCAGCGCCGCGCCGCCGAGATCCGAGAGCTGGTCGGCGTGCAGCTTGACCGGCAGACCATGCGACCGGGCGGCGGAGAACACCCGGTCGGTTTCCTCCGGGGTGAAACCGATCCCCTCGCAGAACGCGTCCACCGCGTCCGCGAGGCCCGATTCCGCGACCGCCGGCAGCATCTCCTCGACCACCAGGTCGATATAGCCGCCCTGGCGGCCGGAAAATTCGGGCGGCAGGGCGTGCGCGCCGAGGAAGGTGGTGTGGACGTCGACCGGCCGCGCCCCGCCGAGCTTGCGCGCGACGCGGAGCTGCTTGAGCTCGGTGTCGGTGTCGAGCCCGTAGCCCGACTTGACCTCGACGGTGGTGACCCCCTCGTCGATCAGGTTGCCGAGTCTCGGCACCGCCGCTTCGTACAGCGTCTCGTCGTCGGCCTCGCGGGTCGCCCGCATGGTGGAGACGATCCCGCCCCCCGCCCGGGCGACCTCCTCGTAGCTCGCGCCGTTGAGCCGCATCTCGAACTCGCCCGCGCGGCTGCCGCCGAAGACCAGGTGGGTGTGGCAGTCGATCAGCCCGGGCGTGATCCAGCGCCCGGCCGCGTCGTGCACCGTGCCGGCCAGGGTCGCCGGGTCGCCCGGCAGCTCGGCGGCCTCGCCGACCCAGGCGATGCGCCCGTCCGCGACCGCGATGGCGCCGCCGCGGATCGCGCCGTAGGGCTCCCCGCCCGGCACCATCGTCGCCAGGTTGGCGCCGGTCCAGAGCCTGTCCCACCGGGCTTCGGTCGCGTGCTCGCGCGCCATGATGCCTCTCCTCCCTGCCGGGAAACCATAGCATGCGGCCCGAGTACCCGGGCCCGCCGATATGCTCTACGCTCCGGCCTCGAACAGCCCCGAGGCGGCCGGCCGAGAGATGACCGACGAATACGTTTACGACTTCACGCCGGGGACGACCCCGCTGCTGGTCAGCATCCCGCATGACGGGCGGGCGATCCCGGACGATGTCGCGGCGCGGATGACCGACGCGGCGCGCGCCATTCCCGATACCGACTGGCATGTCCGCCGGCTCTACGACTTCGCCGCCGCGCTCGGGGCCGGCGTGCTGGCGGCGCGGTATTCCCGCTACGTCGTCGACCTCAACCGCGACCCGGACGGCGCGGCGCTCTACCCCGGGGCGGACAACACCGAGATCGTGCCGCTCGCCACCTTCGACCGGGAGCCCGTCTACCGCCCCGGCGCGGAACCGGACGGAGAAGAGACCGCCGGGCGGATCGCGCGGTTCTGGCGGCCCTACCACCGCCGGCTCGCGGCCGAGCTCGGCGCGCTCCGGGAGCGTCACGGGCTTGCCCTCCTGTTCGACGCGCATTCGATCCGCAGCGTCGTGCCGCGGTTCTTCGAAGGCCGGCTCCCCGACTTCAATTTCGGCACCGCGCGCGGCGCGAGCGCCGATGCAGGGCTCGCCGCCGCCGCCTTCCATGTGCTCGCCTCGGCCGAGGGCTACAGCTCGGTCGACAACGGGCGGTTCACCGGCGGCTACATCACCCGTACCCATGGCGCGCCCGCCGACGGGGTCCACGCGATCCAGCTCGAGCTGACCCAGCGGAGCTACATGAACGAGGCGCCGCCGTTCGACTATCGCCCCGACCTGGCCGCCGGGGTGAAGCCGGTGCTGAGGGATCTGCTCGCCGCGATGATCGACTGGGCGGGCTGATGCCGGTCTACGCGTTCGATCGCGTATCGACCCCCGAGGGGTGGCTCGCCCCCGGGCGGATCGAGGTCGGCACGGACGGGCTTATCGCCGCCGTCGCGGCGGGCGAGGGGGGCGAGCGGGTCGGCGGCGTCGCGCTTCCCGGCATGCCCAACCTGCACAGCCACGCCTTCCAGCGCGCGATGGCGGGGCTCGCCGAGCGCGCCGGGCCGGGGGCCGACAGCTTCTGGACCTGGCGGGAGGTGATGTACGGCTTCGTCGCCCGGCTCGCCCCCGACGATGTCGAGGCGATCGCCGCCCAGCTCTACTGCGAGATGCTGAAGGCGGGCTACACCGCGGTCGCCGAGTTCCACTACCTCCACCACGCGCCCGACGGCGGCGCCTACGACGACCGCGCCGAGATGGCCGAACGGGTGACGCGTGCGGCGGAGCGGACCGGGATAGCACTCACATTGCTCCCCGTCCTCTACGACGCCGGCGGCTTCGGAGGGGCGCCGGTCGGCGGTGCCCAGCGGCGCTTCGCGAACGACGCGGACGGGCTGCTCGGGATCGTCGAGACGCTGCGGTGCCGTCACCGCGCACATCCCGGTTTCCGCGTCGGCCTCGCTCCGCACAGCCTGCGGGCGGCGGCGCCGGAGAGCATCGCCGCCGCGCTCGACGGGCTGGCGGCCATCGATTCGGACGCGCCGATCCATATCCACATCGCCGAACAGGCGCGGGAGGTGGAGGACTGCCTCGCCTGGTGCGGCAAGCGCCCCGTGCAATGGCTGCTGGAGCGCCACGCGGTGGGACCGCGCTGGTGCCTCGTCCACGCCACGCACATGACCGCCGGGGAGACGCGGGCGCTCGCCGCGACCGGGGCCGTCGCCGGTCTCTGCCCGACCACGGAAGCCAATCTCGGCGACGGTCTGTTCGCGCTGGCGGAGTACCTGGAGGCGGGCGGGCGGCTCGGCATCGGGTCCGACAGCCACGTGTCGGTGAGCCCGGTCGAGGAGCTGCGCTGGCTCGAATACGGCCAGCGACTCGTCTCGCGGCACCGCACCATCGCCGCTCAGCCGGAGGGCTCGACCGGCGCGCGTCTCCACCAAGCGGCGCTCGACGGCGGGTCGCGGGCGACCGCGCGCGATGCCGGCGCGATCGAGGCGGGCCGGACGGCCGACATCGTCACCCTCGACGCCGCCCACCCGCTGCTCGCCGGCAAGTCGGGGGACGCGATCCTCGATTCCTGGATATTCGCCGGCAACGCGAACCTCGTTCGCGACGTCATGGTCGGCGGGCGCTGGGTGGTGCGCGGCGGCCGGCATGCGGAGGAGGACGCCATCGCGCGGGCGTTCGTGCGGACGATGGAGCGGCTGGCGGGGTAGGTGGGTGACGTGAAGCTGTTCACCATCGGGTTCACGAAGAAGAGCGCCGAAAAATTCTTCGGGCTCCTGTCCGCTTCCGGGGCGCGGCGGGTGGTCGATGTCAGGCTCAACAACGTCTCCCAGCTCGCCGGGTTCGCCAAGCGCGACGACCTGAAATATTTCCTCCGCCGCGTTTGCGGCATCGACTACGTCCACCTGCCCGACCTCGCGCCGACGCGGGACATGCTGGCGGATTACCGGAAGAACCGGGACTGGGACACCTATGAGAGGCGGTTCCTCGACCTGATGCGGGCGCGCCGGATCGAGGACGGCATTCCGAGAGAGGTCATCGACGGCGGCTGCCTCTTGTGCAGCGAGGACACGCCGCATCATTGCCACCGCCGCCTCGTCGCGCAGTACCTCGACGACCGCTGGGACGGCATCGAGGTCCGGCATCTCACCTGACCCCTTCGCCGGTAACGGACTTGAGAAGTTCCGGCAAGCATCTATATCCCGTGCGGCAACCCTCCAACATTCGAGCAGTCGCCATGACCGCATCTCCGGCCACCGACCGGGTCCGTCTGCGCCGCCGCCACGACCGGGGCGGGTACGACGCGACCACCATCCATCCCATCCTCGACGCCATGCCGCTGTGCTCGGTGGGCTACGTGTTCGACGGGCAGCCCTACGTGACGCCGACGCTGCAATGGCGCGAGGGGAACCGCCTGTACTGGCACGGCTCGTCGGCGAGCCGCATGCTGCGCGCGGTCGAGGAGGCCGAGGTGTGCGTGACGGTCGCCATCCTCGACGGCTTCGTGCTGGCGCGCTCGGGCTTCCACCACTCGATCAACTACCGCTCGGTGATGATGCTGGGCACCGCGCGCAGGGTCGCCGACCCGGACCTGAAGGAGGCGCGGCTGAAGACCTTCGTCGAGGGCTCGTTCCCCGGGCGCTGGGACATGCTGCGCCCGGCGACCGGGCAGGAGATGAAGGCGACGACGGTGATGACCATGCCGATCGACGAGGCTTCGTCGAAGATCCGCATGGGCCCGCCGGGCGACGAGGAGGAGGACTACGCGCTGCCGATCTGGGCCGGCGTGATCCCGGTCCGCATGGCGGTATCCCACCCGGTGCCAGACCCGCGCAACCTCGAGGGCGTCGCCCCGCCCGACCACGTGCTCGACTTCCGCCTCGGCTGATACCGCGGTGAAGGCGCTGCCCGAAGGGGTGTCGAACTACGCGGGGACTCCCGAATTCACCGAAAAGTCGATCCCGGAGAACCTGCTGAAATCCCATCGCACCAAGGCCGGGATTTGGGCAAGGATCGTCGTCCTGGAGGGCAGGCTCCGCTACCGGATCCTCGAGCCGGAAATCCGTGCGTTCGAGCTCTCCCCCGGCAACCCGGGACTCGTGGAGCCCGAGGTGGCGCACGAGGTCGAGCCGATGGGCCAGGTGCGCTTCCGCGTGGAATTCTATCGCTGAGGCGGGCGCCCCAGCGCGAAGCGGTCCAGGACGACGAAATCCGCTTCCGGCGACGCCTGGCCGCACAGGCAAATCCCGGCGATCACGACCGGCTCGGCGATGGCGGGCAGCACCGCGCGCGCGATCCCGGCGCCGAACCGCGCCCGGCCGCCTTCGTCCAGCGGGCCGGTCAGGGTGAGATGGAAGCGGAAATCCTCCATCGCATAGGGGTAGCCCCAGCGCTCCAGATTCGCCGTCTCCGATGCGCACAAGCGTTCCGGCCGCCGCCGCGCGATCTCCGCCGCCGTCAAAGGCGCGCGGAAGGGATCGAATATGCGCACGCACTCGGCCGCGAGATCCGCCGCGGCGAGCGGTTCCATCGGGGCGAGGACCAGGAAATCGGACAGCACGCGCAACGCCAGCTTGCCCACCGGCGCCGGTCCGCGGGTCCGGCAAAAGCGTTCGAGCGCATCGGCGAGCGCTGGCTCGTCCTTGCCCTCCGCCAGCCGGAAGGGCGCCTTCAGCGTCGCGTGGAAGCCGTATTTGCGCGGCCCCGAGACCGCGCGGCGCCAATCCTCGGCGCTCACGCCGGCGAGCTCGGGCGGGGCGGACGCATCGCGGCCGAGCCAGCGCGCGCCGAATTCGGCCAGCGCCGTGCCGGCGGGCGGGACGTAGTAGAGCGCGTAGCGATACATCGTGCCTCCGCCCGCCGCCCGGTTGACGCCGCAGACCGGCTCCAACACCATGCGGCCGGCCATCATAACGGGATCGCAGCATGCACGACGTGACCGTCCGGCAGGAGATCGTCGACCGGGTTCTGGCCCGGCGCGGGCGCTACCACCTCTACGACGCGCTCGACCCGGCGCGCACCGCCTTCGTGGTCATCGACATGCAGAACATGTTCTGCGAGCCCGGCGCGCCGGCCGAGGTGCCGGCCTCGCGCGGGATCTGCGACAACATCAACCGGCTGGCGGCCGAGATGCGGGAAGAGGGCGGGCTGGTGATCTGGGTGACCAGCGCGTCCAGCTTCGCCAACGGCAAGAGCGACTGGGAGTCGTTCATCCGCAATTTCGTGGCGGAAGAGGTGCAGCAGCGCACCATCGAGGCGATGGAGCCGGGCGGGCACGGGGAAGCGATCTGGCACGAGCTCGAGCCCGACGAGCGCGACCTGTTCGTGCGCAAGAACCGCTACTCGGCGCTCACCCCGGGCGCGTCGATGCTGCAGACGGTGCTCGCCAGCCACCGCATCCGCAACGTGCTGATCGGCGGCACCAAGACCAATATCTGCTGCGAATCGACCGCCCGCGACGCGATGCAGCTCGACTACCGGGTGGTCATGGTCGAGGACTGCAACGCCGCGCTGTCGGACGACGAGCACCGCGCGGCGCTGGAGAACATGATCCAGCAATTCGGCGACGTGATGACCGCGGACGAGGCCGTCGCCGCGCTCCGGAAGCGCCCCAATGAGCAATAGGGACCTCGCCGATTTCTCGGCCCTCACCTTCGACTGCTACGGCACGCTGATCGACTGGGAGACCGGCATCTGGGATGCGCTGCAACCGCTCCTGATGACCAATCCCGGCCGCGCGGTCGACCGCATCCCGGCGCTCGCGGCCTTCGGCGAAGCGGAGTCCGCCGAGCAGCTCGCGCACCCGGAGACGCTGTACCCGGGAATCCTCGCCGCGGTGCACCGGGCGATCGCCGCCAGCTTCGGGCTCCGCACCGACGCCGCGCTCGACGAGGCCTTCGGCGCCTCGGTCCAGCACTGGCCGGCCTTCCCGGACACCGCGGGCGCGCTCAGGCGCCTGAAGAAGCGCTACCGGCTGGTGATCCTCTCCAATGTCGACCGCGCCGGCATCGCCGCCTCCAGCCGCAAGCTCGGGGTCGAGTTCGACGCCGTCTGCACCGCCCAGGACATTGGCAGCTACAAGCCGGATGCGCGCAACTTCGCCTACATGATCGAGCATCTGGCCGGGCTCGGCATCGACGCCGGCCGCATCCTGCACACCGCGCAGAGCCTGCGCCACGATCACGTGCCGGCGCGCGCCGCCGGGCTCGCCAATGCCTGGATCGACCGTCAGGGCCAGTCGGAGGGCGGCGACTGGGGCGCCACCGCGCCGGTCGCCGACATGCCGGAGTTCGACTTCATCTTCCCGACGCTGGAGGCGATGGCCGACGCGGCCGGTCTATGAGCCGCCCCTGACCTCGGCGATCGCCATCTCGATCGCATCGACGATGCCGATATAGCCGGTGCAGCGGCAGAGATTGCCGGCGAGCTCCAGCCTGATGCGGTCGCGGTCGGCATCCGGCAGACGGGTGACGATGTCGTAGGCGGTCGCCAGCATGCCCGGCGTGCAGTAGCCGCACTGCACGGCATGCGCCTTCCTGAAGCAGTCGCGGATGGTCGCCATGACGGCGTCGCCGCCATAGCCCTCGACGGTGCGCACCTCCGCCCCGTGGGCGGCCACGGCGAGCGTGATGCAGGAGCGCGCCGGGCGGCCGTCGAGCATGATCGTGCAGGCGCCGCAGACCCCGTGCTCGCAGGCGGTGTGGGTGCCGGTCAGCCCCTCGCGCTCGCGCAGGAAATCGGCCAGCGAGAGGCGCGGTTCGACATCGGCGGCGACGGTCCGGCCGTTGACGGAAATCGTGGTCGCGGTCATCGGGAAAGCGCCTCCCGGGCGGCGCGGGCGGTGACGGTGGCGTGCAGGTTCATGGCGTAGCGGTCTTCCGTCTCGGCGAACCCCGCCGCCGCGATCCCGCTCAAGGCGGCATCCTTGATCCCGCCGGCCAGCGCGTCGGACCAGCCATCCGCCGCGGCGATCAGCCCGGCCACGCCGTCGAGCAGGATCGGCGCATGGGTCGGGCCGGCGAGCGCGGCGCGGCACTGCCCTCTATCGGGATCGAGGACCACGACGGCGAGCGACTCGGCGAAGTCCCCCGGCTTCACGCAGAGCTTGTAGTGGCCCCAGCGCGCCGTGCCCGACAGCCGGGGGATGCGGATCGCCTCGACGATCTCGCCCGGCTCCAGCACGGTGGTCAGGGGATCGGTGATGAACGCGTCGGCGTCCACGCTGCGCCCGCCATCCGGCCCCCGGATGCCGAGGCTCGCGCCGAGCGCCATCGTCACCGGCGCCCAGTCGCCCGCGGGGTCGGCATGGGCGAGGCTGCCGCCGATGGTGCCCCGGTTGCGCACCGCGCGGTAGGCGATCCCCGCCGCCGCCCGCTTCATCAGCCCGCGGGTCGGGTCCGGCACCTCGCCGTCCTCGATCGCCGAATGGACCACCGACGCGCCAATGGTCACCCCGTCCTCGTCTTCCGACACCTCGCGGAGTTCGGCGACGCGGGACAGGTCGACCAGCAGCGCGGGCCGCGCGATCCTGAGGTTGAGCATCGGGCCCAGGGACTGGCCGCCGGCGAGCGGGCGCGCCTCGCCGTCGGCGGCGGCGAGCATGTCGATCGCCTCGTCCAGGCTCTCCGCGCGGGCGTAGTCGAACGGCGCCGGCTTCATCCGGCGCGCCCCCGGTCGATGGCATCGAACACCCGGCGCGGGGTGATCGGGGTCTCGGCGATCTCCACCCCCAGCCCCTTGAGCGCGTCGTTGACCGCGTTGCCGATGGCGCCGACCGGGCCGATCGCGCCGGACTCGCCCACCCCCTTGATCCCCATCGTGGAATAGGGCGAGGGCGATTCGATGTAGTCGTATTTCACGTCCGGCACCATCGGCGCCGCCGGCACATGGTAGTCCGCGAGCGTCACCGAGAGCGGCTGGCCGTTCTCGTCGTAATTCGATTCCTCGTAGAGCGCGTTGCCGATGCCCTGCGCGTAGCCGCCGATCACCTGGCCCTTGACGACGAGCGGGTTCACCCGCGTGCCGCAATCGTCGACGATCGCGTAGTCGAGGATCTCGACCTGGCCGGTCTCGGGGTCGACCGCCACCACCGCGCCATGCGCGCCGAAGCCGAACACCCCGCCATGGACCTTGTCGTTGTAGCCGGTGGTCACGGTGAGCCCGCCCCGGTCGGTGTCGTCGGGCAGGTTCTCGGGGTGGTGGTAGAAGGCCTCGGCGATCTCGGCGAAGCTCACCGAGCCGCCCGGCCCGCGCACCTCGGCGTTCTCCACCGCCACGTCGGCCTCGTCGCATTGCAGCAGATGGGCGCCGATCCGGGCCAGCCTCGGCTTGAGCTCGCGGCAGCCCTGGGCGACCGCGCCGCCGGCGACCACGATGCTGCGCGAGGCATAGGTGCCGGTCCCGGCATAGGCGGTGGCGGTGTCGCCGTGGCGGATCGCGATGCGGTCCGGGTCGAGGCCGAGCTCGCTGGTCGCCACCTGGGCGAGGGTGGTCTCCAGCCCCTGGCCGTGGCACTGGATGCCGACCGAGGCCCAGAGACCGCCATCGGGGGTGAGCTTCACCGTCGCCATTTCCATCCCCGGCACCAGCTCGATGCCCCAGGCGGAGTAGCCGAACGGCCCGGTGCCGTAGGCGGTCTGCTCGTAGAAACAGGCGAAGCCGACGCCGATCAGCCTCCCGTCCGGCTCGGGCGTCTTCTGGCGCTCGCGCACCGCTTGCGGGTCGATGGCGGCGACGCAGCGGCGGAACGCTTCCGGATAGTCGCCGCTGTCGAGATGCTTGCGCGTCACGGTGTCGTAGGGCATCGCCTCGGGCGGCACCAGATTGTCGAGCCGGACCTCCCACGGCTCGCGCCCGACAATGCGGGCGATCGCGTCCATGGTGAGCTCGTCGGTGAAGCAGGCGCCCGGCCGGGCGACGCCCCGGAAGGGCTGGCTCGGCGGCTTGTTGGTGCACACCGTGACCGACCGGCCCTTGAGCGCGTCCACCGTGTAGGGGCCCTGCAGATTGCCGACGCCGGTCGCCGCCTCGACGCCGATCGGCCACGGCCAGGGCGAATAGGCGCCGGCATCGACCACGCATTCGACCTCCATGCCCAGGATCTTGCCGAGGGCGTCGGTATGGGCGGTCATGCTGTATTGGTGGTTGCGGCAATCGGCGTCGCAGATCAGGTGCTCGAGCCGGTCCTGCACCCACTTGATCGGCCGGCCCAGCCTGAGCGAGGTCCAGCACACCGCCATCGTCTCGCCGTCGAGATGGGTCTTTAGCCCGAACCCGCCGCCGACATCGGGGCAGATCACCCGCACCTTGTTGATCTCGAGGTCGAGGAAATGGGCGATGCCGCGCTGCATCGGGTGCGGCAGCTGGTGCGACATCCAGACCACCAGCTCGTCGAGCCTGGAATCGTAATGCGCCAGCGTGCCCCGCCCCTCCATCGGGAACGGCGTCTGCCGCGCCATCCGGAAGCGCCGGTGCACGGTGTGGACGGCGGCTTCCCTCGCCGCTTCGAGGTCGCCGTTCTCGAATCCGGTCTCGCAGCACACGTTGTCGGCCCAGTGGTCGTGGACCAGGGCGGAAGAGGGCTCGCGCCCGTCATTCATGTCGACGACCGCCGGCAGCGCCTCGTATTCGACTTGAATCGCGTCGGCGATGTCCTCGGCCTCGGCCCGGGTCGGCGCCACCGCGATCGCCACCTGCTCGCCGGCATAGCGCACCTTGTCTCTGGCCAGCACCGGGAAATCGGCCCCCTTGAAGCCGGGGAAGGAGGCGGTCGAGCGGATCGGCCTGATGTCCGCCATGTCGGCCGAGGAGAACACCTGCCCCTCGGCGCCCTGCGGCGCCGTCACCGAGAGCAGCCGCCCGTGGGCGATCGGCGCGCGGTTGAACGCCGCGTGCCACATGCCGGCGACCTGGACGTCCGGGGTGAACTCCCCGGTGCCCATGAGAAACCGGTCATCCTCCTTGCGCGGGATGCTCGCGCCAACGCCGCGGTCGCTCAAAGCCGCCTCCCCGGGCGATGTGCAGCCCATTGCCGAGCGTCCAGACTAGGGCGTGTCGGGGTTGGATGGAAGCGCATCGGGTTTCCCGCCAGCCCGCCGATTTCGGCGGCGGAGGCCGACCATCCGCGAGTTCTTCGTGTCGGCGCGACGACGAGACAAGGCGGCTGAACCATCTTGGCTGAGGACCGGTGACCGGCCCCGAGTGACAGCTATCCACAGATCGGGCCTAGTCGGAAATCGCAGGGTAGAAGGAGGTCCACCCCGAAGACGGCTCATGACCATCCGGGATCCTGCAAATTTCGACGGCAATTGGTGGAAAACCGCTAAACTCCCGATAGACGGGCCGCCGGGCTGTCTGGCTGCAACTGGATAGAAGGAGGCCGAGATGGCGGACCCCCTCGCCAAGGAAAAGGCATTCCTTCGGGAGAATCAGGAGGCGCTGGCGACGCGCTATCCAGGAAAGTATCTCCTGATCAAGGGTGCGGAGGTCCATGGCGCATACGAAACCTACGATCAGGGCGTGACCGCCGGGGTCCAAAAGTTCGCGGCCGGGCCGTTCCTGGTGCGATCCGTGGAGCAGCCGCATGACTCAGAGGCCCCGAGCATTCCGGCGCTCTCCATAGGAGTTCCCCTCGTTGCCGATCCTTAACTCGCGGATTCAGGGAAAGGCGCTCGACGAGGACGGCAACGAGGTATCGGTATCGCCTTCCGAAGCTCTGAAGACTGTAGGCCCCAGGCTGGAGGTGCTGGTTTCGCCGCTCGATGAACAGGTGAAGGTGCTCGTGGAACACGGGCAGCCTGTTCCCGGCCCGGTCCGGGGTTTCGCCCTGGTGGACACCGGGGCCAGCATTACGTGCATCGATCGCGACGTAGCAGTCCAGGCCGGGCTTGCCGTCGTGGACAGCGGCCCCATGCATTCCGCGACGCATGCCAATGAGATCGTCCCGATATACGCGGGCCGGCTGATGATCAGCGGCTTGTGCGCGGTCGACGCGAACAGGGCTTATGGCGCCAGCCTTGCACCGCAGGGGCTGGTTGCCCTAGTCGGGCGGGACATCCTCGCTCAGTGCCAGTTCACCTACAACGGTGTTGACGGGTCGTTCAGCATCGCGATCTAGCCCGCCGATTTCCGCTCCGCCGGCCATGACGTCGAGGGAGATGGGAAGGACGGTTCCGACCGGCCCCGACCCGGCCTAATGCACCGTCTGCCCGCCGTCGACGACCAGCGCCGTGCCGTGGATGTAGGATGCGGCGTCGGAGGCGAGGAAGATGGCGGCGTTGGCAACCTCGTCGCAGGTGGCGAGCCGCTTGAGGAGGGCGAGCTCCTCGACCGCCTTGCCGTCGACCATGCCGGAATCGATGTAGTGCCTGACCCGCGGCGACAGCGTGGCGCCCGGGCAGAGCGAATTGACCCTGATGTTCTCGGTCCCGAAATCGACCGCGAGCTGGCGGGTGAGCGAGACCATCCCGCCCTTGGCCGCGCAATAGACCGGCATCTCGGGATGGCCGATCAGCCCGAAGGTCGAGGCCACGTTGACGATCGACCCGCCGCCCGGCGCGCCCGTCATCATCGGGATGAAGGCGCGGCACATGTAGAACACGCTCGACAGATCCGTGGCGATGATCCGGTTCCAGTCGCCGGTCTCCAGCTCGGTGATCTTCTTCACGAAGTTGGTGCCGGCGTTGTTGATCACCGCCTTGATGTGGTCGTGACGGCCGGCGAGGGTTCGCCTGAGCGCCTCGATCTCGGCCTCGACCGACACGTCGACCTCGTGGGACTCGCATGCCGCGCCCGGGATCAGCGCCTCGGTCTGCTTGAGCTTTTCCATCGTCCTGCCGACCAGGATCACCGTCGCGCCGAGCTCGGCGAGCACCTCGCAGCAGGCCTGGCCGATTCCCGATCCGGCGCCGGTGACGATCACCGGCCTGCCGTCGAATTTGAGCTTGTCCAGCATGTCGGGTCCTATTCCGCCGCCGCGGCGCGCTCGAACCCGCGATAGGCCTCGTCGCCGACCGGCTGGAGCGCCGGCATCACCTCGCTTGCGAACAGGCGGATGTTCCGCTCCGTGAGCTCCGCCGGCAGGGTGCCGAAATGCATGAGCCCGATGAAATTGGCGAAGCCGAGCTCGCGGTGGCAGTGGAGGATGCGCTCGCGCACCGTGTCGGGGCTGCCGACGATGACGATGCCGAGCTCCATCATCTTCTCGATCGTCTGGTCGCCGGCGATCGAGCGCTTGTGCTGGCGCACCCGCTTGTAGGAGCTCATCCCGAGATAGCCGGGCGGGAACAGGATCTCGAAGGGGAGCGCGAGGAACCGGTTGAACAGCGCCTCGATATGCTCCTTCGCCTCGGCGACCGCCCGGGCGTCGGTGTCGGCGACATAGACCGGGGCGGTCCAGCCGAGCTGCTCCGACGAGGCGGTGTAGCCGTACTTGGTCTCGCAGGTCTCGCGGTAGAAGTTGAGGAAGCGGCTCACCGATTCGAACGGGCTGTAGTTCTGCAGATAGACGTAGCGCCGGTCGGGGTGGGCGGCCCACTCGATGGTCTCGGTAGAGCCCAGCGACGGGCACCAGATCGGCGGGTGCGGCTGCTGATAGGGGCGCGGCCAGACATTGACGTATTCGAAGTGGAAATGCTTGCCCTCGAAGGCGAAGGGGCCGGGCTCGGTCCACGCGCGGACAATCAGGTCGTGCGCCTCGACATGGCGCTCGTGCGAGGTGGTGGGGTTGGCCGCGAGCGACCAGAACTCCGCCCCGATGCCGCGGACGAAGCCGGTGATCAGCCGCCCGCCGGAGATGCAGTCGAGCATCGCGTGCTCTTCGGCGAGCGTCAGCGGGTGCTCGCGGAGCGCGAAAGCGTTGCCCAGGATGGCGAGCTTGCAGCTCTCGGTGCGCCGTGCCAGCGCCGCGGCCATCACCACCGGCGAGGGCATCAGCCCGTAGGCGTTCTGGTGGTGCTCGTTGACGCTGACCGCATCGAAGCCGAGCTCGGCGGCGAGCTCCAGCTCGTCGAGATAGCGGTTATAGAGCGCGGCACCCTTCTTCGGGTCGAAATCGGAGTTGGGATAGGTGACCCAGGCGGATTTGTGCTTCGCCCTCAGCGCCATGTCCATATGCGCGTAGGGCATCAGGTGGAACATCGTGATCTTCATGCCGCGTGCTCCTTCCCGGGCGCCGCGGTCAGGCGGCGTGGCGCTCGCAGAACCCCGTCACCGCGTCGATGAACGCATCCGTCTGCTCGATATTGGGCAGATGGCCGCAATCCTCCACCATGGTCACCGTGGCACCGGCGATCAGCTTGCCGAATTCGCCGGCATAGCAGGGCGGGATGATGCGGTCGGAATCGCCCCAGATCACATGCGTCGGCAGGTCGATCCGGTGCAGCCACTTGCGCAGCGCCGGGTTGAACAGCCGCGGCTGCCAGGCGAGGCGGGCGGTGGCGACCTTGTTTTTGATGATGATGTCCTGCTGCTCCTCGGTCGGCTCCAGCGCCAGCATCTGCTCGGCCAGCGCGTCCGACTTGAACAGCGCGCGGGCGAGCTCCTCGTCGTCCATGATGAACAGATCCGCTGCCGGCTCGCCCTTGATGCGGATCCCGGCGGTTCCCACCAGGGTCAGCGAGGCGAGGTTCTGGGTCGAGCGCACCGCGAGCTCCAGCGCGATCCAGCCGCCCAGCGACTGGCCGACGAGATGCACGTTCTCCAGGCCGTGTTCCTTGATGAAGTCGAGATAGAAATAGGCGAGGTCGTCGACCTTCTCGACCCAGCCCGGCTCATCCGACTGCCCGAAGGTCGGGTGGTCGGGCGCGATGACGTCGAAGCGGTCCGACAGGCGGTCGAGCCAGGGCAGCCAGGCCGGGATGCCGCCCGCCCCGTGCAGGAACAGCAGCGTCTGGCCGCTGCCGCCGCGGCGCAGGAAGACCTTGCCGCCCTTGTAGTCGATTGCGCTCTCGCTGCACGATGCCATCACATCCCTCCCCAACGCGGACCGGCGGCGCGGCGCCCGGTCACGACTTGACCTGTTCGTGCCCGCCGAGCCCGGGACGGTATTTCTTGTCGAGGAAATCGCCGATCCCTTCCTTGCGGAAGGCGTCGTCCTGGCGCCGCGTGTGCTGCGCCTCCATCGCCGAGGCGTAGTTCATCGCCGTGTCCCAATCCATCCCGAGCGAGTGCCGGTAGGCTTCCTTGGTCGCGCGCAGCGCGGACGGGTCCTTGGCGGCGATGTCGCGGGCGGCGCCCATCACCGTCTCGCCCAGCTCCGCCAGCGGCACCGAAAAGTTCACGAAGCCGATTTCGGCGGCGGTCCTGCCGTCGAACGGACGGCCGGTCATGGCGTACCAGAGATAGTCGCGCGGGCGCAAAAGGTTGCCCATCGACTTGGACACGCTGCCGCCGGGGAACATCTTGAAATTGATCTCGCTCAGCCCGAACCTGGCCTCGTCGGCGGCGACCGCGAGGTCGCAGGCCTCCACGATGGTGAACGCCCCGCCATAGCAGTGCCCGTTGACCATGGCGATGGTGGGCTTCGGGAAGTAGCGGATCGTCCGGCCGCGCCACTCGATCGAGACCCGGGTCACCCGGTCGTACTCGTCGGGCTTCTCCTTGAGCTCGATGAAGAACTCCTTCAGATCCATGCCGGCGGAGAACGCGTCCCCCGCCCCGGTGATCACCAGCACCCGCGCGCCGTCGTCGTAGCGCAAGGCTTCCAGCGCATCCGTCACCTCGTCGTGGAGGAGCGGGTTCATGGCGTTCTTCTTTTCCGGCCGGTTGAGCGTGAGCGTGGCTACGCCGTCCTCGACATCGACCCGAATCGTTCGGTACGCCATCCAGCCCTCCCCCGGCCCCGTGCGGCACTCTAGCGAATTCGTTAGTCACCTAACGACCGCCTCCGCCCCTGTCAATCCGGCCGCCCGGGGGCGCCTGTTTCCCCCGCGCCGCGAAAGGTTATCTTAGCCGCCATGCCGCCCGACGACCAATTGGCCCCCGAAGAGACCGTCGGCTTCCTGCTGTGGGACACCACGCGGGCGTTCACCGCGCGGTTTTCCAGGCGGATCGCCCGCCACGGCGTGACCTTCGGCCTGTGGCCCTTCCTGCGCGCGCTGTGGGAGGAGGACGGGCTGACCCAGCGCCAGCTCTCCGAACGGGTGCGGATGAAGGGCTCGACCACCGTGGCCGCGGTCAACCGGCTGGAGGAGCGCGGCCTCGTCAAGCGCATCCACAACGAGCATGACGGGCGCAAGATCAACGTCTTCCTCACCCCCGAGGGCAGGCGCATCTACGACCTGGTGATGCCGGAGGTCGCGGCGATCAACCGCCAGGGCATCGCCGGGCTGTCTCAGTCCGAACAGGAGGAGCTCAAGCGCCTGCTGCGGGACTTGCGCGGAAACATGACGGCGGATGGCGAGAACGGTGCGTGAGCGGTCCCGCGGAGAGCGCTAGCCACCGGCTCGGCTTCGTCGCCACCGCGCTGCTGCTCAGCCTGTTGATGGCCTCGCTGCCGCTGTCGGTCGATTCGACCCTGCCGTCGATGCCGCTCGCGGCGGCCGATTTCGGCGTCTCGGACGGGACGATCCAGTTCAGCCTCAGCGTCTTCATGGCCGGCATCGCCATCGGCCAGCTGTTCTACGGCCCGGTCTCCGACCGCTTCGGCCGGCGCCCGGTCCTGCTCGCCGCCTTCTGCGTGTTCGTGGCCGCGGTCGCCGGCTGCGCGCTGTCCGCCTCCTTCGAATCCTTCATCGCGCTCCGCTTCGTCCAGGGGCTTGCCGCCTGCGCGGCCTCGGTGCTGGCGCGCGCCATCGTGCGCGACCTGTTCGACCGCGAGGAGGCGGCGAAGATGTTCGCCTATGTGATGATGCTGTACGGCCTGGCGCCGGTCATAGGCCCCGTCCTCGGCGCGCATCTCACGGTCTCGCTGGGCTGGCGCGCGGTCTACTGGTTTCTCGCCCTGTACGGGCTCCTGGCGCTCGCCGTGGCCTGGCGCGCGCTGGGCGAAACGGCGCCCGCGCGCAGGCTGGATGCGCTCCGCCCCGGCCCGCTGCTGCGCACCTATTCGCGGGTCCTCGGCAGCCGGGTCTTCGTCGGCTACATGGCGATGCTGAGCGCCTGCTTCTGCGGGCTGTTCGCCTTCCTCGCCGCATCGGCGACCAGCCTGATCAACCATATCGGCGTCCCGGTCGAGACCTACGGCTATCTCTTCGCCGGCTGCATGATGGTCTTCGTGGCCGGCAGCTGGCTGGCGGCGCGTCTGGTCGGCCGCCGCTCGATCCACTTCATGATCGTGACCGGCGGCGCGACGATGGCCTGCGCCGGAATCGTCATGGCCGCGCTCGGCCTCGCCCGGATCGACACGGTATGGGCGATCGTCCTGCCGATGGCGGTCTTCATGTTCGCCTTCAGCTTCATCGTCCCCGCCGGCCAGGCCGCGGCGATGCAGATCTTCCCCGACATCGCCGGCGCGGCATCCTCGGTGCTCGGCTGCGTGCAGCTCACGCTGAGCGCGGCGACCGGGCTGGCGCTCGGGCATTTCGCCGACGGCACCCAGCTGCCGATGACCGTCGCCATCGGTATCGCCTCGCTATGCCCGGTCCCGATCTACCTGTCGGTGGTCCGCGTTCCGCTCGCCCGCCGCATCTGCTAAACCCTCGGCGGCGGCAGATCGGGGCAGGGGCCGGATGATTCCGCGCTACTCGCGACAGGAGATGGCGTCCCTCTGGGCGCCCGAGACCAGGTTCCGCATCTGGTTCGAGATCGAGGCGCATGCCTGCGACGCGCAGGCGGCGCTCGGACTGATCCCCGAATCCGCCGCGAAGGCCGTCCGGGAGCGCGGCGCCTTCGAGGTCGAACGCATCGAGGAGATCGAGCGCGAGACCCGGCACGACGTGATCGCCTTCCTTACCAACCTCGCCGAGCATGTCGGGCCCGAGGCGCGCTTCGTCCATCGCGGGATGACCTCGTCCGACGTGCTGGACACCTGTTTCGCGGTGCAGCTCACCCGCGCCGCCGACCTGCTGGATGGCGGGATCACGGCGGTGATGGCGGCGCTCGAACGGCGCGCCCGGGAGCACCGGATGACGCCCTGCATCGGGCGCAGCCACGGAATCCATGCCGAGCCCACGACGTTCGGGCTCAAGCTCGCCGGCCACTACGCCGAGTTCGCGCGCAACCGCGCCCGCCTCGCCACGGCGCGGGCCGAAATCGCGACCTGCGCGATCTCGGGCGCGGTCGGCACGTTCGCCAATATCGACCCGCGCGTCGAGGCGCATGTGGCCGAGAAGCTGGGGCTCGCGGTCGAGCCGGTCTCCACCCAGATCGTTCCGCGCGACCGGCACGCCGCGTTCTTCGCCGCCCTGGCGCTGGCAGCCAGCGCGGTCGAGCGCCTGGCGACCGAGATCCGCCATCTCCAGCGGACCGAGCTGCGCGAGGCCGAGGAGTATTTCGCGCCCGGCCAGAAGGGCTCCTCGGCGATGCCGCACAAGCGCAACCCGGTGCTGACCGAGAACCTCACCGGGCTCGCCCGCATCGTGCGCTCGCACCTCGCGCCGGCGCTCGAAAACGTGGTGCTGTGGCACGAGCGCGACATCTCCCATTCCTCGGTGGAACGGATGATCGCGCCCGACGCCACGGTGACGCTCGATTTCGCGCTGGCGCGGCTCGCCGGCGTGGTCGACCGGCTGGTGGTCTACCCCGGGCGGATGCGCGAGAACCTCGATGCGCTCGGCGGGCTGGTCCACTCGCAGCGCGTGCTTCTCGCCCTCGCCGAGGCCGGCCTGTCGCGCGAGGACGCCTACGCCGCCGTCCAGCGCAACGCGATGCGGGTCTGGCAGGACGGCGGCGACTTCCTGGCGCTGCTCCGGGGGGACGAAGAGGTAACCCGGCACCTGTCGGAGGACGGGCTGGCGGCGCTGTTCGACCTCGACTACCACCTCGCCCATGTCGACACGATCTTCGAACGCGTCTTCGGGGCGGAGGGCTGACTCAGTCGCGCGCGACGGTGGGCCGTCCCTCCTTCATCCATTTCGCGATCCCGCCCTCGACGTTGTAGACCCGCCGGTACTGGAAATGCCGGTCGAGCAGGCGGCTCACCGACTTGCTCCGCCTGCCGCTGTGGCAGATCAGGGCGACGGGCTGCCCCGGCGCGGCGATCGCGGCGAATTTCGCCATCCAGGCGCGCACGTCGTAGCGCCCCTCCGCATCGAAGAAGGTCAGCAAATGGCTGCCTTCGACGATACCGGTCTTGTCCCACTCCGCCGCGGTCCGCACGTCGACCACCGGCACCCCGCCCCGAATCAGCTTCTGGAGCGCGGCGGCGTCGACATGGGCTATTTCCGCGCGCAGCGGCGCCGCGAGCGCGAGCAGCGCGGCGACCGGCAACAACCATCTCGGCATCTCTCCGCCTCCGGCTTCCGGGGACCGTCCAGAGCCTAGCGCAGCCCCGCCCGCCGTCAAGGCGCTCCGGGGCCGGTTGCGCGGTCTCGCGCGCCGGTGCGACAATCGAGCGATGACCAGACCCTGCCCCGGGCCCTTGCCGCCCGGCCCGCCGGTATCCCGGGCACCCGCCGGGACCTGCGACACCCACGCCCATATTCTCGGGCCCTATGACCGGTTCCCGCTCGACGAGGGCCGGTTCTACACCGCGCCGGAATCGCCGCTGGAGGCCTATGTCGCCCTGCAGGAGGCGCTGGGCATCGAGCGGGTGGTGATCGTCCAGCCGAGCTGCTACGCGACCGACCTGGCGGCGACCGCCGACGCGGTGGCCCGGCTGGGGAGCAATGCCCGGGCGCTCGCGGTGGTCGATCCCGATATCGACGACGGGACGCTGCGCGAGCTCGACGGGCGCGGCTTCCGCGGCGTGCGCTTCGCCCCGGTCCTGCTGGGCGGCGACCCGATGCCGGTCATCCAGGGATTCGCGCCGCGCGCCGCCCGGCTGGGCTGGCATATCGACCTGTTCATCGACGGGCCGAAGGAAATGACCCGCATGCTGGCCGGGCTGAAGGCGCTCGACATTGACCTGGTGCTCGACCACTTCGCCCATTTCGGCGGCGCGGACGGCGTCGACCACCCGGGCTTCGCCGCGCTGATCGAGCTGGTCGAGGCGGGCCGCTGCTGGGTCAAGCTCTCCTGCCCCGACCGGCTGAGCGCCGCGGCGCCGCGCTACGACGACATGGTGCCGCTCGCCAGGGCGCTGATCGACACCCGCCCGGACCGCATGCTGTGGGCGACCGACTGGCCGCATGTCGGGCATTGGGACCAGCCGATCCCGCAAGACGCGGCGCTGCTCGACTGGCTCGCCGGCTGGGGCGTCGACGAACGCGCGCTGCGGATGATGCTGGTCGACAACCCGGCCGCGCTGTACGGATTCGCGTAGGCTCGATAGCTGGCGCCCCGGCCGCGAAGAATGGCCGGGCGCGCATCAACCAGGGAGGAACACGACATGGGATCCTCGGTCCTGACGATTTCACGCATTGCGTCGATCGCCGCGGCGGCGGTTGTCGCGGGCAACGCGGCGGCGGCGGAGATGTCGCTCAGATTCGGCCACCCGTCCCAGCCGGACCCCAATCGCGGTCCCTATGCCGACGCGCCGCACCAGTTCACGCTGGCGCTGGAGACGCTGCTGCCCGGCCAGTTCAAGATCAAGGTCTACCCCAACCGCCAGCTCGGCGACGAGAAGGAGATGCTCGAGCAGGTCCGCTTCGGCACGCTCGACACGGACGTCACCACCAACGCGGTCGTCGCCAATGTCGAGTCCAGCCTGCTGGCCAACGACCTGCCGTTCCTCTACCCCGACGCCCCGACCGCGCATCGGGTGCTCGACGGGCCGATCGGCCAGGACATGCTGGCCCGGCTGGAGGCGAAGAACCTGATCGGTCTGGCGTTCTTCGAGGGCGGTTTCCGCCACATGATGAACAATGCCCGACCGGTCCTGACCCCGGCCGACGTGAAGGGGGTCAAGTACCGGGTGATGCAGAACCCGGTCTTCATCGGCATGTTCAACTCGCTCGGCGGCAACGCGATCCCGATGGCCTTCGGCGATCTGTTCACCGCGCTCCGCCAGGGCACGGTGGACGGCATGGAGCTGCCGATCACCGCCGGGTTCGCGGTCAAGGCGAACGAGGTGACCAAGTATCTCTCGCTGACCTCGCACACCTATTCGGCGCTCGTCATGACGGTGTCCAAGCGGACCTTCAAGAAACTCGGGAAGGACCGGCAGCAGGCCTTCCGCAAGGCCGCGCTGATGGCGAACAAGGCGCAGCGGGCCAACAACACCAAGCGGGAATCGGCTGCCCTGGACGGGCTCAAGGAGCGCGGGATGACGGTCAACCCGGTCAAGGACCTGGCCGAGTTCCGCTCGATGGTGACACCGGTCTACGACCAGTTCCGCGACCGGATCGGCTCCGACCTGCTCGACTCCCTGCTCGCCGCGGTCAAGAACTAGGCCCGGTCGGGCAACGGTCGGCGGCCGCCGCCCAGCCGCCCCCCGCCGCGTCATGACCCGGATCCTGGAGGCCGTTTCGCATCTGTTCGCGCGGTTGACCCAGTGGCTCACCGTCGCGATGGCGGCGGTGATGGTCGTTTGCCTGCTGCTCCAGATCTTCTTCCGCTACGCGCTGTCGAGCCCCTTGACCTGGACCGAGGAGCTCGCGGTGCTGATGTTCGCCTGGGTCATCATGCTGATGGGAAGCCTGGGTGTGCGCGAGGACTTCCATGTCCGGCTCACGCTCCTGCTCGACCGGCTTCCCGAATCGCCGCGATTGTGGGTCGAGCGGGCGACGCTGGCGGCCATCCTCGTCTTCGGCGTCCTGCTGGCGGTCGCCGGCTACGACTATGTCGAGGGCACGCTCGGCGTGGTCTCGGCCGCCATCGGGTTTCCCATCGAGGCGCTGCATTTGGCGGCGCCGGTGTGCGGCGTGCTGATCGTGCTCCACGCCGCGGCCCGGCTGCTCGGCGGGGGGCGGCCGGCGTGAGCGAGGCCGCCTGGGTCCTGACGCTGGGCACCGGCGCGCTGTTCATCCTCGGCGTGCCGATCGTCTTCGCGATCGGCATCGCCTCGCTCGGAGCGCTGGTGCTGGCCGATGTCGGCATCGTGATCCTGAGCCAGAAGATGATCCAGGGCTCGACGATCTTCAGCCTGCTCGCGGTGCCGTGCTTCATCCTGGCCGGCGACATCATGCAGACCGGCGGGCTGGCCTCGCGCCTGATCAACGTCGCCCGGGTGCTGGTGCGCCATCTGACCGGCGGGCTCGGCATGGTGACGGTGCTCTCGGCGACCTTCTTCGCGGCGCTGTCCGGGTCTTCGCCGGCGACCACGGCGGCGATCGGCAGCATCATGATCCCGGAGATGGAGAAGCGCGGCTACCGGCGCGATTTCTCCACCGCGCTGGCGGCCTCGGCGGGCCCGCTGGGCCAGATGATCCCGCCCTCCATCCCGATGGTGATCTGGGGCGTGATCTCCGAGACCTCGATCACCGCGCTGTTCTTCGCCGGCATCGTCCCGGGCCTGCTCACCTCCTTCGGGCTGATGGTGGTGTGCTACTGGGTCGCCCGCGCGCAGGGCGTCCTGGGCGACGAGCACCGTGCCAGCGGGCGCGAGCTCCTCGCGGCGGTCGCCGACGGCAAATGGGCGTTGCTGACCCCCCTGATCATCCTCGGCGGGATCTATGGCGGGGTGTTCACGCCGACCGAGGCGGGCGCGGTCGCCGTCGCCTACAGCCTGGTGATCGGCGTGTTCGTTCACCGCGAGATGAAGCTGTCCGATCTGCCGGGCATCCTGCTGAAATCCATGCGGACGACGGCGATCGCGGTGTTCATCCTGACCACCGCGCTGTCCTTCGGCTTCCTGATCGCGCTGGAGGACCTGCCGGCCAGGGTCACGCAGCTGCTGTTCGCGGTCTCCGACGACCCGGTTGTCGTGCTCCTGATGCTCAACCTGCTGCTGTTGATCATCGGCGCCTTCATGGACACGATCTCGGCGATGGTCATCCTGGCGACCGTGCTGATCGCCATCGGCCAGCAGCTGGGGCTGGATCCGGTTCACCTGGGCGCGATCGTCGTCATCAACCTCGCGATCGGCTTCCTCACCCCGCCCTTCGGCATCAACCTGTTCGTCGGCGCCGCCATCTCCGGGCTGCGGGTCGAGGCGATCGCCAGGGCGATCTGGCCGATGTTGCTGGTCGAGATTCTGGTGCTGCTGGCGGTGACCTACATTCCGGCGGTCACGCTCACGATTCCCCGGCTGCTGGAGTGATCGGGCCTCCCGCGACCGTCGCACCCGTCGCGCCGGGGGCGGCCTCGAACCGTCCGTCCCGGGCGACGTCGTAGTCGAAGAATTCCGCGGCCTGACCGGCGGAGCTGTCGGCGCCCACCATGCTCCGCCAGGCCATTTTCATGTCCCGGTAAAACCGGGCGACGGGGGAGGCCAGGTGGTTCTGCCGCGCCCGGAAACGCGAACCGAGCTGCGCCCTGGTGGTCCGCGGCATGCGAACCCGCTGGTACTCGGCAAGCGCCGCATCCGGATCGCCGGACGCCCAGGAGACCGCTCGCGCGAGAATGCAGCCGTCCTCGACGGCCATGCAGGCGCCCTGACCCAGATAGGGCAGCATCGGGTGGGCCGAGTCGCCAAGCAGCGTGACCCGCCCCCGTGTCCATCGGTCGAGCGGGTCCCGGTCGTACAGCGCCCATTTGTAGTACTTGTCGCTGGCTTCGATCAGCCCCAGCAGCGCCGGGTTCCACCTGGCATAGGTCTCCAGCAGCTCGGACCGGTCGCATTCGTGGGTCCACGATTCCCCGGTCCAGCCGTCGCTGTCGTAATGGGCGACGAAATTGACCAGACCGCCGGCGCGGCGAACCGGATAGTGCACGACATGGCCGTGCGGTCCCCACCACGCGACCATCTGGCGGGCGAAGCCCGGGTCGGGGAGCGCCTCGCCGGGCACCAGGCCGCGCCAGCAAATGCAACCCGTGAAGCGCGGTTCGATATGGCCGAAAACACTGTCGCGGACCGCCGAATGGATCCCGTCCGCGCCGATCACGATATCCGCTTCGACGGATGTCCCATCGGCGAAATGGGCCACCGCGCCGCCGGCGCGGGTCTCGGCGCCCGTGCACTCGGCTCCCAGATGAAACACGCGGTCGGGCAAAGGCGCGATCAACAGGGACAGCAGATCCGCGCGGTGCATGGTCAGAAACGGCGCACCGTAGCGCGCGGCGACATCGCCGGAGCGCTTCGGCCTGGCGATCACGCGGCCGCTGCGGAAGCTGCGGATGATTTGTTCCTCGGCCTGGCAACCGGTCTTCAGCGCGGCGTCTTCGATGCCGAGATATCTGAATGCCTTCAGCGCGTTGGGGCTGAGATTGAGGCCCGCCCCGATTTCCCCGAGTTCGGCGGACTTCTCGTAGACCGCGACCTCGAAACCGCATCGATGCAGCGCCAGCGCCGCCGCCGCGCCGCCAAGCCCGCCGCCGATGACGGCTATTCTGGGCGCCGACATGGCGCGCCTGCTGCCCCCGGCAATTCGTCCTCGACCGTCCCGCCGCCGGGACCGGGACCCGGCGGAACGCCCGGACCCCGGCCCCTCATGCGGGCGAAAGCGTGTCAGGCTATTTTTCGTTCCTCTTGATCGAGGCTTTCAGGAGCCCGTACATCTCCCGGACCTGCGGGTTGTCGTGCTTGCCGAGGAAGTCGTCGCCGAGGGTACGAACCCTGTTCATGAACTCGGCCTGATCGGCCGCCGACAGGCGGATCACCTCGGCGCCGTTGTCCTGCCAGAGCTTCTCGGCCCGCGCACCGAATTCGAGACCGATCTTCGTGCACTCCTCTCCCATGCCGCTGGTCGTGTCCACCACCAGCTTGAGCAGGTCGGCGGGGAGCTTCTTCAGCCACGCCTCGCTGGCGAAGATGGCGCTCGGAATCTGACCGCTCTCGACGACCGTGATGTACTTGGTCACGGTAAAGAATTTCGATCCGCCCATCACGATGATGCTCGACCGCACACCGTCGACGGCCTTGCGGGACAGGCCGGGCAGCACCTCGATATAGGACATGGGAACGCCCGTCGCCCCCAGCTTTCCGACCAGAGCGGTTTCCATCTTGGACGCCAGGACCCGGATCTTCTTGCCCCTGAAGTCGTCCAGCGCGCGGAGCGGGCGCAGGCTGGCGAACGACGTCGGCCCGTAGACGTAGAGCGAGAGCACCCGAATGCCGGTGCCCAGAGCGAGCTTGGAATAGGGTTCCCTGAACGCCGGATCGTTGAGCGCCCTGTGGGCATGCCAGACGTCCTTGAACACGCCCGGCGCGTCCGGCACCTGGAATGCCGCGTTATGTCCGACCAGGAACCCCGGCGGGGCGATCAGGAGCTCCTGCGTCCCCAGCTGGATGCCCTCGATCATCCGGGCGATCTTGCCCAGCTGGCCGCCGGGGAAGATACGGGCGGCGAGCTTTCCACCCGAACGCTTGTTCAACCGGTCGGCCAGGATTTCCCCGATGCGATGCTGCGGATCCTGGACGGTCGCGAATCCGATCTTCACCGCCATCCCCTCGGCCAACGCCCCACCGGACAGGCCAAGGAGCGCGACGGCCGCGCCGAGCGCCGGGATCGGGCTGGTCCTACGCCGTGCTTTACCGAACATTTTCATGCTCCTCCCTCGGGTTGCTATAAGGATTGCCGCATTGCCCGGGGCTTCCCGCATGACCGCCCCGAAGTGTTCGAAACAGTAGCCGAGCCCCCCGCCGCTGGCAAACGCGACCGCCCGGGCATGCGGCGCTGACGTCATGGAGACGCGGATGAAATCTTCACACGCCCATCCCCCGAAATCGCTCGATCGACCCCTGGAGCACGATCCGTCGGACTGGCCGGCGCAGGAGAATTATCACTTGCTGACGGCCCTCGTCATACCGAGGCCGATCGCCTGGATCTCGAGCCTGTCCCCGGACGGGGTGCGCAATATCGCGCCGCACTCCTTCTTCAACGCGGTGTCGGCCGACCCGCCGCATGTCATGGTCAGCTCGACCGGGGTCAAGGACTCGGTGCGCAACATTCGCGCGACCGGGGAGTTCGTGCTCAATATCGTGACGATGGACGTCATCGAGGACATGGTCTTCACCTCGACCGATTTTCCGCCCGAGGAGGACGAGTTCGACTGGAGCGGGCTGACCGCGGCGCCCTCGGCGAAGGTGGCGGCCCCGCGGATCGGGCAGGCCAAGGCGCATCTGGAATGCGTGTCGGTCGACGAGATGACGCTCGGCGACGCGACGCTGATATTCGGCCGGGTGGTCCACATGCACATCGATCCCGCCGTGTGGCGGAACGGGCGGGTGGACCCGGCGCTGCTCGATCCGGTGTGCCGCCTGTCCGGCAGCGGCTACGCCGCGCTCGGCGAACGGTCCCGGCTGGCGATCCCCAGATGGCAGGACGTGGCCGGTTCGGGGCATCGGAGCCCGCGACCCCGCTGATCCCCGGCCGTCATTCGCCGCCGTCGGCGACGCGCCGCCGCCTCTCGCTGTAGGCGACCCAGAGCACGCCCGAGAACACCACCAGCCCGCCGATCCAGGCCCAGGGGTCGGGGATCTCCGCGAAGACCGCGTATCCGAGCAGGCTGGCCCAGACCAGCTTGGTGAAGTCCATCGGCAGCACGACCGTCGAATCGGCCTCGCGAAACGCCTGCGACAGGGAGATCTGCGCCAGCGTCCCGATCGCCGAGATGACCAGCAGCAGGCCGAGCTGCCCCGGGCTGGGCCACTGCCAGACGAACAGCGCGGCGACGAGCGCCATCGGCAGCTGCAGGAAAGCCGCGTAGAAGGTGATGGCGACGCTCGTCTCGGTGCGCGACAGCGCCTTGATGCAGGTCATCGCGACCGCCCAGGACGCCGCGGAGCCGAGGACGTAGAGCGAGCCCGCGCTCACGGTCTCGAAGCCCGGGCGCAGGATGATCAGGGCGCCCGCGAAGCCGAGCAGGAGGCCGACCATGCGCGGCGTCCGGACCGCCTCGCCGAGAACGAGCACCGCGAGCAGGCTCGCGAATACCGGCGAGGTGAAGCCGAGCGCCGTGATCTGCGCCAGCGGCACCAGGCCGAGGCTGGTGAAATAGCCGAGGATGGCGACGAAGTTGAACAACGCGCGCAGCCCGTGCATGCCGATGCGATGGGTCCGCAGCGGGTTCACCCCCGGCCTGAACAAGACCGGCGCGAGCAGGAGCGTCCCGAACAGCTGGCGGAAGAAGACGACCTCGAAGACCGGGAGTTCCTGCACCAGATCCTTGGCGATCGTCGCCATGGTCATGCTCATCATGGCGGCGAACATCATCAGGCCCATGCCGCGCAGCGGCGGCGGCACGCGGCGCTTGATGGACGAAAGGAGGCGGGCAAGCGCGGTCATGGTTTCACCTGCGCCCCGCCTGCTTGGGAAGAAGCAGGCCGGAGGCCACGATCGCGCCCGCCCCGGCGATACCCCGGATACCCGGCATCTCGGCGAACCAGACTGTTCCGATGACGAATGCGTATACGATCCGCGGACAATGGAGCGGCAGCACGACGCCGGTCCCGACAGGCGCGATGCCGTGGGCGAACGGCGACCGGCCGACTATACCCAGAAACCCGGTGACGAAGAGAAGCCCGGGCTGCGATCCGGGGCCAGCCATGACAGGGGTGAGACATCCGGGCTACTCTCGCGCCATGGCGAGCGAACCCGTCATCCTCTACGAGAACCTGCGCAGCTGCGGCTACACGCCGTTCTACCTGGCGCAGCGGGCCGGCCTGTTCGAGGCCGAGGGTCTGGAGGTGGATTTGCGGCTGTCCCCCGCCCCGCCGGAGACCGCCCGGGGGCTGATCGAGGGGCGCGCCGACGTCTCCTTCGGCGGGCCGATGCGGGTGATGATGCACCACGATGCCGCGAGGGCAAGCGGCGAGGCGAGCCCGCTGGTCTGTTTCGCCCAGATCGTGGCCCGCGACCCGTTCGTCCTGGTCGGCCGCGCGCCCAACCCGGATTTCCGTTTCGCGGACCTGGTGGGCCCGCGCGTCGGCGTCGCCACCGACGTTCCCACGCCGTGGATGCTGCTCTACGACGACCTCGACCGGGCCGGCATCGATCCCGCCGCCCTGACCCGCGCGCCCGACGCTCCGATGGCGGAAAACGCCGCGGCGCTGAAGCGCGGCGAGATCGACGTGGCGCAGCTCTACGAACCCCATGCCGAGGGCCTCGTCTCGGGCGGGCACGGGCATGTCTGGCACCGCTTCTCGGCGCGCGGCGACATCGCCTACACGACCTTCTACACGACCCGGCGTTTCGCCGCCGAGCGCCGCGAAGCGTGCATGGCGCTGGCCCGCGCGATGGCGGCGGCGCTGGCGCGCCTGCACGCGGCGCCGCCCGCCGAAACCGCCGCCCTGGTCGGCCCGGCATTCTTCCCCGAGCTTCCCGCGGAGCGCCTGGAGCGCATCGTCGCGCAGTATCGCGAGGCCGGGCTCTGGCCGCGCGGGATCGCGCTGCCCGCCGCGTCCTATGCCCGTCTCAAGGCGGCGCTGCTGGCCGGCGGGCTGATCTCCTGCGACGTGCCCTATGACGACGCCGTCGACGCCGCGCTGTCGCAGCCGGGAGCGCCGTCGTGAGCGGCGGCATCCCGGCCATCGACATCGCGCCGTTCCTCGACGGCAGCGGCAAGCAGGCGGTGGCCCTGAAGGTGGCCGAGGCGTGCGAGCGGATCGGCTTCCTCGTGGTGTCCGGCCACGGCATCGAGCCCGGGGTGTTCGAGCGCGCGTTCGAGAGGTCGCGGGCCTTCTTCGACCGGCCGCGCGCCGACAAGGACCGCTGCCACCCGCGCGGTCCGTCGCGCCAGCGCGGTTTTCACGGCTTCGCCACGCGGGGGCTCGCCTACACGCTGGGCGAGGAGACGCCGCCGGATCTGCGCGAGACCTATTTCCTCGGCCCCGTCGACGACCACCGGGGCCATTTCGCGGACCTGCCGGAGGCGGCCGACGCCTACGCGCCCAACATCTATCCGGACGGCCCGGCGGGCGCCGCCGAGGCATTGATCGCGATCTACCGCGCCTATGAGCGCTTGTCGGCGGACATGCTGCGCATCTTCGCCGTCGCGCTGCACCAGCCCGAAGATTATTTCGCGGGGTTCGTCGGGCGTCATTTCAGCATCCTGTCGAGCCACCACTACCCGCCGCTCCGCGAGGCGCCCAGGCCGGGCCAGCTGCGGACCGGCGCGCATACCGACTACGGCGCGCTGACCGTCCTGGCGATGACCGAGGCGGACGGCGCGCTGGAGGTCCGCATGCCCGACGGCGCCTGGCAGCCGGTCCGCCCGGCTCCCGGCGCGCTGGTGGTCAATCTCGGCGACATGATGGCGCGCTGGACCAACGGGCGCTGGACCTCGACCCTGCACCGCGTCGCCAATCCGCGCGACCTCGACAGCGCCCGGTCGCGGCGCCAGACCATCGGCTATTTCATGCATCCCGATTACGACGCGCCGATCGCCGCCATCCCGTCCTGCGTGCCGCGGGGCGAGGCGCCCCGGTTCCCCACGATCTCGGCCGGCGAACACATCGCGATGAAGATCGCGGCCAGCCACGACGGCGCGGCGGTGGCCCGGGACGCCGGGTAACCCCGGCCCGGGGGGCGTCAGCCGGCGGCGGCGCGGGGCCAGCGCTTGAGCAATCCGCGCTCCGCCGCGATCGACCACAGCCTGTCGAGGGCCCGCCCGGCGCGGTCCATGATGTCGTCCGCATCGGCGCGCAGGAACGTCCCGTCCCGCACCAGGATCTCCCCGTCCACCATGACGGCCGAGACATCCGCGCCCGAGCCGTTCCAGACCAGCGCCCGCAGCGGGTCCCACACCGGAAACAAATGGGGCTGGCGCATGTCGACGACGACGAGATCGGCCTTGGCGCCGGGGGCGATGACGCCGAGGTCTTCGCGTCCCAGCGCCGCGGCGCCGCCCGCGGTGGCCGCCGAGATCAGATCGAAGGCGGAGCCGGCGTCGCCGCGCCCGGAATGGGTCTTGGCCAGGAGTCCGGACGTGCGGAACTCCGACAGCATGTCCAGGCAGTACCCGTCGGTGCCGATGCCGAGCCCGACGCCGCTCTCGCGGAAGCGGTGATAGGGCGCGGTCACCCCGACCCGGGCGTAGGTCAGGGGGCAGGTGGCCACCGTGGCTCCGGCGTCCCGCAAGATCGCCAGGTCGGCATCGGTCGCGTAGATGCAATGGCCGACCACCACGTCGGGCCCCAGGAAACCGAGGTCGCGGAGATGCTCGACGGAGGTCTTGCCATACCGGTCGCGGATGGTGTCGACCTCCAGCGGGCTCTGGGAGACGTGGATCGAAATCGGACAGCCCAGATCGGTGGCCGCGGCGCGCACGTCGCGCAGCAGATCCGGCGCGCAGGTGTCCACGCCGTGCGGGGCGAGCCCGACCCTGACGCGGCCGTCCGGGCCCTGATCGTGGCGGCGGAACATCTCGATCGCGCGCGCCAGACCGGTATCGGCCCCCGCCCCGCCATAGGTGGGCCGGCCGTCGGCGTCGACACCGGGGCTGGGCGACGACCATTGATAGGGGCAGCCATAGGCGCGAATGCCCATCCGGTCGACCACGTCGAAGAAGAAGTCCTGGTTGATGCGCCACATGTCGAGGATCGTCGTCGAGCCGGTCATGATCAGCTCGAGGATCGCGATCTCGACGATCGCGCGCTGCTCGTCCCGGTCCAGCACGTCGACCGCCATCTCGCCCATCGGCAGCAGGAAGCTGTAGACGTAGTTGCCGCCCAGCGTCGCTTCGCTCACGTCTTCGATGAGCCCGCGGAACACCGGCGCGCTGAAGCTGTGGTTGTGGATGTTGACGAACCCCGGCAGCACCAGGGCCTGATCGAACTCGATCGCGTCGTCGGCGTCGGCCGGGCGTTCGCCGGTGACCGCCGCGATGGTGGATCCCTCGACGACGACATAGCGGTTCTCGACGATTTCAGGACCGTTGTCGGTGCCCGCCAGCACCCAGCGCCCGGGAATGACGGTGCGTTTGTCGGGTTTCATGCCATGCGCTCCGTTTCGCTCGACGAGGGCAGGACGAATCCGGCAATGCCGAGCGCGAAAGAGGCCGGTTCCCGCCGACCCGACGACACGAACGTCACCGCCCGGCGCATGGCTTTTCCGACCGGCTGCGGTCGGTCATGATGCGCGCTCGGGGCTGCCGCGATTTCGCACTCCCGAACGGTAGCGCCGGTCGAGGACGCGAACAAGCGCGCGGAATTCGCCGGTGTCGAAACGTCGGCCGCTCGGACTTCGGGGAGCACCAGGCATGACGCCGAACGCTGCGGCCGTGGCCGACGGCATCGCGGCTCTCGGCCGATGGGCCGCGGAGGTCGATTTCTCCTCCTTGCCGGAGGCGGTCTGGCGCCGCGCCGCGCTGGTCGTGGCCGACGATCTCGCCGCGGTCGTCGCGGCCCGCGACGAGCCCGGGCTGCGGCCGCTCCACGACCAGCTCCTGCGCCGCGCCGCCGCGCCCGAGGCGACGGTGTTCCGGGGCGGCCGGACGCGCACCGACCGGTACTCCGCCGCCGTCGCGAACGGCGCGGCGGCCGGCTGGTGCGAGCTCGACGAGGGCTATCGCGCGGTGCCCTGCCATGGCGGGTTGTGCGTCCTGCCCGCGCTGTGGGCCGAGGCGGAGGCCGAGGGCCGCACGGTGCGCGAGATGCTGCGCGCGCTGGCGATCGGCTACGAGGTGGTCACCCGCTTCGCCCGCGGGTTCCGGTTTCCCGATCAGAGGCTTCACCCCCACGCGGCGCTCCCGGCCGTCGGGGCCGCCTCCGGCGTCGCGGCGATTCGCCGGCTGACGGCCGAGACCTTCCTCGACGCCGTCACCGGGGCGTCCACGATGGTGGCGCCGGGTCCGTTCAACCACGCGGTGAAGGGCGCGCTGGTCCGAAACCTGTGGGCCGGCGTCGGTGCCTGGGTCGGCCTGCGTTCGGTCGACTGGGCCGGTTTCGGCATAGGCGGCGCGGCATCTTCGCCCTATGACGCGTTCGTCGGTGGCCTCGGCGCGGAGGCCCGGCCGGACGAGTTCGCGGCGGGTCTCGGCGAGTCCTGGGGCATCGAGGACGGCTACCACAAGCTCTACGCCTGCTGCCAGTACGCGCACTCCGCCGTGGAATCGCTGGTGGCGTTGCTGGCGCGCCGGCCGGACATCGAGGCCGCGAGCGAGATCGAGCGCATCATCGTCGAGACCCATTGGCGCGGGCTCGCCCTGGACAACCGGCGCCCGGCGACGAGCCTCGCCGCGAAGTTCTCGCTGCCGCACATCGTGGCGAGCGTCTGCCATCTCCGGCATGCCGGCGCCGGGGCGTTCTCCGCCGCCACGCTGGACGATCCGGCGATCGCCGCGCTGCGCGAGCGTGTGGAGCTCGAGCGCTACGAGCCCGAGCCCGCCTGGCCCGAGGACCGGCCGGCCCGGGTCACCTGGCTGCTGCGGACCGGCGAGCGTCTCCGGGCGGAGTGCCGCAGCGCGCGAGGCGGTCCGGACCGCCCCTTCGCGCCCTCGGAGATCCTCGACAAGGCGCGCGGGATCACCGCCCCGGCTTACCCGCGCATGGCCGGGATCTGCGAGGCCCTGGTCGCCCTCGACGGCGCTCTTCTGGAGACGCCGTGGACCGAGGCGGTCGCCGCGATGACCGCCGGCGCGCCGTCATGACGGCAACGCGGCGAGAGCGGCCGGCCCGCCCCGGCCACGGAATGGCGAAGCTCAGACCCCGAAGGTGAAGCGGCTGCCGAGATTGGAGGCGACCAGCCGTTCGGGCATGCGCCTTCGCATCGCCTCGATGAAGGCCGCGCCGGTGCAGTGCATCGGCACCACCACGTCGGGGGAAAGCCGTTCCAGCTCGTCCACCGTGTGCTCGACATAGTCGGGCTTCGCGGTGGTCAGATGGAAGCCGCCGATCACCGCGTGCAGCCGGTCGATGCCCGACACCGCCATCGCCGTCCTGACCGAGTTCACGATCCCGGCATGGCCGCAGGACGAGATCACCACCAGCCCGCGGCCCTTGACGATGTAGCAGGTGGCGTGCTCCTCGGGGTGGCTGTCGGCCACCAGCTCGCCGCGCCGCTCGGCCTCGGAGAAATGGTCGTAGGATTCGAGCATCGAGCCGCCGGTGACCTCCTCGAAGGTGTCGCGCGCGATATAGCCCGTGGTAAACGGCCCGGGCAGCGCGTGCGGCTCCGGGCAGCACACCGGCACCACGTTCTGCGCCACCAGCCCGATGCGGTCGGGCGCGCCCCAGGAGACGAATTCCGGCCTTCCGCCGGGCTCGCGCGGCGGCCCGGACGGCACCCAGCGCACCGCGAACGCCTCCTCCGCCCCGACGAAGAGCGAGACGTCGTCCTTCATCGCGCTGCGGTTCTGGGTCACGAACCCGTCGAGCCCGCCATAGTGGTCGCGGTGGCCGTGGCTCAGGATCAGCCCGTCGAGCCCGGACGGCTCGATGCCGAGCAGCGAGACGTTGCGGTTGAGGATCTCGGGCGTGTAGCCGAAATCCAGCAGGAACCGGGCGCCCGCCCCGCCGGCGCGGGATTCGAGATGGAGCGCGAGCCCCCATTCGCCGGCCAGCGTGGTCATCGGCCGGCCCGGGATGCCGCCGACATGCTCGATCGCGACATGGGCGTGCTCGGCCTTCGGCAGGAACCGCTCGTAATGCGAATCCACCACCACCCGGACCGCGAGGCTGTCCACCACCGGCGCCTCGAACGGCGTCTGTCGGGCCGCGTTCATGGCGCTCAGGCGTCCACCGGGTCGGGCACCGGCTTGGTGCCGTCGACGGTGTTCTCGCGCAGGTCGAAGCGGCGCTGGACGACCCGGTCGAGGTCGGTGCCGGTCACCCGGACGAAGCGCGCCCCGTCGGGGAACTTGATCGAGTGGATGTCGCTCGGATGGAACACCCCGACCATGCCGGGGTCGAGGCGGTAGCGCTCCGCCGGCTCGACGATCGGCGCCTCGCCGCCCGGCGCCTCGCCGGTCTCGCGCCACACCGTCATCTCGGTGTGCTCGACCGCCTGGCCGTAGATCGCCCAGGACGGGCCGTGGTCGTGCGGCGGCGATTCGACGCCGTTCTCGTAGATATGGGCGAGCACCATGAATCCGAGCTCGGGGTCCTCGTGGAGCCGGTGGATGCCGCGCTCGGCCTCCGGCCCGCAATGGGCGGCGACGAATTCCTGGTTGGCGAGCAGCCGCCCCAGATTACCGCGCACGATTTCGCGAGCGCCGTCCCCGTCCCCGGCGGCGAGTGCCGCGCGGGTGTCCTCGCAAAACGCCTCCAGCGTATACGCCATCGTCCGATCTCCCGCGTTCCGTCCACCAACCGGTGCGCAGCCTACCCGGTTCGCAGCCATCCGGCCAAGCCGTTTCCCGTCCCGCGGCCGCGGCGCGCCGATCATGCGGCGCGCCGTTCATATTGATTCTGCTATGTCGCCATGTCATACAAGAAATGCCTCTTTCTCCGCCGGGCCGGATCGCCCGGTGCGCGGCACGGGGCGGGGGCTGGCGGACAACGGAAACGGAGCGGGGCCTGGGCATGGTGTCGAGATCGAGAAGCTGGCGACCGTGGCGGGTCGGCGTTTTTTGCGCGCGTGCTTCGCGGCGCCGCCGCCCGATGGGGCCTGCGGCTGCACTCCTGGCCGTCCTGCTGGCCCTGGCGCATCTCGCCGCGCCGGACCCCGCGCACGCGGACGCGCCCGACCGCATAAAGATGAAAGCGGCCGCGGGCGACCGGCGGGTCACCCTGCTCTGGGAGGCGCCCGACGATGGCGGCTCCGCCCTGATCCGTTACGAGTACCGCTACACGTCGACCGGCACCCTCCCGGACGCCTGGACCGAGATACCGAACGGGATCGATCTCCCGGAGGACATGCTGAGCAATTTCATCGCCTACGTCGTCCCCGACATGCTGATCAACGGCACCGAGTACACGTTCCAGATGCGGGCGGTGAACGCCGACGGCGCGGGCGCGGTGGAGGAAGATTCCGTGTCGATGGCCACTCCGGCCGGGAACCAGCCCGCCACGGGCACGCTGAATTTCTCCGGAGAGCCGCGCGTGCCCCGGGCGATCCATGTCTTTCCCGACGACAGCATGGGCGATCTCGTGATCCAGGACGCCGACGGGCTGATGCACGCGGAAGAGAACGAAGACTATTTCAAGCTCGTCTACCACTGGTTCCGGGTGGTCGGCGGTAGGGAGACGCCGATCCAGACTCCGCATCCCGGTGGAACCGACGGCGACGAGTACATCCTGGTCGACGCCGACGCGGGCAGCAAGATCAGGGTCGAGGCGACCTTCGTCGACGACCGCGGCAACCCCGAGACGGCGAGCGCGGTATTTCCGCCTGGCGACGCGACGATCGCGCCTCGGCCGGCGTGTCCCGCGCCGACCTATAGCGGCGGCGCGGTCCGGATCTGGACCGGGACACTGGCGGTCACCCATGTGGAGGGGCTGGGCGGCTTCGTCTCGAAATACGGTACCGGCGCGGCCGACGGTTTCCGGGAAGGCGGAGAATTCACCGCCGGAGGCAACCCGTACAGGATCGACGCCGCCTACCGGGCGGTCCTGGGGCCGGAGACCGACACGCTGGTGTTCAGCCTGGAGTCGGCTCTCGACGCCGCCGATCGGGACCGGCTCGTGCTGCATGTCTGCGACCGGGAATTCCGCTTCGCCGACGCGACCGCGGAGGCGTCGGAGCACCACTATCGCTGGGACAGCATGCTGGACTGGTCCGACGTCTCCCGCCGCATCCTCCATCTGAGCTACGACGCCGCTTCCCCCACCCTGACGCGGACGGCGCTGACGGGGGCCTCGCTGGCGCTGACGTTCAGCGAGGAGCTGGACATGGATTCGGTGCCGGCGAATGCCGACTTCTCGGTCGAGGTGAACGGCGCGGTCGCCGCGTTCGCGGACGGCAGCGCGCCCGTGATCGCCGGCCGAACGGTGACCCTGACGCTCGCCAACCCCCCCGCCGGGAGCGCCCGGGTGACGGTCTCCTACGCAGCGCCGGCCTCGAACCCCCTGCGCGATCGGGCGGGCAACGCGGTCGCCAACATCGCCGAGCGGACCGTGGTGGCGCCGGCGACGGTCCGGCCCGACCCGGACACCCCCGATCCGGACGCGCCCGAGCCGGAGCGGCCCGAGCCGGAGGAGACGGCGATGGCCGAGTCCGCGGCGCCGTGGCTGATGCGTTTCGGGCGCACGGCGGCGGGGCAGGTGGCGGATGCGGTGGCGGACCGCCTCGCGGCGTCGCCGTCGCCGGGGCTCGCAATCCGCCTCGGCGGGCAGCGATTCGCCGCCGCGCCGCCGGGCGGCATCGAGGAGCTGGAGGAGCGGGAGGGCGCCGTGCCAGGCGGCGCACGGTCGCGGACGCTCACCGGCCGGCAGTTCATCACCGCCTCCTCGTTCAACCTGGCCGGCGGGACCGGGGGGGCCGGCCTGGTCGGTGTCTGGGGCCGCGTCGCGCTCGCCGGCTTCAGGGGGCGCGAGCGCGAACGCGGCGTCGACGTCGACGGCGAAGTCGCGAGCGCGTTTCTCGGCGCCGACTATACCCTGGGGCGCGCCGCCATCGGCATGCTGCTCACCCGCGCGGAGGGCGAGGGCGAGTACGGCTCGCCGCTCGGCCGGGGCTCCGTCGAGTCGGCCCTGACCGGAATCTATCCCTATCTGCGCTATGCGTTCCACGACCGGCTTTCGGTCTGGGGCGCGGCGGGGTACGGCGAGGGCGCGCTCACGCTGACGCCCGACGGGCGCGCCGCCGTCCGGTCCGACATGGACATGAGGATGGTGGCCGGCGGCCTGCGCGGCCTCCTGCAGGACCCGGCGGAGGGCGGGCGCCTGCGGCTGGCGGTGGTGGCGGGCGGGCGGGCCCCCCGCCGGGCCCGGGCGGGGGGCGGGCGCCTGCGGCTGGCGGTGGTGGCGGACGCGCTCGGCCTGCGGACCACGGCCGCGCGCGCCGATAACGGCGAGATCAGGCTGCTGCGGTCGGTGGACGCCGAGGTGACCCGCGTGAAGCTCGGCATCGAGGGCGGGCTGAGCGGCATCGCGATCGGCGAGCACCGGTTGCGGCCGACGCTGGAGATCGCCGGGCGCCACGACGGCGGCGATGCCGAGACCGGCTACGGGCTCGATATCGGGGGCCGGCTCGCCTGGTCGGCGCCCGGCGCCGGCCTCGAGGTGAAGATCCGCGGGCGCGGCCTGGTGAGCCACGATTCGCGCGGCTTCCGCCAGACCGGCGGCTCGCTCTCCGTCGCCTGGGACCCCGACCCGTCATCCGGGCGGGGCCTCTCGCTGTCGCTGGCCCAGAGGGTCGGCGGCCCGGCCTCGGGCGGCGCCGGCGCGCTGCTGGCGCGCGAGACCTCGGAGGGTCTGGCGGGGGACGGCGACGGGGACATGTTCCGCGACCACCGTCTCGAGGCGAAGCTCGGCTACGGGATCGCGGTGCCCGGCGGATGGCTCGTCGCCACGCCGGAGGCGCGGCTCGCCCTCTCCCCGACGCATCGCGAGCTGGGTCTCGGCTGGCGGCTGGGTCCCGCCCGCCGCCACCTCGTGTCGTTCGATTTCGGCCTCCGGGCGACGCGCCGCGAGGCGGCGGGCGGCGATCGGCCGCCCGAGCACGGAGTCTCGCTCAACGGCACGATGCGCTGGTAGCCCGGCCGGCCCGCCGACCGCCGAAGCCGTCGCCGCGACGCATGGGAAATCGCTATCGCCATGCGAGGGCCGGCTCAGGAATATGTCATTTTCGAGATAGCCAAATAGATATATAACGGCGGCGATGCCTGCGCGCGCGAAGCGGAGGCCGTGCATCGAAACCGCCGCGGGAAACGCCCCGCCGCGCCGACGGGGGACGTTGAATTGAACGAGACCGCCTCTCCTCGTGGAACCAGCCGCCAGCCCCCGGGCCGCCGCCGGCCCGCCGGCGCGGCGCCGGTCGCGCGCCTCGTCGGCGCCGCGGCCCTTCTCGCGGTCGCATGCCTGGCGTTGAGCCCGGAGGCCGGAGCGCAGAATGCCGCGCCGACCGCCGCCAACAACACGATCACCACGGAGGAGGACACGCCCTACACCTTCGCCGCCGCCGACTTCAACTTCTCGGACACCGACGCGGGCGACACGCTGGCGAGCGTGAAGGTCACGACCCTGCCCGTGCATGGCTCGCTGACCAATGACGGCACGGCGGTGACGGTCAACCAGTCGATCGCCAAAGCCGACATCGACGCGGGCAAGCTGGTCTACACTCCGACGGCGAACGCCTTCGGCGATCCCTTGTCCTCCTTCTTCTTCAAGGTGAGCGACGGAACCGACGAGAGCGCGTTCGCCTACTCGATGGCCCTCGACGTGACCTCGGTGAACGATCCGCCGACCGGCGCCAACGCGTCCCTGGTCCTGCTCGAGGATGGGAGTGGCGTTGTCTCGCGCGGCCAAATCGCCTTTTTCGACGTGGACCCGGGCGACACGCTGCGGAGCGTGACGATCGTGACCCTGCCGAGCCGGGGCTCGCTGACCAATGACGGCACGGCGGTCACGGCCGGCCAGTCGATCACCATTGGCGACATCCTCGGGAGCAAGCTGGTCTTCACCCCGCCGGCGAACGACTTCGGCGACCCCTATACCAGCTTCACCGTCAGGGTGAGCGACGGCACCGCCGAGAGCGCGACGACCTACCGCGTGACCGTCACCGTGCACGGGCTGCCCGACCCGCCCACCGCCGCCGACAACGCGGTCTCCACGGAGGAGGACACGCCCTACAGCTTCGCCGTCGCCGATTTCAACTTTTCCGACGTGGACCCGGGCGACACGCTGGTGGTCGTGAAGATCGCGACCCTGCCGGCGGCGGGCTCGCTGACCAATCGCGGCGCGCCGGTGTCGGCCAACCAGCTGATCCCCACCGAAGACATCCAAGCGAGCAACCTGGTCTTCACCCCGGCGGCGAACGCCTTCGGCGATCCCTATGCCAGCTTCACCTTCAGGGTGAGCGACGGCAACTTTGACAGCGCGTCGGCCTACACCATGACCGCACCTGGCGGTGCTAACTGTCTGATATAAGGTCGTTTTTTCTCCCGCATCGTGCAACCGGGGAGCGGATTGCGCAACTTTCCGTTCCCCGGTTGCAACCGCAACCGGGAGAGAGACATGTCCAATGCTATCCTTACCGATGCCCGCGTCCGGGCGCTCAGGCCCCGCAAGGCCCCCTACGACGTCCGCGACGGCGATCTCAAGAGCTTCGGCGTCCGCGTGCTGCGCTCCGGCCGCAAACGGTTCTTCGTCCACTGCCAGCACCGCGGGCACCGCGTCTGGAAGACCGTCGGCGACGCCGAGGAACTGAGCGCCGCCAAAGCGCGAATGCGCGCCTCCGAAATCCTCCGCTCGATCCGGCGGGGAGACATGCCATCCGCAGCGACCGCGCACGCCCTCTTCGAGACCGTCGCCGAGACGGTGTTCCAGCGCTACCGGCAAATCTGGAAGGCCGGCACGCTCCAGGTCAACAGGTGGTATCTGCGCAACCAGATCCTGCCCCGGTTCGCGGGCCGCGAGATCGGCGGCATCGATCGGCAGGATGTTGGGAACTGGTTCGCTTCGCTGCACGCGACCCCGGTTGCCGCCGACCGCTCCATGCCGGTCCTGTCCGTCATCATGAGAGAGGCCGAGGCCATGGGCCTCCGTCCCGAGGGTTCGAACCCCTGCCGCGGCATTCGGCGCTATCGCCGGAAGGGGCGCGAGCGTTTCTTGTCCGACGCGGAGATCCGCCGGTTGTCGGCGCAGTTGTCGCTATATGCCGATGACTGCCCACAACAGGTCGCGATCGTCCGGCTTCTTCTCCTGACGGGATGCCGCAAGGGCGAAATCCTCTCGCTCCGGTGGACCGACTACCGCGAGGGCCATCTGTTCCTGCGCGACAGCAAGGCGGGCCCCAGGACCGTCTGGCTGTCCGAGCCCGCCAGGCGTATCCTCCGCGGGCTGGACCGGACCGGCAGATGGATCTTCCCCGCATCGCGGGGCGGCCGACCGTGCGGGAGGGCCGGGCTGGATGTCTTCTGGCGCAAGGTTCGCGCCGAGGCGGGATTGTCGGACGTTCGCCTGCACGATCTCCGGCATACCCATGCGAGCCTTGCGCTGAGACGGGGCGAGAGCGTCCTCGCCATCGCCAGGCTGCTCGGTCACCGCAGCCCCGAGACGACGCTCAAGTACACGCATCTCGCCGACGTGATGGTCCACCAGGCCGCCGAGACGGTCGGCGCCGTGCTCGGAGGCTAGGTCGTGGCCGGCCGGCAACGCCTGCGGCTCACCGACGCCGCCATCGCCCGTCTCCGCCCCCGCGGGCGCGAATACACGGTCTGGGACAGCCGAA
>MPNO01000004.1 GCA_002239065.1 Defluviicoccus sp. bin129 | reverse complement strand
ATCGCCGATCAGCTCCCAGACCACCTCGCCCGGCTGGGCGCGGTAGACGATGCAGTTGTGCCCGGCGAGATCGTCCGGGCGGCGCGGCCGGCCGTGGCGGGGGGGAAAATTCGGGGGGGGGGCGAGGCCCCCGGCGGCGGGGGGGGGGGGCGCAGCCCCCCGGGTGGAGGGTGGCGAGCTTGCGCACGATATAGCTCGACTGGCTCGGCCCGCCGATGCGGATCGCCAGATCGGCCCCCTCCTCGATCAAATCGACATAGTGGTCGGTCACGGTCAGCTCGACGCGCAGATCCCGGTAGGTCTCCAGGAACTCCCGCATATAGGGCGTGATGTAGCGGCGGCCGAACACCACCGGCACGTTGAGGCGCAGCGTGCCGCGCGGCGCCTGGCTCAACTCGGACACCGCCGCGTTCGCTTCGTCCACGTCGGCGATGATGCGGCTCGCCCGTTCGTAGTAGATCCGCCCCGCCTCGGTCAGCCCGATATGGCGGGTCGACCGGTTGAGCAGCCGCGTGCCGAGCGCATCCTCGAGCCGCCCCACCTGGCGCGAGACCGAGGACGCGTTCAGCCCCACCTGGCGGCCCGCTGCGGAAAACCCGCCGGTTTCCACCACCCTCGCGAACAGACGCATACCCGATAATGTGTCCATGCCTCCTTCCTTTGCAGATACTGCAAAGATTATGCGACAAGTTTACTCATTATAAAAGTGTTTTCGGATAATCATCTCTCCTCCAACGGCCGGAACGACCCGGCTCCAAGGAGAAGAGAACCATGTCGAATCTTACGGAAAATTATGCCGAAACTGTGCCCAGCGACCTGCGGGCCATCCAGGCCCGTGCCGAGCGCCTGCGCGGCGAGGAGATGCGCCGGCTGGCGGGGGCCCTGAAGCGCCGGATCGGCAATGCGATCGCCGGCCTCGCGGGCGGGCGCGCCGCCGGGCAGGCCGGCTGAACCCCGCGCTACAGGGTGTCGAGCAGAGGCGGGCGGCGGTCCGACCAGGGCCGCGCCGCCTCGAGCTCGGCACCGGCGCGGATCAGCCGGTCCTCGGCGTGCCAGGGGGCGACGATCTGCAAGCCCACGGGCATGTTCGCCGCCGTCCAGCCCGCCGGCAGGGCGAGCGCCGGGTGGCCGGTATGGTTGAACGGGTGGGTGTAGGGATACCAGTCGTAGCGCGGGTTTCCGTATAGCGCGCCGTCAATCTCGACGGGGTCGAAGGCGAAGTGGTCGGCCGCGATCGCCGGGCGCGTGAGACATGGCGTGACCAGCAGGTCGTGCCCGGCCAGCACCGCCTCGACCTTGCGGAACAGCGCCGCCCGCCCGAACAGCGCCTTCTCCAGGTCGGCGGCGCTCAGCTCTCCGCCCCGCTCGATGCCGATGCGGAGCGACCTGTCGATGCGGTCGCCGAATTCGGGCAGCTTGTCGGCGAAAGCCGCGCTCGCCAGCGCGCCGACGATGGCAAGCAGGATCCCGACCGCCTCCGAGAGGTCGATCTCCACTTGCGAGATTTCGGCGCCGAGGGCGCGAAACGTCTCGACCGCCTGTTCGCAGACCTCCCGCGTTTCGCCGCCGAGCGCGGCGTTGCCGATCATCGGCGCCCAGGCGATGCGCGTGCCCGACATGTCGCCGCGCGGGCGGGCGTGGGCGCGGTAGTCCCGCCTCGCCGCGCCGTGCGACCAGGGATCGCGCGCATCCGGCCCGCCGCAGACCGACATCAGCGCGGCGATATCCTCGATCGCGCGCGCCATCGGCCCGATCACCGTGGTGGTGTCGAACAGGTCGGGCGTCTCCGGGCAAGGGAACACCCCGAGCGTCGGCTTGAGGCCGCACACCCCGGTCGCGCCGGCCGGGATGCGGACCGAGCCGGCCCGGTCGGTGCCGAGCGCGAGCGCGCCGCAGCCGGTCGCGAGCGCCGCGGCCGCCCCGCCCGACGAGCCGCCCGGCGTGGCCTCGAGGTCCCAGGGATTTCGCGTCACCCCCCATAGCGGGTTGGAGTTGGTTCCCTTGTGGCCGCATTCGGCCATGTTGGTGATGCCGAGCAGGATCGCGCCCGAGTCCCTGAGCCGTTCGACGACGACGCTGTCGGCGGCGGGCACGTTGTGCTCGAACATCGGCGAGCCGAAGGTGATCCGCATGGCGGCGACGTCGATCATGTCCTTGACCGTGCAGGGGACGCCGTGCAGCGGCCCCAGCGCATCGCCGCGCGCGACCGCCACCTCCGCTTCCTCCGCCGATGCCCGCGCCTCGTCCTCGCAGACTATGGTGAACGCGTTGACCGCCGGCTGGACGGCCTCGATCCGGGCGACGACGGCGTCCAGCAGCGCCACCGGCGACAGCGCGCCCGCGGCGATGCGGCGCGCCGATTCGGCTCCGGTGAGGAAGCAGGGATCGTCCGCCGTCACGATGCCTGCTCCAGATTGACCCGCACCGTGCCGCCTTCCCAGAACACCACCCGGCGTTCGACGAAACGCACCGTCGCGGTGCCGATCACCCCCATCACCGCGAGGATGATGACGCCGGCGAACATGTTGGAGACGGTGAGGCTGACCGCCGCGGAATCGATCATGTGGCCGATGCCGCGCTCGGAGGCGACGAACTCGGCGACCACGGCGCCGATCAGCGCCAGCACGACGCCGATCTGGAGGCCGGCGAAGATCTCGCCCGCCGCCGAGGGCAGCTTGGCGTTGAAGAACACGTAGCGCCTCGACGCCGAGAAGGCGCGGCACAAATCGAGCAGCTCGGGATCGGTCTGGCGGATGCCGACGACGGTGTTGACGAACATCGGGAAGAAGCAGATCAGCCCGACCATGATGATGCGGGATTCGATCTCGTGCCCGAACCAGACCAGGATCAGCGGCGCCAGCGCGACCTTGGGCATGGATTGCAGCGCCACCACGCAGGGGTAGACGAACTTGTCGAAGGTCGGCGACTCGGCGACCGCGACGCCGATCAGGAAGGCGAGCCCGCAGCCCAGCACGTAGCCCAGCACGGTCGCCTCGGCGGTGGCCCAGAAATGGCCGACGAACCCGCCGACGCGGAAGCCGTCGGTGATTGAGGTCACCACCAGCCAGGGCTTGGGCAGGATGTAGTCCTCGATGCTGAACTCGCTGACCGCGAACTGCCACGCGAGGACCAGGACCGCCACGGTGACCAGCGGGTAGATCGCGGTGCGAATCTTGTCTTTCATGGGACCGCCCCTCCGCTCAGAGGTCGAACTGGAGCTCGCCGCGGAGCTCGCCACACAGCGCGGCGAACCCGGAATCGGCCATTGTCGCGAGGTCGCGCGGCCGGTCGAGCCCGACCTCGTATTCGCGCACGATCCGGCCCGGCCGCGCCGACATCACCGCGACCCGGTCGGACAGGAACACGGCTTCCGGGATCGAGTGGGTGATGAACAGCACCGACTTGGCCGTCGTCATCCAGATGTCCTGGAGCTCGATCATCATGTGCTCGCGGGTCAGCGCGTCGAGCGCGGCGAAGGGCTCGTCCATCAGCAGCACCTCCGGGTCGTGCACCAGGGCGCGGGCGATGCCGACGCGCTGCTGCATGCCGCCGGAAAGCTCGCTCGGGTAGTTTTCGGCGAAGCGGTCGAGCCCGACCAGCCCGATCAGCTCGGCGGCGCGTGCGCTCGCCGCCGTCTTGTCGAGCCCCAGCGTCTCGGCCGGCAACAGCACGTTGTCCTTGACCGTCTTCCAGGGGAACAGCGTGGGACGCTGGAACACCACCCCGACCTCGCGCCTCGGGCCGGTGACCGCGCTGCCGTCGAGCGTGATCGTCCCGGCGGTCTGAGGCAGGAGCCCGGCGGCGACCTTGAGCAGGCTCGACTTGCCGCAGCCGGACGGCCCGATCAGGGAATAGAACTCGCCCCGGCGGATCGAGAGATCGAGCGCATCGAGCGCCGTGATGGCGCCGCGCCGGGTCGGGTAGACCAGCGAGAGGTTCTCGGCCGAGAGGATGGCGGGGGCCGGCGCAACCGCCCCCGCCTCGTTCTCAACCCCGGTCGCGGTCCGGCTCACTCACTTGGCCGCGCGCGCCTTCCCGCGGACCTCGTTCTCGTCGAAGGCGTTGATGTCGGCGATCAGATCGTTGGTGTACATCTTGTCGATCTCGATTTCGCGGGTGTTGATCCAGCCGCTCTCGAAATACGCCGCGACGTAGTACTCGAACGACTTGCGCGGCCAGTGGCCGAGCTTGCCGACCGCGTTCTTGGCCGGAACCTGCATGAACTCCAGCCGGTTGTTCACAATCTGGATCGCTCCCGGCAGGTTCTTCGCCTCGTCGCCCTTGGGCTTCATGTTGGGGTGCTTGCGCCAGAACGCCTTGACGCAGGCGCCGGGATTCTCCTGACACGCGATCGACGACTTCGCCATGCCGCGGGCGAACTTGACCAGGATGTCGCGCTTGGTCTCGAACAGGTCGCGATGCGCCATGAAGCCGTTGGTGAACAGGTTGTGGAACTTGTCCTTGATCGGCAGGCGGCGAATCTTCGCGCCGGTGGCCTCGAACATGTCGTGCCAGGTGTTGTTGTAGTCGAGCGCCTGCACCCGGTCGCGCTTGAGCGCGAGCCAGCCCGCCCCGAGGATGCCGACCGCGGCGAGCTCGACATTCTCGCCGACTTCGAGCCCGGCGTCCTTGAGCCTGGCCTTGAGCATCGGGATGGTGCCCCAGGTCAGTGCGCCGATGCCGATCTTCTTGCCCTTGAGGTCGGCGACGGTCTTGATGTCGCTGGAAGCGGGCACGGCGAGCTGCAGCACCCAGGTCGGCATGATGTTGTAGTAGTAGACCACCGGCAGCCGGGTGCGGCCGGGCTGGTAGGACTTGAACAGCGCGCCGGGCAGCGCCCAGCCGATATCGAGCTTCTTGGTGGCGACCTGCGGCACCATCTTGCCCGACCCCTTGAAGACGATAATGCGCAGGTCGAGGCCTTCCTGCTTGAAGAAGCCTAGCTCCTCGCCGAAGGCGTAGTAGCCGAGATCGGTCAGGGTGACCGGGATCGGCATCCCCACCTTGACCGTCTCGGCCTGGGCCGGGGATGCGAGCATGGCCGCCGCCGCCGCGGCGATCGCGGCCGAGGCGCCGCGCCTGAGGAGTTTCATCTCTGGGCCTCCCTCAATCAATGTTGTCCGCCGGAAGAATAGCAGAGCCTGCGATCACTCGAACCCCGGCGATCACTCGAACCCCGGCGGGGCGACGAAGCCCTGATAGGCCTTCTCCAGCAGGCCGGCGAAGGCGATCGTGGTCCGGTCGCCGCAATGGGGGCCGACGATCTGGACGCCGACCGGCCGCCCGTCCGGGGTGAAGCCGATCGGCGCCACCGATGCGGGCAAGTAGGAAACCCCGGCATAGCCGGACCAGAAGATCTGCTCCATGAAGATGCGCTCCTGCCCGTCCACCGTCATCGAACGCTCGTAGGGCGGGGTCTCGGAATGCGGGAAGGCGGCGGTGCAGAGCACCGGGCAGAGCAGCAAATCGTAGTCCTGGAAAAACTCGTGCCACTTCCAGCGCATGCGGTGGCGGCGCTCGTTGAGCAGCAGCCAGTCGCGATGGGACAGCGTGATGCCCCGCATCATGCGCGACTGCTTGGTGTCGGTGCCGGGCGGCAGGGCGGCGAGATCGGCGGCGATGCCGTCGCGCTCCTCGTCGCCGTGGCGCGCGGAGGTCGCCGCGCGCAGCAGCACGTCGAAAATCCGATGCGCGTCGTCGAGCTCGAAATCGGGCCGCGCCGCGTCCGAGATCGCGGCGCCCCGCGCGGCGAGGAAATCGGCAAGCGCCTGGAGCCGGTCCCTGACCGCGCCCTCGACGGCGGCGGTCGGATGGTCGAGCACGATGCCGATCCTGAATTCCTCCAGGCGCTTTTTGCGCGGCGGCGGCAGGGTGAGCCGGTAGCCGCCGCCGTCGATGCCGTCGGGGCCGGCGATGAGCGAGAGCGACAGCGCGAGGTCGGCGGCCGAACGCGCGAGCGGGCCGATCACCAGGATGTCGAGCGGCGCGAGGTTGCCGCGAACCGTGTGCCCCCTGGTGGGGCAGATGCCGAAGGTGGGCTTGTGGCCGAACAGCCCGCACAGCGCGGCGGGCGTGCGAACCGAGGACGCGATGTCGGAACCGAGCTCGAGCCCGGTGAGGCCGGCGGCGAGCGCCGCCGAGGCCCCGCCCGAGGACCCGCCGGGGCCAAGCTCCGGGTCCCAGGGGCTCACCGTCCTGCCGTAGATGGCGTTGAAGGCCTGCGCATCGGCGAGCCAGATCGGCACGTTGGTCTTGCCGAACAGCACCGCGCCGGCGCCGAGCAGGCGGTCGACCGAGAGCGCGTTGGAGCGCGCGACGCTATCGCGGAACTCGGGCACGCCCCAGGTGGTGGGCATCCCCGCGACATCGAAGGAGTCCTTGACGGTGATCGGCACGCCGTGCAGCGGGCCCCAGCTTTCGCCCCGGGCGAGCGCCCGGTCGGCGTCGCGGGCGCGGCGCCGCGCCGCCGGGATGTCGGTCTCGACGATGGCATTCAATCCCGGGTTGTATTGTTCCACCCGCGCGAGATAGTGGTCGAGAAGATCGAGGCTGCCGATCCGGCCGCGCCGGATCATGCCGGCCAGCCGCCTGGCGGAGGAAAATGCGATATCGGGCATGGATCGACCTTCCGACGGGATTCGGTGAACCGATCCTAGCCCGAGTCCGGCACCGATGGCATCAGGCCGTGCGCAAGCGCTTGCGGCCTCCTGCTGGAACTCGACGGCGAAGCCAAGCTTGCCGCGATCCTCGGACACGAGATCGTGCATGCCGCGGCGCGGCACGGCGCCCAGGACCTGCAGCGCGACATGCTCGGCCGGCTCGCCATGGCCGGCGTGACGATCGCCGCCCGGGCCGTGTCGGCGAGGCCCGCCGGCTGACCGGACGCCCGGCCTCTGCGCTCCCGACTTGTAACCGCCGCGTCCAATGCCCAGCTCTATTCGCACGGGGCGATCCGGGATGCCGGATCGCCCCGCACTCACCCCCGCATTCGCAAGGAGCAACAGGCATGAAATCGATTTCCGGACTGGCGGCGGTCGCCGCTTCCCTCGCCCTGATGGCGGGGCTGGGCGGCGCGTCCGCCGGGATGTCCTACCAGGTCACCGTCACCAACAACATGGACAAGGAGCTGCTCGCGCCGATCCTGGTCGCGCCGGCCACGGAAGACGGCAAGATCTTCGCCGGCGAGTACGTGTCGAAGGAAGCCGAGCACCAGATCCTGACCGGTGATCCCGGGATGCTGGCCAAGGCCATCGGGACCAGCGCGAGCGTCGGCCACGGCAAGGACGGCCCGCCCGGCGTGCTGCTCGCCCCCGGCAAGTCGGTCAGTTTCGCGGTTTCGACCGACGCGAAGCAGCTGCGCGTGATCGCGATGGTCGCGCCCACCATGTACAAGGACCACTACGTGACCGCGCTCGTCGACCTCGACGGCAAGGCCATGTCCGTCGCGCTCGACCGCTTCGACATCGGCCACGACGAGAAGCGGATGACCATCGCGCCCATCGCCAAGTCGGTCGCGACGGTCAGGATCGGCGCCAAGTAGCCCTCCCGTCGACCGAGGGGACGCCGGGGGCGAATCCCGCCTCCGGCGCCCGGGGGCCGGCCAAAAACCGGCCCCGATTGATCTGCCTCAATTGACATTGCTCCCGGATGGGTGAACCTTGCCGTCGACATCACTCGATGGGAGGGACTAGACGGATGAAGACGGGCAAAGTTCTCAAGACCGGCCTTGCGATCGCCTCGTTGAGCGTCGTGCTGGCGGCTTCGGGCGTCGGGACGGCGGACGCGGCGGACGAGCGCATCCGCTGGAAGATGGCGAGCTGGTTCCCGAGCCAGCTCACCCAGCTCGGAACGCTGGGCAAGAGCATGGTGGACCGCCTGGAACGCATTTCCGGCGGCAATATCCGCATCAAGTTCTTCGAGCCCAACGCGCTGATCCCGGCGAAGGAATGCTTCGACGCCGTGGCCAAGGGTTCGGTCGACGCCTGCTGGTCGACGCCGGGCTACTGGTACGGCAAGGAACCGGCGCTGGCGATGTTCGCGGCCGTGCCGTTCGGCCCGAGCGCCGGTGAGTACATGGGCTGGATCTTCTACGGCGGGGGCCAGGAGCTCTGGGATTCGATCTACGAGCCGCACGGGCTGAAATCGCTCCCCTGCGGCGTGATCGCGCCGGAGGCATCGGGCTGGTTCCGCAAGGAGATCAAGAGCATCGACGACCTCAAGGGCCTCAAGATGCGCTTCTTCGGGCTCGGCGCCAAGGTGATGGAGAAGGTCGGCGTGTCGACCCAGCTGATTGCCGGCGGCGACATCTTCCCGGCGCTGGAGCGCGGCTCGATCGACGCCACCGAGTACTCGATGCCGGCGATCGACCTCAATCTGGGGTTCTACCAGGTCGCCAAGCACTACTACTTCCCGGGCTGGCACCAGCAATCGACGGTGTTCGAGCTGCTGCTGAACCGCAAGGCCTGGGATGCGCTGAGCGACACCCAGCGGGCCCAGATCGAGGTCGCCTGCGGCGATGCGTTCCGCGAGGGTCTGGCCGAAGGCGAGGCGATCCAGGGCAAGGCGCTCGCCGAGCTTCGCAAGAAGGGCGTGCAGATCCACCGCTGGCCGCAGGAAATCCTCGACACGCTTCAGGAGAAGTGGGCGGAGGTGGCTGCCGCCGATGCGGCGCGCGACGCCAGCTTCAAGAAGGTCTGGGACTCCTACACCAAGTTCCGCGCCGAGTACGCCGTCTGGAAAGATCTCGGCTATCTCAAATAGCGTAGAGCACGCATCTCCGGCATAATAGACGGGCGCCGGAGCCGCATTGGTCGCGGCTCCGGCGTTCTTTGTGCGAACGCCCAGCCGGAACCGGCTTCTTCATGCGGCAACTCCTCGCTTTGGAAAAGTTTCTCTCGCGCATCGTGATGGGCATCGGCCGCGCCGGCGCCTGGATCGCGATCCCGCTGATGGTGATCATCCTGTTCGACGTGATCACCCGGCGTTTCCTGGTGCTGGGGTCGACCAAGCTGCAGGAAGGCGAATGGCATCTGCACGCGATGCTGTTCCTGCTCTGCATGGGTTTCGTCTATCTCAAGGGCGGCCATGTGCGCATCGACCTGATGCGCGAAGGCATGTCGTCGCGGACCCGGAACTGGGTCGAGCTGTTCGGCTGCCTGCTGTTCGCCATCCCCTACTGCCTGATCGTCGCCTGGTTCTCGATCGATTTCGTCGAGCGGTCCTGGCACCTCAACGAAGCCTCCGATTCCGCCACCGGCCTGCCCTGGCGCTGGGCGGTCAAGGCATTCATGCCGATCGGCTTGTTCACCCTGCTGCTCGCCTGCATCGTGGTGCTGCTGCGCCGGTTCATCGACCTGTTCGGGCCGCCGGATTTCCGCCGCATCGTCGCCGAGGAGGAAGCGCAGCCGGAGGAAAAGATCGACCCGGTGCTTCCCGGGCAGGGGCGCTAGGCGATGTATTTCGAGGATTACCTGCCGATCCTGATGTTCGTCGCCCTGGCGATCCTGCTGTTCTCGGGGTTTCCGGTGGGCTTCGTGCTCGGCGGGGTGGGGCTCGCCTTCGGCTTCATCGGCATGTATTTCGACGTCTTCTCGCAGGTCGAGCTGTTCAACCTGGTGCTCAGGATCTGGGGGATCGCGGATAACCTGGTGCTGGTGGCGATCCCCATGTTCATCTTCATGGGGACGATGCTCGAACGCGCCGGCGTCGCCGCCGATCTGCTGCATTGCCTCCAGGTGCTGCTGCGCCGCACCCCGGGCGGGCTGGCGCTGGCGGTCACCGTGATGGGGACGATCCTGGCCGCGACCACCGGCATCATCGGCGCCTCGGTGGTGATGATCAGCCTGATGGCACTGCCGGTCATGCTGGAGCGCAGATACAATACGGAGCTTGCCACCGGCACCATTGCGGCCTCCGGCACGCTCGGAATCCTGATTCCGCCCAGCATCATGCTGGTGATCATGGCCGACCTGCTCGGCCGTTCGGTCGGCACGCTGTTCGTCGCGGCGGTATTTCCCGGGCTGATCCTGTCCGGGCTCTACTTCGCCTACATCTTCTCGATCTGCCGATTCAAGCCGGAGCTCGCGCCGCCACTGCCGAAGGACGTGGGGCCGCAGACCGTGGGCGAGCTGGTGCTGCTGCTGATGCGCGGCTTCATCCCGACGGTGTTCCTGATCCTGCTGGTGCTGGGCTCCATCGTGGCGGGCTGGGCGACGCCGACGGAAGCCGCGGGCGTCGGCGCGGTCGGCGCGCTTCTGCTCGCCGTCGTCAACCGCAAGCTCACATGGAAGGTGCTCAAGGACGTGGTCGAGCGCACGGCGATCACCAACGGGATGATCTTCTTCATCTTCGTCGGCGCGACGGCGTTCTCCTATGTCTTCCGCTCGCTCGGCGGCGACGACCTGATCAACGACCTGGTCTATTCCCTCGGCGTCGGTCCCTGGGGCATCCTCGCGATCCTCATGGTGGTGACCTTCCTGCTCGGCTTCTTCTTCGACTGGATCGAGATCACCCTGATCGTGCTGCCCGTCTTCGCGCCGATCCTGGCCGCGCTCGATTTCGGCGACCATCTGCCCAGGGCCGAGGTGGTCTACTGGTTCGCCATCCTGCTCGCGGTGAATTTGCAGACCTCGTTCCTCACCCCGCCCTTCGGCTTCGCGCTGTTCTACATGAAGGGGGTGGCGCCGCCCGAGGTGCGAATCCAGCAGATCTATCGCGGCATCATCCCCTTCGTGATGCTGCAGCTGGTGGGGCTGGGCCTGGTGATAAGCTTCCCCGAGATCGCCATGTGGCTGCCGCGGACGATCCTCGAATAGCCCGCTCAGCCGGCATGCACGATGCCGTAGCCGATCGCGTATTCCAGCGCGTCGAGATAGAAATCGACCGCGGGCGGATTGCCGCCGCAGGCGAGGTTGGCGGCAACCGCGGCGATCCAGCCATGCACCTCGGTGAAGCCGATCCCGGCCGTCTCGAAGAGCGCGCCGACATCCCAGGCATCGAGCGGGGCGAGGTCGCCGGATGAGAGGATGTCGAGGAAGGCGCGGTCGACCTCCGGGTTGAGCCGTACATCCGCCCTGCCGCGCCTGCCGTCGGCCAGCATCCGGGCGCCCTCGACATGCATGTCGAACAGGGTCCGGAACCACGCCTCGTCGGTGAAGCTGCCGCCGGCGCTGCCCGCCATCTGCCAGGCCTCAACCTCGGGCGAGCCCTCGCCGATCGGCGGATAGTACCGGGCGGGGTGGTGCGACAGCCCGCCGGAGGCGAGGAACAGCACCCTTCTCTCCAGCACCGCCGCGTAGCGCCCGACCGCCGCGCCGAGTTCGCGCGACCTCCGGAACGGCAGGAAGGGGGTGGTCATCGCGCTGATGAAGACGGGGACGCAAGCGTAGGCGTCGAGCGCGCCCAGCACGTTCTTCATGGTCTGGGAAAACCCGTGGTCGACGGTCATCCTGAGCGACTGGGCCGGGTCGAAGCCCTCGCGGCGAAGGAATTCCAGCAGCCCGAGCCCCGCCTCGCGGTCCACGTCGAGCGGCCCGGGAAAGCCGCCCACGTCGTCCACCGCCGCCGCGTCGCCCCGGCCGATGCAGAAGCTCGGCATCGCGTTCAGGTGAAACCCGGCATAGTGATCGGCGCCGAAGACGAACACGATCTCGGGGTCGAACGCCCGCACCGCCTCGCGCCGCTCGGCCAGGACACGAAAGATCTCGTCCTCGCAGGCGGGCTTGCGCGGCCGCAGATAGAGGATCGGCGAGTGCGAGGTGCACACCAGATGCGGGTTCGCCACCGCCCTACCTCCTGCCCGGAAGGCGCCAGTCCCCAGGCTCCGTCGTGTCGCGCTCGATCGGGTTGCTGAGGGTGCCGAGACGCGAGATCGAGATGTCGCAGGGACCGTCAAGGCGGGCGAAATTCGCGGCATGCAGGGGCTTGCGGGCCTCCCCCCCCGCCCCGAAGGAGGGTCCCCCGGCGACGCTGTCGCCGGGGGCCCGCGTCAGGGCGCGGGCGCGATAGGCGAGCGCCCCCCCGCCCCGGCGGCCCGGAAGGCGGTTCCCATGGAGACGATGTCGCCGGGCTCCAGCGTCAGGTAGCGCGAGATATAGGCGATCACCTCCTCGACCCGGTAGGTGTAGTGCCGGGTGTTGTCCTCGGCGAAGACCTCGCCGCCGACAGAGCAGACGACGTCGAGGTCGTGCGGGTCGGGCACCTCGTCCCTTGTGGCGAGCCACGGCCCGGCGGGGCCGAAGGAATCCGCGCCCTTGTAGCGCGCGGTGTAGGAAAGATGCTGCTCGCGCTTCTCCACCTCGTCCGGGCTGTCCGGCTTCGGATAGAGGGCGTAGTAGTGCACCCGGTCCTCGGCGCGCATGTCGTTGCCGGTCACGTCGTTGACGATGGTGTAGCCGCAGACATGGTCCATCGCCGCCGTCGGATCGACATTTCTCGCGAGGCGCGAGATCACCACGCCGAGCTCGGGCTCGGGGTGGAAGCCCATGTACTGGCTGCGGGAGACGATGGGTTGCAGGTGGCCGACCAGGCAGGTGCTCGGCTTGAGGAAGAACATCGGGTGGTCGGGCGAGGAGATCTTGCGCGCGTCCGAGGCCGAGTTGTTGAGCGCCACGCCGCAGATCTTGCCCGGGCGCGTGACCGGCGGCAGCCAGGCGATCTCGGCCATCGGGATGCGCGCGACGTACGGGCTCCCCGCCGCCGCCTCCAGCAGCCTCGACGCGGTGTCGAGCGCCGCTTCGCCGCCCGCGATCAGGTCCAGCATCGTCGGATACGCCCAGCGCTCGCCCAGGCTCCCGGCGGCGGCGTGGAAATCGACCAGGTGGCGGTCATCGATGCGGGCGCCGATGCGCTCGTCCTCGTGGAAGCGGAAGCTCGCGAGATACATTCCCTGACTCCGGATGCGCAGTGATCGTGACGGTGCCCTGGTCCAGGATTTCGTGCGCTATCTCATCCTCTCCCCACCGCGTCATGCCCGGACTTGTTCCGGGCACCCATGGGCGGGGCGGAGAGAACCGGGTGCGGCCCGCGTCGAAAATCTAAACCGGACAGCAGTGGAACAAGTCCGGGCGTGACGGGTGGAGAGCGCGGAATCGCAAGGCCTGGAACTGCGCACCCGAGACACTAGGCGGCGCCCACCACGACCAGCAGGTCCTTGGTATCGACGGTGGTGCCGGCCGGCGCCACGATCTCGGAGACCACGCCGCTGCGTTCGGCGCGGATCACGGTCTCCATCTTCATCGCCTCGATGGCGACCAGAACGTCGCCCTCCTCCACCGCCTCGCCCTCGCCGAAGAACACCTTGACCACCATCCCGGGCATCGGCGCGCCGACATGGCCGGCATTGCCCTCCTCGGCCTTGGGCAGCGCCAGGTCCGCCGCGGCGGCGCTCCGGTCGGCGACACGCACCGTCCGGGGCTGGCCGTTGAGCTCGAAGAAGATCGTGCATTCGCCCTTCCGGTCGGTCTCGCTGCGCGCGAGGTAGCGGACGATCAGGATGCGCCCGCGCTCGATCTCGACGGCGATCTCCTCGCCGGGCTCCATGCCGTAGAAATAGACCGGCGTGGGCAGCACGCTGACATCGCCGTATTCGCGCTGCCGGGCGGCGTACCCGGCGAAGACCTGCGGGTACATCAGCCAGGAGGCGAATTCGGCGTCGCTGATCGGACGCCCGGCGCTGTCTTCGGCCTGCTTGCGCCCGGCTGCGAGATCGGCGGCGGGCATCACCGAGCCGGGCCGCACGGCGATCGGCTCCCGCTCCTTGAGGATCTTGTCCTGGAGCGCCCGCGGGAAGCCGCCATGCGGCTGCCCCAGCTCGCCCGCGAACAGCGAGACCACCGATTCCGGGAAGGCGATCTCGCGATCCGGGTTGGCCACGTCTTCCGGCGTCAGACCGCCGGTGACCATCATCAGCGCCATGTCGCCGACCACCTTGGACGACGGCGTGACCTTCACGATGTCGCCGAACATGCGGTTGACCTCGGCATAGGTCCTGGAGACCTCGGGCCAGCGCTGGTCGTCGATGCCGAGCCCGCGCGCCTGTTCGCGCAGATTGGTGTACTGGCCGCCGGGGATCTCGTGGTTGTAGACATCGGACGTGCCGGCCCGGAAGTCGCTCTCGAAGGCGCGGTAGAGGTTGCGCACCTGCTCCCAGTAGGTCGACAGCGTCATCACCGTGTCGGGCTCGATCCCGGGGTCGCGGGGCGAATGGCGCAGCGCGGCGACGATCGAGCCGAAGCTCGGCTGCGAGGTGAGCCCGCTCATCGAATCCATCGCCGCGTCGACCGCGTCGACCCCGGCCTCGACCGCGGCGAGCACGCTGGCGGCGGAAATCCCGCTGGTATCGTGGGTGTGGAAGTGGATCGGGATGCCGATCTCCTGCTTCAGCGTCTCGACCAGGAGGCGGGCGGCCGCCGGCTTGCACAGCCCCGCCATGTCCTTGAGACCGAGGATATGGGCGCCCGCCGCCTCCAGCTCGCGGGCCAGCGTGACATAGTATCGGAGGTCGTATTTCGGCCGGCCCGGATCGGTGATGTCGCCGGTGTAGCAGATCGCCGCCTCGCAGAGCCTGCCGGTCTCCAGCACCGCATCCATCGCCGGGCGCATGTTCTCGACCCAGTTGAGCGCATCGAAGATGCGGAACAAATCGACCCCGGTCTCGGCCGACTGGCGCACGAAATAGCGCACCACGTTGTCGGGATAGGTGGTGTAGCCGACGCCGTTGGAGGCGCGCAGCAGCATCTGGGTCAGGAGGTTGGGCATCGCCGCGCGCAACCGCTCCAGACGCTCCCACGGGCATTCGTCGAGAAAGCGCATCGCCACGTCGAAGGTCGCGCCGCCCCAGCACTCCACCGAGAGGAGCTGCGGCAGCAGGCGCGCATAGGCCGGCGCGATGGCGGCCAGGTCGTAGCTCCGCACCCTCGTCGCCAGCAGCGACTGGTGGGCGTCGCGGAACGTCGTGTCGGTCATCAGCACCCGGTCCTGGTCGAGCATCCAGCGGGCGAAGCCCTCGGGGCCGAGCGCGTCGAGGCGCTGGCGCGACCCGTCGGGAATTTCCACGGCGGCGACCTCCGGCGCGTCCGGCGCCTGGCGCGTCGGCGGTTCGGGCCGGCCTTCGACGGCGCCGTTGCCGTTGACGATCACCTCGCCGACATAACGCAGTAGCCTTGTCGCGCGATCCTGCCGACCGGCGAAGTCGAACAGCTCCGGCGTCTCGTCGACGAACCGCGTCGTGCAGGCGCCTTCGAGGAATTGCGGGTGGCCGATCACGTTTTCGAGGAAGGCGAGGTTGGTGGCGACGCCGCGGATGCGGAATTCGCGCAGGGCCCGGTCCATCCGCCGGATCGCCTCGTCCAGCGTCGGCGCCCAGGCGGTGACCTTCTCCAGCAGCGAATCGTAGAACGGCGTGATCCGCGCGCCGGAATAGGCGGTGCCGCCGTCGAGCCGCAGGCCGAACCCGGTGGCGCCGCGATAGGCGGTGAGCACGCCGTAATCGGGGATGAAGCTGTTCTCCGGGTCCTCCGTGGTGACCCGGCACTGCACCGCGTGGCCGTTCACCCTTATGTCGTCCTGGCCCGGGATTCCGGTCCCGGGCGCGCCGATCGCGGCCCCGTCGGCGATGCGGATCTGCGCCTTCACCAGGTCGACGCCGGTGACCGCCTCGGTGACCGTGTGCTCGACCTGGATGCGCGGGTTGACCTCGATGAAATGGAACGCGCCGGTGTCGTCGTCGACCAGGAACTCGACCGTCCCGGCGTTGTTGTAATCGACCGCGCGGCCGATCTTCAGCGCGCAGTCGTGGATCGCCGCGCGCGTCTTCCGGTCGAGGTAGTGCGCCGGCGCGCGCTCGACGATCTTCTGGTTGCGCCGCTGCACCGAGCAATCCCGCTCGTGCAGGTGCACCAGATTGCCGTGGTTGTCGCCGAGGATCTGGACCTCGACATGACGGGCGCGGCGGATCAGCTTCTCGAGATAGACCTCGTCATTGCCGAACGCCGCGAGACATTCGCGCCGCGCCGCCTCGACCGCCTCGCCGAGCCCCTGTTCGTCCTCGATCGCGCGCATGCCGCGCCCGCCGCCGCCCCAGCTCGCCTTCAGCATGACCGGAAAGCCGACCTCGCGGGCGAGCCGCGCCGCCTCGCCGGCGTCGCGCGGCAGCGCACCGGTCGCCGGCACCACGGGCACCCCAGCGGATTGCGCGATCTGCCTGGCCGCGACCTTGTTGCCGAGCCGGCGCATGATCTCCGGCCTGGGGCCGACGAAGGCGATGCCGGCCACCGCGCAGGCCTCGGCGAAGTCCGGGTTTTCCGACAGGAAGCCGTAGCCCGGGTGGATCGCGTCGGCCGCGTTCTCGCGCGCCACGCGGATCACCTCGTCGATGCTGAGATAGGCCTCGATCGGGCCCATGCCGCGGCCCACCGGATAGGCCTCGTCCGCCTTGAAGCGGTGCAGCGCGAAGCGGTCCTCCTGGGAATAGATGGCGATCGTCCTGATGCCGAGCTCGACCGCCGCGCGCAGCGCGCGGATCGCGATTTCGCTCCGGTTGGCGACCAGGATGCGGCGGAAATCGGTCTGCGGAGGGCTGATCACGAGGCGCCTGGCTGAAGTGGGTCGAGGATCTGTAGCGAACCGGGCCGCGGTGGCGAGATGCGTATGCCGGGGAATTCTCGCACTTTGTTTCGCAACCGGCCAGCGCGTCGCGGCGCCGACCGGGCGCGCTCAGGCCTGGCGGCAGGCGAGCATCAACCGCTCCCTGAACCAGCCATGCCGTCGATCGGTTTCGTAGCGCCTGTGCCAGATCATGTATTGATCCAGAGGCTCGACCCCGGCCGCGATGGGCTTGGTGACGAGATCGAAGTCGCGGGCGAGCCGGTCGGCGATCCTTTGGGTGTAGACGCCGATCAGGTTGCCGTCTTCCTTGAGCAGGCTCGGCACCATCAGGAAATGCGGCACCAGGACCGCGGTTTCGCGCTGCTTTCCCATGCGCGCGAGCACGATATCGAACGCCGCCTTGTTGTCCGCGGCCACGCTCACCACCAGATGCGGAAAGGACAGGACCATCGGCAGGTCGAGGGACCCGCCGAAGCGGAGAATCGGATGTCCCCGCCGGCACAGGCAGGCGAACCTCTCGCGGAACATCAGCAGGACGTCGAACCGGGGCGGCACGTGGTCGGTCCAGCCGAAAACGAGATCCAGCTCGTCCGCGTCGAGATGCGAGAGCGCCGTCTCCCGATCCGCGGTGATCAGGTGAAGCGCCGTATGCGGCGCCAGCGCGCGAAGGGACTGAAAGAACGGCAATATGACGGGCAAGCCCAGCCGGTCGGGCGCGCCGATGCGAAACCGGCCGCTCGCGGTGCCGGGATCGAACGGTGCGCTGTCGGCAAGCACCGTATCGCTCATGTGAACGATGGCGCGGGCCTGGTCTTCCAGCGTCCGTGCCCTGGGGGTGAGCGTCAGCCCGTCCGGTCCCCGAACGAATAGGGGATCGTCCATCGCCTCGCGCAGCTTTCGCAGCGAGTTGCTGATCGCCGACTGGGTCCGCCCCAGCCTCGCCGCGGCCCGGCTGACGCTGCGTTCGTCGAACAATGCGACCAACACCTTGAAAAGGTTCAGGTCGAAGTTTCTGCTTTGCATTTCGCCACCCCTCTATCATCTCAAATGATAACAACCTGCCCAATTTTTCACTTGCGCTAAGAACGCATAGTGGGATATCCAAAAATGAATGATGAGTGCTGGAAAACGTTGCCTGATTTTTTGTTCATTAGGGGCGCGCCGGTCCGGTCCAACGCGGCCGCGCCGCGCGGCCCCGGAGCCCGATAAACAGCCGCACGGGGAAAGACAATGACCGACCAGCCGAGCGCCCGCGAAATTTACGCGGCCATCCTCGATCTGAGGGGCCGGATCGAAGCCCTGGCCTGGGACCTGACAGCCATCGAAGGCCGCATGGACCGGCTCGCAGGCGGAGAGAACGGCAATGGCGAGCAGCATACCGCCGTCGAACGTCGTCTGGCGGCGGTGGCGAAACTCCTGGCCGAGACCGCGGAGCGGTCGGCCCGGGTCGAGAACGGTTTCGCGGAAATCAGGGATGGCCTGGCGACCACGGCCACGGCGATGCCCCGTATGGGCGAACGCATCTCCCGGGTCGAGGAGGATGTCGGCAATTTGTGCCGGCTGCTCGACCAGCAGCTACGGCAATAGGCGCCGGCAGCCCGGCCGCCAGGGCGGGCGGTCGGGCGCGGTTGATTCTGCCCACCGCCCGGAAGGCGCCGCTCAGACCGCGCGCCACCCGATCCCCGCGAGCGGAATCGGAAGGGCCGAATTCAATCATCATCACGGATGATATTTGGCAACACGAATAATCATTTGTGCGAACAATCTCCGGTTTGTATCAGGGTCTCCCATCGGTCCCCGATACCCGCCGGGTCGTGCCCGCGCGAGCGAAATCGGCCGACCCGGCAAAGGTCCCCGAACACGAGGGAGGATGCGTGCACCAGTCGAGAAGGCAGTTCCTCACGACCGCCGCGGCGGCAACCGCGCTACCCATGGCCGGCTGCGTCGGCGGCCAGGGCGATCGCGCTTCCTATACCGGCCAGGTGCTGAAACCCGGGCAGCGGAACGCGGTCTTCGACTGGGTGGATGCGGCGTTGCAGCAGGTGCGGGACCAGAGGCTGGCGCCGCCGCGGGCCGCCTATGTCTGCTCGCTGCCCATGGCGGCCGGGTTCCTGGCGGCGAACGGCATCGTCCAGGCCTATGACGAGCCCTTCGGGATCGGCGCCGGCCCCGCGGGGGCGGACCCGGAAGTCGCCTACGGCGTCGCCTTCGCGATCGCGGCGGCGGAGGCGTTCCAGCAACCGTTTCTGTTCGAGCGGATCGCCTTCCTGAACCGCTTTCCCGGAAGCGAGGCCAAGACGCTGGGCATCCAGTGGGGCCGCCGGGTGGGGCAGAAGGTGCTGGAGATGCGGACCGGAGACGGGTCCGAGCCCAGCAAGGTGAATTACTATCTCGGCCGCTACCCGAGGCGCACCGATTCGCTGCGCTGGCGTCCTACGGGCCCCTTCTACGGCGCGAGCCCCGGCCCGGCCTTCGCGACCTTCGAACGTTGCCTCTACCCCGGTCACGGCAAGATCGCGCCCTGGACGATGACCGGCGGCGAGCAGTTCCGCGCACCCGACTTCCACGACCCCGCGAGCCCCGCATTCGCCGAGGAATACGACGCCATCCGCCATCTCGGCGGCGCCGACAGCAGGATCCGCAGCGCCGATCAGTCGGAGATCGCCCTGTTCTGGGAGGACGGCCCCTGGGGCATCACTCCGCCCGGGCACATGATCTGTATCGGCGTTCAGCTCCTCCAGGATCGCGGTCTCGATTTCGTCGATCTTGCCCGCGCCTTCGCGCTGATCGGGATGACGCAGTGCGATGCGTCGATCTTCGCGTGGGACAGCAAGTGCCATCACGACATCGTCCGGCCGGAGAGCGCGATCCGCGTCCGCGCGCCGGAGTTCGGGAACCCCGATCCGCGCGTGGTCGCCCAGCCCGGCTGGCGGAGCTACATCCCGACCCCGGAATTCCCGGCCTACCCGTCGGGGCATTCGACCTTCGCCGCCGCCGGCGCCGAGACGATCGCGCTGCTCCTCGGCCGCGACGACGTCTCCTTCTCGGGGCGCTCGCCCGACCTGGTCCTGTGGCCGCAGCTGCGGGGCGTCACACGGCGCTGGACCAGCCTGAGCCAGGTGGCGGAAGAGAACGGGATGAGCCGCCTTTATGGCGGCGTCCATTGGGAAATCGACCATACGGAGGCCGTGAAGGCTGGCCGGGCGATCGCACGGCAGGCATTCCGCGCGACGTTTCCGCGAAAGGCCTGACACGTGCCCGCATACCGGACCGGCCGCGCCCTCCTGGTCGCGGCCGCCGCCGCGTCGACGTTCGAGCTCGCGGCGGCGCAGGACATCCCGCTCAACTACGAGCGCCTGTCGTCGATGGAGGAGCCGCTGGCGGCCGAGCTCGGCGATCTCACGTTCACCCTGACCGGGTTGCTCGACGCGCCGCTCGCCGTCGACCTCCGGGACGGCCGCTCCGCCGAAGCGGGTCTTGTCGGCAACTTCCAGGCGGGCGCCCTGGTCCAGCTGCAAAACCGCTGGCGGGTGTCGCTCGCCTATTTCGGGCAATACGCGACCGACCCGCGCTTCGGATCGCGGCCGGACCGGGAATACACCGACAACGCGGCGCTCTCGGTCGGCGGCACATGGGGCACGCTGTTGGCGGGCAACGTCTCGGGCGTGGTGCGCGAGGGCACAAGACGCGGGCGCGGCGCCGGCAACGCCGACCTCGCCCTCGACGATACCCTCGGCGAACGCGCCGAATGGGGCGGCGGCTATACCGGGCGCTTCGGACCCTGGGTGGTCGGCGCGGTGGTGGACGAGGACGGCAAGTTCGACGCGGGCGCGACGTTCCGGCGCCCGATCGACAACACCGATTACCGGCTGAGCGCGCGGGTCGGCACGGCCGTCTTCGCCCCCGCCGGCGGCGCGCGCAATTTCGACAGCACGGCGGCCACCGTCGTCGGCGAGGCGATCTACGGCAGTACGACATTCGATCTGGGTGTCGGATACGAGCGCCTCTCGGCGCGCGGGCCCGACGCCGAACGGTGGTACGCGTCGGCCGGCGCACGCGGAAAGCTCGGCGCCCTCGGCTGGTCGGCGGAGGCGCATCACGGGCGGATCGAAGGCGAGGCCGGGATCTCGGCGGCGCTCGGCGCCCGTTATGACGTGGCGCGCGGGCTGTCGGCCAATCTCGGGCTCAACCACGCGAAGGCGAGCGCCGATCTGGCCGGCGAGCGCCTCGTCGACCTCGACGACACCAGCCTCGTGGTTTCGCTCAGGTACAGCTTCTAGCCCGATTTCCGGTCCCGCGCGGTTTCGCGCTACCCTCGCCGGCCACAACACGACCCGGGGGAACGCGCCATGCTTGAGCGCAGCGTCGACATCGCGACCGCCGACGGCACGATGCCGGTTTTCGTCACCTGTCCCGAAAGCGGCGGGCCGTTCGCGCCGGTCGTGCTGTTCATGGACATCTGGGGCTTTCGCGAGCTGCTCCGCGACATCGCCCGGCGCATCGGCACGGTGGGCTACGCCGCCGTGGTGCCCAATTTCTACTACCGCGCGGGCGGGGTGTCGTTCGACCATCGCCTGCCGGACGGACGCACGCGCTCTCTGATCGATCTGCCGCAGGCGGACAAGGACGAGATCTTCGCCGTCCGCCGCCACCTGACGGACGACATGGTGATCGCCGACTGCGCGGCGCTGCTGGCGTTTTTCGATGCCGACGGGACGATCCGCGGCGGACCCGTGGGTTCGATGGGCTGGTGCATGGGCGGGCGCCACGTCATTCGCGCGGCGGGCGCTCTCGCGGAGCGGTTCAGGGCGACGGTCAGCCTGCATCCGACGGAGCTGGTCGGCGAGGACGGACCGGGCGCGGCCTGTCGCGACGCGCCGCGATGCGCGGGCGAGGTCTATATCGGCTATGGCGAGCGCGACCCGTACACGCCGCCGCGGGTCGTCGAGACGGTCGGCGCGGCGTTCGCCGCCGCTCCCGCCGGTTTCGAGCATATCGTCCACGCCGGCGCGCGGCACGGCTACGCCATCCCCGACCGCGACGTGTTCGACAAGCACGCCGCCGCGCGCGACTGGGAGCGCGCCTTCGCGATCTACCGCCGGGTGCTCGACTGACCGCCGACGGCGGCGTTCCGCCAGCGACGGTCCCCGCCGGATTCCGGTTTCAGTCGAAATACCCGTCTTCCACGACCCTCAGCCAGATCCGCCCGACGGTGACGATCGTGTCGTGCAGGATGTCGTGGCGGAAGCCTTCGAGGCGCGCCACCCGGTAGCGGCGGCAATAGGGCTCCATGACCGCGCGCGCGGCATCGACCTTCTCCGGCTGGATGACCTGGTCGAGCGTCCCGTTCATCTCCCACACCGCGACCGAACGCAGCTCGGGCGCCGGAAAGCAGGGCTCGACGATGTCCCGCACCAGCGCCGCGAAGCCCCGGCCGCGGACCTCGCGCGGCAGGAAGTCGGCGTTCCACAACCGCCCGGCGTGTTCGGCGAGCGCGGCCGCGTTGTAGAACATCATGGTGTCCTCGACGGATTTGAAGCGCGGCGCCGCGAGCGCTTTCCGCCACCACCGCTCGCGCGCCTCCTCCTCGACATGTTCGGTGTAGAAGCGAAAATCGGGACGCCCGCGCTCGCGCACCCGGAGCACCGAGTTCTCGTAAGGCCAGTCGAACCGCCCGGTCCGGACGCGGGCGTGGAAATAGGCGATGCCGGTGCTCGACGTCCCCCAACCCAGCATGCCGTCCGGCGCGATCGAGCGCGCCAGCGCCCACAGGAACGGCCCGCCGGTCGAAAAGCCCCAGTAGAGCAGCTTCACGTCGTCGCGCGTCGCGCCCAGGGCGGCGAGCGCGAACGCGACGCCCCGCCGGTAGCCCTCGACCAGGGCGTCCGGCGTCGCGGCGAGCATGTGGTCGTGGAGCGCCGAGCCTTCCCTCGGCAGCCGGTAGGTGTCGCTCCCCGTCGGGCTCGCCTGTCCCTGCGAGGCATGCGAAGTGTAGTCGTCGGCGGACCAGTATTGGGTCCGGTGGCGGTCGAAGACCGGCATGCGCTCGCCGAGCGGGATGTCGAGCCAGCTGCCGCTCTCTGCTTCCGCGAGGAAGTTCCACCTCCCGAGGCGCGGCACGGCCACGAAGGTCACGCCCCGTCTCGCCAGCCAGGGCCCGATGCCTTCCCTGCCCTCATAGGTCGCGAGGAACCCGTTGCCGTTGTCGCTGCCGCCCTCGCCGGCGGCCACCACGATCCGCCGGCCCCGGTGCAGGCGGGGCGTCTCCGGCCGCAGCGTCATGACGACCTGCGTGAAGGGTTTGCCGTAGATTTCGAAATCGACATAATCGACGCGCTTCGAATAGCCGGTCGTTTCCGGATAGGCGTCGCTGTTCGTGATTGCCGCGACGGCGTCGGCCGGCAGTACCGCCCCGTCGTCCGGCAGAAGGACGACCTCGTCCCTGGAGCCCATGCGCCTTCCTCCCCCGATTCCCGATACCGCCGACAGGTCCGACGGCATCCCGCCTGGACGACGTTAGCAGATGGGCAACCTGATCGAGATCAGGGACCTCAAGACGTCTTTCTTCACCGCCGAGGGCGAGCTGCGCGCGGTCGACGGCGTCAGCTTCGCCATCGAGGAAGGCCGCACGATGGGGCTCGTCGGGGAGTCGGGCTGCGGCAAGAGCGTGACCGCGCTGTCGACGATGCAGCTGATCCCCAAATCCGCCGGCCGGATCGTCGGCGGCGAGATCCGCTATCGCGGCGAGGACCTAATCGGCTTCGACGAGGCCCGCATGCGGCGCGTCCGGGGCAACGAGATCTCGATGATCTTCCAGGAGCCGATGACCTCGCTCAATCCGGTCTTCACCGTCGGCACCCAGATCGTGGAAGCCATCGTCCTGCACCAGCGCCTCGGCAAGAGGGACGCGCGCGACAAGGCGATCGAAATGCTCCGCCTGGTCAAGATCCCCGAGCCCGGGACGCTGGTCGACGACTACCCGCACGAGCTCTCGGGCGGCATGCGCCAGCGGGTGATGATCGCGATGGCGCTGTCCTGCAACCCGAGCCTGCTGATCGCCGACGAGCCCACGACCGCGCTCGACGTGACCATCCAGGCGCAGATCCTGAACCTGATCGAAGAGCTCCAGGAACAGCTCGGCATGGCGCTCCTGCTGATCACCCACGATCTCGGCGTGGTCGCCGAACAGGCCGACGACGTGGCGATCATGTATGCCGGGCGCATCGTGGAACACGCGACGCCGCGAATCATTTTTTCCCGCCCGCTCCACCCCTATACGGTGGGGCTGCTGAAATCGATCCCGGGCTATGCCGGAATCGGCGAAAAGCTGGAGGCGATACCGGGGATCGTGCCGAGCCCGCTCAACCTGCCCGACGGCTGCCGCTTCAGCGACCGCTGCGCGCTTGTGGAGGACAAATGCCGGGTGCGCGAGCCGGAGCTGCGCGAGGTGGAACCGGGGCACTGGGTGTCCTGTTTCCTCGTCTGACCGGTCAGAGGCGTCAGGGAAGGCCGCAAGAATGGCGTTGCTGGAGATCAGGGATCTCAGGACCTACTTCCCGATCCGGTCGCCCCTGCTGTCGCGCCATCTCGGCAACGTGCGGGCGGTCGACGGGGTGACACTCGACGTCGAGGACGGCGAAACCCTCGGCCTGGTCGGCGAGTCCGGTTGCGGCAAGTCCACGCTCGGGCGCAGCATCCTGCGCCTGATCGAGCCGACCGGCGGCAGCATCGCGTTCGAGGGGCGGGACATCCTCGCCCTCGGCTATGCCGAGATGCGCGACATGCGCCGGCGCATGCAGATCATCTTCCAGGACCCCTACGCCTCGCTCAACCCGCGCATGCGGATCGGCGAGATCATCGGCGAGGGGCTGCGCATCCACGGCCTCGCCTCGGGGCGGGAGCACAACGACGTGGTCATGCGCATCCTCGACCGCGTCGGCCTGCGCGAGGACCATTACGACCGCTACCCGCACGAATTCTCGGGCGGCCAGCGCCAGCGCATCGGCATCGCCCGGGCGCTGGTGTTCCGGCCGCGCATGATCATCGCCGACGAGCCGGTATCGGCGCTCGACGTTTCGATCCAGGCGCAGATCCTCAACCTGCTCGACGAGCTGCAGAGCGAGTTCAAGCTCACCTACATCTTCATCTCGCACGATCTGCGCGTGGTCGAGCATGTCAGCCATCGCGTCGCGATCATGTATCTCGGCAAGATCGTCGAGGTCGGCGGCAGCGAGGCGATCTACGCCGACGCCCGCCACCCCTATACCAGGGCGCTGCTGTCGGCGGTGCCGGTGCCCGACCCCGACGCGAAGAACAAGCGCGACCGGGTTCTGCTGCAGGGCGACGTGCCGAGCCCGGCCAACCCGCCGCCCGGCTGCAGCTTCCACCCGAGATGCCCGTTCGCCGAGAAGATCTGCGCCGAAGCCGAACCGCCTTTGGAAGAAGACCGCGACGGGCGCCTGATCGCCTGTCATGTATTCGGCCCGGCCGGAAAAGGAGCCTGAATATGCCGATGAACGACCCCAGATGGACCAAGGTGGGCGATGTCGACACGCGCTATTTCGAGGCCGGCGAGGGCGAGACCGTCGTTCTGTTCTATGGCGGGAATTTCGGCTCCAGCGACGGTTCGAACTGCGCCATCGCCTGGGACCTCAACTTCGACGGGCTGGCGGCGAATTACCGCGTGGTGGCGCCCGACAAGCTCGGACAGGGCCATACCGGCAACCCGGTCGACGACGACTACACGATGAACGCGGTGGTCCATCACGCCGCGGCGTTCATCGATACCGTCGGCCTGTCCAACGTCCATCTGGTCGGGCATTCGCGGGGCGGCTATCTGGTCACCCGGCTGACGCTCGAATTCCCGGAGCTGGTCCGGTCCTGCACCATCATCGATTCGGGCACGCTCGGCCCCGGCGTCGGGCTCAACGAGATCGTCCACGCCCAGCCGCCCCACGAGCCGCTCAGCCGCGAATGCCAGCGCTGGACCTACGAGAAATATTCCTACTCCCCGGAACACATCACCGATGCCTGGCTCGATGCCGTGGTCGAGGTCGGCCGGCTTCCCAAGACCCGGGAGGCGATCCGCAAGATGGAGGACGAGGGCCTCAAGGCGGGCCTGTTCCTGCCCGAGCTCGCGCGCCAGAAGGCCGAGACCCTGCGCTGGATCCAGGACCGGAAGATGAAGCGGCCGACCCAGCTGGTGTGGGGCTACAACGACCCCACCGCGCCGCTGCGCCAGGGCATTCCGCTCTACGAGATGATCGCCGCCGGCGAGCGCCAGGCCTATTTCCACATCGTCAACCGGGCCGGGCACTTCCCGTTCCGCGAACACCCCGAACGATTCAACGAGATCGTCCACGGCTTCATCTCCAGCCTGAACTGACGATGGCCGCCGCGTTCCACCCGCCGGAAGAGATCGGGCGCGAGGAGATCGTCCGCGCTTCCGAACGGGTCCTGACCCGGCGCGACATCGCGTTCTCGGAGACCGAGACGGTCCTGCGCATTGATGCCGCGGGGATGGAATGGGATATCGGCGTGATGCTCTACGAGCCCGACGCGGACGCCGATGTCCCGGTCGGTCCCGACGGCCGCAAGGTCGGGGTGTTCCTGACCCATGGCGGGGCGGGCGACTGGCGCTCGATGGAGCCGCTGGCGCGGCTGCTCGCCGGCAAGCTCGGATACCGGATCGCCAGCATGACCTTTCCCGGCCGGCTCTATTTGCCCGACCCGTCGCGCGACTGGCCGGGCGACACCATCGGCGACGACGGCACAATGCGCACGCCGATCTGGCTCGCGGGCGAAGAGATCGGCGATGACGAGTACGAAGTGGTGCACGACGCCTCGATGCGGGCGCGCCACGGCATCCGTCCCAACGCCCGGGCCCGCCCGGGCACGAGGTTCCACGACCGCATGGCGTCCTGGCCGCTCGCCTTCGAGGACGCGATGAAGGCGGTGTGCCGGCGATACTTTCCGCCCGAGGCGTATTCGATCTACGTGCACGGCCACTCCACCGGGGGGCCGTTCGTCAACATGCTGAGCCAGCGCGTCGACAACGTAGTCGGGCTGATCGGCGTGGAAAACTCGCCCTTCGGCTACATCTACCAGCGCATGGCGGGCAGCGAATGGACGGGGCCGTTCACCGACCTCCTGATCCGCAACTGGCGGGAGATCGCACGCTACCGCGGCGCCGAAGCGCTCAAGAGCGAGGGTCCTGAGGCGCTGATGAGCCTGGCCGCGCTGATGGAGGACGTGCTCGACGAATGGTCGGACTCGACCCGGTTCCCGCAATTCAAGGCCGAATACATCGTCCACTACGCCGCCGCGCCGGCGCTCGAGGCCGCGGCGGAGGCGACCGCCGCCCGCCTCCGGCTGGGCCGGCCGGCGACGCGGGAACTCGTCTCGCGCTATGTCGGCATGGGGCGGGAGCTTGCCGGGCCGGATGCCAGGCCGGTGCCGCCGCTCCTGTTCGGGATCACCGCCTACAGCCGCGACCACACCGCCGAGAAGTACCGCGATATCGTCGTCCCCGCCTACCGCGCCATGTCCCCCGCCCCGAAGATCGCCGTGGTGCGGTTCGGGGCCGGGATCCACTCCTACTGGGCGCCCGAGGAGGGGCTTCCGATGGGGACCCTGCCGGCGGTGATCGGGCTGTGGGAAGACGCGATCTCGGGTGGATATTTCCTGGTCTAGGGAGACAGGACCATGCCTATGACCGATGCGAAGTGGATCGATGTCGACGGGATCCGCACCCGCTATTTCGAGGCCGGGGCCGGCCCTCCCCTGGTCCTCGTCTTCGGCGGCAATTTCGGCTCGGACGAGGCGGCGTCGAGCGCCATCGTCTGGGACCGGAACTTCGATTCGCTGGCCCGGCATTTCCACGTCGTCGCCTTCGACAAGCTGGGCCAGGGACACACCGACAACCCGCCGGGCGACGACTACACGATGAACGCCGTGGTCCAGCACGCCAACGGCTTCATCCGCGCGCTCGGGCTCTCGGAGGTCCATCTCGCGGGTCATTCGCGGGGCGGCTACCTGGTCTGCCGGCTGACGCTGGAGCAGCCCGGCCTGGTGGCGTCCTGCACGATTATCGACAGCAACACCTGCGCGCCCGGGCGCGGCCTCAACGACGTCGTGCATGCCGGCGCGCCGTTGCCGCATTTGAGCCGCGAATGCCAGAAATGGGTCTACGAGCACTACTCCTACAGCCCGCACCACATCGACGACGCCTTTCTCGACGCGGCGGTCGAGGTCGCGAATCTGCCCAAGTTCCGGGAATCGGTCCGCAAGATGGAGGACGAGGGACTCAGGACCAAGATGTTCCTGCCGGGTCTGGCGAAGGACAAGTCGGAGATGTTCGCCTGGATCCGCGACCGCGGCATGGGAAGGCCCACCCAGATCGTCTGGGGCCGCAACGATCCGACCGCGCCGCTCGAGCAGGGCTATGCGCTGTTCGACCTGATCGCCGCCACCGAGCCGCGCTGCCAGCTCCAGATCATCAACCGCGCGGGGCACCACTCGTTCCGCGAGCAGCCGGAGATCTTCAACGAGATGCTGCGCGGCTTCATCCAGGCCCTGTAGGCGCGGGGAGCGGAACCATGCCGGACGGATCGTGGCAGCCGCCGAAGCGCTACGCGCGAGACGAGCTGGTCGAGATTTCGGATCGCGTGCTCGCGGAGCCCGACATCGAGATCAGGCGGTACGAGGACGTCTTCCGCCTCGACGTCGCCGGCATGGAATGGGACATCGGCGCGATGGTCTACGAGCCGGTGGACCGCGCCAGATGCCACGTCTCGGCCGACGGGCGGCGTTCCGGCATGCTGATGACCCATGGCGGGGCGAGCGACTGGCGCTCGATCGAGCCCTACGCCCTGGTGCTCGCGCGGAAGCGCGGCTTCAAGGTGGTCAACATGACCTTCCCGGGCCGGCTCTACTTTCCCGACCCGTCGCGCGACTGGCCGGGCGATACCACGCACCCCGATGGCGGGCTGCGCACGCCGATCTGGAAGCGGGGCGAGGCGATCGGCCGCGAGCAATACGACATCGTGCGCGAGGCGTCCCACCGTCACGTCTACGGCACGCGGACCTTCGCGCGCGCCCGCCCGGGAACCGTCTTCCACGAGCGGATGGCGGCCTGGCCGCTGGCTTTCGAGGCGGCGATGAAGGATCTGTGCCGGCGGCATTTCCCGGTCGACGAGTTTGCCGTCTACACCCACGGCCATTCCACCGGCGGGCCGTTCTCGCACATGATCCTGCAGCGCGTCGAAAACATCGTCGGGCTCGCCGGCATCGAGAACTCGACCTTCGCCTATATCTTCCACGCGATGACCGGGCATGACTGGCCCAACCCGTTCAACGACCTGCTGGTCCGCGACTGGCGCGAGCTCGCCCGCTACGCCGGCGCGGAGCTCTACATGCAGGAGGGCGGCGAGCCCCTGATGCGGCTGCCCTGGGTGATGGAGGAGGTCTTCGAGATGTGGGACGCGGTCAAGCGGTTCCCGCAGATCAAGGCGGAGTACTTCTTCCACATCCATTCGATCCCGGCGCTCACCGAGGCCGCGACCGTGACCGCGGCGCGCCTCGGCCTGTCGGAGAGGGCAACGCGGGACCTCGTCGAGCGCTATATCGGCATGGGGCGGCCGCTCACCGGTCCCGGCGCGAAACCGGTGCCGCCGCTGCTCTACATGATCAACCGGTTCAGCCGCGACCACACGCCGGAGAAGTATTACGGTGTCATGCTGCCCATGCTGGAGAAGATCGAGCCCGCGCCCGAGATTCGGATCGTCGAGTTCGGCACCGGCATCCATTCCTACTGGCGGGCCGAGGAGGGCTTGCCGATGGGGCTGGTCCCGCCCGCCGTCGAGGTGGTCTGCGAGGCGATCGCGGCGGGCTATTATTGAGCCCGCGGCGCCGGAGTCTGTAGACTGCGGCAATGCGGCGGGAATGCCGCAGGGGATGAGAACCACGAAGGGAGAACGGTAATGCGAGTTTCAGCTTCAGCGCGTATGGCGTCGAGGATGGCGGCGTGCGCCGTTCTCGCAACCGGAGTTGCGGTGGGCGCGACCGCGTCGGCCGAGACCCGGCTCACGCTCGGCATCACCTCCAATCTCAGCACCGTCAACCCCTATGGCGACAGCGCGTCGCATCTCTACGGGCTGTGGGGCGAGGTCTACGGCAATCTCTGCCGCTACAGTTTCGAGAAGGGCGGGTATGTCGGCCACCTCGCCGAGAAATGGGAGGTCAAGGACGAGAACACCTGGATCTTCCATCTCAAGAAGGGGATGAAGTTCCATAACGGGACCGAGTTGACGGCGAAGGACGTCGTCCACTCCTTCTTCCGGATGAGCAAGGACCCGGAAAGCAGCCAGAAGCAGAACTCGAGCCGGAAGATCAAGTCCGTCGAGGCGGTCGACGACTACACCGTCAGGATGATTTCCCACAAGCCGACATCGTCGCTGCTGAGCTATATCTGCGGGTTGTGGGCGATCTCCAGCAAGGACGTCTACGACAAGTACGGCGCCAAGGAAGCCGACAAGAACCACCCCTACGGCGCCGGGCCCTACAGGCTCAAGGAATTCGTGATCGGCAACCGCCTGGTGCTGGAGAAGGCCGAGGGGAGTCCGTTCCTCAGGCCGGGCTCGCCGGACATCGTGATCGTGCGCAAGATGACCGAGTCCGAACAGCGCGTCACCGCCCTGCTCAACGGCGAGATCCAGATCGCGCAGTTCATTCCGCCCCATCTTCTGACCCGCATCGAGAAGTCGAAGAGCGCCAGGCTGGTCCCGACCAGCTCGGTCGAGATCATGTTCCTCGCCATGAACCCGGCGATGAAGCCGTGGGACAACCAGAAGGTGCGCCAGGCGGTCTGCCACGCGATCAACCGCGAGGGCATCGTCAAGGCGCTGCTCAAGGGGCAGGCGCAGCTGCTGCAGGGGCCGATCGGGCCGGGCCAGTACGCCTACAACCCCGACCACAAGCCGGTCTACGACTACAACCCGGAGAAGGCGAAGAAGCTGCTCGCCGAGGCCGGGTATCCGGACGGTGTCGAGGTCGACCTTTACACCCCGGTCGCGCGCTACGTGAACGACAAGCAGATCACCCAGGCCATGGTGCCGATGCTGGGCGCGGTCGGCATCAAGACCAAGCTGCACACCCCCGAATGGGTCACCCAGTGGGCCAACGTGCGCAAGGGCAAGGTTCCCTTCTTCTACCAGGGCCGCGGCTCGGTGATCGATCCCGGCCCGGCGCTGTCGCAGTATTTCGAGACCGGGGTGTCGCCGCGCATCAACTTCTCCAGCGCCGAATACGACAAGCTGATGCAGGCCGAACGGGCCGCCTTCGACGAGCAGAAGCGCATCGCGACGCTGCGTCAGGCGATGTCGGTCCTGACCGAGGAGGCGCCGGCCTGCTTCATGTGGACGCACACCCTGCAATACGGCGTGGCGAACAAGGTCGACTACCAGCCGCGGCCGGACGGTCGTCCGTATATGAGCGAAGCGACGATGAAGAACTAGCGCGCCGGCGACGCCGGGCGCGCGGTTGCATCGGGCCTTGCCGGTCTGACGGAAAGGCGGTTTCCGGTTGCTGACCTATACCGTCAAGCGGGTGGTCGGGACGGTCCCCGTCCTCTTGTTGATCACCCTGCTGGTATTCGGCCTGCTGCAGCTCGCGCCCGGCGATCCCGCCGATATCCTGCTGCCCGAGGAGGCGACCCACGAGGATATCGCCGAGGCCCGCGCGCGCTGGGGTCTCGACAAGCCGTTTCACGAGCAATACCTGACCTTTCTCGCCTCGGCGGTTCAGGGCGATTTCGGCGAATCCTTCCGCTACAAGGAATCGGTCACCGAGCTGCTCGTCCAGCGGTTCCCTGCAACCCTCGAACTCACATTCTTCGCGACCCTGTTCGCCGTTCTGATCGGCGTCCCGCTCGGCGTGTGGGCGGGGGCCAGACCCAATTCCTGGGTCGACAATTTCGGCTCGGTGTTCGGCTTCTTCGGCATCAGCATGCCGAGCTTCTGGATGGGGATCATGCTGATCCTCGTCGTCTCGGGCTATTTCAACCTGCTGCCGTCGGCCGGGCGCGAGACCTATGGCGTCGCCGGCGCGACGATCACCGGCTTCTATACCGTCGACAGCCTGATCGAAGGCAACTGGAAGGGGTTCGTCGACGCGCTGTCCTACATCGTCATGCCGGCGGCGACGCTCGGGGTGAACATGCTGGGCATCCTGATGCGCGTCACGCGGTCGGCGATCCTCGACGTCACCCACGAGGAGTTCGTGACGACGGCGCGCGCCAAGGGGCTCAGCGGCCAGGTCGTGCTGTGGCGCCACATCGTCCGCAACGCCCTGATCACCATCATCACCGTGGTCGGGCTCGAGCTGGGTACGCTGCTGTCGGGCTCGATCATCGTCGAGACCGTGTTCGCCTGGCCGGGGATCGGCAATCTGCTGATCAACGGCCTCGGCACCCGGGACTACCCGCTGATCACGGGTGTCGTGCTCGCCTACACCGTGCTGTTCGTCACGGTCAACTTCCTCATCGATATCAGCTATGGCGCGATCGATCCAAGAATCCGTTTCGACTAGCCGCGCCGCGCCGCTGGTCCAGTGGCTGGCCGAGCTGAAAAGGCGCTCGCGGCGCTGGATGAAGGTCAAGATCTGCCTCGGCGGGGCGGTCGTGGCGCTGCTGATATCGGTGGGCGTGCTGGCCCCCGTGATCACCCCCTACGATCCCAACCAGCAGGACCTGCTGGCCGCGCTCCAGGCGCCCGACTATTTCGCCGGCAAGTTCTTTCTCGGCACCGACCATGTCGGGCGCGACATCCTCAGCCGGATCATCTACGGCGCGCGTATCTCGCTGGTGATCGCCTCCACCGTGGTGCTGGTTTCCGGCATCGTCGGCGTCGGGTTCGGGGCGATCTCGGGATATTTCGGCGGGCGCACCGACTTCGCCATCCAGAAGGCCGTGGAAGTCGTCTGGGCGTTCCCGCCGCTGCTGCTGGCGATCGCCATCCTCGCCTTCATGGGTCAGGGGCTCGGCATCCTGATCATCGCGCTGGTGGCCCAGCGCTGGATCCCCTATTGCCGCGTCGCGCGCGGCCAGACGCTGTCGCTGCGGGCGCGCGATTTCGTCACCGCCGCGCGGTCGCTCGGCGCCTCGCACGGGCGGATCATCGGCCGCCACATCCTGCCCAACCTGTTGCAGGCGGCGATCGTCATCGGCACCTTCGCCATGGCGTCGGCGATCATCTCCGAAGCCAGCCTCAGCTTCCTGGGCCTCGGCGTGCCGCCGGAAATTCCCACCTGGGGCAGCATGCTCGCCGACGGGCGCGAACACATCTCGACGTCCTGGTGGCTGGCGCTGTTCCCCGGGCTCTGCATCTTCATGACGGTGCTCGGCATCAACCTGCTGGGCGACGGTCTGCGCGACATTCTCGACCCGCGCCTCAAGCGGGCATCGTCAGGGGTGACCTGAAACATCGCGGCCGCGGGAGAAGCCAATGCCGTTACCGGACGCCAAATTCGTCGACGTGGAGGGGGTGCGCACCCGTTATTTCGAGCGGGGCTCGGGCGAGATCGTGGTGCTCGTGCATGGCGGCGCCTTCGGCTCGATTTCGGGCGCCTGCTCGGCCGACGACTGGGACCTGAATTTCGCCGGCCTCGCCCGATGGTTCCGCGTCTTCGCCATCGACAAGCTGGGACAGGGCTACACCGACAATCCGAAGACCGATGACGACTACACCATGCACGCGGCGGTGCAGCACGCGCACGCGACGCTGCGCGCGCTGGGTATCGAGGGCGCGCATCTGGTGGGCCATTCGCGGGGCGGCTATCTGGTGTGCCGGCTGACGGTCGAACATCCGGAGCTGGTCAAGAGCTGCACCATCGTCGACAGCAACACCTGCGCGCCCGGAATCGGGCGCAACGAGTTCGTGTTCGCCAACATGCCGAAACCCGCGCTGAGCGCCGAGAGCCAGCGCTGGGTGGTGGAGAAGTACTCATACGGCCACGACCACATATCCGATGCGTGGATCGACGCCATGGTGGAGATCGCGAAGCAGCCCAAATACGCCGAGGCGGTCGCGAAGATGTCCGGCGACGGGTTCCAGGCGACCAGGTTCCTGCCGGGCATCCTCACCCAGAAGGAGGAGATGTTCCGCATCTTGCGCACTCGCGGCATCCAGCGCCCGGTCATGCAGGTCTGGGGCAGCGACGACCCCACCGTGTCGCGCGAACAGGCGATGGGCCTCTACCGGATCCTCGCCGAGAAGGAGCGTCGGGCGCGCTGGCAGATCTTCAACCGGTCGGGCCATTACAGCTTCCGCGAGCATCCCGAACGGTTCAACCAGGTCATCAGAACCTTCATTCACGCGCCTTGAACGGCGGCACGGAGACGGAAATGGACTTTTCGCAGGCGAAATTCGTCGACGTCGACGGGATCGGCACGCGCTATTTCGACAAGGGGTCGGGCGAGACGATCGTCCTGTTCCATGGCGGCAATTTCGGCTCCCATCACGGCGCCGACTGCGCGGCCGACTGGAACCTCAATTTCGACGGCCTGGCCGGGGAATGCCGGGTGATCGCCGTCGACAAGATCGGCCAGGGCTATACCGACAACCCGGAGACCGACGACGACTACACCATGGCGCGGGTGGTGAGCCATGCGCTCGGCTTTCTCGACGCGCTCGATCTTCACGACTGCCACATCGTCGGCCACTCGCGCGGCGCCTACCTGACCTGCCGGATGACGCTGGAGAACCCCGCGCGCATCAAGTCCAACATCATGGTCGACACCAACACGCTGGGCCCCGGCCAGGGCCGCAACCACATCGTCTTTACCGACACGCCCAAGCCCTATCTCAGCCGCGAGAGCCAGCGCTGGGTGCTGGAGAACTATTCGTGGAACCCGAAGATCGTCACCGAGGACTGGCTCGACGAGCTCATGCGGGTGGCCGCCCTGCCGAAATACCTCGAATCGGTGCGCAAGATGCTGGACGAGGGGGTGGGCGACCGGGTGTTCGTGCCGACGCTGGCGCGGCAGAAGAGCGACACCTTCGACCGGCTGATGAGCGCCGGCACCGAGCGCCCCAACCTGATCGTCTGGGGGCTCAACGACCCGACCGCGACCATCGACCAGGGCTTCGGGCTCTACGAGATCATGGTCCACCGGGAGAAGCGGACCGAGATGCACGTGTTCAACCATTCGGGACATTTCAGCTACCGCGAGCATCCCGAAGCCTTCAACCGGCTGATACTCGACTACGCGCACAGCCTGTGACGCGCGGGTCTTCCCAAGGAGCGACAGGATGAACGGCGCCTCCCGGCCCTACGACCCGCGCAACCCGGACCTGCGCGGCTTTCACGATTCGATCCCGGCGTTTGTCGACGGCGGCGACACGCCGCGGGCCTATCTCGAACGCTGCCTGGAGACCATCGAGGCCCGCGAGCCCGAGGTGAAGGCGTTCGTCGTCACCAACATCGAGGGCGCGCGCGAGGCGGCCGACCGGTCGTCGGACCGATACCGGCGAAACCGCCCCCTGTCGGCGGTCGACGGCATGCCGGTCTGCATCAAGGACTTGTACGAGACCGTCGACATGCCGACCCAGATGAACAGCCCGGTATACGAGGGATGGCAGTCGATCCGCGACGCCGCCCATGTATACGCGCTGCGCAAGGGCGGGGCCGGCATCGTGGGAAAGACCGTGACCACCGAATTCGGCCAGGCCACGCCCGGACCGACCCGCAACCCCTTCGATCCCGCCCGCACCCCCGGCGGCTCTTCCAGCGGCACGGCCGCGGCGGTGGGTGCGGGCATGGTTCCCGCGGGCAGCGGAAGCCAGGTCAGGGGCTCGATCCAGCGGCCCGCCGGCTATTGCGGCAACTACGCGCTGAAACCCACCTTCGGCGCGCTCAACCGCGGCGGCGGGCACTCGATGTCGCCGAGCCAGAGCGTGCTCGGCGTCCATGCCGGCTCGCTCGAGGATTGCTGGCGGACCGCGTTCCACATCTCGGCCACGGTGGGCGGCGACCCCGGCCAGCCCGGCCTGTTCGGCCGCCCGGAGCTCGAGCAGGCGGTCAGGCCGCGGCGCCTCGCGCGGCTCGAGACCCGCGCCTGGCCGGACACCGAGGACGAGACCAGGGAGGTCTTCGAGAGATTCGTCTCCGATGTCGCCGGAAAGGGAGTCGAAATCGTCACGCGCCGGGACGACGAACGCCTCGACGCCCTGGAAACGGCGCTGCTGACCATCCCCGGTTTCATGTTCGACATCTTCGCCTACGAGATGCGCTGGCCGACCTGGGGATACCGCGACATGGAGGGCGGTCTGCTCAGCGCAGCGGTCCTCGAGCGCCTGACCCGGGGCGAGGAGATTTCGCCCGAGGACTACCGCCACCGCCTCGCCATGCGCGAGGCGCTGAGGGGCGCGTTCGCCGCGCTCGAGGGCGCGTACGACGGCTACCTGACGCTCTCCGCCATCGGGCCTCCGCCTGTCGGCATGGCGGTGGGCGACCCGGTCTACGGCGATGTCTCCTCCTGCCTCGGAGCGCCGGCCTGGAACCTGCCATTGCTGGCCGACCGCGGCCTGCCGATGGGAATACAGCTCCTCGGCCACCCCCACGAGGACTACGACCTGGCGCTGCGGGGCAGTTGGCTGGTCGAGTCGTTCCTCGCCGGGTAGCGGATCCCCCATGCGCGTCCATGTCGATTCTTACGCGACCGACGGCCCCGGCGACGTGGCCGGCCTCGAACGGATTCTCTCCCGACTGCCGACGGGGGACATCGGGCGCCTGGCGCTGGTCGCCAAGACCGAAGGCACGGCTACGATCAACGACTTCTCGCGCGAGCTCGCGCTGTCGGCCGCCGAGGCGACGATAGAACGCTTCGGCGGCGCGGACCTGCTCGGCGCCTCCACGCTCATCGTCTCGACCGGCTCGGAGGGCGTGCTGAGCCCGGTGGTCTACGTGCTGGCGGCGATCGACGACGACAGAGGCGGCGACGAGGAGCGCCTGGTCATCGGCGGCGGGGGGGCCCCCGCTGGGCACGGGCGGCGGGGGGCCCCGGGCGAGGACGGCGGGCGAGCGGGTCACGCCGACCCATTCCCGCCTGATCGCCGGCGCGGTGGAAGACGCGATGGCGGAAGCCGGGCTCGCCCCGGACCAGGTCGCGCTGGTGCTGGTCAAGAGCCCGATACTCAGCCACCGCGACGCCGCGGCGACCGGCGATCCGGCGGTCATCGCCCGGGCCGGGTCGAGCGGGCAATCGCGGGGCGCGGCCGCGCTCGGCGTCGCGCTGGCGCTGGGCGAGCTGGCCGACAAGGAGATCGAGGACACGCGGATCGGCGTCGACCTGCACCGCCATTCGGGCCGGGCGATGAGCTTCTCGGGGACGGAGGTCGAGGTTGGCGAGGTCCTGGTCCTGGGCAACCGGCGCGGCGCCGGCGGCTCGACCAGGGTCTTTTCCGGGCCGATGGCCGACATTCTCGACGCGCGCTCGTTGAAGGCCCTGTTTCGAACGGCCGGCTGCGCTCTCGACGAGGCCGGCGAGATCGCCGCGCCCGAACGGCTGCGCGCGGTGTTCGTGAAGGTGGGCGTGGCTCCGCACGGCCGGGTGCGCGGCGACCGCACCACCGTCTTCCACAGCGACCTCGACCCCGACAAGCACATGCGGGCGACCGCCAGCGGGTTGATCGGCGGCATCCTCGGCACAGGGCGGGTCTTCGTCAGCGGCGGAACCGAGCACCAGGCGCCGCCCGGTGGCGGGCTGTGCGCGTGTATCGCGGAGGCGGGCGGCCCGGATGGCCGATAGCCTCCCTTCCGCCGGCCCCTATGCCGGGCTCGGCAGGATCGGGCTGATCTGCCCGTCGACCAACACCAGCATCGAGCCCGAGTTCCACCGGATGGCGCCGGAGGGGCTCGCAATCCATGTCGCGCGCGCCTTCCAGGACGGGCCGCAGGCGCCGGCGCTCTATCGGCAGATCGCGGAGAACGTCGAAGGGGCCGCCCGTGATCTCGGTTCCGCCGGCGTCGACGCGATCGCATTCGGCTGCACGTCGTGCACCTATTTCTTCCCGGGCGATGTGCTGTCGGAGGCGATGACCCGGATGACCGGCGCGCCGGCGGTACTGACCTCCGATGCGGTCGTCGAGGGCCTGCGCGCGCTGGATGCGCGGCGCATCGCGCTGGCCACGCCCAGGACCGATTTCGTCAACCGGCGCGAGACCGAATGGCTGACCGAACGAGGCTTCGACGTCGTCTCCGTCGAGGGTCTCGGGCTCGGCAAGACCGCGTCCGAGCGCGCCGGGATCGGCCGGGTTCCGCTGGAGACCACCCATGAGCTCGCCCGCCGGGTCGACCGGCCGGAGGCCGACGCGGTCTTCGTGAGCTGCACCAACCTGCCGTCGCTCGACCTGATCGAAGATCTCGAAGCCGAGCTCGGCAAGCCGGTGGTGACCAGCAACCAGGCGACCTTCTGGCGCTGCCTGCGGGCGATGGGGTCGACGATGACGGTCGCGGGCTACGGACGCCTGCTCGCGCGGCACTGAGCGTTTCTTGACTGTCCCAGTTCTTTCTGCCATCATTTTGATGGCATGAATTTTGGAACGAGGCGATGGCGACGATCAACGTGAGGCAGCTCGACGAGAGCGTGGTCGAGCGCCTCAAGCGGCGCGCTTCCTCGAACAACCGCTCCCTGGAAGGCGAGGTGCGCCATATTCTGCAACGCGCCGTCGAGGACGATATGCAGGCTAGGCGCGAGTCCTTCCTGGCCCTGTCGGACCGGTTGAGGCGCGCGACCGAAGGGCGTGCGCATACGCCGGCGGAGGTGCTGATCCGCGAGGATCGCGACCACGGCCATCGCGACTTCTGATGCGGTTGGTCGTCGACGCCAGCGTAGCGGTCAAGTGGCTGGTTGCGGAAGACGATTCGGACATGGCGCGGGAGCTCGCTGCTGGCAATGACGATTTGCATGCGCCGCGCCTGATGGCATGCGAGATCGCAAACGCCGTGTGGCGCAAGGCGCGGCGGGGCGAGATCGAACACAGCGAGGCCGGCGCCTTGATGGCGTCTGTGCCCGAGATGCCGGTTCGGTGGAATACGGACGAGACGATCTGCGGCGACGCGGTTCGTATCGCGCTGGCGCTCGACCGGCCGGTCTACGACTGCGTTTATCTCGCGCTCGCGCACCGCATCGGAGCCGCCGTAGTAACGGCCGATCTTCGCTTTGCGAATGCGCTGGGGGCGACAGAACATGCGGACTCGGTGGTAACGCTGGCCGAGTATGCGCGAAGGCCTTCCTGACCGCCGAGGCTCGCGCCCCCCGATCCCTCAGCCGAACAGGTCGAGGCTCCCACCCAGCCCGCGCGCCTCGGCCTCGTTCAGCGCGTGGCGGGCGAGCGCAAGGTCGCAGATCGCCATGCCCTGGACGATCGCGAGAATGCGCTGGTCGGGGTTCTCGCGGATCGCCCTGGTGCCGGCCACGACTTCGCCGATATGGGCGTCGACGCGGGCCTCCAACGCGGACCGGTCGATCCGGCCATCGCGAAGCCATGACTCGATGTCGCCCAGCACCGTCGCGTACTCGAAATCGTCGACCACGAACCCGTCGATCTCCTCCAGAACGCCGAACGCGACTTCCTCGGTCTCGCCCATCGAGCACAGGAAGGCGCCCGGCGACAGCATCCCGGGCCCGATCACCGGGGCCTCCGCCAGCGTCAGGGTGATCGCGATTTCGGCGCCGTCGAGCGCCTCGCGAGGGTCTTCCATGGCGGCGAACCGGGCGGGCCCGCCGGCATGCCCGCGGCAGAAACTCTCGGCGCTCGCCCGCCGCCGCGCGACGACCCGGACCTCGTCGAGCTCGAAGACCCGGGTGATCGCCGGAAACAGCTCCGCGGCGATCGAGCCGGCGCCGAACAGCGCGAGCACCCGGGAATCGGGCCGCGCCAGATACCTGGCCGCGACCACCCCGGTCAGCGCGGTGCGGAACCGGTGCAGCCAGGTCTCGTTCAACAGCCCGATCGGCGCGCCGGTCGCATCGTCGAACACGACCAGCATGTGGTGGGAACGGAAACCATGCTCCCTGGCCACGTCGCTGATCAGCCGGATCCCGGTGACGTTCTCCGAAATCAGGGTCGCGCCCTTGGACTTGTAGCGCGCGGCCTTGCCGACGCCCGAGCCGCCGAACAGGGCGGCCGGCTCGGACAGACGGAAGATGTCCCTTGTCCCCAAATCGCGGAACGTGCGCTCGACGATATCGAGCCCGGTCTCGACATCGAGCACCGCCTTGAGGTCGGCTTCCCTGAGCACCCTGAGATCCGGCACCTTCGGCGTCCCTGTTGAGCGTCCTCGGCTGGACGGGGGCAATCCGGATCGCGAGTATACCGGGGGAGAGGCGCTCTGACCGACCGGCAAGGCATGGCCGCAGCGTTTTGCGGCGAATGGAAGAAGCTCGGTTTCCTGATCGGGCTGGCGACGACTGGCTACTACCTCTATGTCGCGACCTGGGGCACCTTCAGCCCGGCGCTCGACCGCAGCCTGTTCATCTATGCCGGCGTGGCGCTGGCGATCTGCGTGCATCCGCTGGCGCGAACGATCCCGGCCCGGGCGTTCGACGTCGTCTTCCTGCTCGCGGTGACATACGCCACCTTCCGGTTCAACGACCGCTACCTCTACTTCGCCGAGAACGAAGGCTTCGACATCGGCGATTTCGACATGGCCGTCGGCTGGATCATGATCTTGGGCGTGATCGAGGGCGGGCGGCGCGCGCTCGGCGTGGCCATGGCGATCATCTCCGGCGCATTCCTGCTGTTCCTCTATTTCGGCGCGTGGGTCCCCTGGCCGTTCGTCCATAGCGGGTTCGACCTGCGCCAGATCGCGACCGCGCTGTATGCCCAGACCGACGGGCTGTACGGCTCGATCACCTATGTGCTCGCCTCGAACCTGTTCCTGTTCCTGGTGTTCGGGACGTTCCTGATCCGCTCCGGCGCGTCGGACTATTTCACCGATCTCTGCCTGTCCTTCCTCGGCACCCGCCCGGGCGGCGGCGCCAAGGCCGCGGTCGGGTCGTCCTTCATCACCGCCAGCATCTCGGGCTCGGCCTCGGCCAATGTCGCGATCACCGGCAGCATCACCATCCCGATCATGATGAAGACCGGCTACCGGCCGGCGGTCGCCGCGGGCATCGAGGCCGCGGCCTCGACCGGCGGCACGATCATGCCGCCGGTGATGGGGGCATCGGCTTTCATCATGGTGGCGCTGACCGGCTTCTCATACGGGACGATCGTGATCGCGGCGACGATCCCGGCGCTGCTCTATTTCCTCAACGTCTACCTGCAAGTCCATTTCTACGCCCGGCGCAATGGCCTGAAGGGCCTGCCGGCCGAGGACTGCCCGTCTTTCCGCCAAACCCTGATGCAGGGCTGGGCCTATCTGGTGCCGATCGCGGTGGTCGTGGTCATGGTCTATCTCGACTATTCGCTCAGGCGCATCGGCATGCTGGCCATCGTGAGCGTCATCGCGGCGAGCTGGCTGACGCCTCGGCCGATGGGCCCGCGCGCGATCGTCGTCGCGCTCGCCGAGGGCGCGAAGGCCTCGCTGCCGATCATCGCCATCGCCGGCCCGGTCTCGATCATCGCCGGCGCGGTGCTGCTGCCCGGCACGGGGATCCGCATTACCGGCATGATCATCGACCTCGCCGAGAGCAATCTCGCCTTCACGGTCATGTTCATCTTCGTGATCGGCTACATCCTCGGCATGGGGCTGTCGGTCATTCCGGCCTATGTGATCCTGGCGACCCTCGCGGCCCCGGCCCTGATCCAGCTCGGCATCCCGGTCATGGCCGCCCACCTGCTGGTGCTGTGGTGGGGACAGGCCTCCAACGTCACCCCGCCGGTCGCGCTGGCGGCCTACATGGCGGCGGGGATTTCCAAGCAGCGATTATGGCCGGTCTGCAATGTCGCCATGGTCAAGGCGATGGCGATCTTCTACCTGCCGGTGCTGTTCGTCTATCAGCCGGGATTGCTGCTGCAGGGAAGCGTGTGGAGCATCGTCACCACCATCGCCTCGCTGGCGCTGGGCGGGCTGGCGATTTCGGCCGGTATCGAGGGCTTCTACTACGCCCGGCTCTCGCTTGCCGCGCGGGTGCTCTCGATCGTCATCGGAATCGTCCTCGTGCTGACCCACGGGGTCTACGCGCTGATCCCGGTGGCGTGTTTCGCCGTCTTCACGGTCTGGCAGTTCCGCAGGGGCAAGGCGGGCGATACCCGGGCCACCGGTTGAGCGCGGGCGCTGTTCCCGCCCGCCGGCCCGGTTGCTAGTGTGGCAAGCGGGAATTCGCAGAAGGGAGACCAAAGGATGCAGAAGTTCATCGCGACAACGCTCGCCTCGGCGGCGGTGCTGGCGCTGTCACAGGGGGCGGCCGCGCAAAGCCTCGTCCTCGGCACCAGCTCGCCCGGCGGCAGCTACTTCCTGATGGGGGGCGGGCTGTCGACCGCGATAACCCGCGATCTGGAGGGCATCACCCTGTCGACCCGGACCACCGCCGGTTCGACCACCAACATGCGGATGCTGAGCCGCGAGGGCGGCGGGCTCAATCTCGGGCTCGCCAATCTCGGCGCGGTCTACAACGCCGTCACCTCGACCGGGAAGTTCAAGGACAAGCCGCCGGCCAGGAACGTCCGCGCGCTGATGGCGCTCACCATCTCGCCGATCCACTGGGTGACGCTGGCCAAGGACGACATCAAGGCCTTCGCCGATCTGGCGGGCAAGCGGGTCTCGCTCGCCAAGGCGGGCAGCGGGACCGCGGCCAACGCCGACCTGATCCTGCGAACCGTCGGCGTGCGCGACAAGATCAAGGCCCAGTTCCTCGGCTTCAGCGAGGCCGGCAACGCGCTGCGCGACGGCAACATCGACGCCTTCGCCGTGGCGTCCGCCGTCCCGGTCCCGGTGGTCTCGGCGATGGCGGCGACCCGCAAGATCCGCCTGATCCCGCTCGCCCCGGCCGAGCTCAAGGGGGTGCTCGGCAAGAACCCGGCCTTCGCCCCCTATGTCATCAAGGCCGCGGATTACGGCGACGGCGTGGTCGCCGACGCCCAGTCCTACGGCGTGCCGTCGACGATCATGGCCCAGGACAGCGTGCCCGACGAGACGATCTACCGCATCGTCAAATACGTCTTCACCGACAAGACCGACAAGTACATGAAGACGGTCTACAAGTCGTGGAGCCCCAGCGCGGGGATCGATGTGTTCAAGAACGCCGGTATCGAGCACCATCCCGGCGCGTTGAAGGCCTACAAGGAGCTCGGCATGACGAAATAGCGCCGGCACAGGCGGGTCGGGCGAAAAAGGGGCCATCCGGCCCCTTTTTCCATCGGGTTATCCGTTCGGGGATCGATCGGGGGAACGCCCGGCCGCGCTGCTACATGGTCCAGCCGCCACCGAGCGTTCCCACCCGTCGCGCGCGGTCCGGTCGGAGGGGACCCCGCGACGCAGCGGGCGGGCGCCCGGATCGGCGGCGCCCTGCCGAACGCAAGGGCTAGTCCCTGGCCAGGAATTCGCCGATCGTCTCGTCGGTATGGAATTCCGGCCGTTCGTAGTAGTGCGGGCCATCGTAGATCTCGATCAGGACACTGCGTTCGTGCGCCAGCGTCGGGCCGTGGGGATGGTCCTTGGGGTTCATGTAGAAAGTGCCGGGTTTCAGGCGCAAACCGACATCGGTGTACTCGTAGTCGCCTTCCAGGCAGTACATGAACTGGTTGGACGCGTGGGTGTGCCTGACCGGTATGCGCCCGCCCTTTTCGAACTCGACCAGGGCGATGCTGGCTCCCGTCTCCGGGTTCTTCCAGAGGAAGTACTGGCGAAGCCCGTAATCCGGAAAGTCGAGCCACTGTTCCGGATCCAGGTCTTCCCGGTGGATCAGCAACTCGAGGGTCTTGGCCAGGGTTTCGTGGGGCGCCGTGTCGGTCATCTCCTAGTCCTCCGATTGGGGGCGTCCGTCGGCCAGCCAGGCCCGGTATTCCCTGCGGCTCTCCGGCGTGGCCGGAAACAGGCCGAAGATGGAACGGCCGCGTCGCAACTGAAGGCTGACGAATGCCTCGTAATCCGCCTCCCCGGCGACTTCTTCGGCCACCTCGTCCGCGAGAGCCCGGGGGATCGCGACGACTCCCTCGCCGTTGCCGACGATGACATCGCCCGGATAGACGGCGACCCCGGCGCATCCGACCGGCGCGTTGAACTCGACCGGATGCAGGGCGATCGGCGTGGGCGGCCCCGAGCCCTGCCGCTGAAAGCAGGGCAGGCCGGTCTCGCGAATTCCCGGCGAGTCGCGAAACCCGCCATCGGTGACGACCCCGGAGACGCCGCGCATGCGCAGCCGAAGCGCCATCATGTCGCCCATCGCGGAGGCACGGGCATCGCCGCCCGTGGCCATCACCAGGACCGCGCCCGGCGGGCACTCCTCGATGGCGCGCCGGTGCAGACTGTCGTCGCGCGCGTAGAGAGCCATCGAATCGATGTCCTCGCGCGCCGGGATGAATCGGAGCGTGAAAGCCGGCCCGACCATCGGTTCCTGGTCGGCCGACACCGGAGACAGGCCGGGAAGAAAGGTGTTGCGCAGCCCGCGCCTGAGCAGCGCGTTGCTGAGGTTCGCGGCGCCGCATCGCATCAGACGCGCGCGCGTCGCCTCATGGATGGAATCCGCGACCGGCGCCGCATCCGCTGTCAAACCGTGTCTCCTTCCGTGGCATCCGCTATTGCCTTCCAGACCGCGAAGGAGGTGATCGGCGGGTCGATGTCGCACACGCCGAGCGGGCGCAGCGCGTCGACGACGGCCGCCACGATCGCCGGCGGCAGACCCACCGTTGCGGTCTCGGCGCCGCCCTTCACGCCGAGCGGATTGGTTTCGGTCGGGACCGGGCGCGAGGCGAGGCGAAATTCGGGGAAGTCCTCGGCCAGGGGCATCGCATAATCGAGGAAGGAACCGGTCAGGAGCTGGCCGGTCTCGTCGAACACCACGGCTTCCTTGAGCGCCTGGCCGGCGGCTTGCGCAATCCCGCCGTGGACCTGCCCCTCCAGGATCAGCGGATTGATCACCGCGCCGACATCGTCGACGGCGGATATTGCGGCGAGCTCTACCTGCCCGGTCTCGGGATCGACCTCCACCTCCGCGAGATGGCAGCCGTTGGGATAGTTCTGCGGATTGGCCGTGAAATACCCGCAACCATCGAGGCCGGATCGCAACTCCGGCGGCAATGGATGGGGAGACGCCCAGGCGAATGTGGCCCTGGCGACGGCGTCGAGGGCGATGTGCCGGTGGTCCGATGCCGCGCGATAGGCGCCGTCGGAGAAGTGCAGATCCTCGGCGGGGACACCCAACATGACGGCCGCCGCGGCGCGCCCGCGCTCGACCACCTGTTCGCAGGCCCGCTTGAGCGCCGAACCGCCCACGGTCATGCTGCGCGAGCCGAAACTCCCGCGGCCGGTGGCGATCTTGTCGGTGTCGCCCTGGACCACCCGAATCCGGTCCAGCGGCAGCCCCAGCCACTCATTGACCATCTGGGGATAGCTGGTTTCGTGGCCCTGCCCGTATGAGAACGTGCCGGCCAGAACGGTCAGCCCGCCGGTCGGATCGAAGCGGATTTCCATGCGCTCGCTGATCGTGGCACAGACCTCGATATAGATCGACAGGCCGCGACCGCGCAGCTTGCCGCGGTCGCGGCTTTCCAGCCGCCGGGTTTCGAACCCGTTCCAGTCGGCCTCGTCGAGGGCGCGGTCGAGGATCGCCTCGAACTCGCCGCAATCGTAGGTCTCGCCGATCGCGGTCCGATACGGCATGCGCCGGGGCGCGATGAGATTGCGTCGGCGGATCTCGACGGGGTCGAGCCCGAGCTCCGCGGCGGACAGATCCATCATCCGCTCCAGGATCATCGTCGCCTCCGGGCGTCCGGCCCCCCGATAGGTGGTCAGCGTGCAGCTGTTGGTGAATATTCCGTTCACGGTCACGTGCATCGCCGGGAAGGCGTAGACGCCAGAGAGCATCCGGGTCCCGACCAGCGGCGGGTGTGCGGTGGACGGGCCGAGCTGGCAGCCGAGATTGTGATACACCGCCACGCGCACGCCGAGGACGTCGCCCTCGGCGGTGAGCGCGAATTCGGCGTCGGCGATCTGGTCGCGGCCGTTGAAATCCGAAACGAAGGCTTCGCTCCGGTCGCTCACCCACTTGACCGGACGCCCGACCCGCTTGGCCGCCCACAGAACCAGGATCTCCTCGGGGTAGAGGCCTCCCTTGGTCCCGAACCCGCCGCCGAGATCGCCGGCGACGACGCGTATGCGGAATGCCGGCACGCGGAAGACATGTTCGGCCAGCAACAGCCGGAGGCGGTGCGGGTTGGCGCCGGACGTCGTCAGCTGCCAGCGCTCCTGCCCCACATGGTAGCTGCCGATGCACGTCCGGGGCTCCAGCGGATTGCCGGCAAGCCGCTGGCTGCGGATCCGGGCCTTTGTCACGTGATCGGCCCTGGCGAATGCTTCGGCGGTCGACTCCGCGTCGCCCAGCTCGTGCACGAAACAGCGGTTGCCCGCGGCGGCGGGCCAGACCAGGGGCGCGTCCGGCGCGATCGCCGCCTCGACCGTCGGCGCGGCATCGAGCGGCTCATAGTCGACGACGATTCGCTCCGCCGCTTCGGCGGCCGCGGCAAGGGTCTCGGCTATCACGAACGCCACGCCGGCACCGACCGCCAGCACCCGGTCCGACGCAAGCGGCGGAAACGGCGTCGGGTGATAGGGTCCGCCCGTTATGCCGGGCGGGATGCTGACGCAGGGGATCTCGCCCAGGCCTTCGGCTGCGTAATCCGCGCCGGTCAGCACGTCGACGACGCCGGGGACGCCCATCGCCGCGGTGACGTCGATACGGCCGATCCGCGCATGCGACACCGGCGAGCGGAGCACATGGCCCCGGACCTGGCCGTCGGGGCGGACATCGTCGGCATAGCGCCCATGTCCGCTCAGGAAGCGCTTGTCCTCCAGCCGCGGAATCGCCGCGCCGATACCCTGGTGGTTGGGCTTGTCGCGGATGGCGCCGGCCGCGGGCTTCCTCGCGGCGGGATTACCCCCGCTTCGGGTCGAGGATGCACACATCGTCGGGATTCACGAGGTCGGGCGCGGTCCAGCCGTCGAGGTCGTACTCGGTCGGCTCGGTGAGGATTTCCTTGCGCTGGGGGTCGTGAAGGGCGTCGTAGAGTCGGGCGACCATGCGCGCGGAATTGCGGAACGCGGGATGCTCGGTGATCCGCGCGACGCGCTCGCCGTAAATCCAGACTTCCCGGCCGTCGTCGAGGCTGTCGAGATATTCCTTTCCGGTAAGGGGAACCAGGGCGCTATCGGTCATGGCCGCTCCCCGCCATCGCCTGGCAGGTGATTTCAACCAGGATGTCGGGATCGGCCAAAGCCGATACCTCGACCAGGGTGGAGCACGGAAAATCGCCCGTGAAGAACTCCTGGCGTGCGCGCCAGACCTCCCGGTTGTCGGCGATGTCGGTCAGGTAAATCGTCATGTTCACCACATCCCGCATCGAGGCTCCCGCCTCAGCGAGACAGTTCTCGACCTTGGTGAAGATAATCTTCGCCTGTTCGTAGGCGCTGCCCGTGCCGCCGATGGTCTTCAGGTCGGCGTCGCGCGCCGTGAAGCCCGACAGCCAGATGTGGTCGCCGACGCGCAGGCAGTTGGACCAGTGCCCGGGCGGGTATTCCGCGACCTTCGGGGATACAAATCGTCGAATCCTGTCTGCCATGATGCGAACCCTGGTGCTTGTGGGGCCGAGCGGCTCGTCAGTCGAAGAAATCGGGTGTCGGATCCATGCCCCATTGCGTGGTGTCTTCTATCGACACCGCATAGCGGACGGTCTCTCGCCCGCCTCACGCTCCCCGGGGAAAACGACAGTCAGCGGGATCGTGGCGGAGGGGGTGGGATTCGAACCCACGGTACGCATAGCGTACAACGGTTTTCGAGACCGCCCCGTTCGACCGCTCCGGCACCCCTCCGCGGGCGGCGCGGACCCTAACGCAAAGCCGGCCGCGGCCGCAAGCCGAACGGCCCGCCTCAGCCCGACCGGGCCGCGTGCATCGCCGCGCGGTAGCCGAACACCATGGCGGGGCCGAGCGTGGTCCCGGGCCCCGGATAGGTGCCGGCCATGATCGAGGCCATGTCGTTGCCGCAGGCATAGAGCCCGGCGATCGGCGCGTCGTCGGTGCCGAGGACCTGCCCGTCGGCGGTGGCGGCGAGCCCCGCGCTCGAGGCGAGGTCGGCCGGCCACACCGCCATCGCCACCAGCGGCCTCCCCGCGATCGGCGCGAGGCAGGGGTTGGGGCGGTTGTCGGGGTCGCCGTTGAACCGGTTGAGCTCGGTATCGCCCTTGCCGAAATCGGCGTCCGAGCCCGCCTCGGCGAAGCGGTTGTGGCGCTCGATGCTGTCGGCGAGACCTTCGGCGTCCACCCCGATCCCGTCCGCCAGCTCGGCCGCCGACCCGCCGAGGGTCACGTAGCCCGCGCGCGCGTGCCGGGAGAGGTCGGCGGTCCCGGGATGGATGTCGCCGAGCCCGTATTTGCGCACGAAGCCGGCATCGCAGATCAGCCAGGCCGGGATCGAAGGGGCGATCTCGTCGGCGCGGAACATGGCCTCGACGAAGTCGTGATAGGACACCGCCTCGTTGACGAAGCGCCGCCCCGCCCGGTTCACCGCGATCAGCCCGGGCTTGGCGCGGTCGAGCAGGATGTGGGGGTAGAGCCCGGTGCCGCCGCCCTTGCGCGGGTTGCGCGAGACCGGGGTCCACAGCCCGCCCTCGCCCCTGCTCTCGACCCTTCCGCCGAAGCGTTCGCCGGCGGCGAGCCCGTCGCCGGTATTCTCGGCGACGGCGAGCGAGTATTTGGGCTCGGCCGCGGGCATGAACGCCTTGCGCAGCGCCTCGTCATGCGCCATCCCGCCGGTCGCCAGCACCACGCCGCGCCGCGCGCGCACCCGCAGCCCGCCTTGCGCGGTCTCGAAGGCCGCTCCCGCCGCGCCGCCGTCCCGTTCCACGATCTCGTTCAGCGCCGCGCCGAATTCGATGGTCACGCCGTTCTGCCTGAGGCTGTGGTAGAGCCGGCCGACCAGGGCGTTGCCCATCGTCAGCCGGGTACCGCGGGCGAAGCGGAGCCGGTCCGCGAGGTAGCGCAGCACGAGGGCGGCCGAACGGGCGAAATTGGCGACCGACCGATAGCGGCCGAGCAGGGAAGCGAGATCGGCCTTGCCCACCATCATCCCGCCGAACAGCAGGTATTCCGGGATCGGCGGCCGGATGCGCGCGAAATCGGCGCCGAGCTTCCGACCGTCGAAGGTCTCGGGGATGATCGCCCGCCCCTCGACTGCGGCGCCCGGCAGGTTGCTGCGATAGTCGGGGTGGCGCCCGCAGGCGACGAAGCTGAGCTCGGAGCGCGCGACCAGGTCGTCGATGACCTTCGGCCCCTCCCGCAGATAGACGGCCCGGCGCGAATCCGCCCCCTCATCGCCGATCAGCGCATCGAGATAGGCCGCCGCATCGTCGGCCCGGTCGGCGAACCCCGCCTCCCGGTTCTGGCTGTTGCCGGGGATCCAGAGCGTGCCCGCCGATGTCGCGCCGGTGCCGCCGACCTGCTGCGACTTCTCGCAGACCAGCACGTCGAGCCCTTCGAGCGCGGCCACCAGCGCCGCGGTCATGCCGCCCGGCCCGGCGCCGGCGACCAGGAAATCGACCTCGCGGTCCCAGCCGTCCTCCCGCCCCTGCATCAGTCGATCCGGGGAACCACGTCTTCGGCGAAGAGCTGCATCTGGTCGAGCAGCTCCGGCAGGTCGTTGGCGGCGAAGTAGAGGCCGAGCAGATGGGTGACGCCGGCCTCGCGCAAGCGGTTGGCGCGCTCCACCGCGTCGTCGACCGTGCCGATCAGGTTGATGTCCTCGTGCCCCAGCGCGCCCTGCTCCTTCAGCGTCGACTTGCGGAGCGAGGTCAGATGCGCGCACATCTGGGTCTTCTCGAAACGCGCGAGCGCGGCCTCCCGTGTCTTGCCGAGATGGACGATATATTGCGGCGCGACCTCGATGGAGCGGGGGTCGCGCCCGGCCTCCTCGGCGAGGCGGCGGAGCTCCCGCACGTCGGCCGCGATGCGGTCCAGCGGCACCGCCGCGGGCAGCCAGCCATCGGCATGCGCGACCGTCCTGCGCAGATTGTTGGCGTTGTTGCCCCCGACATAGAGCGGGATGCGCGCCTGTCTCGGCTTGGGATACAGCTCGACGTCGCTGAACTTGTAATACGCGCCGTCATAGGACGCGACGCGTTCGCCGAACAGCAGCGCCAGCGCCTCCAGCCCCTCGTCGACGATGCGGCCGCGGGCAAGCCGCGCGCCGGGCTGGAGCGCCTCGAACTCCTCGCGATAGGCGCCGATGCCGACGCCGATCTCGAGCCGGCCGCCCGAGAAATGGTCCAGCGTGGCGAGCTGCTTCGCGGTCACCACGATGTCGCGGCGCATCGGCAGCACCAGGATCCCGGTGCCGAAGCGGAGCGTGGTCGTCTCGCCGGCGACGAAGGAATAGACGATCAGCGGCTCCCAGAATCGCGGCGGGACGGGGAACTCGGCGCGCACATAGTGCTGCGTCGTCATGTGGTCGTTGCCCCACACCGAGTGGTAGCCCAACGCTTCCGCGTGCTTGGCGATGCGGATCACGGCCTCGGGATCGGAGAACGGGATCGGATAGGTGAGCCCCTCCATCCCGGTGGGCAGACCCACGCTAACCCGCATGTTCGACCTCCCGCGAGCGCAGAAGCGCGGTCGCTTCCGAATCGACCGCGCCCTCCTCGTCCAGCGCCACAGCATAGCGGCCGCGTGCCGCCTCCGGCGAGACCAGACCCGCGCGGCAGTCCCGTGCGACCGCCTCGGGATCGCGCTCCCTGGGGTCGCCGAGGCCGCCGCCGCCCGGCATCTCGATCACCACGCGGTCGCGGGCCGGCACGGTCTGGGTTCCCTTGCCGTCGAGCCTGGCTCCGGAGGCGAGGCCGATCTGCCCGCCCGTACCGTCCTCCCCGCCCCGGCGCCCGCGCGGCGGATGGTCGATGCGGTCGAACAGCGCGCTGAAGGCGAACGGCGCGTCCTCGAGAATTCCGAGCTCCATCACCTGGCCGAGACCCCCGCGATCGGTGCCGGGGCCGCCCGAATCGGTGCGGAACTCCTTGCGCCAGAACACCACCGGGGAAATCGCTTCGGTCACCTCCACGGGCACGCTCCTGACCCCGCTCGGGAACCCGGTGGCGGACAGTCCATCCTTGCCGGGCCTCGCGCCGGCGCCGCCCGAGTGGAAGCTGAGCACGGTGAAGGGTTGGGCATCGGCGACGAGGGCGGGGTCGCATTCGACCCGGCCCGGCCCGCCGAAGGCGTAGACATTCCACAGGCACGACGTGCCCTCGGCCGGCACCGCGCCGTCGATCGCCCGGGCGAGGCAGCCGAACACCACGTCGGGCAGCATCTGGCCCGTGACGTGGCGCACCGCGACCGGCGCCGGGTATTGGGCGTTGAGAATGGTGCCCGGCGGCGCGCTGACCCGGATCGGCGCGAGCGATCCCGCGTTGTTGGGCACATCGGGGGCGACGATGCAGCGTATGCCGAAGGAGGTATAGGCCTCGGTATAGCAGACCGGCACGTTGATTCCGTATGACGAGATGCCGCTGGTGCCGGCGAAATCGACGTCGATCCCGTCCGCGCCCACCGTCATCGTCGCCACCAGGTCGACCGGGTTCTCGAGCCCGTCGATCCGCATCGCGTTTGTGTAGGTGCCGGGCTTGAGCCCGCGGATCGCCTCCAGCGTCGCGGCCACCGACCGCTCGACGATGTGGCGGCCAAGTGCGTCCAGGTCGTCGATCCCGAACTCGTCCATCATCTCGGCCAGCCGGCGGCAGCCCACGTCGTTGCACGAGGCGAGCGAATGGAGGTCGCCCACCACCTGAACCGGCTCGCGCACGTTCGCCGCCACGATATCGACCAGCGTCCGGTCGACCTCGCCGCGTTCGGCGAAGCGCATGATCGGGATGTAGATCCCTTCCTCGAAGATGTTGCGCCCGTCGGAGGTGAGCCCGCGCCCGCCGATATCGACGACATGGCTGGTGCTGGCGAACAGCGCCGCGATTCGGCCGTCGCGGAAAGCCGGCGTGACGAAGGTGAAGTCGTGCAGGTGGCCGGTTCCCTTCCACGGGTCGTTGGTCAGGAAGACGTCGCCTTCCTTCATCGTCTCCACCGGGAAGCGCTCGAGGAAATGCCCGACCGAGCGCGCCATCGAGTTGACATGGCCGGGCGTGCCGGTCACCGCCTGGGCGAGCATCCGCCCCGAGCCGTCGAACACCCCGGCCGACAGATCGCCCGCCTCGCGGGTCGAGGTCGAGAACCCGGTGCGGATCAGCGACTGCGCCTGCTCCTCGACCACCGCGATCAGCCGGTCCCACATGAGTTGCAGGCCGATCGGCGTGAGAGCGTTCGAGCGGGTCATGATCCGTCCCTCGCGATAACGATATTGCCGAGCGCATCGATCGATGCGGAGAACGAGTCGAGCACGATCGTCGTGGTCTCGTCTTCGGCGATGACCGCCGGCCCGGCGATCCGCGCACCCGGGGCGAGCGCGTTGCGGCTGAACACGGGCGCTCCGGCCATGCCGGCCGTCGCCGGATCGCAGATGGGGCGCCGCGCCATCGCTTCGGCCGCTTCCGCGTCGGGCATCGGCGGGCAGGGTGCCGGCGGATCGGCCTCCGCCGCGACCCGCAGGGTCCAGTTCATCGCTTCTATCGTCAGCCCCGGGATGGTGCGCGAATAGGTGCGAGCGTAGGCGGCTTCGAAGGCCTCGATCAACGCCTCGCGGGAATCCGGGCCGAGCGGCCCGGCCGGCACGCCCACCGCGAGCTCGTGCCCCTGGCCGCGATAGCGCATGTCGGCCGCCCGCGCGCGCACCAGCCGCGCGCCGGGCGCGGCGGCGGCGACGATCGCATCGGCCTCCTCCCGCATGGCTTCGAGCAGCGCGTTGACGGCGTCCGCGTCGAAGCTCCCGTCGAGTGCCGCGTAGAGGCTGCGGACGACCTCGTAGGCGACCGGGGCGCGCAGGAACCCGACCGCCGAGCCGACTCCCGCCGATTGCGGGATGAGGATGCGCCCGATGCCGAGCTTTTCCGCGAGCCGGGCGGCGTGCACCGGCGCCGCGCCGCCGAAGGCGATCAGCGTGCGCTCGCCCAGCGTCTTGCCGCGCTCGACTGCATGCACCCGGGCCGCGTTGGCCATGTTCTCGACCACCACCTCGGCGATTCCGTGCGCGGCGCCGTGCGCGTCGAGCCCGAGCGCCTCGCCAGGCCCCGCCGCGATCGCCGCCACCGCCGCGCCGGCGTCGAGCGGGATGGTGCCGCCGGCAAAGGCCGCGGGGTCGATCCAGCCGAGCGTCACGTCGGCGTCGGTCACCGTCGGGGCAACGCCGCCCTGCGCGTAGCACACCGGGCCGGGATCGGAGCCCGCGCTGTCCGGGCCGACGGTGAGCCGTCCCATCGCGTCGGTGCGCGCGATCGACCCGCCGCCCGCGCCGATCTCGACCATCTCGATGACCGGTATGCGCAGCGGCAGGCCGCTGCCCTTGAGGAAGCGGTACTCGCGGGCGACCTCGAAGCTGCGCGAGGCCTGCGGCTCGCCGTCGTCGATCAGGCAGATCTTGGCCGTGGTTCCGCCCATGTCGAAGGAGAGCACCCTCTCCAGCGCGCATTGCCGGGCGATATGGGCGGCGAGGATCGCGCCCCCCGCCGGGCCCGATTCGACCAGCCGGATCGGGAACCGCCGCCCGGTTTCGGGCCGCGCGAGCCCGCCGCCCGAGGTCATCAGGTAGAGCGGGCAGGAGAAGCCGAGCTCGCTCAGCGCCCGTTCGAGCCTGGCGATATAGCCCGCCATCAAAGGCTGGACATAGGCGTTGGCGGCTGCCGTCGACCAGCGCTCGTATTCCCGGATCTCGGGCGAGACCTCGGAGGAGAGCGTGATCGCGAGCCCCGGCATCGCGTCGGCCAGGAGATCGTGTACCGCGCGCTCGTGGCGCCCGTCGACATAGGCGTGGATGAAGCCGACCGCCACCGCCTCGACCGCCTCTTCCTTCAGCGTCTCGACGATGGGGTCGAGCGCGCCGGGCTCCAGCGGCACCAGCACGTTGCCGCGAGCGTCCAGCCGCTCCCTCACGCCGAGCCGCAGATGCCGCGGCACCAGCGGCTCGGGCCGGTCCATGTATATGTCGTATTGCTCGAAGCGGTTCTCGAAGGCCATCTCGACCACGTCGCGGAACCCCTCGGTGACCAGCAGCGCGGTCTTCGCCCCCCGGCGCTGGATGATCGCGTTGGTGGCGAGCGTGGTGCCGTGGATCGCCAGCTCGAACGCGCCGGGGGCGAGGCCGGTCTCGGACAGCGCGCGGGCGATGCCGGCGAGCACCCCCTCCTCCGGCGCCTGCGGGGTGGTCAGCACCTTGGTCGTCGCCAGCCGCCCGTCATGCTCGACGGCGATATCGGTGAACGTGCCGCCGACATCGGCGGCGAGCCTCGCGCGCGGCATAGCCTGATCCCTTCCGGCGGCGGAGTGTAGCGATTGACGCCCCCCGCCCACAGTGGTCATGCTCCGTCCCGGCAATCGAGAGGAAACGGCGGGATGAAGAACAGGCTGGATGGCGGCGAGGCGGTGGTGCAGGCGTTCCGCTGCCTGGACATGGACTACGTGATGGCATCGCCCGGCTCGGAATGGGGCGCGGTGTGGGAGGCGTTCGCCCGCCAGAAGGTCTCGAACGCGCCGGGCCCGGTCTATTTCAGCTGTGCGCACGAGACCCTCGCGGTCGATCTCGCCATCGGCTACACCGGCTATACCGGGCGCATGCAGGGGGTGATGTTGCATACCGGCGTCGGGCTGTTGCAGGGCTCGATGGGGATCGACGCCGCCCAGCGCCTGGGCATCCCGATGGTGGTGGTCGCCGGCGAGGCGCTGACCTATGGCGAGCAGGAGGGCTTCCACCCGGGCCCGCAATGGCTGTCGAGCCTGAGCGTGGTCGGCGGACCGCACAGCCTCGCCGCGCCGCTGGTCAAGTGGTCGAACCAGGCATCGAGCCCGGCCACCCTGTTCGAACAGCTCATCCGGGCCGGCGAGATGGCGCAGCGCACGCCGTCGGGCCCGACCTTCATGACCGTGCCCATCGAGACCCAGCTCGCCGACTGGACCCCGCCCGACCGCATCCGCGACGTGCCGCGGGCGCCGAAGGTCCAGCCCCCGGCGGCCGATATCGAGGCGGTCGCCGATCTGCTGGTTTCGGCCGAGCGGCCGGCCATCGTCGCCGAGGGCTCGGGCCGCGATGTCGCAGGATTCGACGCGCTGGTCGCGCTCGCCGAGATGCTGGCGATCCCGGTGGTGGACGCGCCCTGGGCGGATTACAGCAACTTCCCGGGCGGCCACCCGTTGTTCCAGGGGGTGGGGCAGCCGGACTGGCTCGACGAGGCCGATCTGGTGCTGACCCTGTCCGCGCGGGCGCCGTGGAACCCGCCTTCGCGGCGGCCCAGGCGGGCGCATATCGTCGCCATCGGCGAGACGCCGTTCCGCACCGAGATGGTCTACCAGAACATCCAGGCCGACCGCTTCCTCGAAGGCGACTGCGCGGCGACGCTCCGCCTGCTCGCCGAAGCGGTCGCGGCGAGCGGCCCGAAGAACGGCGCGGTCGAGGAGCGCGCCGCGCATTGGGCGAAGACGCATGAGACGCGCATCGCCGCCGACCGCGAGATCGTCACGGAGGCGCGCGCGAAAAAGGCCATCGACCCGATCGTCCTGTTCGACGCGCTGGGCGCGGCGATGCCGGGCGACGCGATCTACGCCGACGAGACCATCACCCACCGCCAGCGCCTGATGCGCCACCGCCCCTATAAGGGGTCGCGAAGCTATTACCGGGTCGCGGGCGGGCTCGGCCAGGGACTCGGCGTCGCACTCGGCCTCAAGCTCGCCGCGAAGGAGCGGCCGGTGGTGGCGGTGATCGGCGACGGCTCGTTCATGTACAACCCCATCGTCCAGAGCCTCGCGCTGTCCGCGCATGAGGAGCTGCCGATCCTCGTGGTCGTGGTCAACAACACCGGCTACTCCGCGATGGCCAAGGAACACCGCGCCTTCTACCCGGACGGGGTCGCGGCCGAGAACGATCTGTTCTACGGAAGGATGATCACCGACCTCGACTATGCCGAGCTGGTCCGCCCCTTCGACGGCTTCGGCCGGCGGGGGGCGGAGCCCGCCGAGCATCCCTCCGCCCTCGAAGCCGGGCTCGCCGGCGCCGGCGGGCGGGCGGCGCCCCCCCCCGCCGAGCTTCCCTCGGCCCTCGAAGCCGGGCTCGCCGCCACGCGCGAGGGCAAGACGGCGATCCTCAACGTCATGGTGGACAATTAGGGCGCGATCTACTCCCGGAGCGGGTCGTAGTCGGTATCGAGCGATGCGCGGCGCTCGGAGAGCCTGGCGCCCCATTGCGATTCCAATATGTCTCCGAGCGGATGAACCCTGGTTTCGTCGTCCTTGTTGAGCAGGTCGCCGCCGTAAAAGCGCTCGATCCGGTTGCCATAATTGTCGAACCAGTAATCGAAGATATTGGCTGCGGGGGTGTGGCGGCCGATGCCCCAGGAATGCTCGTAACCCTTTGACTTGAGGAGTTCGTGCCCGATGAACAGGGCATTGATATCGTCCACCTCGAAGGCGACGTGGCCCAACCCGCGCTTCTTAGACTTGGTAAACAGGAGGGTGTGCTGGTCGACATAGTCCTTGCCTTTGTCGCATCGATAGAAGGCGGCGGCCAGGTCGTCATCGTCGCCCGGTAGGTAGCAAACATCGGATTGCAGGAAGCCGAAACGGGAACGGTAATAGGCATCCGCGATTTCGCAATCCGGCACGTTCAAGACCACATGACCGAGCCGCTTGACGGGTCCCGGAACGTTCGGGATACGTTGAATATCGCGGTCTCGCGGATGCCCCGGCCCATGATCCGGACCGATCGACAGGTTGACCGGCAATGGATCGACGGTCGCCTGTCCAAAAACGGTTTCCAGTCGAAACCCGTTGGGATCGGTCAGCCGGACCCGGTAACCGCCGCCCGGCTCGTCGATTTCTTCGACCGGCGATGCACCGTCGGCCTGGAACAGCGTCTCGAGGTCGCCCATGCTGGCCGCATTGAATTCCATGCCGATGAAGCCCGGCTCATCGGCCAGGTGCGTGACATGGATGTGGTGATCGGGGCCGGTGCCGCGCATGTAGAGCGTATCGTCGTTCCGGTGCCGCCGGGTCAGCCCGAAATCGACGAGAAAGCTCTCCATCAGGTCCAGATCGGGGGCCTTGAAGCGCGCGTAAGCGACATCGGTAACCTTTATCATCGCGACCTCCTTCAACCGTCCTTCATCCCCACACCCGCCGGGCGACCTCGATCACCAGGGCGAGCTTGGCCGCCTGGTCGGCGGCGTCGAGGCCGGTGCCGCCGATATCGCCGGCGAAGCCGCATTGCGGCGAGAGGCAGAGGCGCTCGATCGCCACGTAGCGGCTCGCCTCCTCGATCCGGCGTTCGAGCGCGCCGGCATCTTCGAGCGCGCGGATTTTGGTCGAGACCAGGCCGAGCACCACCACCTTGCCGTCGGGAAGCTCGGCGAGTGGCTGGAACCCGCCGGCGCGCGGCGAATCGTATTCCAGGAAGTAGAAGCGGATCGGCAGGTCGCGGAACAGCCTCGCCGCCACGTCGTCATAGCCGCCCTCGGCCTGCCACGCGCCGGCCTTGTTGCCACGGCAGAGATGGAGGCCGAGCGCGACGTCCGGCGGCGTGCGCCGGGCGACCTCGGCGATGACCTCGATATAGAGGTCCAGGAGGGCGCGCCAGTCGTCGCCCCGCTCCTCGAGCCCGCGCCTGATCTTCGGGTCGCCGAACTTGGCGATCGAGGTCTCGTCGAGCTGGATATAGCGGCAGCCGGCGTCGCGCAGCGCCGCGATCTCTTTCTCGTAGGACTCGATCACATCGGCCCAGAAGGCGTCGAGATCGGGATAGGCGGCGCGGTCGATATTGTCGCGCCCGGCGCGGAAATGGATGTGGCACGGTCCTGGCAGGGTCATCTTGGGAACGCAACCTTGCGGCGCGATGTCGGCGAGGTAGGCGAAATCGGCGACATTGGCGGGGCCTTCCCAGACCAGCCGGTCCTCGACCACCGAGACATTGGCCCCCGAAGTCTCTCCCGCCTGGTTGGTGTAGCGCCAGTTGGGATCGTCTGTGGGGGCAGTCCTGAGGCTGGCGAAGACGGCGGTGCCGAAGCTGTCGGTGTAGCTGTGGCGGCGGAACTCGCCGTCGCTCACCGAGCAGAGCCCGAGCCCGGCCTGGAAGGCGACGGTCTTCTCGATCTCGGCGTCCTCGACCGCGCGCAGCCCCGCATCGTCGATCCGCCCGGCCGCGCGCGCTTCCCTGGCCTCGAGCACCGCCTCGGGCCGCACCAGGCTGCCGATATGCTCGGCGCGAAACGGCGGATCGATGGGAAACGACATTGGCGGCCTCCGTCCGGGATGGGGACCCGATGATGCCCCAACCGGCCGCATTCACACAGGCCCCGCGTTGCGCCACATTGGGGCCGATACGGACGGGAGGCAACGAATGACCGCCACATCGGTGATCGAGCGGCTGGATGCGCAGTTGGAGGATTTCGTCGGGCGCTGCCTGATCTTCCCCGACGATGCCTGGACGCCCAATCGCTGCCGCGCCTGGGTGTTGCAGCACCGGCTGAATTCGCGCCAGCGCAACTCGGTGCTCAAGCTCAAGACGGCCACCAACTGCCCGATCTGGGAGATCAAGCTCGACATCATCCACGCGTGCTCGCAGGAGATCGTCGCCGACCACGAATTCGGCGGCGGCGAGCCGCATTGGCAGATCCTGGAGGATCTCGGCGTGCGCATCGGCATGGACCGCGAACAGATCCGCGCCGCCCGGCCGACGCCGACGACCCAGCTCTGCTGGGACGCCTGGATGGGGCTGATGGCCAACTGCCACTGGCTGCTCGGGCTGATCGCCAATACCTGCTCGGAACGGGTCAACGTGCCGGGCTATGGCGTCGGCGAAGCGCGCGAGCGCGGCTGGAACGCGATGGTCGGGCGGTGCTGGCAGGAAATTTGGGGCTTGAGCGAGGAAGACGTGCGCTTCTTCACCCTCCACACCGAAGCCGACCTCGAGCATTCCGACCTCGGCTGGAACACGGTCGCGAAATACGCCGCCGAGCTGCGTCTGGAGGACGAGGTGGTGGAGGCCTGCCGGCGCAACCTGGTGGTCTGGGAGACCTATTTCAACGGCATCTGCGAGTTCGGCGACGCCATGGACGCGGCGGGATGACGGGGATGCGGCTCGCGCTGATCGGCTACGGCGCGATCGGTCGGCCGATCGTCGCGCGGCTGCGCGAGCTGGGCGAGATCGACCGGCTCGACGGCATTTTGGCGCGCTCCCGGCCCGAGGCCGATCCGGGCGTGCCGGTGTGGTACGACGCAAGGGAGATGCTCGCCGTCGCACCCGACATCGTGATCGAGGCGGCGGGGCACGAGGCGCTGCGCGCGATCGGGCCCGCGGTCGTCGCATCGGGCGCGGATCTGATCGTGGCCGCGGTGGGGGCGCTCGCCGACGAAGACTTCGCCGGCGCGCTCCGCGCGGCCGCGCGCGACGGCGCCAGGGTGATCGTGCCGCCGGGCGCGGTGGCCGGGCTCGACGGGCTGGTCGCCGCGCGCTCGGCGGGGCTGGAGCGGGTGACCTACTCGTCCTACAAGCCGCCGCATGCCTGGCGCGGCACGCGCGCGGAACAGGCGATCGACCTCGACCACGAAGAGGAGGAGATCGTCTTCTTCACCGGCAGCGCGCGCGAGGCGGCGCTGCACTACCCGCAGAACGCCAATGTCGGGGCCGCGGTCTCGATCGCCGGGCTGGGGCTCGACGAAACGCGGGTGCGGCTGATCTCGTCGAAGCAGGTCGACGACCCGCTCGGCGTGATCGAGGCCTCGGGCGCGTTCGGCCGCTTTCGCTTCGAATGCCTCGCCAGGGCCTCGCCGACCAACCCCAAGACCTCGGCGATCACCGCCGACAGCCTGCTCGCCTGCGCCAGGCTGGGGATCGGCATTCCGGCCTTCGGGGCTACACCCCGGGGCAGGTCGAGGTGACGCCGCCGTCGACCACCAGGGTCTGACCGGTGACGTAGGAGGACTCGTCGGAGGCGAGGTAGAGCGAGGCGTAGGCCACGTCCCAGCCGGTCCCCATCCGCCCGAGCGGCACGATCGCATCGCGCGCCTTGCCGTATTCCTCGGCCGATTTGTAGCCCTTGTAGGCGTAGGACGGCTTGCCCTTGATGTCGCGCCGGGTAAACGGCGTGTCCATGTAGCCCGGCAGCACGCAGTTGGCGCGGATCTGCTTCGCCGCGTATTGCAGGGCGATATTGCGGGTGAACTCGTTGAGCGCGCCCTTGCCCGTGGCGTAGGTCGTCATCGGCACGTTGAGATGCCGGATGCCGCCGATCGACGAGATGTTGACGATCGACCCGCCGCCCTGCGCCTCCATGATGGGGATCACCGCCTTGCAGGTGAGAAAGGCGGACGTCACGTTGATGTCGAAGGTGTCGTACCAGTCCTCGACGGTGACCGTCGGCAGCGCCCGCCCGGCGCCGACCCCGCCCACGTTGTTGTGCAGGACGTCGATGCGCCCGTAGGCCGCCATGCAGGCCTCGACCATGGCCGTCACCGAATCCGGCTCGGTCACGTCGGCCGCCCAGGCGGTCGCCTCGCCGCCCTCCCCTTCGACGATGCCAGCGGTTTCCCGCGCGGCCTCGATATTTATGTCGACCGCGAACACCTTAGCGCCCTCGCGCCCGTAGACCACGGCGGTCGCCTTGCCGTTGCCCCAGCCGGGCCCGACCGCGCCAGCCCCGGTCACCAGCGCAACCTTGCCGGCCAGGCGGTCGCCCCGCTTCACCTCTTCCGACATCTCTTCTCCTCTGTGAATCAGCTACTCTGCCGCGTCGCGCACCCGGTCCGACGCCATCCTGAGCTCGGTGTCGAGCAGCGGCGGATCGCCCGCGCGGCGCACCTCGACCGACAGCAGGTGGGCGCAGCCCGGGCAGACATATTCGTTGACCGCGATTTCGCCGGTGAGCCCGAACCGGTTCCACGGGCTCAACATCTCCATCGGTACGGCGCGGACAAGAGCGCCGGTCTTGGGATCGGCCTCGACCGGGGCAAGCGGATGGCGGCAGGCCCGGCAGTCGTACCAGAGCGCCCCGCCGCGCTCGGCGACGGTCACGGCCTGACCGATCGCCGCGACGGGCGCGCCGGATGCGCGCGGCGCGCCGGACGCCGGAGCTGCCCGGTCCGGATACGCCTCGGCAAACCTCCGCCCCTCGGCGAGCCTGCGCGCGCGGATCGCCTGGCGCGCCGCCCCGGTCGCCGCCGCGTCCACGCCGCCGTCGCCGTCGAGCGCCACGCCGTAGACCGCCTCGGCGACTTCGCGCGAACACAGCCCCGCCCTTATGTCGTCGGCGACCGCCTGCGGCGGGCGGAGCAGGGCGTCGCCATACCCGCCCCCACCGGCGCAGACGATCACCCAGGCATCGTCCTGGTTGACCACGGTCCGGGTCTTGGCGGGTTGCGGCTCGAGCGCCTCGCAGGCGGCATCCTCCAGCCCGGCCGGAATCTCGCCCTGGCGGAACCGCGCGCGGATGTCGGCGCCGCGCAGCAGGGCGCGCACCTGGACGCTCGACGGGTAGCCGCCATAGAGCCCCTGCGCCTCCGGCTGGCTCGCCCCGTGGGTGAGCAGGGTCAGATCGATCGGGCCGTCCGCCCGGTGCGGCACCAGCATCGTCTCGGTGCCCACCCCGCCGCGATAGCGCCCGGCCCCGCCGGTGTCGCGCGACTGGCGGCGGTAGACGTAGAGGATGGGGTATTCCTTCTCGTAGGTTTCCACGTTGGCGATCCCCATGGCGGGCGTTCCGGGGAGCCCGCCGGTGTCGGGACCGTCCTTCCATGCACGCGCGCCGCCGCCGCCGCCCTGGTCGAGCAGGACGGCGGTGAAGGGGCGGCCGTCCTCGTGCCGGCCGGCGAGCGTCGCGCCCTGCCAGGCGGGAGACCAGCTGGCCTGGGCCTCGCTGCCGGCGAGATCGGAGCAGGCGAGCATCTTGCCGATCGCCTGGGAGGCGACATGCGAGGTCGCGAAGGTGGCGGCGACGGTCGCCATGCTGACCGCCGCCGGGTGGGTCGCGTTGTTGAGCGTCCCCTCCTCACTGACGAAGCGGATCGCCGGCATGATCGCGCCCGGCGACCACGGCATGTCGTAGCAGAGCATGGGGAGCACCGCGGACACGGTGCCGCTCTCGAGCCCGACCCGGGTGCAGTTGACTGCGCCGCGCGCCTGCCGGTCGGTGCCGGTGTAGTCGAATTCCAGCGTCTCGCCGGTCTTGGTCATTTGGAGGCGGACGCGGTAGAGCCGGTTCTCGTTGCCGTCATGGTCGAGAAATCCCTCCGCCCGCCAGCTTCCGTCGGGCAGGGCGCGCACCCGCCGCGCGAACGATGCGCCGACATTGCGCAGCAGCTCGCTTTGCAACGCCATGAAGGTGTCGACGCCGTACTCGGCGATCATCTCGCGGATGCGCTCCCTCGTGCGGTTGATCGCAGCGATCCGCGCCCGCAGGTTGAGCCCGTTGACCTCGGAGGTACGCGAGTTGCGGATCACCAGCGCCTCCAGGTCCTCGCGGATCCGGCCGCGCTCGACCATCTTGATCGTCGGGATCAGCGGCCCCTCGCCGAACACGTCCGGGGTGCCGACGGTGAAGCTGCCGGGGTTGGGACCGCCCACGTCGGTCTCGTGCATGGCGAGCCCGGCCCAGCACACCAGCCTTCCCTCCCAGAAGATCGGCGCGACCATCAGAATGTCGTTCATGTGCGCCGCGCCGCACCACGGATCGTTGGTGACGAAGGCGTCCCCCTCCTCGATCCCCACCGCGTCGCCCAGCCGTTCGATCACCGTCCTGACCGCGAAGTTGAGGCAGAGCGACAGCCGGGTCGTGTAGATGCCGACATAGAGGCTTTCGCCTTCCGGGGTGAGCAGCGAGGTGTTGAAATCCTTCGCCTCGTAGACCGCGGGCGAGCCCGAGACCTGGGCGGCAACCCGGCCCTGCTCGTCGTTGATCATCCAGAGCCGGTGGCGCAGCACCTCGAAGTCGATGGGATCGAGCGTCGCCGTCATGGCGTCATCCCTCCGCCGTCGCCGGGCGGGCCGATCGCGATCACGACGTTGCCGAACCCGTCGACCCGGGCGCCGGCAAAGGACGGCAGCACGATGGTATCGCCGGTTCGTTCGATCACCAGAGGACCCTCGAATCGCATCCCCGGCACCAGGCGCGCGCCGTCATAGACCGGGGTGTCCCGCGCCGCGCCGAGCTCCGGGAAGACGATCCCGCGCGTGCCGGTCCGCGCCGTTTCCGCATCCGCATCCGGGTCGGGGTCGACCGCCGCGAGGGCCGGCGCCACCGTCTCGGCGGAGCCCTCGACGCGGCACTTGACGATCTCGATGCCCGCCGCCCGATAGGCCGCGTTGGCGCCGTAGAGCGCCGAATAGCGCGCCTCGAACGCCTCGACCACCGCCTGCTGCGATTCCGGGTCTCGGAAATCGACGGAGACCGGGACCGAGAGGGAGGACGGCTGGAGCCTGTACTTCATGTAGAGCGAACGCTCGAAACGGCGCTCGCCTTCGGCCACGCCTTCGCTTTCGAACAGCCGGGCGAGGCTGCGTTCGCCCGCCTCGAACAGCCTGCCGAGCCTCGCCCATTCCTCCCCGGCGAGCGGGAACACCGCCGGGAAGGACGCTTCCTCGCTGTGCAGCAGCCCGCCGGTCATCATGCCGAGGGCGGAAAATACCGCGGCGAAGGACGGCACGTAGACGGTCCCGATACGCAGCTCCCGCGCCAGATAGGCGATGTGCATCGCCGCCGCGCCGCCATAGGCGAACAGCACGAAATCGCGCGGATCGCGGCCGCGGTCGATCGAGCAGCGCCGCATCAAATCCGCCATATGGGCGTTGACGATGCGGAACGCGCCCGCGGCAACGCCGACCCGGTCGCCCCCCATGGCCCGGGCGAGCGCGTCCGCCGCGCGCTCCGCCGCCGCGCGGTCGAGCCGCATGCGCCCGCCGAGAAACGCGCCGGCTGCGGGGGGGCGGCGCCGCATGCGCCCGCCGAGAAACGCGCCGGCTGCGAGGAAACCCAGGATCAGGTCGACATCGGTCACCGTGAGCCGGGCACCGCCGCGCCCGTAGCAGGCGGGCCCCGGATCGGCGCCGGCGCTGTCCGGCCCGACGCGGAGCAGCCCGTTCTCGTCCAGCCAGACGATGCTGCCGCCGCCGGCGCCGACCGAGCTGACCGCGACCTTGGGCATGAGATAGGCGTATTTGTCGATCACCGGCTGCTCGTCGAGCACCGAGCGTCCGCCCTCGATCATCGCGACATCGAAGGTGGTGCCGCCCATGTCGGCGCACAAGATGTTGGCCTCGCCATAGGCGGCGCCGAAGAACCGCGCGCCGAGCACGCCGCTGACGGGTCCGGAATCGAGCATCAGCAGCGGCTTCGCGCGCACGTCCTCCATGGTGGTGAGCCCGCCCATCGAATGGGCGAGCAGCAGCGGCGCGGCGTATCCTCCGTCCGCCAGCCGCGCGGCGAGGCGCTCGAGATAGTCGACCACCCGGGGCCCGACATAGGCGTTGACCGCCGTGGTGACCGCACGCTCGTATTCGCCCAGCACCGGGGCGAGCGACGACGAGGCGGTGACGTAGATCCCGGGATGGTCGCACGCGATCCGCTCGCCCACGCGGCGCTCGTGATCGTCGTTGAGGAACGACCAGAGGAAGCACACCGCGATGGCCTGCGCGCCGTCGGCGACCAGCGAGTCGACCGCCCGGGCCGCCTCCTCCTCGTCGAGCGCGACCACGACGTCGCCGGCGCGGTCGAGGCGCTCCGTCACGCCGCGAATCATCCGGCGGTCGACGAGCGGCGGCTCGGCCTTGTCGAGATGCGACTGGTGGATCATCTCCCGCTCGGACTGGCCGGCGACCTTCTGCATCACCTTGCCGATGGGGATCGCGTCCTCATGGCCCCTCGTGGTGATCAGCCCGGTCGTCGCGCCGTCACGCTCGACCACCGCGTTGGTCGCGACGGTGCAGCCGTGGATCAGGTGACGGCAGCCCGCGAGCAGCCCGGACAGGTCGGTTTCGAGCGATCCCGCGGCGACCGCGATGGCGTCGAGCACGCCCCGGGCGGGATCGCCCCGGGTGCTCGGCGCCTTGGCGGTGGCGACGATGCGACCCGCGCCATCGAGCACCGCGCAATCGGTGAACGTGCCTCCGATGTCGATGCCGATATAGTGCGCCATCGCCCCTCGCCAATGCCCGCCGCGCGGCTATTTTAGGCCGGCATGCCGGTTGGGCGAAGGAGCACAGGATGAAGATCGACGGGCGTTGCCATTGCGGCAGCATCACCTACGAGGCCGAGATCGACGCCGACAACGTTCGGATCTGCCATTGCACGGATTGCCAGCGCCTTTCGGGGACGGCGTTCCGGATCTCGGTCGGGACGCCGGAGGCGAATTTTGCCCTGCTCTCCGGCAGCCCGAAGACCTATGTGAAGACCGGGGAGAGCGGCGCCAGGCGGGCGCAGGTGTTCTGCCCCGAATGCGGCAGCCAGATCTACGCCACAGCGGCGGAAGGCGACGGTCCCAAAGTCTTCAACCTGCGCACCGGCACCATCGACCAGCGCGACCGGCTGGTGCCGCGCTCCCAGATTTGGCGCCGCTCCGCCCAGCCCTGGCTCGGCGAGATCGGATCGATCCCGGCGCGCGAAATGCAATAGCCCGCGCCATGCGCCCGCGCAGCATCGTCGCCGCCCTGGTCGTCGTCGCCGGGGCGGCGATCTGGTTCCTGCCCGATCCCGCGGGCGGGCCGGCGGGGGTGTGGCGCGCGGGCGCGGTGGTGGTGGTGGCGATCGGCCTCTGGGCGACGGCGGCGCTGCCGGAATACTTCACCGCCCTGATCTTTCTCCTGCTGGCGGTGACGGTCGGCGGCATCGCGCCCGACCTCGCCTTCTCGGGGTTTCACGCGACGGCGACGTGGCTGATCTTCGGCGGGCTGGTGATCGGCTACGCGGTGGACATCACCGGCCTCGGCGCGCGGATGGCGAACACCGTCGTGCCGCGCATGGCGAAGGGCTATCTGCCCATCCTGGCGGGCATCGTCGCGATGGCGGCGGCGATGGGTCTGGTGGTGCCGGGCAATTCCGGCCGGGTGGCGATCCTGGTGCCCATCGTGATGGCGCTGGCCGACCGCATGGGCTTCGCGCCGGGCAGCAACGGGCGTACGGCGCTGGCGCTCGCCGCCGCCTGCGGAACCCTCTATGTCGGGTTCGGCGTGCTCCCCGCCGCGGTGCCCAACCTGATCATGGCGGGGGCGGCGGAGAGCATATACGGCATCGGTTTCACCTACGCCGATTACGCCCTCGTCCACCTGCCGGTGCTCGGCCTGGTCACCCTGGTCGCGTTGCCGCTGATCCTGTTCGCGCTGTTCCCCGACCGGCCGCGCGCGGCCGGGGCGGCGACGGCGCCGGCGCCCTGGGACCGCGGCCAGGCCACGATCGCCGTCCTGCTGGCGGCGGCGCTGACGCTGTGGATAACCGATTTCGCGCACGGAATCTCCCCCGCCTGGGTGGCGCTCGGCGTGGGGCTGCTGTGCGTGATGCCGCGGGTCGGGGTGGCTCCGCCCTCCGCGCTCGTCGGCAAGATCAATCTCGAACTCTGGTTCTATGTCGCCGCGGTGGTGGCGGTGGGCTCGGTCGTCTCCCAATCGGGGCTCGGGGGGATCGTTGCCGAGCGGCTGTTCGCCTGGGTGACCTTCGTCGAGGGCGCCGATTTCCTCAACCTCGCCATCGTCAGCGCGATCGGCATGGTGATGAGCCTGTTGAGCGGGGTGCCGGGCCAGCCGGCGATCATGACCACGCTCGCCTCGGAGATCGCCGATGCGACGGGATGGCCGCTCGCCACCGCGGTCCAGGCCCAGGTCATGTCCTGGACGATGGCGCTCTTCCCCTACCAGCTGCCCCCGCTGCTGCTCGCGCTCTACATGGCCGACATCCCGCCGGCCGCCCTGCTGCGGGTGCTGGTCGCGATGACCGTCACCGCCTGGATCGCCATCCTGCCGCTGACCTGGGCCTGGTGGTCGCTGCTCGGCATGTTCGGGTGAGCCGGCCGCGCCCTACTCCGCGGCGAAATCGGCGTCCTGGTAGTCGACCAGGTGGCGGTAGTCCTCGCGAATCGGCGCGAACACGTCGAGGTTGAGCGCGGGCTCATCGCCGAGCGGCTCGGCGTAATGTTCGACATCGGGCGGGATGCGGATGAAGGAGCCGGGCCCCGCCTCGTGCACCTCGTCGCCGACATGGAAGCGCACCCGGCCCTGGACGATGCAGACCACCTGCTCGAAGGGATGGCTGTGCGGGTTGACCGCCATGCCGGGCTCCAGCCAGTTCATCACCAGCAGCACGTCCTCGCCGCGGAACCCGCAACGCTCGACGCCTTCGCGCACCGCCTCGCGCGGCAGGTCATTCCAGTTGTAGAGCACCGCCTTTGCCATCTCCGCCTCCTCGCCGGTTCGCGGCGGCCGCAACGTCCGGCCGGATCGGGGCCGTCCGCGGCACGCCGGCAGGTTTCATCCGCTACAAATCGCCTGGCCCCTCGCGGCGCAGGCGCCCGGTCGCCGCGCGGTCGACCGCGCCATCCGGGTCGAGCGCGACACGGTAGACCGCTCTCGCCTTCTCGCGCGATACATAGCCTGCCGCGACATCGGCCGCCACGCGCTCCGGGTCGCGCGCCCCGGGCGGGCCGAACCCGCCGCCGCCGCCGGTTCTCAGGCGGAAGCGGTCGCCCGGCTTGAGTTCCGTGACCCCCTTGAGCAGGCGCCGGGGTTCGCCCCCGGCGGGCTCGATGGTGCCGTCGGCGCCCGCGCCTTCGGTGCCGCCGTCGATCCCCCAGGGCCGGCAGCGCGTCCGGTCGATCTGGATGCTGAAGCCGGACTCGGACAGGACGCGGACCACCTTTTCCGTACCGAGCCCACCGCGATGGATGCCGTCGCCCGCCGAATCGGGGCGCAGCGCGATGGTCTCGACGAGCAGCGGGCAGAGCGCCTCCTGCACTTCGACGGGCACGTCGAGGGTGTCGCCATGCGCCATGGTCTTGTAGGGCCCGCTGCCGTCGCCGGCCGCCGTCGCCCCCCAGCCGCCATGCCCGGTGTCGAGTTGCTGGAAGAGCGCGCCGGTGGCGGGGTCGGTACCGAAGAACCAGTGCGCGGCGAAGGTCCCGTGATGCCCCCCCGCGGCGCGCGCTGGATCGGCCTTGCCCACCGCCCTGACGACCGTGTCGATGACCGTGGGCAGGGTCGCCGAATACATGCCCATCGGCGCGGTGGCGGGCGCGCTCAGAAAGGTTCCCTCGGGCACGACGATCTCGAGCGGGCGGAAACACCCCTCATTGGCCGGCTCGTCGGGCGCGGTGAGGATCTTGAAGGCGATCCTGGCGGCCGGCCAGGCGCCGCCGAAGATTCCCGAGTTGAGCGGCCCCTTGAGCACGCCGCCGACGCCGGAGAAGTCGATGGTCATCGCCTCGCCCGCGATCCGCACCTCGACCGCCACCGGCACCGGCACGTCGCCGTCGATCCCGTCATTGTCGAGAAAGGATTCGGCGCGCCACACCCCGTCCGGCAGGTCGCGCACCCCCTTCCGCGCCACCCGTTCGCTGCGGTCCCAGATCGCGTCTATGGCGGCCCGCATCCGCGCCGCGCCGTAGCGCTCGATCAGGGCGAGGAACTTCTTCTTGCCGGTCAGCGTGCCGGCCAGCTGGGAGCCGAGGTCGCCCAGCACCATGGTCGGGAAGCGGGTGTTGATCTCGATGATGCGGTAGAGGTCGTCGTTGCGCACGCCCTTCGACCACAGCTTCACGCTGCGGAACTGGATCCCCTCCTGAAAGATCTCGGTGGCGTCGGTCGCGCTGCACGAGCCCACAGTCGAGCCGCCGACATCGATCCAGTGGACCAGCACGCACATGAAGCCGAACAGCTCGCCGGGGGCGGCGAAGACCGGGGTGTACATCACCACGTTGTTGAGGTGCTGGCCGAGCGTGCCGGCATGGTTGGAGATCAGCACGTCGCCGTCGTGGATTTCGTCGATCCCGTGGACCGCGATCCCGTCGCGCACGGCGACGCCGAGCGCGTTGGCGACGAAGATCGGGATCGAGCCCGAGCCCTGCGCGACCAGCCTGCCCTCGGCGTCGACCAGCCCCGAGGCGAAATCCTTGTATTCGTAGACCAGCGGGCTGAAGGCGGTGCGGGTGATGTTCGCGTCGATCTCGTTGGGGATCGCGACCAGCCCGTGGCCGATGATTTCCAGCGTGATCGGATCGATCTCCGTCGCGCGCCGGGCATCGTCCATTGTCAATCTCCGATTTCGATGCGGATCTCGCCGAGAGCGCCGACGCCGCAGCGGTCGCCGGGGGCGAGCACCGTGGTGGCGCCGTACTCCTCGACGATCAGCGGACCCTCGGCCGAGAAGCCGGGCGGCAGCGTCGCCCGGCGCCTGACCGGGGTCTCGATCCACCCCCCGGCGGCGCCGAACCAGACCGGCCGGGAGGCTGCCGCCTCCGTCTCGTCCTCGAAGCGCGGCAGGCGGGCGAGGTCGGGCTTCTCGGTATTGGCGTAGGCGTTCACCCTGATGCCGACGATCTCGATCGGCGCTACGGGATCGGAATGCCCGAAGCGCTCCCGGTAATACGCCTCGAACGCTCCGCGAAGCGCGGCCACGTCGCCCAGCCCGGTCACCGGCAGGACGAAGCTGTGCTTCTGCCCGCGATAGCGCAGCTCGATGGAGCGTGCCAGCGTGGCGGTCGCGCCCGGCACCTCGGCGGCGACGATGTCCGCGCCGTGACGTTCGGCCTCGGCGAAGGCGGCGCGGATCTCGCACAGCGCGTCCTCGTCGAGGTCGCGGATCATGGTGCGCGCGACGTCGAGCCTCGCATCGGCGAGCAGCATGCCGATGGCCGAGAAATTTCCCGGCTCGGGCGGCACGATCGCCGTGCCGATATCGAGCTCGCGGGCCAGCGACGATGCGTAGATCGGCCCGCTGCCGCCGAACACGAACAGCGCGAAGTCGCGCGGGTCGTGGCCGCGCTCGACGGTGATCCGGCGGATGGCGCCGGTCATCGTCACCGCCGCGAGCGAAAGCATCCCTTCGGCCGTCGCCTCGATCGGCCGGTCGTCCATGCCGAGCGGCACCGCCACGCGCTCGGCGATGGCCCGCGACGCGGCGTCCCGGTCGAGGTCGAGCCCGCCGGCCAGGAATTCTCCGGCGGCGATCCGCCCGAGCACCAGATTGGCGTCGGTCACGGTGGGCTCGGTGCCACCGCGGCCGAAGGCCGCCGGACCGGGATCGGAGCCCGCGCTCCTGGGCCCGATATGGAGCCGCCGCCCGTCGTCGACCCAGGCGATCGACCCGCCTCCCGCGCCGACCTCGACGATGTCGACCACCGAGCCGCGGATCGGGAAGCCGGTGTCGTAGCCGCCGACGAAATAAGGGGAGCTGAGCCCGAACGCGCCGCCCTGGATGACCGCGCATTTGGCGGTCGTGCCGCCCATGTCGAAGGCGATCAGGTTCTCGATGCCGAGCGCCTCGCCATAGGCGCCGGCGCCGATGCAGCCGCCCACCGGCCCGGATTCGATAAGCGCGATCGGCTCCCGAAGCGAGCGGTCGACGGACAGCACGCCGCCATTCGAGCCCATCATGTAGAGCGTGCTCGCGAACCCGCCCTCGCCGAGGCGCTTCTCCAGCCGAGCGGCATAGGCCGCCATGCGCGGGCCGACCGCGGCGTTCGCCGCCGCCGTGCAGCAGCGCTCGTACTCGTACCACTCGCGGGTGATCTCGGTGCCGGCGGTCACATAGACCCCGGGCAGGCTGGCGCGCAGGCGCCCGGCGACGGCGCGTTCGTTGCGATCGTCGCGATAGGCGTTGAGGAAGGACACCGCCACCGCCTCCACGTCGAGTCCCGCGATGGTTTCGGCGAGGCGGTCGATCTCGTCGGGGTCCGGCTCGGCCAGAACCTCGCCGCGGCCATGCACCCGTTCGTCGATTTCGAAGCGTAGCGCCCGCGGAATCAGCGGCGGAGCGCGGCGAAACCCGATATCGAACGGGTTGGTACGGTTGCCGCGGGCGAGTTCCAGGGTGTCGCGGAAGCCCCTGGTGGTGACCAGCGCCGACTTCGCGCCGGAGCGCTGGAGCAGGGTGTTGATGACCAGCGTCGTGCCGTGCTTGGCGAGCAGCGCGCGGGAGAGCTCGACGCCCGCCGCCCGGACGCAGTCCATCACCCCGTCGACCAGGTCGCCGTAGGTGGTCAGCGCCTTGGCGTAGGCGACTTCGCCCCGATCCCTGTCGAACGCGGCGATGTCGGTGAAGGTGCCCCCGGTATCGACGGCAACGATCAGGGACAAGGGCGGGGACGCTGGCATGCCGGCATGGTAGCGCGGACGGGACGGTCGATCACCGTCCCGTCCGCGCGGAAAGAGGGCGGAACGTCCCCGGTCTGGCCGGATGGAGGGGAGCCGGTCAGCCGATCAGCCCGCCGTCCTCCCGCCCGATCGCGATAACCGCCGAGCGCGGCACGCTGTTTCCGCCGTCGGGGAAGTGGCTGTTGCCCTTCTCGCCGGGATGCTGGATGCCGACGAACAGCGTCCTGCGGTCGCGGCTCCAGGCGAAACCCGTCACCTCGCACTCCTTGGGGCCGACCATGAAGCGGCGTATCTCGCCGGTCGCCGGATCGCCGACCAGCATCTGGTTGTTGCCCTGCCCGGCGAACCCGTCCTTGTCGGTGTACTTGCCGTCGGTCTGGATCCAGAGCATGCCGTTGCCGTCGAAGGCGAGCCCGTCGGGAGAGTTGAACATGTTGTCCGCGGTGACGTTCTTCGAGCCCGCGTCGGCGCCGGTGTGGACCGTGGGGTTGCCGGCCACGACATAGAGGTCCCAGGCAAACCCGGTGGCCAGGTGGTCGCCGCTATCGGGCCGCCAGCGTACGATCTGGCCGTAGAGATTGCCGGCGCGCGGGTTGGGCCCGCCGACGGGGGTCGGGTCGCCGCCCTTGTTGGGCTTCTTGCCGCGGTTCTTGTTGTTGGTGAGGCAGCAATAGACCTCCGCCTTTTTCGGGTTCGCCGCGACCCATTCCGGACGGTCCATGGTCGTCGCCCCGACCGCGGACGCGGCCATGCGGGTGTGGATGCAGATCTCGGCCTGGGACGCCATTCCGGTTGCTTCGGGCGTCAGCCCGATCCATTCGCCGCGCCCGCCGTCGGCGAATTTCGCGGCGAACAGCTTGCCGGATTCGAGCAAGTCGGCGTTGTCGCCGCCCTCGACATAGCGTCCGTCGCTGACGAATTTGTAGAGGAATTCTCCGCGTTCGTCGTCGCCCATATAGACCACCGCCCGTCCGTCGTCGGCGAGCGCCAGCTCGGCGTTCTCATGCTTGAAGCGTCCGAGCGCGGTCCGCTTCCTCGGCGTCGAGGCGGGGTCGAGCGGGTCGATCTCGACGATATAGCCGGCGCGGTTCGGCTCGTTCGGATGTTTCACGATGTCGAACCGCTCGTCAGCGCTCGCCCACGCATAGCCCCAATCCTTGAGCCCGATGCCGTAGCGCTCGAAGGCGGGGCCGATTTCCAGGTCGGGGTCGCTGGAGGAGAAGTAGCCGTTGAAGTTCTCCTCGCAGGCGAGATAGGTGCCCCAGGGCGTTCGCCCGTTGCCGCAGTCGTTCCAGGTGCCGAGACTGCGCACCCCCTCCGGATCGGCCGCGGTCCCGAGCAGGGCGTGGCCGCGCGCCGGTCCGGTGATCTCCATCGGCGTGTCGGCGGTGATCCGACGGTTGAACGGCGAATCCCTGACGATGGCCCATCGGCCGCCGCGCTGCGCGATCTCGACCACCGAGACCCCGTGGCCGGCCTTCCCCTTGCGCACGTCGTCAGCCGTCTCCGGCTTGCCGGCGGGATAGATGATCTTGCGGTTCACGTACTCGTTGTTGACGGCGAGCACGTTCCTGCCGCGGTGGGTGAACAGCGCCATGCCGTCATTGTTGTCGCCGAAGGCGCGTTCCTGGCTCGCCCCGGTGCCGCGCGTCTCGGGGTCGAACTCCGCCCCGTCCGACCACAGCGGATCGCCCCATCTGGCGACGACGTGCCAGCGATATCCCTTGGGAACCGTCACTGTGTCGAGCGTGTTGGCGGGTACGGGCTCGAACCCGAATCGGCTGCTATTGGCCAGCACCGCGAGAGGTTTCAGCGCACCGGCGCCGGCGACGAAGGCCGCCGCGCCGAAGGCGACGCCTCCGCCGAGCACCGCGCGGCGAGAGAGCGCACGCTCCGCCAGGCGCTCGAAATCGGTTTGCTCCTCAGGCGATTTCTCCATCTCGTCAACACCGCGCGTCGCGAGGCAGTTCCCTTCCGCTCGTCCCGTATCGTGCATGCTCTTCTCTCCCCTCGCGGCCGCTGCCGCGATGCTGTCACAGAACCTGCCCCGCCGGCTGTTGGGCGCGGCATGGCGGGATAGTGACGGGGCCGGATTGCAGCCCCGTGACGGCCGCGTTACAGGCGTATTACGGGTGCTCCGGCAGTTTCGTCGGAGCCCGCCATGCTCTAGCCTGCGCCCGCACGGGAGGGGCGATGGGCGAGCTGTTCGAGCGCTACGCGAGGCTGAGCGAAGGGCTGATCTACGAGCGCGACGCCTATGAGCGGCGTCCGGGCGTCGATCCCGAGCTGATCAGCCACGGGCTGGAGCCGGTCACCGGGCTCGAGCGGCGCGGCATGGATGCGGTTGCCGAGATCGACGTCGAGCTCCTGTTCCACAAGCTCACCGCCATCGCCGAGGAGGCGCGCGACGTCTACATGTCGCTGTCGATCTCGGAAGCCATCATGACCGGCGACATGAATTGCGGGATCTTCACCGCCTCGGGCGACCCGGCGGTGGTGGCGACCGGCATCTATTTCCACACCATGCTCAACAACGCCCAGCTCAAATACGCCAAGAAGTACTACGAGCCGGACCCGACGGTCGGGCTTTCCGACGGCGACATCTATTTCTTCAACGACGAGCTGGGCGGCGGCGTGCACCCGTTCGACATGTTCACCGCCATGCCGGTGTTCTTCCGCGGCGTTCACGTCGCCTGGGTGACCTGCGGCGGCCACCAGGGCGATTCGGGCTCGCCGACGCCGGGCGGATTCAACGCCAAGGCGCGCACCCGCTACGAGGAGGGCTTCCACGTCCCGATGATGCGGATCGGCGACAGCTTCCGCCTCAACCAGGACATGCTCGACATGCTGGCCGGCGAGGTCAGGAACCCGTTCGTGTTCTCGGCCGATCTGCGCTCGCGGGTCGCCACCCTGTTCCAGATGCACCGCCGCATCGTCCGCGAGATCGAGCGCCGCGGGATCGAGCACGTAGTCGGCGGCATGCGGATGATCCTGACGCGGGCCGAGCAGGCGGCGCGCAACCGGCTGCGCCAGCTCAATGACGGCGTGTTCCGCGCGGTGATGTTCAACGACGACGATATCGGCGGCAGCCTCGGGCTCACCCGGATCCCGGTCACCCTGTTCAAGGAGGACGATTCGCTCACTTTGCTGGTCCAGGGCGTCTCGCCGGAGAACCGGCTGGGTCCGATGCACGGGACCTGGCACCTCGTCCGCGCGGCGACGGCGGTCTACCTGTTCTCCTACTTCTTCCGCGGCATCCCGCCCAATGCCGGGCTGCTGGAGACCTGCCGCTATCTGGTCGAGGGACCGTCGATCGCCAACGCGACCGACGAGATCGCGCACGGCATGGGGACCTCGATCGCCGCCTGCGTGACCAATGGCTGCCACGTGCTGGGCTCGAAGGCGCTGTTCGCGAGCCCCTACCGCGTCGCCGTCCAGGCGCCGCATTCGCGGAACCAGAACGTGTTCACCTTCGCCGGCGAGAACCGGCGCGGCTACAACTCGGCCAACATCACCGGCACCTGCAACGCGGCCGGCCAGGGCGGGCGCTTCGACGGCGACGGGGAGAGCGCGATCGGCTTCTTCTGGGGGCCGTTCACCGACGCCGGCGAGACCGAGGACATGGATTCGCGCCTGCCCCATTTCGTGCTCAGCCGCGCCATCGACCGCAACAACCACGGCTACGGCAAGTTCCGCGGCGGCGCCTCGCTGGTCGAGATCTCGACCGCCTGCGGCGACCCCGGCTGCTTCCTCAACTCCTGGGGCAGCGCCGACAAGATCAGCCACAACCCCGGCATCATGGGCGGCTATATGGGCCCGCCCAACCCGCGCATCGTCATCGAGGGCTCCGACCTGTTGGACAAGGCACGGGCCGGCGGGGACGTCGACCTCGAAATGGCCGACCTGATGGCAAAGCAAAGCGTCGACGGCTCCTGGCGCATCGAGTCCTCCGGCCAGCCGACCGAAAAGTTCGCGGAAGGCGACCTGATGATCTTCACCATGGGCGGCGGCGGCGGGTACGGCGACGTGCTGGAGCGCGACCCGGCAGCGATCCAGCGGGATGTGGACGACAGGATGATCGACCCGCACATCGCCGAGCGCGTCTATGGCGCGGTCATCGATGCCGAGACCGGGCGCATCGACCGCGCGGCGACCGAGAAGAAGCGGGCGGGGATGAAACGCGAGCGCCTGCGCAAAGGCAAGCCCTTCGACCGCTTCGTCGCCGAGTGGCGCAAGCGCCGGCCGAAAGACCGCATCATCGCCTATTACGGCGAATGGCCGGAGCCCCGCGCGCCGGGTTACGACAAGGAATTCTGGGGGTTCTACGGGTAGAGGGCGGTCTCAGGCGCCGAGCGGAGCCGTCACCGCGTCGTAGGAGAACACCCAGCCCGGGTCCATCGGGTCGCGCAGCCACTTGTTGTCGCGCGAGCCCTGCTGGACCTGTTCGCAACGCCCCTTGCGGGCGTTCTCGTAAAGGGCGAAGGCGCTCCCGTAATCCTCGCCGAAACGCTCCAGGCAGCGCACCAGGATCGCCGCGTCCTCGATCGCCATCGCCGCCCCCTGCCCCATATGGGGCTTCATCGGGTGGCAGGCGTCGCCGATCAGGACCAGCCGCCCGTCGCTCCATACCGGCAGCGGCTCGCGGTCGAAGAGCGGCCACTTGGTGGCGCCGGAGGAGATGTCGATCAGGGTGTGGATTTCCGGGTGGAACTCCGCGAAGGCGGCGCGCAGCTCGTCGTAATCGGCATCGACATGGGAGAAGCCGTAATCCCATTCGGGCTCCGGCACGCCGGTGACGAAGTAGATCTCGTCATGATTCCTGTCCAGGTAGTAGACCACCATGTGGGTGTCCCGGTGAGCGTCGTCGGACCACCACTTGCTCACGTCGGCGGGGGCGAGGTCGCCGAGCTTCTCGGCCGGGATGATGCAGCGATGCCCGACATAGCCCGAATAGACCGGCCGCGCGGGCCCGAGCAGCGCCTCGCGCACCATGGAATCTATGCCGTCGGCGCCGATCACGATATCGGCCGTTTGCCGGCCGCCATCCTCGAATTCGAGCGCGACCGAGGCGCTTTCCTGTTCCAGGCCGACCAGCTTCTTGCCGAACGCGACGGTGCCGGGGGCGACGTTGTCGGTCAGGATCTGGTGGAAGTCGCCGCGGTGGATGACCATGTAGCAGGCGCCGAACGCGGCCTCGCAGACATCGCGCATGTCGTAGCGGAACATGGTCTCGCCGGTATCGAACTTGCGGCTGATCCAGTATTCCGGCCTGAGCCCGATTTCGAGGAGTTTGTCTTCGACGCCGGCGGCGCGCAGCACCTTCATCGCGTTGGGGCCGAGATTGATGCCCGCGCCGAGGCGCTCGAAGGCGGGCGCCTGCTCGTAGACCCGGACGCGGCAGCCGCGCCGTTCCAGCAGTGCCGCGGCGACCAGCCCGCCCAGCCCGGCGCCGATGACGGCGATATCCAGCTCCGGGGTCAAAGCCCGGCCCTCAGATGCTGAACCCGGCGACCTTGGTCTCGAGATACTCGGCGATGCCCTCGCGGCTGCCCTCTCGACCGAGCCCCGAATCCTTCATCCCGCCGAACGGCGCGGCGGCGGAGGCGGGGTTGATGTCGTTGATGCCGACGATGCCGAAATCGAGCCCTTCCAGGAGCCGCATCGTCCGGGCGAGGTCCTGGCTGTAGATATAGGCGGCGAGCCCGTAATGGGTGTCGTTGGCCATCGCCAGGATGTCGTCGTCGTCGTCGAAACGCACCACCGCGGCGACCGGGCCGAAGGTCTCCTCGCGGTAGATCCGCATCTCCGGCGTGACGGCGTCGAGCACGGTGGGGGCGTAGAAATGGCCCTTCTCCAGCCCGTTCCCGGTCAGCCGCTCGCCGCCGCAGAGCACCTTCGCGCCCTTGTCGACGGCATCGTCCACCTGGGCCTCGACCTTGGCGACCGCGGCCTCGTTGACCAGCGGGCCGATGGTCACACCGTCCTCGAAGCCGCTGCCCGCCTTCATCTTCGCCACCCGGCCGGTGAGCGTTTCCAGGAACGCATCGGCCGAATCGCGATGCACGTAGACCCGGTTGGGGCTGATGCAGGCCTGGCCGGTATTGAGGAACTTCACCAGCTGCAGCCCCTTGGCCGCATGCACCGGGTCGGCGTCGCCCAGCACGATGAACGGCGCGTGCCCGCCGAGCTCGCAGGAGACCCGCTTCATGTTGCCCGCCGCGCGCCCGGCCAGCATCTTGCCGACGGCGGTGGACCCGGTGAAGGTGAGCTTGCGCACCTTGGGGTTGGCGACGAACTCATCGCCCACCGGCGCCGGGTCTTTGGCGGTCACCAGATTGACCACGCCCTTGGGGAAGCCTGCGTCCTCGAACACCTTGAAGGTCTCGATGGCGGTGAGCGGCGTCGCCTCGGCGGGCTTGAGGACCACCGTGCAGCCGGCGGCCAGCGCGGGCCCCAGCTTCCGGGTGATCATCGAGATCGGGTAGTTCCACGGCGTGATCGCGGCCACCACGCCGATCGGCTGGTGCAGCACCATGAAGCGCTGGTCGGGTCGGGCCGAAGGGATCGTCTCGCCATAGACCCGCTTGGCCTCCTCGGCGAACCAGACCAGGAACTCCGCTGCGTAGCGGACTTCCGTCAGGGCCGCGCGGAGCGGCTTGCCCTGCTCTTCGGTCATCACCCGGGCGATATCCTCGCGCCGTTCGAGCATCCGGGCGTGCGCGCGCATCAGGATCGCCGCGCGGTCATAGGCCGTGGTCGCCCGCCAGGCGGGAAAGGCATCCGCCGCCGCGTCGATCGCCGCCCGCGCCCGCTCGGCGCCGCCGTCCGGCACCTCGGCGATTACCGACCCGTCGGCCGGGTTGAGCACGGGAAAGCGCGCAGCGGCGGGCGCCGCTTCCCAATCTCCATTGATGTACATCCGCACCTCGCCCTGACGGTTCACACTGGCCCGCGCACTATAGCGGCCGGCCGGGCGTGGCTATAGTTCGCCGATGGGAGAAGGGGCCGCGATCGTCGGCATCGGCGAGACCAGGGTGGGCAAACATCCGGGCCGCAACGCGCTCGATCTGCAATGCGAGGCGGTGCGCAAGGCGATCGCCGATGCGGGGATCGACAAGGCGCGCATCGACGGCGTCTACGCGCTCGGCTCCTACATCCAGCCGACCCAGCTGCACGGGCTCAGCGTGATCGAATGTCTCGGGCTCAGACCGCGTCTCGCCGGGGTGGTCGATGTCGGCGGCACGGTCGCCTTCATCACCATGGTCCAGAACGCCATGGCGGCGATCGACGCGGGAAGGCTGGAGGTGGCCGTGTGCGTCTATGGCGACAACGCGGCGACCCATCGTGCGCCCGGCACGCATGGCTATGTCGCGCAGATGACCACCGGGGCGGAGGAGTTCGAGGAGATCTTCGGCTCCTCGATCGTCGTCTCTTACGCGCTGCTCGCCCGGCGCTATCTCGACCTCTACGGGCTGGAGCCCGAGGAGGCGTTCGCGCCGATCGCGCTCGCCATGCGCCGCCACGCCACGCTCAACGACAACGCCGCCTACCGCAAGCCGATCGACATCGAGGACTACCGCGCCTCGCCGTGGATCGCCGAGCCCTTCCGCAGGCTCGACTGTTCGCCGGTGGTCGACGGCGCCGGCGCCTTCGTGATCGCCTCGCCGCGGGTCGCGCGCGGGCTCGACGTCGAGCCGGTCTCCTATCTCGGCGCGGGATCGCAGGCGACGCACAAGATCGTCAGCCTCACCCCCGATATCCCCGACCTCGGCATGGCCGAAGCGGGGCGCCGCGCCTTCGCGGAGGCGGGGCTGACGCCGGGCGATGTCGACCTGCTCACCGTGCATGACGGCTTCACCGCGTCGATCTCGATCACCGTCGAGGCGCTCGGCTTCTGCGGGCCGGGCGAGTGCGGCCGGCTTGCGGAAGATGGCGGGCTCGGCTTCGACGGCGCGCTGCCGGTCAACCCCCATGGCGGGCTGCTCTCGCAGGGCCATGTGGGCGGCATGCTGCACGTGCTGGAGGCGGTCCGCCAGCTGCGCGGCGACGCCGGGCCGCGCCAGGTGCGGGACGCCGAGATCGCGGCAATCTCCGGCAACGGCAACATCTTCTCGATCTGCGGCGCGATGCTGCTGGGCAAGGGTCTCGCATGACCCTCGACCGAACCTCGCCGTTCTGGCAATCGGTCGATGCGCGCGCGATGGCGCTGCCGCGCTGCGGGGATTGCGGGCGCTTCCACTTCTACCCCCGCCCGGTATGCCCGGAATGCTGGTCGGACGACCTCGCCTGGCAGCCGGTCGGTGGCCGGGGCGCGGTGTGGAGCTACACCGTGGTCCGCTTCGCGCACGGCGCGCATGAGGGGTGGAAGACGCGGATCCCCTATGTCGTCGCGCTCATCGAGCTCGAAGAGGGCGTTCGCATGATGGGCAACGTGATCGACTGCCCGGTGGACTCGGTGCGCGCCGGCATGGCGGTCGAACTCGCCTACCGGGAATACGAGGACGGGCTCATCCCGGTCTTCCTCCCGGCGGGGTAGCTCCCGCCTACAGCGCGTTGCAGGGCCGGCGCAGGGTTCGCCACATATGGGATGACGGGGAGTTGTCGTTGCCGAGCCCTTCGGGCGGCTGCTTGAAGTGGCGGCCGACGATGTCCTCGAACTGTTCGAGCTCGACCACCACGTCGGGATCGAACGAATAGAGGTCGTTGACCACGATCATCCGCGACGACATGTACCATTTGTGCTTCCGGGCCGCCTCGTACGCCGCGACGATATAGGGCTCGGGCCGGTAGTCTTCGCCGAACATGCGGACATAGGCGTCGGGGTATTCGTAGCCCACCGACTCGTCGGGGAAGAAGCGCAGCGCCTGGTGCATGCGGATCGCCCAGGCCACCTCCTCGTCGACATAGGGTTCGACGAGCTGGGCGCCCCAATAGCCGTGATCGGAGCGGATGAAGCCGAGCACGGAGATGTCGTGCAGCAGGCAGGCCAGCACCATCTTCTCGGGCAGGCCGTTCTTCTGGGCGAGGTTGGCGCTCTGCAGCACATGCGCCCTGGCCGGCGAGAAGCGGTACCTGAAGAAATCGAACAGCGTCGGCCTGTCGGGCATCGGCGGCAGGCGGGGATCCTCGCCCATCAGCAGGGCGGCGCTCCCCGGCCCGCCGGAGGGGCCGTCATGGCCGTGCTTGCGCACCCCGTCGGCGAGGTTGTAGAGCAGCGACTTGGCGATCAGCCGCTCGCCGAGCTCCCGGATCTGTTGTTCTTCGTACGCATCGGCGCGCTCGGATAGCGTCTGGGTTGCCATTCTGTCCTCGTTCCGGTTGGCGGCCGTCTCACCCGCCCGCTTCGCCGATCATACGCCAGATGCGCTCGGGCGTGGCGGGCATTTCGACGTGGCGGATTCCGTGTTCGGCGAGCGCGTCGCAGATCGCGTTGACCACCACGGCGAGCGCCGGGGTGGTCCCCCCTTCCCCGCCGCCGCGAACGCCGAGCGGGTTGGTCGGCGAGGGGATTTCCATGATCTCGGTGTCGAAGAAGGGGAAGTCGTCGGCCCGCGCGATGGCGTAGTCCATCAGCGAGCCGGCCAGCATCTGGCCGCTTTCGGGATCGTAGCGGGCGTGCTCGAACAGCGCCTGGCCGGCGCCCTGGACGATGCCGCCATGCGCCTGGCCGTGCAGGATCATCGGGTTGACCGCGCGGCCCACGTCGTCGACCGCGGCGTAGCGCATCACCTCGATGGCGCCGGTCTCGGGGTCGATCTCGACCTCGCAGACCTGCGTGCCGTAGGGAAAGCCGGGATGGCTCATCTTCTCGGTATGCTCGGCCGCGAGCGTCTCGCCGCGCGCCTCGGCCGCGCCGGCCACCTCGAACAGGGTGACGCTGCGGTCGGTGCCGAGAATCGCGAACCGGCCGGAATCGAAGACGACATCCTCGATCGCCGCCTCCAGCATGTCGGCCGCGATCGGCTTCGCCTTCTCGATCACCAGCTCGGAGGCGCGCCCCATGACGATCCCCGCCATGCGCATCGAGCGCGCCGAATGCGACCCGCCGCCTTCCGGGACGATGTCGGTGTCGCCGGTCACCAGGCGAATGCTGTCGAAGGGAACACCGAGCCAGTCGGCGACGCATTGGGCGAAGGCGGTCTCGTGCCCCTGCCCGCTCGACAGCGTCCCGATCACGATTTCGACCAGGTCCGGAGACCGCACTTCGATCCCGGCGCGCTCGACGGGAAAGCCCGAGGTGATCTCGATCGAGTTGGCGATCCCGATGCCGCGCAGCCGGCCGCGCGCCCGCGCCTCGGCGCGCCGCGCCGGAAACCCGTCCCGGTCGGCGAGGCGGAGCGCCCGGTCCATCGCCTCCTCGTAGTCGCCGCTGTCATAGGTGAGCCCGAGCGCCGTCCGGTAGGGCATGGCGGAGGCCGGAACCAGATTGCGCCGGCGCAGCGCCACCGGGTCGAAACCGTGCTCGCGCGCGGCGAGGTCGACCAGCCGCTCCATCGCCAGCATCGCCTCGGGCCGGCCGGCGCTGCGATAGGGCGCGGTGGACGCCGTGTTCGACATCACCGCCCGGGCGCGGATATGGGCGGCGGGAAAGTCGTAGACGGTCGGCGCCAGCTCGGACGACTTGGTGACCGGCACGAAGGCCACCGTGTAGCCGCCGACATTGGAGATCAGCGACGAACGGAGCGCGAGGAAGTTGCCCTCCGCGTCGAGCGCCAGCGCGGCGTCTATCGCGAGGTCGCGCCCCTGGTAGTCCGAGAGGAAGGACTCGCTCCGGCTCGCGGTCCACTTGACGGGGCGGCCGAGCCGCCTGGCCGCCCACAGGGCGATCGCGTACTCGGGATAGGTCCAGTTGCGGGTGCCGTAATTGCCGCCGACATCGCCCGCGACGACGCGCACCCTGCCCTCCTCCACCCCGAACACGGCGGCGATGTCGCGCTTGACCCGGACCGGGTTGTCACCGCCGCAGTAGAGGGTGAATCGCTCCGACTCCGGGTCGTAGACGGCCACCGCGGCGCGCGGCTCCATCATCACCCCGGTCACCCGCTGCACCCAGGTGTTCAGCGAAACGACATGCGCCGCGGCCGCGAACGCCGCCTCGGTCGCCTGCGGATCGCCGAAATAGCCGTCGATGCAAATATTGCCTGGGATGTCGTCCCAAAGCTGCGGCGCGCCGGGCGTGGGCGCCGCCCGGGTGTCGGTGACCGCATCGAGCGGCTCATAGGCGACCGCGATCCGTTCCGCCGCATCGGCCGCGGCAGCCGGCGTCTCGCCGATTGCGACGGCGACGATGTCGCCGACGAAACGCACCCGCTCGCCCGCGAGCACCGGCAGCGGCGTCCCGCGCCGGGGCGAGCCGTCGGCGTTTTCGAGCACCAGGTCGACCAGCCCGGCGATCAGGGAATAGCTGGGGATCGTCCCGACCGCATCGCCCGCGAGGTCGGCGGCGGTGAGCACGTCGATGGCGCCCGGCGCCGCGCGCGCCGCCGCGGTGTCGATGCCGGCGATGCGGGCATGCGCGTGCGGCGAGCGCAGCATCACGGCATGAGCCTGCCCGGCGAGCGCGATGTCGTCGGTATAACGCCCGCGTCCGCGCAGCAGCCGCAGATCCTCCTTCCTGAGAACCGGCTGCCCGATCCCGCCGGCCTCGATCGCCGTCTCCGCCATTGCCGCTAACCCATCCTGAAATGCCGGGCTTCAGCATAACCACGCAATTGCATGGCCGTCCAAGTGCTGCCACGATGGCGCCCGGATCGATCTGTTGGGGGACGACCATGGCACCCGAGGGCGCTGCCGGAATATCGGACATCACCGACCGGATCGTCGCGATCCGCGACAAGTGGCACACCAAGCGCCATCCCATGTTCCGGGCGCTGGCAAAGGGCGAGCTGAATCTCAGGGTGCTCGGCGTCTACATGGCGCAGCACGCGAAATATGTCCGCCGCGGGCTCGAGGGGTTCGGGCTTCTCTACTCCCGGGCGCCGGGCGACGTGCGCAAGATGCTGGTCGAGAACATGGCCGAGGAGGAAGGGCTGATCGGCGGCCACACCGAGCACGGTGCGCACGACCACATGGAGATGATCTACACCTTCTGCGCCGCCGCGGGCATGACCAGGGACGAGGTGCTGGGCGTCGACATGCCGGCCGCCTGGTGGGGGCGCGCGCTCTACTACCTCAACACCGCGCGGGTCGAGCCGGTCGGCGTGATGCTGGCGATGGCGTTCACCCAGGAAGGCCAGATGCCGGCGCTGAACAGCGAGATCGTGCTGCCGGCGCTGGAGACCCATTACGGCATCGCGCGCACCGACCTCGAGGCGATGTTCTTCGCCGAGCACGAGATGGCGGATCTGGAGCATTCCTCGCGCCAGCTGGATCTCGCGGCCAAGTATCTGGAGACGCCGGAGCTGGAAGAGCGCGCGGCGGAAGTCGCGGAGGAGATGTGCCGCCTGCGCTGGTCCTGCACCACGGCGACATGGCGGATCGAGCAGCTCGGCGAACGCGAAGAGCTGCCGCCGGGCGTCGCCGCCTGATCCCGGCACCGGAAACGGGGAGACCGTCATGACCATAGACATGCATTCCCACTGGCGCCCGCCGGCGCTGGTCGACGCGCTGCGCGAGCGCGCCGAACCGCCCCATGTCGTCGCCGACGGCGGCGCGGAGGTGCTGCGCAGCCGCCACGGCGACATGGCGATGACCGAGGCGTTCGACGACCTCGACGCGCGTCTCGCCGACATGGACGCGCACGGCGTCTCGACGGCGGCGCTCTCGCTGTTCGGCATGTTCCAGTGGATCGAGAGGCTTCCGGCGGAGCAGTCGCTGGCGCTGACCCGCATCTACAACGACAGCGTCGGCGCGATTTGCGCCGCCCAGCCGGGCCGCTTCGTCGCCTTCGCCTCCCTGCCGCTGGCCGATCTCGACATGGCGGTGGCCGAGTTCGACCGCGCCATGGGGCTTCCCGGCATGGTCGGGGCGCAGATCCCGGGGAACGGGTTCCTCGACTACGCGACGGCCGAGCAATACCGGCCGCTGCTCGCCGCCGCCAACCGGCACCGCGCGGTGCTGTTCGTCCACTGGGGACCGCGGCCTGGCGACAAATGGCCCCGGGTCCCGGCGGATGCCGACAACATGATCGCCCGGCTCGGCACGCTCGACATGCAGGCGAGCCTGTCGGCCAACATGATGACGTTCTGCTGCACCGACATCCTGGACGACTACCCGGATGCCAATGTCATGCTCCACAATCTCGGCGGCAACATCGCCTTCGAGGTCGAGCGGCTCGACCACCGCAGCATCCTCGACACCCCGGACGAGCCGCTGCCGTCCACCCGGTTCGCCAAGCCCAACCTGTTCGTCGACTGCAACTCGTTCGGCGCGCGCGCCATCGAGGCGGGCGTCGCCGCCTACGGCGCGGGCAAGATCGTCTATGGCACCGACGGCACCGGGTTCGGCTGCGACTGGACCAACAAGGCGCTGGACGACGCGCGGATCGCGGACGACGAACGCCACGCCATCCTGCACGACAACGCGGCCGGCTTCATCGCGCATCTCGCCGAGCTCGCGCCGCATCGCGCGGCGGTGGCCGCCTGATCGGAGGGGGCCGGACGACCCCTCAACCGTGCGCGCGGATGGGGACGTCCATCGCACCGAGGCCGGCGAATTCGAGATGCATCGTGTCGCCGGGGAGCACGCGGCTCACGCCCTCGCAGGTTCCGGTCATGATGATGTCGCCCGGGTGCAGGGTGTAGAAGGCCGACGCCCATTCGATCTGCCGGCGGCAGTCCATGATCATCAGCCGAGTGGTCGACTTCTGGCGCGTCTCGCCGTTGACGCTTAGCTCGAAGGCGATCGAATCGGGGTCGGCGATCTCGTCCGCCGTGGTCAGCCACGGGCCGAGCACCGCATAGGTGTCGACCGACTTGCGCATGCTGCGATCCTCGGTCCCGCGCACCACCATGTCGAGCGCGATGGCATAGCCCGCCACGTAGTCCAGCGCCTCGTCGTAGCTCACGTCGCAGGCGGTCCTGCCGACGATCAGCCCGAGCTCCGCCTCGTGGTCGGTGCGCCGGTCGGGGAAGCGCACCGCGACGCCCTCGGACGGGCCGACGAGCGCGCTGTTCGCCTTGAGAAACAGCCCCTGCTCCTCGATCGAGCCGCGCCTGGCGGCGACGCTCACCTCGGCATCCGCCTTGGCCTCGTCGGCATGCGCCTGGTAGTTGACCGGAACCCCGATGACCTTCGTCGGGTTGGCGACCGGGCTCAAGAAGCTCACCGAGGATGCGGGCACGCCCTCGGCCGCATCGGCAAGGCGTTCCATCTCGCCGCGCAGCGAGTCCAGGTTGGCGACCAGCGCGTCGCCGACGGGGAAGGGGTAGCGATGGGCGGGCAGCGATTCCACGATCGCGGTCACGTCATGCACCCGGTCGCCGCGGACGACGCCGATCCTGTTCTCGTTGTAACGGCAGTATTTCATCCCACTCCCCCATCGCAGGCTTCCCCGGAAGCGCACCGGCCGGCGGGCGCGGCGCAGCCTCGCACAGGAGAACCGGCGGTTCAATCGGACCCGCAGTCCGGTTTGCGTCTCACCCCCTCGAGGCGAGGCCGGGCGAGCGGGCGATCCAGACCGCCAGCGCCGCCACCGCGATGACCCCGGCCGCGCCGATCGCATAGAAGGCGTTCTCCAGCCCGGTGAACTCCGCGATCGCGCCCATGGCAAGCGGCACCAGAACGCCGCCGAGGCGGTTGAATGTGACCCTGAGCGCGGCGACCCGGCCCTGCAGGTCCGCGCCCACCGCCCGCGCGGCGATGGTCATCATCAGCGACAGGTTGAGGCCCTGGCCGGCACCGCGCAGCGCGATCGCGACGATGAGCAGCGTCAGCGTGTCGAGCAGCGGGGTGATGGCGATGGCGACGATCGCGGCCAGCACCGCGGCGATCAGCAGCCAGCGTTCGGCGACCAGGCGGGACAGCCGGCCGAGCGCGAGCGCGGCGAAGGCGGCGGCCAGGCTCGATATCCCGATCAGCAAGCCGATAGTGCCGGCCTCAAAGCCGATCTCGGTCAGCCAGATGCCGTAGAACGACGATTGGATGCCGGTCCCGGTCTGGCGCATGAAGGTCGCGAGGATCACCAGCGCCACCGCCGGCAGGGCCAGCATGCGGAAGGCGCTGGCGTAGTCGGAGAGCCTGGGCATCGCCTCGGCGCGGAGCCGCGGCTCCGGGGCAGGCGTCCCGGCGGGCGCGACCGCGGGCAGGAACAGCGCGGCGACGGCGCCCGCCATCACCCAGCCGGCGAGGCACAGGAAGGCGCCGGTCCGCCCGGCATATTGCCAGGCGAACCCGACCAGCAAGGGGCCGAAGAAACCCCCGACGCGCGCGGCCGCGGTCAGCCTGCCGGCATAGACCGGGCGGCCCTTCAGCACTCTGCCGAACAGCGCCTGGGCGCCGATCCAGTTGGTGGTCTCGGCGAAGCCGGAGACCATCTGCAACAGCACCGCCGCCCACACGAAGGGCAGCACCGGGAACAGCGCGAAGCCCGCCGCGGCGACCGCGGCAAGGGCGAGGATCACGCGCTTGGGCGCGGCGCGGTCGAGCAGCGCTCCGCCGTAGATCGACAGCGTCACCACCAGGAACTGCCGGCTCGCCACGACCAGCCCGATCATCAGCGGCGATGTCGTGAGTTCGAGCGCCCAGAGCGGCAACACCACCGCCGTCATCGGCATGACGTTGCCGTAACAGAAGGCGAGCGCGTAGACCGGCGCCTGCACCCGCCCCGGTATCGGCGCGCCGTCGGATGCGGTCATGCAGGGCGGCGCGGGTCAGTAGAACCGGAGATAGCGGTCGGTCTCCCAGTCGGAGACGTGGTTCATGTAGTCGAGCCATTCCTGGCGCTTGTAGGAGAGCCAGGCCTGGTACATGTCGGGTCCGAACACCGCCTCGGAGAGCGGGTCGGCCTCGAAGGCGTCGAGCGCCTCGGCGAGACTGCGCGGCAGCATTTCGATGCCTTCGGCGGCAAGCTCGCTCGCGCTCCTGACATAGAGGTTCCCCATCCTGGGCTCGCCGGGGTCGAGCTCCTCGGCGATCCCCTCGAGCCCGGCCGCCAGCACCATCGCGGCGCCGAGATAGGGGTTGCACATCGGGTCGGTGGCGCGCAGCTCGACCCGGTCGCCGGCGAGCGGGATGCGCAGCGAGTTGGTCCGGTTGTTGCCGCCGTAGCAGCGGAACACCGGCGCCCATGTATAGCCCGACATGCTGCCCTGGATGATCAGCCGCTTGTAGCTGTTCACGCTGGGCGCGGCGACCGCGACGATCGCCGGCAGATGGCGCAGCAGCCCGGCGATGAACCGGTAGCCGAGCGCGGACATCCGGTTGCCGCGCGGATCGGCGGGATCGCCGAACAGGTTGCGCCCGTCCGCGACGTCGTAGAGCGACATGTTGTAATGCGAGCCGCTGCCCGAATAGTTCATCATCGGCTTCGGCATGAAGCTGGCGAAATATCCGTGGCGACGCGCCATCTCGTCGGCCAGGCGCCGGAAGAAGACGAAGCGGTCGGCCATGGTGAGCGCGTCGGCATAGGCGAAATCGATCTCGAACTGGCCGATCGCATCCTCGTGGTCGAAGGAATAGACGTCCCAGCCGAGCCCGTTCATCGCCTCGACCAGATCGCCGATCCAGTGGAAATTGTCCAGCAGGCGCGAGACGTCATAGGCCGGCTTGTCGAGATGCGGCTTGCCGCTGACCGTCGGCAGCCCGTCCGTCTCGGGCTCGCGAAAGACGAAGAACTCGATCTCGGTGCCGAGATACATGCCGTAGCCCATCTCCGCGGCGCGCGTCCGGACACGGTTGAGGATGTTGCGGCTGCACGCCTCGAACGCCGCGCCCCGGCATTGCAGGTCGGAGGCGAACCAGGCGATGTCGGTCTGCCAGGGCAGGATCAGGCAGGACCCGGGATCGGGATGGGCGGCCACCTCCTCCTCGTTGACCTGCTGCGGCACCCCGTCGAGCGCCGCCCCGGTGAACAGCTCGGAGCCGCCCATCATCTGGTCGAAATGCGACATCGGCACCATCTTGGCCTTGGATGCGCCGTGCATGTCGGCGTAGCTCGGCAGCAGGAAGCGGACCCCGCGCTCGATCAGCTCCGCCTTCAGCGCCGCGGCATCCACCGCCCCCTCGGCCGCGCCAGGCCGGTATGCGAGTCCCCCGCCCGTGCTCTCCGATACCGCCATCGTGCCCCCCGATCCATCGATTCTTGTCGTTGAATCAACAAATTAGTCCATTGGTGCGGAAACAATCAAGGCTTGCCTCAAGGCGCCGCGGTGGGCACCATTGCTGCCGGGCAATACAGCGGAACCGCAGGATGTATCTGGAAGCCGCATGGTATGTCGCGGCGTGGGATCACGAGATCGGGCGCACGCCGATGTCGCGCGTCCTTCTCGGCCGGCCGGTGGTGCTGTGGCGCACGGAATCGGGCGGGGCGGTCGCGCTGGAGGACCGCTGCTGCCACCGCCACGCGCCGCTGTCCGCCGGCAAGGTGATCGGCGAGCGGATCCAGTGCGGCTATCACGGGCTCGAATTCGACGCGTCGGGGAAATGCGTCGCCGTGCCGAGCCAGGCACGGGTGCCGCCGGGGGCCCGGGTGCGCCGCTACCCGCTGGTCGAAAAGAACCGCTGGGTGTGGATCTGGATGGGCGATCCGGAAGGCGCCGACCCGGAGCTGATCCCCGACATCTACTGGCACGACTCGCCCGATTGGGCGGCGGTGGGCGACCGCTTCCACGTCAGGTGCCATTACCAGGCGCTGATCGACATCCAGCTCGACAACACCCATTCGAGCTTCGTCCACCCGGGCAGCCTGGGCAATGCCGGCTCGCTGCGCCACAGCCCCAAGGTCGAGCGCGACGGAGAGCTGCTGCATAACGGGCGGCGCATGCGCGATTCGGACCCGCCGCCGCTCTTCGCCAAGGCGACCCCGGTGAAAGGCAACGGCGATGTCTGGGTGACCTGGACCTATCGGCCGCGCAGCGGGCTGATCACCTTCGATACCGGGGTCGCGCCGCTCGGCAGCGGCGTCTTCGAGGGCGACCGCAGCCAGGCCTTCAACGTGTTCAACACCCACGGAATCACCCCGGAGACGGACACGACCTGCCACCATTTCTGGGTTTCGTCGCGGGATTTCGCGCTCGACGATCCGGAGGTTACCGACACCATGGCGTCGATCCGCGAGGTGTTCCTCGAGGATGTCGAGATGGTCGAGTTGCAGCAGCGCTCGATCGCCGCCTATCCCGACGCCCCGTCGGTCGACGTCAACGCCGACCAGCCGACCATCCAGGCGCGCGCGTTGCTCCACCGGCTGATCGCGGCCGAGCGCGATGCCGCTTGACCGGACCCCTCCGTTCCGGGCCGAGCATATCGGCAGCCTGCTGCGCCCCGAGACCCTGCGCGAGGGCTTCCGACGCCTCGCCCGGGGAGAGATCGACGAAGACGGGTTTCGCGCCGTCCAGGACGGCTGCATCCGCGATGCGGTGGCGATGCAGGAAGCGGTCGGGCTGGAGGTCGTGACCGACGGCGAGTTCCGCCGCACCACCTATATCTCGCATTTCGTGGACTCGGTGGAGGGGCTTGAATTCGCGCCGTCCTCCTTCCGCTTCTACGAGGATGACGGCACGGCGCATGAATTCGTCGCCCCGCGCACGGTGGGCCGGCTCAAACGCGTCAGGGCGAATTCGGGCGAGGAGTTCGATTTCCTCCGCTCGGTGACGGCCAGGACGGCGAAGTCGACCCTGCCCTCGCCGGCGACGATGCATTTCCTCGGCGGCGCGGAAGACCCGCCCGGGGATTTGTATCCCGACCGCGACGCGCTGTTCGCCGACCTCGCCCGGGCCTATCGCGAGGACATCGCCGATCTCGCCGCGCGCGGCGCGCGCTACGTGCAGCTCGACGACGTGCCGTTCGCCATGCTGTGCGACGAGACCCTGCGCGGCCAGCTCGCGGCAAGGGGCGAGGACCCCGAGGCGCTGGTCGACGACTACATCGCCCTCACCAACGATGCGGTCGCCGGACGTCCGGCGGGGATGACGGTCGGTTTCCATATCTGCCGCGGCAACCTCAAGGGCACGTGGTTGTCGCGCGGCGGCTACGACGCCGTGGCGGAGAAGCTGTTCCGGCAGCTCGACGTGGACCATTTCTGCCTCGAATACGACACCGACCGGGCCGGCGATTTCGCGCCGCTGGCGGCGATGCCGGACGACAAGGGCGTCGTGCTCGGCCTGGTCAGTTCGAAACTGCCGGTGCTCGAAGACCCGGCGGAGATCGAGGCGCGGATCGCCGCGGCGAGCCGCCATATCGCGCTCGACCGTCTGGCGGTGAGCCCGCAATGCGGGTTTTCCAGCGCCGTCGTCGGCAACCCGGTGAGCCCGGAGGACCAGCGCGCCAAGCTCGCTTTGGTCGTCGACGTCGCGGCGCGCGTATGGCCGGACCTGGCGGGATGAGCGACGGGTCGCTCGCCGGACGGGTGGCCATCGTGACCGGCGGCGCACGCGGGATCGGCGCCGCGATCTCGACGATGCTGGTCGAACGCGGCGCCTCGGTGGTCGTGGCGGACATGGGCTGCGGGATCGACGGACGCGATCCCGACCCTTCGCTCGCCCGCGCCTTCGCGGACCCGCTCGGCGAACGCGCCGTCGCCTATGTCGAGGACATGGCGGTCCCGGCCGCCGCCCGGGAAGCGGTGGCGCTCGCCCGGGACCGCTTCGGCGGTATCGACATCCTGGTCAACAACGCGGCCATCCTGCGCGACGCCTTCGTGTTCCGCGGAACGACGGCGGACTGGGACGAGGCGATCCGCAACAACCTCTCCGGCGCCTATTACCTGATCGCCGCGGCGACGCCGGCGATGCGCGACCAGGCGAAATCCGGGCGGGGCGGCGGCGAAGGCTACGGGTGGGGGCGGATCGTCAACATCGTCTCGTCCGCCGCCTATATCGGCAATTACGGCCAGGCCTCCTATGCGAGCGCCAAGGGTGGGCTGACCAGCCTGATGCGGATCTGCGCGCTCGACATGGCGCGCTCGGGGGTGACCTGCAACGCCGTCGCCCCGTTCGCGCGCTCCCGCGTGACCGAGTCGATCGTGCCGGCCAATGACGAACAGGCCGGGTACAAGGAGCGCGCGCTCGGCGTGCCGCCGGAGCCGGTGGCCGGGCTGGTCGGCTATCTCTGCTCGCCGGCGGCAGGCGGGGTGACGGGCCAGATCTTCGGCGTGCGCGGGCGCGAGGTGTTCGTGTTTTCCCAGCCGCGCCCCGCCGCGCGCATTGTCGCCGAACCCGGCGGGTGGGACGAGGACGCGCTTGCCGCGGCCGTGGACCGGGAGCTGAAGGGCGCATTCGCCCCGCTGGAGACCGACCTCGAAGCGTTCAACACCGAACCCCTGGTCTGACCGGCCGGGCGGGGTGGATCGCGACCGCCCGGATATGGTCTAACTGCTGCGGTCTTGGTCTTGGAAGGCGCGAGGATGAAGGACGGCGGCGCGGCCGCGAAAGTCCGGCGCAAGACGGACGGGCTCCGCATGGGGATCCTGCCGGACCTGCTCGCCTATCACCTGCGCTGCGCCCATGTCGCAGTGTTCCAGCATTTCAACCGCACGCTCGGCGTGCACGGCATCTCCGGGCCCCAGTTCGGCACGCTGCTGCTCATCGAGGCCAATCCCGGGGTGAGCCAGAGCTCGATCGCCGAGGCGTTGCGCTTCGACCGGTCGACGCTGGTACAGGTCGTCGACCGGCTGGAGGACCGGGGCCTGGTCAGGCGCGAACCCTCGTTGCAGGACCGGCGCTCCCATGCGCTCAGGCTGACGGAGGACGGCGCGGCGCTGCTCGACGAGCTGAAGACGCTGTCGGACGAGCATGAGGGCATCGTCGCCGAGACGCTGAACGAGGACGAGCGCAAGAGCCTGCTCGGCCTGCTCGAGCGCCTGCACACGCCGGGCCCGCCGCACGCCGGAGGGCGCGCGGGCTGACCTCCGGGCCGCCCTACGCGTTGCCGCGCTGCTCGCGGAACCAGCCGAGCGTGTCGTGCACCGGCTTGTCGGAGAAGCTGAACAGGAACGCGTCGTCATCGGCCTCGTGGCTGTGCGGATACCAGGCGGGGACGACGAAGGTGTCGCGCGGCCCCCATTCGAAGACCTCCTCGCCGATGGTGGTGCGCCCCGTGCCCTCGGCCACCGAGTAGACCCAGGCGGCGGTCGAGCGGTAGTCCTCCGTCGCGAACCCCTTGGGGACGAGCTGCATATAGGTCCCGAGCGTCGGCATCGTCGGACCGCCATTCGCCGGGTTGACGAACTCCATCTTGACCCCGTGATAGGGATCGAGGTCCTGCGATTTGGCCAGTTGGAGCAGCGTCTCCCGGGTGCGGGCGAAGGGATAGTGGAAGACCGGCGAGTTCTTCTCGTCCCTGAGCCGCGCGCCGTAGGGCAGCATGTTGGCGCCGTAGCGCGCCATGTTGTCGCCGACCGGGTTGCCCGGGGCGTGGGTCTCCTCGGGGTGGGGCTCGGCGAAGACCGGGCCCATGAAGCGCACCATCGGGATGTCCAGCCCGTCGAGCCACACGACGGGCACCTCGCCGTCATGCCCGTGGTCGTGCCACACCCATGACGGGGTGAGGATCAGGTCGCCGGGCTCCATATAGGCCTTTTCCCCGTCGATCGCGGTATAGGCGCGGCTGCCCTCGACGATGAAGCGGAGCGCGGCGGGGCTGTGCCGGTGGGTCGCGGCGATCTCGCCCGGCATGATGAGCTGAAGCCCGGCATAGAGCGCCTCGGTGATGCAGGACTTGCCGCGCATGGTCGGGTTCTCGAGGATCAGGACCCGGCGCTCGGCCTCCTCGGTCGAGATCACGTCGGCCGATTCCATCAGCGAGGGGCGGAGCGAATCGTAGTTCCAGAGATGGGGCGTCGCCTCGGTGACCGGCTGGTGCGCGAGCAGCTTGTGCAGCACCTCCCAGAGCGGCGCCATGTTGTATTCGTCGATCCGGCCGTAATAGTCGGCCCGCGCGTTGGTCATCTCAGGCTTGGTGTCGAGCCCTCTGCTCATCGCCGGTCTCCTGCTTGATTTGCCGGACTTTCCCACAAAACCGCCACGCGCTCCAGCGGCCCGGCTCAGTCGCGGATGTCCTGGAGGAACCATGCGGTCGGGATCTCGCGTCCGAGCCCGGCCTCGCGCGCCTTGCGGTAGACCAGACCGCCGACCGAGGAGAACTGGAGGCCCTGGAAGCCGGTGTTCTGGTAGAAGGTGATCTGGTCGGCCGCCGTCCGTCCCGGCGCCTTGCCGGTCACCAGGTCGCAATAGGTGGGGAATTCCTCCAGATAGATGTCCCGCTCGCGCCTGGGCGGCAGGCGCTTCAGCTCCTCCTCGGTGCCGGCGAGCACCGCCATCGGGGAGTGGCCGATACCGGGCTGCATGCGCGCGCTCTCCTTCATGCGGATACCGGGAATCCCCTGGCGGATCTTGACGTCGAAGCGCTCCAGCGCCGCCGGGCTTACCTCGTCGGGCCCGAGATTGGTGACGTGCATGCCGGGCTCGAGCCACGCGGGATCGAAGGTGGGCTCCATGCTGTCGGTCGCGCTGGCCACGATGTCGGCGTCGGCGATTGCGGCTTCCGGCGTGTCCGCCGGCAGGACGGGGACCGCGAGGCGCCCGGTCATCTCCGCCGCGTAGCGCTCCCGGTTGGCCCTCGTGGGGCTGTAGACCCGGACCTCGGAAATGCCGCGCACCGCGCAGATCGCCTCCAGATAGGTCCGCGCCATGCCGCCCGAGCCCAGCATGGCGACGACGGATGCATCGGGGCGCGACAGATGCTTGACCCCGATGCCGGCGCCGCCGCCGACCCGCATGTGCTGCAGCACCCCGTCATTGACGATCGCCAGCGGCTCGCCGTTGAGCGCGCTCCACAGGAAGATCAGACCGCAATAGGTGCCGGGCTCGACGCAGTACTTGTCCTCGGTCCAGCGCCCGTTCTCGTCGCGCGGCCAGGTCATCACGTCGGATTTGATGCGGATCGCGAGGATGCCGTCGTTGTAGCCCTCCATCGTGCCCCAGCGGTAATAGCCGTCCGGCCGTTCGCAGGGGGCGTACATGTCGATGCGGCCGCGGAAGGCGGCGCCGCCGTCGGGGATCTGGCGGAACGCCGCCTCCTGGGCTTCGATGCAGGACGGCATGTCGAGCAGGGCGGCGACGGTTTCGTTGTCGATCAGCAGCATGGCCTAGCGCTCCTCCGGCATGGGCTGTCCGCGCGCGATCTTCACCCCCTTGATCACCTCCTTGATTGTGCCCGAGAGCGGCAGCGAGATCCGCGCGGCATCGGCCTCCTTGAGGACGATGGTCATGTCCTTCTCGGCCCACGGCATCGGGCGCTCGACCGCCTCGGTGGCGAGCGCCCAGTTCAGCGCGCTCGACCGGAGCAGGGCCTCGCGCAGCGGCGCGGATTCGACGCCGAGTTCTTCGGCGAGCCGGAAACCCTCCTCGTTGGCCGAGATGCAGGCCCAGAGGATCAGGTTGTTGACCAGCTTGCCGACCTGGCCGGCGCCGACCGGGCCGAGATGGTGGACGGAATCGGAAAAGGTCGCGAAGGCCGCGCGGCAGCGATCGAACACCGCGCGGTCGCCGCCGCCGAAAATCAGCAGATTGCCGTCGATCGCCGCCTGCTCCCCGCGCGCCATCGGAATGTCGAGCACGGCGACGTCGCCATCGCCGATCCGCTCCGCGATCTTCAGCATGGTCGCCGGCGCGACCGTCGATGCGACGGCGATGGTCGACCCCGGCCGGGGCGACTCCATCACGCCGTCCCTGCCGAAGAGGGCGGCTTCAAGCTCTGAGTCGAACCCCACCCCGACGATGACCAGGTCGCTGGCGGACGCAAGAGCCGCCGGCGAGCCGGTCGCCGCCGCGCCGTCCGCTTCCGCTTGAGCCATCGCTTCGGCGCGCACGTCGTAGCCCAGCGTCTCGAACCCGGCGGCGGCCAGATGGCGGGCGAGCTGCCCGCCCATCTTGCCGAGCCCGATCACGCCGACGCTTCCGATCCCTGCGGCGTTCATGAATTGGCCTCCCCTTCCTCGCCCGAGCCGATGCGGACCTCGCGGACCTCGTGCAGTGTCGCGCAGCCGGGGCAGATGACTTCCTCGAGGACGAAGTTGGGGCTGTCTCCGCCCCAGCGCAGCGCGCGCAGGGGCCCGGCCGCGCCCAGCTTCCGGCGTCGCAGCATCGCGCCGCCTCCCCCGCCGCTCAGATGGTTCCCGCAGCGACCGCAGCGAAGCGTCTGACCGGCATCGTCCACGACGCTTTCGAGTTGCCCGCCGATTGCGTGCGTGCCGGGGGTTTCGAGCGCGATCCCCGGGCTCCAGCCCGCCTCCACGGCCCCTTCCCTGCGCGCCCGCCGCATCGCATCGCGGGCGATTTCAGTCGCGTCGCCGTCCGCACCGCCGTTCCCGGCGAGCACCACGCCGTACTGCTCGCGCGCGACATCGCGGGTCACGCGGCCCTCGGCGATGTCGGCGGCGACCGCCTCCGGCTCGCGGTCGAGGGGATCGCCGTAGCCGCCCCCGCCGGCGGGGTAGAAGACCAGCGCGTCGTCGGGGCCGAGCACGGCTTCGTCCTTGGAGGCGAGATGCTCGATCCGCCCGGCGAAAGCCTCGACGGAGCCGGGCGGCGCGCCGCGCCGGATCGACTCGCGTATACCGGTTTCGCGGATCACGCTGGTCTGGGATCCGGCCCCGGGATAGCCGCCGGCGATGCCGTGGGCGTTGGTCTGGTCGGTGCCCGCGGTATTGGTCGATTTGAGAACCAGCGCGTCGGCGCCCTCCGGGACCAGCGCGATCTCGGCGGTGAGCCCGCCGCGAAACCGCCCCGCGCCGCCGGAATCGGGGATCGACCGGCGATAGACGTAGAGCACCGGCAGCTTCCATTCGGTGCCTTCGACATTGCCCATGCTGGACGCGAACGAGGTGATGGTGCCGGCATGGTCGAACCCGTCGGCGAAGGACCGCGCGCCGCCGCCCGAGCCCCGGTGATCGGAGAGCAGCGCGCCGACCCGCCTCCCGTCGGCGGCGGTCGCGAACACGTTGTTGCAGTTGCTCGACGAGTTCCAGGACGGACAGACGCGGTCGCGAAATCGCTCGGAAGACGCGAACATCCGGGCGATCGCCTCGGCCGCAGCGACGGTAACCAGCCAGCGGAACCCGACCGTCGATATCGAGACCGGTGCCGGAAAGCGGGCGTTCACCACGCTGCCCTCGGGCGCGGTGACCCGCATGCAGCGCCTCAGCCCCTCGTTCCAGTCGATATCGCCCTGGCACAGGAAGCTGAACAGCGGCACCGCCGATCCGCCCACGGTCGCCGGGTAGGTGCTGTTGACCGCGGCGTCGACCTGCGGCGAGGAGCCGGTGTAGTCGAAGTGAAGGGTCTCGCCCTCCTTGCTCAGGCGGAGCGCGACGCGGTGGATCCTCTCCGATCCCACCCGGTCGCCGTCCATATAGGCGTTGCCGGTCCAGCTCCCCTCGGGGAGTTCGGCGATGGCGGCCCGGATCTGCGCCTCGGCGACGTCGATCGACCGGTCCATCACCGCCCGGACGGTGTCCGGCCCCTGCTCGGCGATCAGGGCGTCGATGCGCTGCCTGGCGCGGTTGATCGCGCCGATCTGGGCGCCGAGGTCGAGCAGGACCATGTCGGGCAGGCGCGAATTGGTGACGAAGGTGTGCTCCACCTCGGGCGAGGGTTCGCCGGCATCGACGATCTTGAGGAAATAGCGCGGCGGGTCCTGGTAGATCGACCGCGCGTTGATGCAGAAGCTGCCCTCGTCGATGCCGCCGACATCGGGGTGGTGGAGGACATTGCCGATCCACAGGAAGACCTCGCCGTCGACGAAGACCGGGCTCGCCATCACCACGTCGTTCTGGTGCAGCGCGCCCATGAAGGGATCGTTGGTAAGATAGATGTCGCCGTCGCGGATCCGGCCCGCCTTGCGGATGATCTCGCGCAGCGTGTCGCCCATGGTCGTGACATGGACCACCGAGCCGATGCCGGCGACCACCACATCGCCCGCGGCGGTGAACAGCCCGGTGTTGAAGTCGTTCCCCTCGACCACGATGGGCGAGGCCGAGATGGTCTTGATGGCGGCGGATTGCTCGTCGTTGATCTGCCACAGCCGGTGCTTCAGCACTTCGAAGTCGATCGGGTCCAGCATGGCGGTCACCCTCCCGCTCCCGGCCGGATCTCGAAATTCCCCATCGGGTCGAGACGCGCCGTCGCCGATGGCGGGACCCAGATCGTCGTCATGTCGCGCTCGACCACCGCAGGCCCGGCGATCTCGGACCCGGCGGGGAGGGTCGCGAAATCGTGGATCCCGGCGTCGAGCGCGGCGGCGCCGCGGCGATGGATGCGGCGCCTGGCGGCGGGAGCCCGGGCCGCCGCCGCGCCCGTCCGCTCGGCAATCGGCGGCGCCTCGGCGGCGACCGTGGCCTCGATGCCGAAGCTGACGATTTCGAGCCCCGCCGCGGGGCGGACCGCGCTGGCGCCGTAGCGCTCGGCGTAGAGCGCCTCGAAGGCATGGCGCAGCTGGGGGGCGAGACCGGGCTCCGCCGCGCCGTCGGGGAGGTCGAGCGAGATTTCGTTCATCTGGCCGCGATAGCGCATCTCGACCCCGTGGCGCGTCGTCGCTTCATCCGGCGCGAGGCCGCTCGCCGCGAGATCGGCCGCCGCGCGCGCGCCCAGCACGGCCAACGCCTCCTGCGCGACCCGGCGGGCCGCATCCTCGTCGTCGAGCGCGACCGGGGCCGACAGGGTGTGGGCGTAGACGATGTCCGACAGCGCGATGCCGAGCGCGGAGAAAACCGCCGCGCCGTAGGGCACGATCACCCGGGAGATCCCGAGCCGCATCGCGAGGTCGGCGCAATGCGCGCCGCAGGCCCCGCCATAGGCGATCAGCGCGAACCGGCGGGGATCGTTCCCGGTCTCGATGGTGACCTTGCGGATCAGGTCGGCCATCCGCCCGTTGACCACCTCGACGATCCCGGCGGCCGCATCGGCGACGCCGAGCCCGAGCGGGCGAGCGACGTGGCGCTCGATCGCCGCGGCCGCCAGGCCGGGATCGAGCGGATAGCGACCGCCGAAGAAGCGCTCCGGGTTGACGATGCCGAGAACGATCAGCGCGTCGGTTACCGTCGGGTATTCGCCGCCCCTTCCATAGCAAGCGGGGCCGGGATCGGCGCCGGCGCTCTCCGGGCCGACCCTGAGCCGGAAGCCGTCCGAGACCGCGATGCTGCCGCCGCCCGCGCCGAGCGTGTCGATGCGGACCGAACGGGTCAGCACCGGAAGCCCCTGGCCGAGAAACGGGGTGCTGGTCCGCTCGATCGCCCCGCCGGCGATCACCCCGACATCGAAGCTGGTGCCGCCCATATCCGCGGTGATCGCGTTCTCGATCCCGAGCGAGCGGCCGAGACGGCGCGCGGCGACCAGACCGCCGACCGGGCCGGAATTCACCACCGAGACCGCCTCCCGCGCGGCACCGTCGGGCAACACCGTCCCGCCGGACGCGGTCATGACCTGGATCGGATGGCGCAGCCCGCCGCCCGCGAGCCGGTCCTGGAGCCGTGCGATATAGCGCGTGGTCGCCGGCCCCACATGGGCGGCGACGGCGGTGGTCACCATGCGCTCGTACTCGCCCATCCGGGGCGCGATCTCGGACGAAAGAAAGACCGGCAGGCCGGGCGCGACATCGGCCGCCGACGCCCGCACCGCCTGCTCCTGGTCGGGGCGGAGAAAGGACCAGAGGAGGCAGACGGCGAGGCTCTCGGCCCCCGCCCCGACCAGCGCCCGGACGGAACGGGCGGCCTCGTCCGGGTCGACAGGGGCGGGGGCGGCTGGGTATGCAGGAAGTCCATCGCCTTCGCATGCGGCAGCCCGCCGACGCGGCCCACCGGTCCGCGGCCGATCACCAGCGTGTCCTCGAAACCGCTGGTCGCGATCAGCCCGACCCGGGCGCCGCTCCGCTGGATCAGCGCGTTGGTCGAGACCGTGGTGCCGTGGGCGAACCGGGCGGTCTTCCGGAGCACCGCTTGCACGGGGCGCTGCGTGTTGCGGGCGAGGCTGGCGAGGCTCTCGATCGCGCCCTCCTCGGGGCCCGCCGGGGTCGAGAACGCCTTGTCGACGGTGACCGCGCCGGCGGCGTCGATCTGCACGATATCCGTGAACGTGCCCCCGGTATCGACGCCGAGAGAGAGCGGCGCGTCAGCCATCGCCGCCTACAGCTTCTCCAGGAGGTGGCCGAACTTCTCGCGGATCCGGGCTTTCTCCCCCGGGGTCGCCTCGGCGACCGGGGGGAAATCGTCGATCCATTCGAAGGGCCGGCAGGCATCGATCAGCGCGCGGCTGTTCATGTTCTCGCCGGGCCGCTTCATCGGGTCGAGCGGGCCGGACCAGGTGCGGCGGATGGTGTCGATGTCCTGCTCCGGGTCGCAGCGCGAGGCGATGGCCCACATCACGTCGTGGACGCTGGTGGGGTCGATGTCGTCGTCGACCACGACCACGAAACGGCCGAGATAGTTCGCCGCATGGGCCCCCGCCGTCAGCAGCAGCGCCTGGCGCGCGTGGCCGGGATATCTCTGCTCGATGGAGATGACGTTGAACATGCGCCCGCCGCCGAACTCCATGCTCCAGACGCCCTTGACGCCGGGCAGCCCGGCGCGCTCGACCTGGTCCCAGATCATCGCCGCCTTGACGGTGCATTTGGAGAACGAATAGTCGGATGGCGGCCGGCCGGGGCGCGCCATGGTGTGGATCGGCCGGTCGCGGTGGTAGACCCGGCGGATCTTGACGACATAGTCCTCGCGCTCGGCGCTGGCGTAATACCCGGTCCACTCGCCGAACGGCCCCTCGATGCGTTTCTCGTCGGGCATGATCTCGCCCTCGAGCACGATCTCGGCCGCGGCCGCCATCGGCAGGCCGTGGAGCTCGGAGCTTGTGATGTCGAACGGCACGCCGCGATGGCCGCCCGCATGGGAGAACTCCGGCGTGCCCCAGGCCACCTCGTTGGCGGCGGACAGAAAGAGCAGCGGATCCTGGCCCACGCTGATCGCCACCGGGCAGGGCTCGCCCTTGGCGAAATACTTGTCGCGGATCAGGCGGCCGTGCTTGCCGGGCGAAATCCACAACCCGACGGTGTTCCTGTCATGCACCTGCACCCGGTAGGTGCCGAGATTGACCCAGCCGTCATCCGGATCGCGGGTAGTCACCAGGTCGCCGGTACCGAAATACCGCCCGCCATCCCCCTCGTGCAGCAGGGGCACGGGAAACTTGTAGAGATCGACCGCCTCGTCACGGTCGACATTGTCCATCACCGGACCGGTATTGAGCTCGCGCGCCGGCAGCGGCGCAAAGTCCTTCAGCCGGTCGCGGTAGCTCTGCACCACATCGATCGGGGTCTCGGGCCTGGGGAAGCCGAGCGTCATCGCCAGCCGGTTCATCGAGTTGGTCGCGCCCGACAGCACCCGGTAGTCGGACGAGAAGCCCGGGATGTTCTCGAACAGGATCGCCGGCGGGTTGTCGGGCTTGGCGTGGTAGATCATCTCCGCCACCGAGCCCATCTCGAGGTTCCAGTCGACCCCGTCGACGCGCATCAGCTCGCCGAGCTCGTCCGCCCGCTCGATCCATTCGCGCAAGTCTTCGTGAGGCCGGTCGTACGCGCCGTAACCCCTGCTGCCGCCGTCCGCCATGTCCCGTTTCGCCTCCGCTCGATCCGTACCGCCGGGTTTGTAGCAGAGCGGCGGCGAAAACCCGAATGGCCCCCGGCGCCTATCCGTCCCCCATGTAGCCGGCGGCGACCGTCTCCGGCAGGCGGAACAGGCGCCGCGCGGTCTCGCCCAGGATGCCGCGCTTGTCGGCCTCGCCAAGGATGGCGAGATTCGCGACCGCCCCGGGGAGGTCCATGTCCGAGGCCGGGTAGTTGGAGGCGTAGATCAGGCTGTTCGGCGCGTCGATCGCCCGGTAGGCGGCCGCCAGCGCGTCTTCCCGGTCGGGCATCTCGACCGGGTTGGAGGTGTAGTACATCTCCCGCATGTATTCGCCCGGAAGCCGCGTGAGGGAGGGGCATTCCGAGCTCCGCATGCGGTATTCGTTGTCGAGCCGCATCATCAGCCAGGGCACCCAGGAGATCCCGGAATCCATCCAGATGACGGGCATGCGGGGAAAGCGCTCCGGCATGCCGTTCACCACCCAGTTGGTGCAATGGACGATGTTGTACCACTGCTGCGACAGCGCCTTGACGGCCATGAACTTGCTGACCGTGCGGAACAGCGGGTCCTCCCAGTCGGCGCCGCCGTGGAAGGCGATGGGGAGCCCGGTCTCCTCGATCGCCGCGTAGACCGGCATGTAGGCGTTGTCGTGGACCGGTTTCTCGCGCAGCGCCGTGACCTGGAAACCGGCGATCCCGGGGCGGCCGGCATAGGCCTCGACCATGTCGCGGGCGGCGCGGGGCGCGCTGAAGGGCAGCATGATCCAGCCGAGCAGCCGCGGCGAGACCGGCAGGACCCGTTCGGTGAGCCAGCGGTTATAGGCGCCGAGGACCCCGGCCTCGACCTCGGGCTGGGGGTGGAGTCCCATGATCTGCAGGCCGAACGGAGACAGCGCGGCCACGTCGATCCCCATCGCGTCCATCGCGCGCAGCGCGAGCGCGGCCGCGCGGTGGGGGCCGTCGCCCGGGGTGGTCTCGAGGCGGCGCAGGATGTCGCGGACGATCCGGCCGCCGACATCGTGATAGGCGACGCGGTCGAGCGGGAAACGCGCCGCCTGGCGGGCAGCGCCCTGGGCGCTCCGCGCGAGCTGGCGGACGATCGGGTCCTCGATCAGCGGGATGATCTCCGTGATCGATTCCTTCTCGTAGACATGCGCATCGGCGTCGACGACCAGCACGTCGTCGATCCCGGCCTCCGCCTGGCGCCTGGCGTTGGCCAGATGGCGGCCGGTGTGGAAGCTCTCGGCGGCGAGACCGGGGACCCGCCCGGCGCCGGGTATCTCCATGTCAGTCCCCGAAGGTCTAGTGCATCGACTGGCCGCCATCGACGTTGACGGTCTGGCCGGTGATGAAGTCGGAGCCCCGCGACATCAGGAACATCGCCGCGCCGACCAGGTCGTCGGGATACTGGTGACGGCGGATGATGCGCCCGGGCGGCGGCTCGTTCTTCTGGGCGTAGTCGCCGGAGGACGCGACCTGGGTGTCGCTCAGCGTGAAGCCCGGGGTGATCGCGTTGACGCAGATATTGTACGGGCCGACCTCGGTCGCGAGCGAGCGGGTCAGCCCGATCACGCCCGCCTTGGAGGTCGAGTAGTCGAGCCGGTTGGGCGCGCCCATCCAGAACCGCCCGGACGAGATGTTGACGATCTTGCCGCCCCCCTGCGCCTTCATATGCGGCACCACGGCGCGGCAGCAGACGAAGATGCCGCGCAGATTGACCTCCATCACCCGGTCCCAGCGCTCGACGTCGATCTCCATCCAGTCGCCGCGCGGCAGCACGCTCATCAGCGAGGCGTTGTTGAGCAGCCCGTCGATCCGCCCGAAACTCTCGACCGCGGTCCGCGCCAGGCGTTCGGCCTGGTCGGCGGCGCTGACATCGGTGGCGCAGGCCACCGCCTCGCCGCCGGCGGAGCGGATCGCCGCCACGGTATCGTCATTGGCGTCCGCGTCGATGTCGGCGACCACCATCCTGGCGCCGGCCTCCGCCATGCGCTCGCAATAGACCCGGCCGATTCCCCTGCCGCCGCCGGTGACGACGATCACCCGGTCCCGGATGCTGAGAAGGGATGCGCTGTCGAAGCCGTCCGTCATGGCTTTCCCGCCGTTTGAAATGCGGCGGGATTATCCCCGCCCGGAAGCCTCGGTGTCTAGGGACCGAAGCTGCGGTACAGCCAGCCGGCGATCTCCCCTTCCAGCGGAAAGGACAGCATGCCGAGCACCGAGTAGCCGAGCAGCCAGGGCATCAGGTAGAAGCGGATCATGTAGAAAAACCAGGCGACATAGAGCGGGATCATCGGCTCGATCAGGAATCCCGGGGTGATCGGCCGGAACAGCCGGATGATCGGGTCCGTCATCTTCACGAACACCCGCATGAAGAAGAAAGACGAATCCGTCGGCAGAAAGATGTTCATCCCGAAGCGGCCGATCAGCGTCCACATGATCGCGCCCAGGATGTAGTCCTGGAGGACCGCCCAGATCGGAAACGCCCCGCTCATTCACCGCCTCTCGCCGCGCGTCGGGCGCAGCATAAAAGAAATCGGGGGCGGAACAAGGTTCCGCCCCCGGTGCAGGTCACGCGTCTGTTGGCGCTAGTGCGACGCCTCCAGGATGGTCGCCCCGCTGGGATCGCGGGTATTGTCGACCATCTGCTGGACTTCTTCGTCGGGCGCCGGCGTCATCAGGCTGACGACCACCATGGCCACCAGGCTGACCGGCATGCCGATGATGCCGAACCGGAGATGGTCGAGGCCGAACCACATCTCGCCGGTGGTGTAGGTCCACCAGAGATAGATCGACCCCGCCCCGAAGCCCAGGATCATCCCGGCCAGCGCCCCGGCCGTCGTCGCCCGTTTCCACCAGACCCCCAGGACCAGCGGGAAGAACAGGCCCGAACAGGCGAAGCAGAAGGCCCAGGCGACCGCCCCCAGGATTCCGGTGAGCTGGAAGCTGGCGACGATGGCGCCGAGCGCACCGATCACGATGAGCAGCACGCGGGCGACGATCAGACGCCGCGCGGTGTCGGCCTTCGGGTCGATGATCTTGTAGTACAGATCGTGGCTCAGCGCGTTGGCGATGGCCAGCAGCAGCCCGTCCGCCGTCGACATGGCGGCCGCCATGCCGCCGGCCGCGACGAGGCCGGAGATCACATACGGCAGACCGGCGATCTCGGGCGTCGCCAGCACGACGATGTCGGGCCGCATGAAGAACTCGTTGATCTGCAGGATCCCGTCCTTGTTGCCGTCGGTCACCGCGAGCATCCCCACGGACGTCCACTGCTTGATCCATTCGAGGTTCTGCACATGCTCGATGGATTTGCCGATGACGGCGGTCGCGAGGTTCGGATCGAACAGCTGCAGCTTGGTCAGCGTCGCCAGGGCCGGCGCGGTGAAGTACAGCAGGAAGATGAAGAACAGCGACCAGGAAACCGAGCGCCGCGCCGACCGGACGGTCGGCGTCGTGAAGTAGCGCATCAGGATGTGCGGCAGCGATGCCGTTCCCGCCATCATGCACAGCGCGAGCGTCACGAACTTCCAGTTGTACAGCACGCTGTCCTCGGGTCCGTTGTGCAGGCTGGTGAGGATTTTTATCCCTGCGCTTGGCGCTTTCTCGATCGCCGCCGCGCCGACGGCGAGCAGCGGCTCCAGCTCGCTGATCCGGGCGACGGCCTCGCCGTAGGTGAAATGCGGGATGATGCCGAAGCCCTGCTTGTTCGACATCCAGATCACCGGAGTCAGGTAGGCGACGATCAGCACGATGTACTGCGCCACCTGGGTCCAGGTCACGGCCCGCATCCCGCCCAGCATCGAGCACAGCAGGATGCCCAGAAGGCCGAACCAGACGCCGACCTCGAACGGGATGTGCAGCGCGCGCGCGGCGATGGTCCCGGTCGCGTTGATCTGTGCCGTCACATAGGTGAAGGACGTCACCACCAGGATGATCACGGCGACCAGCCGTGCCCAGTTCCCGCCATACCGCGTGCCGATGAAGTCCGGCACCGTGTAGCAGCCGAACTTGCGCAGATAGGGCGCGAGCAGCGAGTTCACCAGCACATAGCCGCCGGTCCAGCCGACGACGAAGGCGAGATAGCCATGGCCGCCGAAATAGATGCCGCCCGCCAGCGCCACGAAGGAGGCGCCGGACATCCAGTCCGCCGCGGTCGCCATCCCGTTGAACACGGGCGGCACCTCGCGCCCGGCCACGTAGTAGGCCGACACCTGCATGGTGCGCGAGAGCCAGCCGATGCCCGCGTAGATGGCGACGGTGAAGATGACGAAGAGGATACCGATGGTGTCGGCACCGACCCCAATCTGCTCCAGGATCGCCATCAGGATGATGAAGACGACGAACCCGCCCGTATAGAAGCCGTATATCTTGGGCAGGTTCTCGATAAAGTTCCCTTTGAACATGGCGGTCTCTCCTAGCCCTCTGTCTCGTCGCCGGAGAGGCCGGCGTCTGAGTCGATCTTGTCCTGCTGCCAGTTCTGGTAGAAGATCAGCAGGACGAAGATGATCAGCGAGCCTTGGACTGCGAGGTAGTAGCCCAGCGGGAAGCCGATGAAGGACACCCCGTTGAGGCTATTGGCGAACCAGTGCACCAGCAGGGAGAAGACGAACCAGACCACCAGTACGATGACCGTGAGGTTTCTGGTCCTCTCCCAGTGGCGGGTCCGCTGGCCTGAAGAGTCGGACATGCGATACCACCCTTTGACGTCTGTTGTGGAGCGTTGCCCATGATCGGATCCGGCACCCTCCCCGGGCCGGCCGCATGGTGGCGAAAGGTTACGCAGTGCGTCTAAAATGTGTCAAGTTGAAGGAATGCTGCGCGATCGGACGAATCGTCAAGTATCCCTGAAGATGTTGCAGTCATTTTTTCGCCTTCCGGGACCCGTCAAGAGTATCGTCGAGCGTTTTGACCGGACTCCCATAGATTCTGTCGAGTACTTGAACCTCTTCGCCCGCACCCGCGCCTCTTATGTGGCGCAGACGGCGCTCTTCGACTACTTGAAAGCGCGTATGGGGACGCAGTTCCGCGAGTATTTCACGGATGACGTGTTTTCCCGGGCTATTCACGATTCGTCGGTGAAGGTCTTCGTGTCCTGCCTGTCGGACCTGACGGTCCACGCGGTCGCGGTGGTGGCGGATCCGCAGCGCCTGGAGCGGCCCGAATGCGAAGCGATGGCGCGTCGTTGCTTCGACCGGGGAATGCGGGACGGCCTGGCCGACGTCGAGAACCGGAAGATCCCCGCGGATGCCCGAAGCCGTTTCGACCAGAGGCTGCGGGAAACCGACTGGCCGGGCTCCGCGACCGGCAACGCGGCCTTCGTCCTCAGCCCGGTGGATGTGGTTCGCCACGCCCCCGTCATCGACGAATTCAAGAAACTCGACCGGCAGATCGTCGCCACCTCGATCGGCCACAAATGGCGGGAGGTCCGCAACACCTTCCGCAAGCGGGCCGTTCCCGAGCGGATTGCGGCCGACTGGCGGGCCATGCCCGGTGCCTGATGTCGGGCCCAGATTGACCGGGCAGGGGACGCGTTCCAGGTCATGAACTCACCCCAATACGTCTATGTCATGCGGCGGCTCGGCAAGGCGTATCCGGGGAATCGGGAGGTCCTCAAGGATATCAGCCTGGCTTTCCTGCCGGGGGCCAAGATCGGCGTGCTGGGGCTCAACGGCGCGGGCAAGTCGACCCTGCTCCGGATCATGGGCGGGCTGGAGACCGAGTACAGCGGCGAGGCCTGGGCGGCCGAATCGATCCGCGTCGGCCATCTCGCGCAGGAGCCCGCGCTCGACCCGTCGACGACCGTGCGCGACAGCGTTCTCGAGGGCGTGGCGGAGACGCGGGACCTGCTCGCGCGGTTCGAGGCGGTGAGCGCGAGGTTCGCCGAGCCGCTCGACGACGAGGCGATGAACGCCCTGATCGAGGAACAGGCCGCGCTCCAGGAGCAGATCGACGCGGTCGACGCCTGGGATCTCGACCGCAGGGTGGAGATCGCGATGGACGCGCTGCGCTGCCCGCCGGGCGATACCGGGGTCGCGACGCTGTCGGGCGGCGAGCGCCGCAGGGTGGCGCTTTGCCGGCTGCTGCTCGGCCAGCCCGATCTCCTGCTGCTCGACGAGCCGACCAACCATCTCGACGCGGAGTCGGTCGCCTGGCTCGAACGCTTCCTGCATGACTATCCCGGCACCGTGGTCGCGATCACCCATGACCGGTACTTCCTCGACAACGTCGCGGGCTGGATCCTCGAACTCGACCGCGGCCACGGCATCCCGTGGCAGGGCAACTACTCCTCCTGGCTGGAACAGAAGGAAAGGCGCCTGGCCCAGGAGGAGAAGCGGGAAACCGCCCGGCAGCGTACCCTGGCCCGGGAGCTCGAATGGATCCGCGCCAGCCCGAGGGCGCGCCAGGCGAAGAGCAAGGCCCGGGTCGCGGCCTATGACGCGCTGCTCGCCGAGGCCAACGACCGCGCGCCGGAGACCGCGCAGATCGTCATTCCGCCGGGGCCGCGGCTCGGCGAGCTGGTCATCGAGGCGCGCGGCCTCGCCAAGGGGTTCGGCGACCGGCTGCTGATCGAGGATCTAGACTTCAAGCTGCCGCGCGGCGGAATCGTCGGCGTGATCGGACCCAACGGAGCCGGCAAGACGACGCTGTTCCGCATGATCGCCGGCGCGGACACACCCGATTCGGGCACGCTCCGCATCGGCGAGACCGTCGTTCTCGGCCATGTCGACCAGTCGCGCGACAGCCTGAACGGGGACAACACCGTGTGGGAAGAGATTGCCGAGGGCGAGGCGGAGGTCGCGATGGGCGCCCGCAGGATGTCGTCGCGCGCCTATGTGGGCGCGTTCAACTTCCGCGGGCCGGACCAGCAGAAGAAGGTCGGCGAACTTTCGGGCGGCGAGCGCAACCGGGTGCATCTCGCCAAGCTGCTCAAATCGGGCGCCAACGTCCTCCTGCTCGACGAACCGACCAACGACCTCGACGTGGACACGCTCCGCGCGCTCGAGGACGCGCTGGTCTCCTTCGCCGGATGTGCGGTGGTGATCAGCCACGACCGCTGGTTCCTCGACCGGATCGCCACCCACATGCTGGCCTTCGAGGGCGCGGGCCGGGTGGTCTGGTTCGAGGGCAACCACGAAGACTACGAGACCGACCGCCGGCGCCGGCTGGGCGACGCGGCCGACGGCCCCCGCCGCATTCGGTACAAGCCGCTCGCGCGGGGATGAATCCCGCCGGAGGCTCCGGCGCTCGCTATTCCGGGGTGCCGGTCTTTTCCCGCAGCATCGCCAGCAACCCCTCGACCTTGCCACCCGCGGCGTGGATGGCCGCGGCGAACTGGTCGCGCTGGGTGACGCTCATGCTGATCCCGTCGACGATCACGTCGACGATCCTGAGCCCGGCCCCGGCCTGGCGCACACGCCAGCCGATGCGGATCGGCGGCCGCGTGCCGTCCGCGCCGATCTCGGACTGGACCAGCCAATCGCGCTTGTTGATCATCCGCGCGCCGGTCACGCGCAGCTTGACGCCGGCGAGATCGCGGAAACGATTTGCGTAGGCGAGCACCAGGAAGTCTTCGAACAGGCGGCGGTATTCCTTGCGCTGGGCCGCCGACGCCACGCGCCAGTAGCGGCCTAGGGTGAATCTCGCAATGGTCTTGAGTTCGAAGGTGGTGGAGAGAACGTCCCGGAAAACTCCAGCCCGGTCTTCGTCGGTGACGGGGACGGCATAGGCGGCAAACACGCGATCGGCGGTTTCGCGGATGAAGGTCTCCGCCTCGGTCGCGGCCGCCGGGGCGGCGAGTACAAGCCAGGCGGCGAAGACGAGCAGGCCGGTCCGGGAACGGCGGACGACGCTAGCCGGTCGGCGGACGATCGCGCTCCTGACCTTCCTCATCCTCGAAATCGTCCTCCTCGCCAGGTATGTCGGGCAGCGGCGGCAGCCCGGCTTCCGCACCGTTGGCGATCGCGTCGCGGCGATTCTGGCCGTACAGGCTGCGTATCGTCGCATAGAAGTCAACCGACGTTCGTTCCACGTCGTTCAACAAATCGTAGTTCCGCGCCCGGACGTCAATGATCTTGGCGCCGAACCGGGAGTAGCCGAATTTCTCGTAGCCCAGGTAGGTCAGCGGGTCGCTGAAATAATCGGCCGCCCGACCGACCGCGTCGCGCGCGTTGGACGGGCCCAGCAAGGGCAGCATGAGATAGGGGCCTTCTCCCACGCCCCAGACGGCGAGGGTCTGGCCGAAATCCTCGTCGCGCCGAACGATCCCGAACTCTCCCGCCAGATCCACGATGCCGGCAAATCCCAGCGTGCTGTTCACCGAGAACCGCAGCACGGTCGTCCCGGCGTGGTCGATATCTCCCTGCAACAGGGCGTTCAACAGGATCACGGGACTGCGCAAATTGTGCAGGAAATTGCTGACCATGTCGCGGATCGGAGCGGGAACGGCTTCCTTGTAGACGTAGGCGACCGGCTTGAGGACGAAACGGTCGGCCACGATGTTGGCCACGAAGACCACGCGGTTGAACGGCTCCAGCGGATCGTTGGCCCGTTCGAAGGCCTCGCGACTCTCGGGATCCCCGGCGGGTGGCGCGGTCGCGCAGCCCACGGGCCCGACGACTCCGGCGCACAGCAGGGCAACGACCGCCCTGGCGAGGCCGTTTCGGAGAGCGCGACGCATCGACAGTGGAACTGGCCTTCCGAGCCGGGCGATTGACGCCAACTGTGGTATGAACGCGAATGTCAACGGTCTCTTCCGAGATTCCCGCCGAAGATGTTCCGGCGACCGTCTCTTGCCGGTGGCCGGCCAGCCGTTCCCGGGAAGGGCGCAGAGGGTAGTTCGGCGCATTGGGGATTTCCAGAGACAACGCCTTTACCCGGTACGCTTTCGAGGTAGCGTTGCAAAAATGTCACTACGTTGTCCAAATTGGCGCACCGATCCCGTCGGGCTCCATATCTCTTCCGCGCGACCGCCGCGCGGTGAAGACGAGGAAGTCTTGGAGTCTTCGGTAAGCGCCTTGCCCGGACGAACCGAGCCGTGACGGGAGCGGAAGCAGCCCCCCTGGGAAGCGGACAGCGGACTCCGGACCCGCAGGGATGTCCCGGCGATGTCCGCACGTTTCCGCGGTTCTCGATTCCCCGGCGGGGCGGCGGTGCCGGCGGGCCGGCAGTGTCGTTCGAGTTTTTCCCGCCCCGGACCGAGGAAATGGAAGCGGCGCTTTGGTCCACGGTGGATCGGCTCGCCCCGCTCCGGCCCCGCTTCGTTTCGGTGACTTACGGCGCCGGGGGAACGACCCGGGACCGGACCCATGCGACCGTTATGCGTATCGAGCGCGAGACCGGCCTTCGCGCGGCGGCGCATCTGACCTGCGTCGCCGCGACCCGGGCCGAGGTCGACGCCGTGGCGCGGCGCTACTGGGACGCCGGGATCCGGCATATCGTGGCGCTGCGCGGGGACCCCCCCGGGGATGCCGCGCGCTACGTGCCTCACCCCGACGGCTACGCCTTTGCCTCGGACCTCGTGGCAGGGCTCAAGCGCGTCGCCGATTTCGAGATTTCGGTCGCCGCCTATCCGGAGGTGCATCCGGAAGCGCCGGATGCGGCGGCCGATCTGGAAAGCCTCAAGCGCAAACTCGACGCCGGCGCCACGCGCGCGATCACACAGTACTTCTTCGATGTCGAAATCTATTTTCGATACCTGGACCGGGTCCGCGCGGCGGGGATCGACGTACCGGTCGTCCCGGGCATCCTTCCGGTGACCAACTTCGCCCAGCTGCAGCGATTCAGCGCGATGTGCGGGGCCACCGTACCGGGCTGGATGGCGGACCTGTTCGAAGGGCTGGACGAGGATCCGGAGACGCGAAGGCTGGTCGCCGCGTCGATCGCCGCCGAGCAATGCCGCGCGCTCCAGGCGAACGGCGTCGACGAGTTTCACTTCTACACGCTCAACCGGGCGGGCCTCACCTATGCGATCGCCCGCATCCTCGGCCTGCGCCCGGTCGCGGCGCGGACGGCGGGCTGAATGGCGACGATGACGGGCGCGGCCGCAGCCGAAGCGGTGACCGAGCGGCGGGGCGACCGCGACCGCGCCGAACGGATCGCCGCGCTCGAGCGCGCCCTGGCGTCCCGCATCCTCGTCCTCGACGGCGCGATGGGCACGATGATCCAGGACCATCGCCTGGACGAGGCGGACTACCGCGGCGCCCGGTTCGCCGATCATTCCGCGCCCCAGAAGGGCAACAACGATCTCCTGTCGCTGACCCAGCCCGGCATCGTTCGCGACATACACGCGGCCTATCTCGCCGCCGGCGCGGATATCGTCGAGACCAACACCTTCAACTCGACCGCCATCGCGATGGCCGACTACCTGATGGAGGACGCGGTCTACGACCTCAACCGCGCCTCCGCCCGGATCGCCCGCGCCGCGACGGACGCCCAGACCGCGCTCACCCCGGAACGGCCCCGCTTCGTCGCCGGGGTACTCGGCCCGACCAACCGGACCGCTTCGATCTCTCCCGATGTGAACGATCCGGGGTCGCGCAATATCGACTTCGACACCCTCGCGGCCGCCTATCGGGAGGCGGCCTCCGGCCTGCTGGACGGCGGGGCCGACGTCCTGCTGATCGAGACCGTGTTCGACGTTCTCAACTGCAAGGCGGCGATCTTCGCCGTGGAAACGGTGCTGGCGGAGCGCCGCGCGCGCCTGCCGCTGATGATCTCCGGCACCATCACCGACGCCAGCGGTCGGACCCTGACGGGACAGACGCCCGAAGCCTTCGTGAATTCCATCGCCCATGCGGAACCCCTGGTGGTCGGGCTCAACTGCGCGCTGGGCGCGGCGCAGCTCAGGCCGCATATCGAAGAAATCGCGCGCTGCAGCGAATCCTATGTCGGCTGCCATCCAAACGCGGGACTGCCCAACGCCTTCGGCGGGTACGACCAGACGCCGGAGGAGATGACCGAGATCCTCACGGAGTTCGCCGAGGCGGGTTTCGTCAACCTGGTCGGCGGATGCTGCGGCACCACGCCGGCTCATATCGAGGCGATCGCCGAGGCCGTCGCCGGAATCCCTGCGCGCGTCCGGGCCGCCCGCCCTCCCGCATGCCGGCTCAGCGGCCTCGAGCCGTTGACGATCGAGCCCTCGTCGCTGTTCGTCAACGTCGGCGAGCGGACCAATGTCACCGGCTCCGCGCGCTTCGCCCGGCTGATCAGGGAGGGCGATTTCGAAACCGCGCTCGACATCGCGCGTCAGCAGGTCGAGAACGGCGCCCAGATCGTCGACATCAACATGGACGAGGGGCTGCTCGACTCCCGGGCGGCGATGGTCCGGTTCCTCAACCTGATCGCGGCCGAGCCCGATATCAGTCGGGTACCGGTGATGATCGACTCCTCGGACTGGTCGGTCATCGAGGCGGGGCTCAGATGCGTCCAGGGCAAGGGCGTGGTCAACTCGCTCAGCCTCAAGGAGGGCGAAGCCGCGTTCATCGACCAGGCGCAGCTGGTCCGGCGCTACGGCGCGGCGGTGATCGTCATGGCCTTCGACGAAGCCGGCCAGGCCGACACCGCAAGGCGCAAGCTGGAGATCTGCGCCCGGGCGTACCGAATCCTGGTCGACCGCGTGGGGTTCCCGCCCCAGGACATCATCTTCGACCCCAACATCTTCGCGGTGGCGACCGGGATCGAGGAACACGCGCGCTACGCGCTCGACTTCATCGAGGCGGTGGAGGGTATCAAGAACACCCTGCCGCATGCCCTGGTGAGCGGCGGGGTCTCGAACGTCTCGTTCTCGTTCCGCGGCAACAACCCGCTGCGCGAGGCGATGCATTCGGTGTTCCTCTACCACGCGGTCCGCGCGGGCATGGATATGGGGATCGTCAACGCGGGCCAGCTTGCGATCTACGAGGACGTCGAGCCCGACCTGCGCGAGCGGATCGAGGACGTGGTGCTGGCGCGCCGCGACGATGCCACCGAACGGCTGCTTGCGGTGGCCGGCACGGTCAGGGCCGAAGCCGCCTCCCGACGGGACGACGAATGGCGGAACGAGGCGGTGGAGGCGCGGCTGGTCCACGCCCTGGTCAACGGCATCAACAGCTTCGTGGCCGAGGACACGGACGAGGCCAGGGAGGCTGCGGCGCGCCCTCTCGACGTGATCGAGGGACCGCTGATGGACGGGATGAACGTCGTCGGCGACCTCTTCGGCGAAGGCAAGATGTTCCTGCCGCAGGTGGTCAAGAGCGCGCGTGTCATGAAGCAGGCCGTCGCCCGGCTGCTCCCCTTCATCGAGGCGGGCAAGGCCGCGGACCGGGAGAGCCGGGCCAAGGGCAAGATCGTGATGGCCACCGTCAAGGGAGACGTGCACGACATCGGCAAGAACATCGTCGGCGTGGTTCTCGAATGCAACAATTTCGAGGTCGTCGATCTCGGCGTGATGGTCCCGGCGGACCGCATCGTCGCAGCCGCGCGGGAGGAGGGCGCGGCCATGATCGGTCTGAGCGGGCTGATCACCCCCTCGCTCGACGAGATGGCCCATGTCGCCGCCGAAATGCAGCGGGACGGGCTCTCCATCCCTCTGCTGATCGGCGGCGCGACCACGTCGAAGACCCACACCGCCGTCAAGATCGCGCCGCAATACGCCGCGCCGGTGATCCACGTGACCGACGCCTCCCGCGCCGTCGGGGTCGCGACCACGATGCTCGGCGGCAGCGGCCGGGACGACTATCTCGCCTCGGTCGAGGCCGACTATGACGCGCTCCGGGCGCGCTTCGACCGGCGAGCCGGGAATGACGGGCTGGCGACGATCGCCGAGGCGCGCGCCAACCGCCCGGCGATCGACTGGTCCGGCGCCCCGCCGCCGCGGCCCGGTTTCCTCGGGACGCGCGTCTTCACCGACTACCCGCTCGCCGAGTTGCGCAACCGGATCGACTGGACGCCCTTCTTCCGCAGCTGGGAAATCGCCGGCACCTATCCACGCGTGCTGGAGGACGAGACCGTCGGAGAGGCCGCGCGAAACCTCTTCGGAGACGCGCAGAAAATGCTCGACCGGATCGTCCGGGAGCGCTGGCTGCGCGCGGCCGGGGTGATCGGGTTCTTCCCCGCCAATCGGGTCGGGGAAGACGATATCGCCGTCTACGGAGAGGACGGGACCGGCGCGCCCCGCGCCGTGATCCGCACGCTGCGCCAGCAGATGAAGCGGCCCAGATCCCGGCCCAACCCGGCGCTCCCCGACCTCCTGGCCCCGGCGGAAACCGGGCTCCGGGACCATATCGGCGGCTTCGCGGTGACCGCGGGGCTCGGATGCGGGGACCGCATCGCCGGTCTGGAGGCCGAGAACGACGTCTACGGCGCGATCCTGCTGCGCGCCCTGGCCGACCGGCTTGCCGAAGCCTTCGCCGAGCGAATGCACGAACGCGTGCGCCGGGAGTTCTGGGCCTACGACCCGGCGGAAGAACTCGACAACGACGCGCTGATCCGCGAAGAATACCGTGGCATACGCCCGGCGCCGGGCTATCCCGCCTGCCCGGACCATTCGGAGAAAGCGACCCTGTTCGAACTGCTCGGCGCTACCGATGCGGCCGGTATCGCGCTCACCGAGAGCTTCGCGATGACGCCGGCCGCCTCGGTCGCGGGCTATTACCTCTGCCACCCGGAGGCACGATATTTCGGCGTCGGCAGGATCGGCCGGGACCAGGTCGAGGACTATTCCCGCCGGCGCGGCATCGCGGTCGACGAAGCGGAACGCCTGCTCGCGCCCAATCTGGGCTACGCGCCGACATGACCCGGATCCAGGCGCCGATGGAGACCCTGCGCGAGACCGTCCGCGCCGAGTGGACCGACTACAACGGGCACATGAATCTCGCCTATTTCGTCCTCGTCTTCGATCTGGCGACGGACGGCTTCTATGCGGATTTCGGGCTGGGCGAGGATTACTGCCGGCGCACCAACCACTCGACTTTCGCGGTCGAGAGCCACACCGCCTATCTCGCCGAGCTCCACGAAGGCGCCGCGCTACGCTGCACCACCCAGCTTCTCGGTTTCGACGACAAGCGGATGCACTACTTCCACCACATGTATCGCGAGGAGGACGGCGTATTGGCCGCGACCATGGAGCTGATGGCGGTGCATGTGGACCTCGCGGTCCGCAAGGTGCGCCCGATGCCGGACGAGGTACAGGACCGACTCGGCCGGATTTTTCTGGCTCACGCCGCGCTCGAACGACCGCCCCAGCTCGGTCGTGTCATGCAGCTCGGCGGCGCTGGCGGGAAATAGGGATTTGCGGCTTCCAGCCCGGCGGGCTACATGTTCGGCCATGATCCTTAGAATGCTCGTGACGCTGTGCGCGGTTCTGGGCGCCGGAACGGCGCAGGCGGAATGCTCTGATCCCGGAGAGCCCGGGGTGGACTGGCGGCGCTGCATTCTCGACCGCCAGGATCTGCGCGCGCTGGACCTCGCGAAGGCCAAGCTGCGCGACGCGTCGTTCAGCCGCTCCATCCTCGACACCGCGAGCCTGATGGGGGCGGACGCCTTTCGCGCAAAATTTCTCAGCGCCTCGCTGACCGGAGCGAATCTCGACGGCGCCCGCCTCGTCGAGGCGGACTTCACCAAGGCGAACCTCACCGGCGCGTCGCTCCGCAAGGCGGATCTCAGGAGGGCCCGGCTGTTCCGGGCAATGCTCAAGAAAGCCGATTTGAGCGGCGCGAAGCTGCGCGGCGCGGATTTGCTCAACGCCGACTTCACCGGCGCAACCTGGGTCGACGGCAAGAAGATCTGCGCCGAAGGGTCGATCGGCAAATGCCAGTAGGCGCCGTGGATACCTGACCGCGCCGGATCGATGGCAGAGCGGGCCGCATCCGATCCCGAACCGTCCACGGCGTCTTCCGGCGCCAAGCCGGCTCGCGCGGTCCAGCGCATCGGACGGTGGCTGCGCGCCGAGCCTTTCCTGTCGCTGGTGCTCGCCGCCCTGATCGGTTTCGCCGGGGCCTACTGCGCGATCGGGTTCCGCGAACTCTATCTCGCATTCCAGACGGTGGCCTTCGGCACCGACGCCGACTCGCTGATCGCCGCGATCGGAGACCTGCCCGCCTGGCAGATCGTCGCCGCCCCGACGGCGGGCGGGCTCCTGGTCGGGCTGTTCTACCGCTACCTGATGCCGGGACGGCGGCCGCAAGGCGTCGCGGATGTCATGGAGTTCGCCGCCTTCCGGGCGGGCAGGATGGATTGGCGGGCGGGGCTGGGCGCCGCGCTGGGGAGCGCGGCTTCGATCGGAACCGGCGCCTCGGTCGGGCGCGAGGGCCCGGTCATCCATCTCGGGGCGAGCCTCGCCTCCTTCATCGGCCGGCGGCTGGCCCTGTCGCGCGCCCAGATGGTCACCCTGCTCGGCTGCGGTGTCGCGGCGGCGATTTCCGCCTCCTTCAACGCGCCGATCGCGGGCGTGTTCTTCGCGCTGGAAGTGGTGATCGGGCATTACGCGCTCAGCGCCTTCGCGCCGATCGTCATCGCCTCGGTCACCGGCGCGATCATCGCCCGCATCCATTTCGGGGACTTCCCGGCATTCATCATCCCGGACCGCGCGATCGTCTCGTTCTTCGAGTTCCCCGCATTTCTGCTGCTCGGTCTCGCCTGCGGGCTCGCGGCGATCGTGTTCCTGCGCAGCGTCGAGCTGACCCGGGACGTCGTCGCCAGGGTGCCCGCGCCGGTCTGGTCCAAACCCGCCGCGGGCGGGCTGATCGTGGGCATCATCGCGCTCGCCTTCCCGCACGTGCTGGGCGTGGGCTACGGCACCACCGACGCCGCGCTGCGCGAGCTGATCCCGTTCTGGACCCTGGTCGCGCTGCTGGTGGCCAAGACGGCGGCGACCGCCGTCTCGCTCGGCACGGGCTTCGGCGGCGGGGTGTTCAGCCCGTCGCTCTTCATGGGCGCGATGCTGGGCGGCGCCTTCGGGATCGTCGCTTCGGGGGTATTTCCCGAACACTCGTCGGGGCACGGCGTCTACACCCTCGTCGGCATGGGCGCGGTCGCCGGTTGCGTGCTCGGGGCGCCGATCTCGACCACCCTGATCGTCTTCGAAATGACCGGCGACTATGCGATCACCATCGCGGTGATGGTGGGCGTCGCCGTCGCCTCTCCCCTGACCCAGGCACTGCACGGGCGGTCGTTCTTCGAATGGCAGCTCCTGGTGCGCGGGATCACCATCAGGGGCGGGCGCGAGCGCGGTCTGCTCGACGCCATCCATGTCAGCGACCTGATGAGCGAGACGGTCGCCACCGTGGCCTCCGGCGCGGACATGGCGCGCGTGCGGGAGCAATTGCTGCGCGCCCCTTACGGACAGGTCTTCGTCCTGGACGACGAGGAGCGCCCGCGCGGCACGATCACATTGGGCGATCTTTCGAGCTACGCCTTCGACACCTCCGACGACGACCGTCTCACCGCGGGCGAGGTCGCCCGGCCCAACCCGGCGGTGATCCGGGCGGGCGAAAACATCGACAAGGCGCTGGCCCAGATGCTCGAGGCCGGCGAAGAGCATCTCGGCGTCCTGGAGGACGGTCCCGGAGGCCGGCTGGTCGGCGTGGTCCACGAGGTGGACGTGACGCTGGCCTATAACAGGGCGCTGATGGACGCGCGGCGCGAGGAACGCGGCGAGCGCTGACGGGTCCTAATAGGAGGGAGGCTTCCTGAACCAGCGCCGGCGGTCCATCGATCGGATCCTGATGTCGCTCTTCCGGTTGCCCTGCAGCACGCTGAGCGGCACCTCGACCCCGGCGGCGCCCAGGCTCCACAGCGCCCGGTAGTAACCGGGGAGCGAAGAGACCGCCTTGCCGGCGACCCCGAGCACCAGATCGCCCGGCTTAAGCCCGGCCTGGTCCGCCGGCCCGTCTTTCGGGACCCGCGTGACGAACAACCGCCCGTGGATCTCCTGCGGGTAGAGACCGAGCCAGGGCCGGGAGGGCCGCGTCGAGCCCCCTTCGGAAATCAGGTCGGCGAGAATCGGCTTGAGGGCGTCGATCGGCACGAACATGTTGCCGGTGAGCGGCACGTTCTCCTGCGCCGCGTCGGGAACCATCAGCGAACCGACCCCGACGAGCTGCCCCTCGGCGTCGAGCAGCGCGGCGCCGCCGAAGCTGGGATGGGCCGGCGCGGTGAAGATCGCCTTTTCCAGCAGATATTCCCACCAGCCGGCGAAGTCGCGCCGGGAGACGACATAGGCGCCGATCGCCGCCTTGTACCCGCCGGCGCTGGCCACCACCACCTGATGGCCCCGCACCAGCGATCCGGAGGCGCCGATCGGGATCGGTCGGACGCCCAGCGGACGCGAGGCGCGGACCAGCCCGAGCCCGGTTTCGTGATCGTAGGCAACCACGCTGGCGGAGACCTGCCGCGATCCTTCGACCGTCAGCTTGACCGATTCGGCTTCGAGTATCAGGTAGCCGATGGTCAGTACCAGCCCGGCGTCGTCGATGACGATGCCGCTGCCTTGCCGGGCCCTGCCCAGCCCGTCGGCGGTGCGGGCCTCGGCCGGCACCTTGCTTTCCAGCGCGATCACGGCGGATAGCGGGTCGGGGGATGGCGGCGGCTCCGCCGCCCTGGCGGCGCCTGCGGCGGCAAGGGCGGCAAGCATCGCGACGAGAAGTGATCCCGGGAAAAAGCACAGAGCGCGTCGTCGAGTCATCTTTGCAACTCCGTTCTGCGGCTCACGGTTTTGATATGGGATGCGGCGCGGCGCGGGACAACGTTGGTCGGAGCCCCGGAGCGTCCCCCATGCCGCGCGCCCCGCTGGTATGATGCGCCATGTCCGGCCATCCCGTCGCAACCGCCGCCCCCGCCCCCTATCTCGCCGCCCTCAACGACCGGCAGCGCGAGGCCGTCGAGGCGACCGAGGGACCGCTCCTCGTCCTCGCCGGAGCCGGCACCGGCAAGACCCGCGTCCTGACCACGAGGCTCGCCCATATCACCGTCTCCGGGCGGGCCTGGCCCAGCCAGATCCTGGCCGTCACCTTCACCAACAAGGCGGCGCGCGAGATGCGCGAGCGGGTCGGCGAGCTGATCGGCGGCGCGGTGGAAGGTCTCTGGATCGGCACCTTCCACGCGCTCGCGGCGCGCATTCTCAGGCGGCACGCCGAGGCGGCCGGGCTGCGTCCGGACTTCACCATCCTCGACGCCGACGACCAGATCCGGTTGGTCAAATCGCTCGCCGAAGACGCGGAGATCGATCTGGAGCGCTGGCCTCCCCGCGCGCTGCACGCCGCGATCGACCGTTTCAAGAACCGCGGGCTGGGGCCGGAGAAGGTCTCGAAAGCCGATGCGGAGCGCGTCGCCGATGGCAGGATCGGAAGGCTTTACGCGGCGTATCAGGACCGGCTGAAGACCGTCAACGCCTGCGATTTCGGCGACCTCCTGATCCATTGCCTGGACATCTTCACCGCCCACTCGGATATCCTGGACGTCTACCACGAGCGCTTCCGCTACATCCTGGTCGACGAGTACCAGGACACCAACGTGGCGCAGTATCTGTGGCTCAGGCTTCTCGCCCAGAAGCGGCGCAATATCTGCTGCGTCGGCGACGACGACCAGTCGATATACAGCTGGCGGGGCGCCGAGGTCGGCAACATCCTGCGCTTCGAGACCGATTTCCCCGGCGCCAGGACCGTCCGGCTGGAGCAGAACTACCGCTCGACGCCGGAGATCCTGTCGGCGGCATCGGCGCTGATCGCGAAGAACGGCGGCCGCCTCGGCAAGACGCTGTGGACCGAGGGCAAGTCCGGGTCGCCGATCCGCGTGCGGGGCGTCTGGGACGGTGGCGCCGAAGCGACAACGGTCAGCGACGAGATCGAGGCCCTGCGGCGGCGCGGCGTCCGGCTCCGCGAAATCGCCGTCCTGGTGCGCACCAGCGCGCTGATGCGCGGCTTCGAGGAACGCTTCGTCGCCATCGGCCTTCCCTACCGCGTGGTGGGCGGGCCGCGCTTCTACGAGCGCCAGGAAATCCGCGATGCGGTGGCCTATCTCCGCCTCGTGCACCAGCCGGACGACGACCTCGCCTTCGAGCGGGTCGTCAACCTGCCGAAGCGAGGGATCGGCGCCGCCACCGTGCGGACGCTGCACGAGTTCGCGCGTGCCTCCGGGATTTCACTGACCGAATCGGCGCGCCGCCTGATCGCGTCGGACGAGCTCAACACCCGGGCCCGCAACGCTCTGGCCCGGTTTCTCGCCGACCTCGACCGGTGGCGGTCGGCACCCGGCGCGGACCACGTCGCTCTCGCCAGGACGGTCTTGGACGAATCGGGCTACACCGGCATGTGGCAGGCGGCCCGCACCCCCGACGCGCCGGGACGGCTGGAGAATCTCAGGGAACTCGTCAACGCGCTCGGGGAATTCGAGAACCTGGGCGGCTTCCTGGAACACATCGCCCTGGTGATGGACCGCGACGACGACGTCGCCGGCGAGGCGGCCAGCCTGATGACGCTGCACGCCGCCAAGGGGCTCGAATTCGATCACGTGTTCCTGCCGGGCTGGGAAGAAGAGCTTTTCCCGCACCGCAGGTCCCTCGACAACGGCGACCCGGCGGCCCTGGAAGAGGAACGACGGCTCGCCTATGTCGGGCTGACCCGCGCCCGGAAGGCCGTCACCATCAGCTTCGCGGCGTCCCGGTGGCTCTTCAACCAGCCGAGGGACTCGGGACCGTCGCGCTTCATTCACGAACTGCCCCGCGAGGATGTGGAGATCGTGACCGATTTCAGGGCGTCGCCGGGACGGCCGCACCCGGCCGGCTACCTGCCTTCCGACGACGAGATCGCGGAAACCGTCGGGCGCGGACCCGGCTATGCCCGGCTGAGCCGGGCCCGGCAAGCCCCGCAACCGGCGATCGAAGGCAAGGCGCGCCGTCTCGACGACGCCTCACCTGGGTTCGAGACCGGCGTCAGGGTGTTCCACCAGAAATTCGGCTACGGCAAGGTGGTCGCCGGAGAAGGCGACAAGCTGAAGATCGATTTCGAGAAAGCCGGCCTCAAGAAGGTGATGGAGAGCTTTGTCGAGCGGGCCTGAGGCGGGTGCGGGGGGCTGGTGCGTCGAGATCTTCCTCGCCGGGCTCGACGACGACGGCGCGCTCGCGGTGTTCGAGGCCGCGCTGGAAGACCCCGCCGGGGCGAGCGCGGTGTCGCGTCTCCGCGACGGGACGGCCGGCGGCTGGACCCTGCGCGCCGTTTCCGGGGCGCGGCCCGACGAGGATGCGCTCGGCATCCGCCTGGCCGTGGCCGCCGCGGCGGCCGGCAGGGAAGCCCCCCCGGTCTCGATCGCGCCGCTGCCCGCGACCGACTGGGTGGCGGAGGTGCAGCGCGACACCAAGCCGATCCGGGCCGGGCGGTTTTTCGTCCGCGGCACCCATGTGACGAGGCGCCCGCCGCGCCGAACGGTCGAGATCGTGCTCGACGCCGGGCGCGCCTTCGGCACCGGTTCGCACGAGAGCACGCGCGGCTGCCTGCTCGCCCTCGACCGGGGGCGGGCACCCGCGGCTGGCGCGATCCTCGATCTCGGAACGGGTTCCGGCATCCTCGCGATCGCCGCGGCGAAGCTGTGGCATCGGCCCGTCCTTGCCGCCGACATCGACCCGGTGTCGGTCGCGACGGCGCGCGAGAACGCGGCCCTCAACGGCGTGTCCGGTCTGATCGAGACGCGCCGGAGCCGGGGGTTTTCCAACCCGCGACTGCGCGGCCGGGCACCGTTCGGCCTCATCCTCGCCAACATCCTCGCGGAACCCCTCATCCGTCTCGCGCCCGGCATCGCCCGCAATCTCCATGACGACGGCCGGGCGATCCTGTCGGGCCTGCTGGACGAGCAGGAAGCGGCGGTGGCGGGGGGGTATGAGGCGCTCGGCCTCGCGGTCCGCGGCCGTCACCGGATCGACGGCTGGACGACGCTGGTGGTGGGGCCGGGATGATCCGGGCGTTGCATTCGCCCGCGTCGCGCTGCATAGCCTTGACGGGAAAGCCGTGGGGCGAAGCGACGATGGGCACGGGCACACACAGGGATGGCTGAGCGGGACCGGCTTTCGCCGGACGAAGAGGCTTTTCTGCGCGGCATCGTCGCGGCCCCGGAGCCGGCGGACCCGGCCGATTGGGTGGGCTTGCTCGTCGACGCGCCGGACGCCGGGGACATCGCGCTCTGGACCGGCCGGGCCGCGGCGTTGCGCGCCGCCGCCGATGACGGTCTCGGCCGCAGCCCGGCACCGCCGGAACGGCTCGATTCGCTGCGCGAGGAGTTGCGCCGCCGCAAACTCGACGGCTTCGTCGTACCCTTGGCCGACGAGCATCAGGGCGAGTTCGTCGCGCCGCGGGCGCAGCGTCTGGCCTGGCTGACCGGGTTCACCGGTTCGGCCGGGCTCGCCGTCGTGCTTGCCGACAAGGCGGCGATCTTCGTCGACGGTCGCTACACCCTCCAGGTCGAGAACGAGGTCGATGCCAGGCGCTTCTCGCCGCTTCACCTGACCGAGCAGCCCCCCGGCGGCTGGATTGGCGCCAACCTCTCCGGCGGGACGCTCGGCTACGACCCGTGGCTGCACACGATGGACGGCGTGGCCCGGCTGGAAGAAGCCTGCGCCGGGGCGGGCGGGCGGCTCGCCGCGGTCGACGACAACCCGGTCGATGCGGTCTGGCCCGACCAGCCGGCGCCGCCGATCTCGCCTGCGATGCCGCACCCGCCGGAATTCGCCGGCCTCGACTCCGCCGCCAAGCGCGCGGCAATTGCCGAAACGCTGGAGAAGGAGGGTGCCGATGCCGCGGTCCTCAGCGCGCCCGATTCGATCGCCTGGCTGTTCAACCTGCGCGGCGGGGACATCCGCAACACCCCGGTCTCGCTGGCCTTCGCCGTGCTGGAGGCCGCGGGATGCGCATCGCTGTTCATCGACCGGCGCAAGGTGAGCCGCGAACTCGCCGCCGCGCTGGCCGGTGCGGTGACCATCGCGGAGCCGGACGCTCTGGGGCCGGCACTGGACCGGCTGGCCGCCGCCGGGCGCAGGGTCCGGGTCGATCCCCGGACCGCTCCCGCCTGGATCGCTGGAAGGCTCCGGGACGCGGGTTGCGAGCCCGTGCGGGGAGAGGATCCCTGCGCCCTGCCCAAGGCCTGCAAGAACGAGGTGGAAGTGGCCGGCGCGCGCGCCGCCCATATCCGCGACGGCCGCGCGCTGGTCCGTTTTCTCGCCTGGCTCGACGCCGAGGCGCCCGGCAACGGCGTGACCGAGCTGGAGGCCGCCGAACGCCTGTTCGCGCTTCGCGCCGAGGGCGAGCGTTTTCGCGGCCTCAGCTTCGACACCATCGCGGGCGCCGGTCCCGACGGCGCGATCGTGCATTATCGCGTCGACGAGGCGTCCAACCGGCGGCTGGAGCCGGGCTCGATCTTCCTGGTCGATTCGGGCGGCCAGTATCTCGACGGCACCACCGACGTCACCCGCACGGTCTATGTGCGCGACGCCGCCGGCACCGCGCCGCCGGCTGAAATCCGCGACCGCTTCACGCGCGTGCTCAAGGGCCATATCGCGCTCGCCCGCGCGGTCTTCCCGCGCGGCGTCACGGGCAGCCAGCTCGACGTCCTCGCCCGCAAGGCGCTGTGGGAGGCCGGGCTGGACTACGACCACGGCACCGGTCACGGGGTGGGGAGCTTCCTGGGCGTCCACGAGGGTCCCGCGCGGATCTCGAAAGTGTCCTCCGGCACCGCGCTTGCCCCGGGGATGATCCTTTCCAACGAGCCCGGGTACTACAAGCCGGGCGCCTATGGCATCCGCATCGAGAACCTCGTGGTGGTGGTCGAGGCCGAGGCGCCGGACGGCGCGGAGCGCGCGCTTCACGGCTTCGAGACCCTGACCCTGGCGCCGATCGACCGCCGCCTCGTCGAGCCGTCGCTGCTCACGCCGGACGAAATCGGCTGGCTCGACGCCTACCACGCCCGCGTAGCCGAGACCCACGCCCCGGCGCTGGACCGGGAGACGCGGCGCTGGCTTGAACGGGCCTGCGCGCCGCTCAGCCGCCGGCCATCTCGCGCCAGTCCTGCTCGCTGAGGATCGCGACGCCAAGCTCTGCGGCCTTTCGCGCCTTCGATCCGGCATCGCTGCCGACCACGACATAGTCGGTCTTGCGCGACACCGAACCGGACACCTTGGCGCCGAGCGACTCGGCGCGCGCCTTGGCCTCGAGCCTGGTCATGGTTTCCAGCGTCCCGGTGAAGACCACGGTCTTGCCGCTGACCGGGCTCTCGGCGGCGACCGCCTCGGGCGGCGCGATCCGCAGCTCGGCCTCCAGGTCGGCGACCGCCTCCTGATTGTGCCCTTCGCGGAAGAACTCGACGATGTCGGCGGCGACCGAGGGGCCGATGCCGTCGATATCGGTCAGCTCCGCATAGGCTTCGCCTTCCGGATCCTGAGCGTCAAGCATCGCGTCGCGCCAGGCCGGCAGGGTGCGGTATTGGCGCGCGACCAGCCGCGCCGTCGCCTGCCCCACCTGCGGAATGCCAAGCGCGTAGACCAGACGTTCGAAGGGGATCGACCGCCGGTCCTCGATCGCCGCCAGCAGGTTGGCGACCGAGCGCTCGGCCCAGCCTTCGCGGTCGACCAGGGCGGTTCGGTGAGCGGCCAGGCGGAAGATGTCGCCGGGTCTCTCGATCAGCTTCTCGCGCCAGAACGCCTCGATGTGTCTGGCGCCGAGCCCCTCGATGTCGAAGGCGTCGCGCGAGACGAAATGCCTGAGCCGTTCGACCGCCTGGGCCGGGCAGATCAGCCCGCCGGTGCAACGGCGCACGACCTCGCCTTCCTCGCGCTGCGCGAGGCTGCCGCATTCGGGGCAGCGTCGCGGGAAGACGAAGGGCTCGGCGGCGCTCGGCCGCTTGGCCTCGACCACGGCGACCACCTGGGGGATCACGTCACCGGCGCGCTGGATGACCACCGTGTCGCCCTCGCGCACGTCCTTGCGCTCGATCTCGTCCTCGTTGTGCAGCGTCGCCCGGCCGACCACCACGCCGCCGACGGTCACCGGCCGCAGATTGGCCACCGGGGTGAGCGCGCCGGTGCGCCCGACCTGGATGGAGATCGCCTCGATCACGGTCTCGGCGCGCTCGGCGGGGAATTTGTGGGCGATCGCCCAGCGCGGCGCCCGGCTGACATTGCCGAGCCGGCGTTGCCAGTCGAACCGGTCGACCTTGTAGACCACGCCGTCGATGTCATGGTCGAGATCCGCGCGCCGGGCGGCGATGCGCGCATGCAGGGCGATGGCATCCTCGGCGCTGTTGCACGGCGCGGCCATGGGATTGACCCGAAACCCCCAGGCTTCGAGGTTCCGCAGATACTCCCAATGGGTCTCCCCGACGGCGCCGTCGTGCTCGCCGAGCCCGTAGGCGAAGAGCCGAAGCGGGCGGCCGGCGGTGATCGCCGGATCGAGCTGGCGGAGCGAGCCGGCGGCGGCATTGCGCGGGTTGGCGAAGGGCGGCTCGTCCGCCTCTTCGCGTCCCCGGTTGAGGGCGAGGAAGTCGTCGCGGCGCATATAGACCTCGCCGCGCACCTCGAGGATGGCAGGCGCGGCGCAGCTCAGCCGGTCGGGCACGTCGTCCATGGTGCGCAGATTTCGGGTGACGTTCTCGCCGACCGAGCCGTCGCCGCGGGTCGCGCCGAGGACGAACCGGCCGTCCTCGTAGCGGAGCGAGATCGACAACCCGTCGATCTTGGGCTCGGCGACGATGTCGACGGGCTCGTCCTCGCCGAGCCCGAGAAAACGGCGTATGCGCGCGTAGAAGTCGATCACGTCGCCGGAATCGAATGCATTGCCGAGGGAGAGCATCGGCGCCGCGTGGGTGACCTTGGCAAAGCCGCCCGAGGGCGCGGCCCCGACCCGGCGCGACGGGCTGTCGTCGCGCACCAGGTCGGGAAAGCGTGCTTCTATGGCGTCGTTGCGCCGGCGCAGCGCATCGTATGCGGCGTCGCTCACCTCCGGTGCGTCGCGGCGGTGATAGAGATCGTCGTGATGGGCGATCTCGCGGGACAGGCGTTCGAGCTCCGCCGCCGCCGCCTCGCGCGACAGCGCCGCCGGCTCCTTCGCGCCGGTCACGAGGCGGCTCCCGTCATCAGGCTCTCCGCCGCGGCGCGGGCCTCGTCCGTCACCGAGAGCCCGGCCAGCATGCGGGCGATCTCCTCGCGCCGGTTGTCGCGGTCGAGCTCGTCGACGACGGTGCTGATCTCGCGCCTCGCGTGATTGCGCGTTTCGCGCTTCCGCACCCGCCAATGCGCCCCGCCGAGCGCGGCGACCTGCGGGGAATGGGTCACGACGAGCACCTGAAGCCGCTCCCCCAGGCGGCGCAGCCGCTGGCCGACCGCCGTCGACGTGGCGCCGCCGATCCCGGCATCGACCTCGTCGAAGACCAGCGTCGGCACCGGGCTCGCGCCCGCGAGCACCACCTTGAGAGCCAGCATGAAGCGGGACAGCTCGCCTCCCGACGCGATCCGCGAAAGCGGTCCTGCCGGGGCATTGGGGTTGGTGGAGGCCATGAACGTCACCCGCTCGGCGCCGTCCGGGCCCCAGTCGGGTTGTTCGAGGGGTTCGATGGCGGTGGCGAACCGCGCGGCACCGAGCCGCAGCGGCGCAAGCTCTCCGTTCACCGCCCGATCGAGGCGCGCCGCCGCCGCCCTTCGCCTGTCGGACAGCGCCCCGGCGGCCGCCCGGTAGCCGGCCCGCGCCTCGTCCCTCGCGGCACGCAGCGCCGCCAGCGAGGTCGCGGCGTTCTCGATCGCATCAAGCTTGCGGGCCGTCTGCTCGCGGAAATCCGGCAGGGCGTCGGGCACGACGCCGTGCTTGCGCGCGAGCGCCCGGAGGCCGAAAAGGCGGTCCTCGGCGGCGTCCAGCCGACCCGGATCGGCTTCGAGCTCGCCCGCGCATTTCTCGACCGCGTCGCGGGCTTCCACGGCTTCCGCGGCGGCACGGTCGAGCGCCTCGAGCGCGCGGTCGAACAGGCCGCCGGCGATATCCGTCCGCCGCGCCAGCATCCGGTGGGCCCGGGCGAGCCCGGTCTCGACCCCTTCGGCGCCGCCGAGCTCGGCCAACGCCTCGGCAAGCGCCTCGCCCAGGCGTTCGGCGTGCCGCAGCCGATGGCGCAGCGCCGCAAGCGCGTCCTCCTCGCCCGCTTTCGGCGCGATCGTGTCGAGCTCTTCGAGGACATGGCGCAGCATCGCCTCCTCGCGGGCGAGCGACTCGGCGGCACTTGTCGCCTCGGCAAGCGCCGACTCGGCCGCGCGCCAGCCGGTCCAGGCCTCCGACACGCGGCGTCGCTGCGCATTCAGCCCGCCGAACAGGTCGAGCAGCCGGCGATGGCTTGCGCGTTCGACGAGTTCGTGGCTCCCCCCCCCCCCCCCCCCCCCCGCCCCGGCCGGCGCCCGCCCGCGCGAGCCGGGGGGCCGGCCGGGGGGGTGTCGTTGCGGACGCCGCGGCCGCCCCCGCCCGGCGCGATCGCGCGGCGCAGGATCAGCGGCTCGCCCGCCGCAGGGGGTGCGAGACCATGCTCCTCGATCACCGCAATCGCGTCATGATCGCGCGCGATATCGAAGACCGCGGACACGGCGGCCGCGCCCGGCACGCGGCCCGGCGCGGCGCGGATCAGGGAAGGGTCGACCCGGGCGCCGAGCGCGAGGCCGAGCGCGTCGAGCAGAATCGACTTTCCCGCGCCGGTCTCTCCGGTCAGGACGCACAACCCGGGCTTGAAGGCCAGATCCAGCCGATCGATCAGAACGACGTTCCGGACCGACAGCGTCAGCAGCATGGTCGCCTAGAACGCCCAGTCGAACGCCCGCTGGAAGAAGCCGCGTTCGTCCGGCTTCGGCGCGGCGCCGCCGACAAGAGCGAAGCTGTCGGCGTACCATCGGCTGCCCGGGTAGTTGTGACCCAGCACGGCCGCGGCCTTGGTGGCCTCTTCGGTGAGACCCAGGGCGAAATAGGCCTCGGTCAGGCGGTGCAGGGCCTCGGGAATATGGGACGTGGTCTCGTAGGTCTCGACCACGCGCCGGAACCTCTGGATGGCGGCAAGATAGTGACCGCGCCTCAGGTAGTAGCGGCCGATACCCATTTCCTTGCCGGCGAGATGGTCGCGGGTCAGATCGACCTTGAGGCGCGCGTCGCGGGCGTAGGGGGTGTCCGGAAAACGGCGCACCACCTCGTTCAGCGCGGCCTCCGCCTTCTCGGTATTCAACTGATCCCGCACGACGTCGGAGATCTGCTCGTAGAAGCAGAGGGCGCGCAGGTAATAGGCATAGGCGATGTCGGCGTTCCCCGGGTGGAGCTGGATGAACCGGTCGAGCGCCGGGACCGCCGCGTCGTAATTGGTCGCCTGGTAGTGGGCGAACGCCGCCATCAGCGACGCCTTGACCGCCCAGACGGAGTACGGGTGCTGGCGTTCGACGTCGTCGAAACGTTCCGCCGCGACGATGTAATCCTCGGCGCGGAGCGCATCGAGCGCCTCGTTGTAAATGTCCTGTACCGGCCGTTCGACGAAACGCTCGGAATCCTCGTCGGCGGCGCAGGCACCGACCGCCAGGACCAGAACCAATGGCACGATCGCTCGGGTTACGCGCTGCGAAAAAGCTGACATCGACGGTCGCGGGCCCTCTCCCCGGGTCGCGCGCAGCGCGCGACGGGCGCGCAGTCTAGAGCATTTTCGCGAGGAGTCGACCCGGCCCCGGGGCGCGCGATCGCCTGCCGGGAAGGGGTCTTTCAGCCGAATGCCCGAGCCGCCAGGGGAGTTTCGTCGGCGGTATCCTCGCGCGGAATGTCCCACCAATCCCAGCTGTTGCGGTCGGCGAACATGGCGCGCAGCAGGTCATGGTTGGCGGCATGGCCGGACCGCATCGCGACCACCCGGGCGAGGATGGGAGCGCCGGCGAGGTAGAGATCGCCGACGCAATCGAGGATCTTGTGGCGCACGAATTCATCGTCGAAGCGAAGCCCGTCCGGGTTCACCACCCGTTCGCGGTCGATCGCGATGGCGTTGTCGAGCGATGCGCCACGCGCGAAACCGGCGCGCCGCAAACGCTCGACGTCGTCGACGAAGCCGAACGTCCGCGCGGGCGCGATGTCGTCGACGAAGGCGCCGTTCGCGAACTCGATACACCTTGCCTGGCGCGCGATGACCGGAGAATCGAACTCGATCTGGAATTCGATGGAAAAGGCGTCGGCCGGCATCATCGAGATCGAGCTCTCGCCGTTGTCGACGGATAGCGGCTTGCGCACCCGGATGGCGCGACGCCGCGTGCCCAGGTCACGGATGCCGGCCCTCTCGATCAGCTCGACGAAGGGCGTGGCGCTGCCGTCCATCGCGGGAATCTCGGGGCCGTCGAGCGCGACGACCGCGTTGTCCACGCCCATGCCGGCAAGAGCGGCCATGAGATGTTCGACGGTGGCCACGGTCACGCCGTGGCGGTTGCCGATCACCGTCGACAGCCGCGCATTCACCACATGTGCAAGCCTAGCGGGAATCTCGCCGGTTTCCGGTGAGACATCGGTCCGGCGCACGCGAATGCCGCTGTCCGGAGGCGCGGGGAGCAGGGACATGGCGACTGCGACACCGCTGTGCAGGCCGACGCCGCGGCATTGCACAGGCCGCTCGACCGTCGCCTGAATCGCCCGCATTCGCTTCTCCCCGTCACGCACTTGGCCGTGTACCCGCCGCGACATCCGCCGACCCGGGCAGCCCGCCGGGGCGATACTACTTCAGGTTGCAATCGGTCAGCGACCGTCCGGCCGACCGCGAGGACCGTGTTTACCCACAAACTGCCTGCTCCGGCAAATCAACAATTGTTACGGAATGTTACGACGGGCCTCGCCCAATGCCCCCTCGTTCCGCCGCGTCAGTTCGCCTGACGCCGCAGAAACGCAGGGATGTCGAGCAGATCCTCCTCGTTCACCGCGGCGGACGGGGCGACCTCGGGCTGGACACCGTCGAACTCCGCCTGTTGCGGTGCGGCGGCGGGCCCCCGGGGCGCCCGCGGGCTGGCCCCCGCGGACCCCCGCCTGGTGCGGGGGGGCGGCGGCCGCCGGAGGAGCCGGCTCGGGCGTGGGGGCGGCGACCGGCGGCTTCTCCTGCCTCCCCGCCGCCGCGGTCGTCGCCCTGGCTTCCTCGACCTGGCGCTGGCTGCCGCCGCCCATGCCCGCCATTCTCCGGAGCAGGCTGACGCGCGGGCGCGGACGGTCAGCGGTGTCCGCCTCCGGCACGACCGCCCCGGGTTCGGCCCGGAGCGTGGACTCGACCGCAGGCGCCTCTTCGAATTCCTCCTCGGCGGCAGGCCGTTCGTCGCCGCCGAAGAAGCTTTCCTGCGCCGGGTCGGGCGCGGCCTCCATCGTCGGAGCGTCGACCGGACCGGCCGGCGGAGCGGCCCCGGTTTCCGCTTCGAGCGCCACATCGCCGGGCATCGGCGCAAGCGCGTCATCCCCCCGCGGGGGCGGCGCCGCGGCGTAGCCCGGGTCCACCGCCGGCGCCTGGATATCGAACGCGGGCGCGACGATCGGCGCGCCGAGCTCCGCCGGCTCGGAGCCAGGGACGACCTTGAGCACCGGACGCGGCTGCAGGTTCGATTCGACTTCGATGCCGGTGGCGACGACGGAGACCCGCATGCGCCCCTCCAGCACGGGATCGAGAGTGGAGCCGAAGATGATATGCGCTTCCGGGTCCACCTCTTCGCCGATCCGGTTGGCGACCTGATCGACCTCGAACAGCGTCAGGTCCGGGCCACCGGTAATGTTGATCAGCACGCCGCGCGCGCCCCTCATCGACACCTCGTCGAGGAGCGGGTTGGAGATCGCCGACTCGGCGGCCGCCGTCGCCCGCTCCTCCCCCTCGGCCTCCCCGGTCCCCATCATGGCCTTGCCCATCTCGCTCATCACCGTGCGGATGTCGGCGAAGTCCAGGTTGATCAGCCCCGGCACCATCATCAGGTCGGTGATGCCGCGCACGCCCGAGTAGAGCACTTCGTCGGCCTTCGCGAAGGCATCGGCGAAAGTCGTCTTCTCGTTGGCGACCCGGAACAGGTTCTGGTTGGGGATCACGATCAGCGTATCGACATGCTTCTGCAATTCCTCGATGCCCGCTTCGGCGACCCGGGCGCGCTTGCTGCCCTCGAACTGGAACGGCTTGGTCACCACGCCGACGGCAAGCACGCCCTGCTCGCGGGCGAGGCGGGCAATCACGGGCGCGGCCCCGGTGCCGGTGCCGCCGCCCATCCCGGCGGTGACGAACACCATGTTCGAACCGGCCAGGTGCTCGGCGATTTCCTCGATCGTCTCTTCCGCCGCGGCGCGGCCGATATCGGGCCGGGAACCCGCGCCGAGGCCATGGGTGATGTTGTGGCCGAGCTGGATCTTGCGATCGGCCAGCGACTGGACCAGGGACTGGGAATCGGTGTTGGCCACCAGGAATTCGACGCCTTCCAGCTTCGAATCGATCATGTTGTTGACGGCGTTGCCGCCGGCGCCACCGATCCCGATCACCATGATCTTGGGCTTGAGGGTGGACTCGTTTGTAGGGACCGAAAGTTTGATGGTCATGGGTGCCTCCTTGCTCCCGAAAAGATGTTTCCCCGCCGTTGCGTCCGGGCCAGCCTCTTCCGTCTGTGCCCGCGGCGGGGGTGAATGCGGTTCATCGTCAGATACTCTCTTTCAGCCATTGGCCCAGCCGTCCAAGCCGGCCGGTCCGCTCGGCGGTGCCGCGGATCGCGATATCGCTTTCGCCGCGGCGCTGGGCGGCGAAGCGGAGCAACCCGGCGGCAGTCGAAAAGGCGGGTCCGCTCACCGCATCGGCGAGCCCGGCGATCAGGATCGGCCTGCCCAGCCGGACCTTCTTGTTGAGGGTCAGGGCCCCGACCTCCGCTGCGCCGGCGAGTTGACTGGCGCCGCCGGTGAGCACCAGGCGATGGCCGGCGAGCTTCCCCATGGGGCTCGCGTCGAGGCAGCCGCGCACCCGCTCGAAAATCTCTTCCAGCCGCGGCCGGATGATTCCGACGACCAGCGAACGCGGCACGTGGTTGGGCTGGTTGCGGTCCTCCTCGCCGACCAACGGCACATCGATCAGGGCCTGATCGTCCGACGGGGAGGGCAATGCGGAGCCGTACAGCACCTTGATCCGCTCTGCATGGACCAGCGAGGTGGTGAGCCCGCGCGCTATGTCCCGCGTGACGTGGTTGCCGCCGATCGGGACCACCTGTGCGTGGACGACATGGCCGCCGTAGAACACCGCGACGGTCGTGGTGCCGCCGCCCATGTCCACCACGGTGGCGCCGAGATCGAGTTCGTCCTCGACCAGGCAGGCGAGGCCCGCGGCGTAGGGCGAGACCACGACATCTTCGACGTCGAGATGACAGCGTGCGACGCAAGTGACCATGTTGCGCAGCGCGGCCGCGTCGGCGCTCACCAGATGCATGTCGACGCTGAGGCGCTGGCCGTACATGCCGCGCGGATCCCTGATACCCCGGCTGCCGTCGATGTGGTGGGCGATGGGAATGCAGTGGACCAGCTCGCGATCGTCGTGCCCGTTGCGCTCCAGCCCATGGTTGTAGACCCGGCGCAGATCGGCGTCCCCGACCTCGTGGCCGTCGATCTCGACCTCGACGCTGAGATTGCTGGAGTCCGGATGTCCGGCGGAAACGTTGATCACCACGCTTTGCAGGCGCTCTCCCACCCGTTCCTCGGCGGCGCTGACCGCGGTCAGGATCGCCGACTCGGCCGCTTCCATGTTTACGATCGCGCCCGCCTGAACGCCGCCGGACGCATGGTGCCCGACGCCCAGAACGCGGACCTCTCCCTGGGTGCCCGACTCGGCGACCAGACAGGCGATCTTGCTGGTGCCGACATCCAGCGCGGTCAGCACGCCGCTGCGCGGATTCGCCATCAGCGCGCCTCCTTTGCCGTGCCGCCGCGGGCCTCGGGATCCTCGATCCCGGTGACCACGATGCGGCCGGGGATGCGCAGATCGATGGCCGAGACGCGTCTTGCGAGCAGCGCATGGCGCCGGTCGAGCTCGGCGAGTTCGCTCCACGCCACCGCCGATTCGGTCTCCGGCAGCAACACGTCGATACCGTTGTCCAAGCGGATGTTCCAGCGCCGGCCGCCGACCTCGATCAGCGCCCTCACCCGGCGCTCCAGGTCGGGCTCGTGCGCCAGCATGTCGAGCACCGGCTTGGCGCGCGCCGGCTCCGACGGGGTCACGACCAAGGGCAGATGGGTGTAGCGGTGGAGCTCCCGGTCGGCGATGACCGCGCCCTCGTCATCGATCATCCGCAGCTGCCCGCCGCGCTGCCAGAGAGCGAGGGGCCGGCGTTCCTCGATCTCGATGAACACGGTATCGGGAAGGCGGGTGGTCACCCGGGCGCTCTTGATCCAGCGGTTGCGTTCGAGCCGGGCGCGTATCGACTCCGGATCGAGTGCGAGCGTCGGACTGCCGAGATCGAGCTCGGAGGCGGCGAGCACCGCATCCCGGGAGACCCGCTCGCGTCCGACGAGCAGAACCTCGCGCAGCCTGAACCCGAGCCGTGCCGACGCCCCGACCAGGCCCAACCTCGCATCCGCGACATAGCCGTCGAGGAGCCCCGCATTCCACACCCATCGGGATCCGCCGAGAACGGCCGCGAGCGCGGCCCCCGCGCATGCCAATATCGCGGCGCGGCGCAGCAGGGAGGGCCGGTGCGGGCTCCGGCGGCCGCGGCCATGGTCTAGGGATCGCATGCGGCGTGCTCCACCATCCAGCTCACCAGGGAAACGAAATCGATCCCGGCATGAGCCGCGAGTTCGGGGACCAGGGACATCGGCGTCATGCCGGGCTGGGTGTTGACTTCGAGCAGGTGGACGCCATCCGCACCGCCCACCCTGTCGTCGTAGCGCAGATCCGCGCGGGTCACACCGCGGCAGCCGAGCGCCTCGTGGGCATCCACCGAGAACTGCATCGCGGCGTCGTATGCATCGGGCGGGAGCGGCGCCGGCACGAGATGCACGCTCGCCCCGTCGGTATATTTGGCGCGGTAGTCGTAGAAGCCGTCGACCGGCCGGATCTCGGTGACGCCGAGGGCGCGCCCGCCCATCACGGCGACGGTAATCTCGCGCCCGGGAACGTAGCGTTCGACCATCACGGTCTCGTCGGACGGCCAGCGCTCTTCCGCCACCTGAACGTCCGACCCGTCGAGGACGATGACGACGCCGAGGCTCGAGCCTTCCCTGAGCGGCTTGACCACGTAGGGCCGGGGCAGCACGTCGCCGCCCACCGCGACCGACCGGCTGACCACGACATGCTCGGCGCAGCGGATTCCGGCGCAGCGGAACAGGCGCTTCGCCATCGGCTTGTCCATGGCGAGCGCGGAGGCAAGCACGCCCGAATGGGTGTAGGGGATCTCCAGCAGGTCGAGGATCCCCTGCATGCGCCCGTCCTCGCCGAAGCGGCCGTGCAGCGCGTTGAACACGACGTCGGGGCGCGGATCGAGCGCGGCCGCGAGACCCGCGAGATCCCGCCCGACATCCAGGCTGCGCACCTCGTACCCGGCCTCGCCGAGCGCCGCAGCCACGTTGCGGCCGCTGACCAGCGAGACCTCGCGTTCGCCGGACCATCCGCCCATGAGAACGATCACCGATCTAGCCATGGCGCGGCTCCCGGGAGGTTCCGACGCGGCGGATCTCCCATTCGAGCCGGATGCCGGTGGCCGCTTCGACCCGGTCGCGAACCTCCTCGCCCAGACCTTCGAGATCGGCGGCGGTGGCGCCGCCGGTGTTAATCAGGAAATTGCAGTGGAGCGGCGATACCTGCGCGCCGCCGCGGGTCAGGCCGCGGCAGCCGGCCCGGTCGATCAGCGCCCAGGCATTCGCCTCCGGCGGGTTCTTGAAGGTGCTGCCGCCGGTGCGTTCGCGGACCGGCTGGTCCTGGCTCCGCGCATCGGCGATTTCGGCCATGCGGGCGGCGATCGCCGATGCCGAGCCCGGTTCGCCCCGGAGCACGGCTCCGGTGAAGATCCAGCCCTCGGGCACCGCGCAGCTGCGGTAGGCGAAGCCGAGCTCCGCCGGGCCGAGATCGTGGCTGCGCCCGGCCCGGTCGAGGGCCTCGGCGGAGACCGCGACATCGCCCATCTCGCGCCCATACGCGCCGGCGTTCATGCGCAGCGCGCCGCCGATCGTGCCGGGGATGCCGCTCAGGAACTCCAGCCCGGCGATCCCGGCGTCCCGGCCCGCGCGGGCCACGGTCACGTCCATCGCGGCCGCGCCCGCCCGCATCTGCGCGCCTTCGCAGCTCACGGCGGCGAACGGCCGGCCCAGGCGCACCACCACCCCCGGGATGCCGCCGTCGCGCACCAGCAGGTTGGAGCCGACGCCGATCGCGCTGACCGGCGTGCCGGCGGGCAGCGCCGCGAGAAACCGCGCCAGGTCCTCGCTGTCCGCGGGCTCGAAGAGGATTTCGGCCGGGCCGCCGACCCGGAACCACATGAATTTGGCGAGCGGGACGTTCTCGCGCAGGGTGCCGCGCACGCTCGGCAGGCCGTCCGCGGTCCGGCGCCGGGAAGCCGCCTCAACCATGCCCGGCCCCCTCGTTCGCCGCGGCGCCGAGCAGCCCGGCAAGCCGGCCGGGGAGGGAGCTGGCCCAGCCGGTGATGCTGCCGGCGCCGAGGCAGAGCACGACATCGCCCGCGCCGGCCAGCCCGGCGATCAGCGGCGCGAGCGCGTCGGGCGAATCCAGCAATCGCACATCGCGGTGTCCGCGAGCCCGGAGCCCGGCCGCCAGCGCATCGCGGTCGACACCCTCGATCGGGTCTTCGCCGGCCGCGTAGACGTCGGCGACGACCACGATGTCGGCGTCGTTGAAACAGGTGCAGAAATCGTCGAACAGATGTGCGAGCCGGGAATACCGGTGCGGCTGCACCACGGCGATCACATGGCCGCGGCAGCTCGCCCGCGCGGCGTCGAGCACGGCCGCGATTTCCACCGGGTGGTGACCGTAGTCGTCGATCACCGCGATGCCGGCGACCTCGCCCACCTTGGTGAAACGCCGCTTGACCCCGGCGAATCCGGCGAGCGCCGTCCTCACGGTCTCGTCGTCGATCCCCATCTCGATCGCGATGGCGATCGCGGCAAGGGCGTTGAGGACATTGTGCGTGCCCACCATGGGGAGGACGAGACCGGACAGGGTCCGGTGACTGCCCGTCGTCCGGTCGGCCACTTCGACGTCGAAGCGGGAACCGTCCGCCCCCGCCTCGATCGCGGTCGCGCGGAAGTCGGCCTGGGGGCTCAACCCGTAGGTCAGCAACCGGCGGTCGGCGACGTCGCCGATCAGGTTCTGAACCTCTGGGTGGTCGATGCACAGCGCGGCGAAGCCGTAGAACGGGATGTTGGCGACGAAGGAGACGAAGGCCCGGCGCAGCTCGGAGAAGGAGCCGTAGAAGTCGAGATGCTCCGGGTCGACATTGGTGACCACGGCGACGGTGGCCGGGAGCTTTACGAAGGAGCCGTCGGACTCGTCCGCCTCAACCACGATCCACTCGCCCTCGCCGAGGCGGGTGTTGGTGCCGTAGGCGTTGATGATGCCGCCGTTGATGACGGTCGGGTCGAGGTCGGCGGCCTCGAGCACGGCGGCGACGATGGAGGTCGTGGTCGTCTTTCCATGCGTGCCGCCTACCGCGATCGACCACTTGAGCCGCATGATCTCGGCCAGCATCTCGGCGCGGCGAACGACCGGCACCAGGCGCGCCCGGGCGGCGGCGATCTCCGGGTTGTCGGCGCCGATGGCGGAACTCGCGACGACGACGGTCGCGTCGCCGAGATTGCCGGCGTCGTGTCCGACGCGGATGTCGATTCCGAGGGCGCGCAGCCTGAGCACGTTGGCGCTGTCGGCGATGTCGCTCCCCTGGACGCGGTAGCCGAGATTGTGCAGCACCTCGGCGATGCCGCTCATGCCGATTCCGCCGATCCCGACGAAGTGGATGGTTCCGACCGATAGCGGAAGGGTTCTCATGCCGCCCACCTCGGGGCTCCGCCATTGGCCCGGGCGAGCGCCTCGACCCGGTCGGCGAGGCGCGCCGCCGCGTCGGGAACCGCCCAGCGCCGCATCGCGGCCGACGCGTCCGCAAGGACGCCGGGGCTGCGCAGAAGCGAATCGATCCGTGCGGCGAGCGCATCCGTGGCGAGCTCCGCCTCCGGCATCGTCCAGGCGCCGCCGCATCGCTCAATCTCGCGCGCGTTGCGCTCCTGGTGCCCGGCGGCGGCGTGCGCGTAGGGAATCAGAATCGCCGGGCGGCCGATCACCGAGAGCTCGGCGATGGTCGATGCGCCGGCGCGCGATATCACCAGCGCCGCGCGCGCCATGCGTTCCGGCAGATCCCCGAAAAAGGAGCGGATTTCGGCGCTGAGCGCGATACGCCGGTAGGCCGCGACAACGCGGTCGAGGTCCTCGGGCCGCGCCTGCTGGACGATGTGAAGCCGCTGCCGCAGGGAACCGTCGAGCGCCGCGACCGCCTGCGGCACGGCATCCGACAGGATGCGCGCGCCCTGGCTGCCGCCGATCACCAGAAGTTCGATGCGTCCGCCGATCGTCGAGGGATCCGGATATGGCGCTCCGGCCAGCGCGGCCGCGGCGTCGCGTACCGGGTTGCCGGTCCTGACCAGCTTCGCCAGATCCTCGACGCGCAGCCCTCCGACCTCGGCGAACGACGTGGCGATCGCGGACACCCTGGGCGCGAGCGCCGCGTTGGCCCGCCCGAGAACCGCGTTCTGTTCGTGGATCATGCTGGGGGTGCCGGCCCGCAGCGCGGCGAACATGGTGGGCAGCGTGGGATAGCCGCCGAACCCGACCGCCGCCGCCGGGCCGATCCGCGCGAGAAGCCTGCGCGCCTGCAACCAGCCATAGCAGAGTGTCGCCACGCCCCGCGCGGTGCCGCCGATGCCGCCGCCGAGATGCCGCGCCGCGATGCGGTGGATCGCGGCCCCGGTGCCGTCCCCGAACCCGGCGCCGCGACCGTCGGTCAGCAGCGCGACGGAATTGCCGCGGCGATCGAGCTCGCGGGCCAGCGCCGCGGCCGGGAACATGTGACCGCCGGTGCCGCCGGCGGCGAGAACGATGGGGCCCCCGCTCATGGCCGCTCGTCCCCGATGCGCCGCCTGGTGAGGGCCAGCAGCAACCCCATGGCAAGCGCGACCGCGATCAGCGACGACCCGCCATAGGAGATGAACGGAAGCGTCATGCCCTTGGCCGGCAGCAGCCTGAGGGAGGACCCCATGTGGACCACCGCCTGCAGGCCGAACTGGACCGCCAGCCCGGTGACCGCGACCATCACGAACAGGTTGGTCTCGTTCAGCGCGTGCGAGAGGCCGCGGAGCACCACGAAGGCGAACAGCGCGAGGATCAGCAGGCAGGCGACGAGGCCGAACTCCTCGCCGGCGACGGCGAAGATGAAGTCCGCGTGGGCGTCGGGCAACACGCCCTTGATGGTTCCCTGCCCGGGTCCGCGGCCGAAAATGCCGCCGTTCATGAACGCCTGGAGGGACGTTTCGACCTGGAAGTTGTCGCCCGAGGCGGGATCGAGGAAGCGGTCGATCCGGCTGGCCACATGGGGCAGCAGCAAGTAGGCGGCGACGGCGAGGCCGCAGGCCCCCGCGGTCAGCGCGACGACCCAGGGGAGCGACAGCCCGGCGATCAGGAGTTGCACGTACCAGGCGGCCAGGATCACCGTCGCCATGCCGATATCGGGTTGCAGGAAGAGCAGGCCGAGGACGAGCACGACCAGCCCGGTCGCCGCGGCTCCGAGCTCGGCGCGGCCGGTCTCCCGGTGCCGCGCCAGCAACCAGGCGACGACGATGGCGCAGGACGGCTTGACGAACTCGGACGGCTGCACCGAGAGCGGGCCAAGATCGATCCAGCGCCGCGCGCCCTTGGTTTCGGCCCCCAGGACGAGGGCGACGACGATGCCGGCCACCGCCAGCGCGAACACCGCGAGGGCGAGCCAGCGCGTGGACGGGGGAGACAACAGGGAAACGCCCAGCAGCACGGCGATCGCGAGCGCGACATAGGCGATATGGCGCCACGCCAGGTGATAGGGATCGAGCGTGAGGCGCTCCGCCACCGACGGGGTCGCGGCGAGGACGAGCAGCACGCCCACGGCGATCAGAAGCGACAGCGCGCTCACCGTCCAGCGGTCGACGGTCCACCACCACCGCCCCAGCGGAGAAGTGTCGTTGCGCGCGAAGACGGTCATGTCGACGCCTCGCCGAGACCCCGCACGGCTTCGCGAAACGCATCGCCGCGGGCAGCGAAGGACGGCCACTGGTCGAACGAGGCGCAGGCCGGAGAGAGCAGCACGGCGGCGCCGGGCGGGCGCTCGCGCTGCGCGTCGCGGTGCGCTGCCGCCAGAGCGCGGGCGAGATCGCCGCAGCGCGCGACCGGCGCGCGGCCGCCGATCTCGCGCGCGAACGCATCCTCGGCCTCGCCGATCAGATAGGCGCGCCGGACGCGGTGGAGCTCGGACAGGACCGCCGCGAGGCCGTCCACCTTGGGCTTGCCGCCGGCAATCCAGTAGATCGCGTCGTAGCAGACCAGCGCATGGCGGCTCGCCTCGCCGTTGGTGGCCTTGGAATCGTTGACGTAGCGAACCCCATCGATGACGGCGACGGTCTCCTGGCGGTGCGGCAGGCCGGGATAGGTGGCGAGCGCAGCGGCGGCCTCGGCGCGGGTCAGCCCGAGCGAGCGGGCGGCGGCGAAGGCGGCGGCGGCGTTCTGGTGGTTGTGGGCGCCCGGCAGGGTATCGATGCCGGACAGATCGGCGACCGGCGCCGCGCCCTCGAACAGCGTGCCGCCCAGCACCGACACCCCGCCGTCGACGGTTCGGCCGACGCCGATCGGCACCAGGGTCCAGCCGGGGCGCTCCGCCAGATAGGCGAGCAGGAGGCGGCCCGCATCGTCGTCGGTCCCGACGATCGCGACCTGCCCGCCGCCCGGGCGGTCGCGGAAGATCCGCCGCTTCGCCGCGACATAGCCCGCCAGGTCGCCATGGCGGTCGAGATGGTCGGGGCTGACGTTGAGCAGGATGGCGACCTCGAAACGCATCCGCTCGACCAGGTCGAGCTGGAACGACGAGCATTCGAGGACATAGATCCCGCCCCGCCCCAAAGCGGGCAGCGAGAGAGCGGGCGGGCCCAGATTGCCACCCACGGCGACTTGCCTTCCGGCCTCCGTCAGGAGGTGTCCGAGCAGCGCGGTGGTGGTCGACTTGCCGTTGGTGCCGGTTACCCCGACCATGCGTGCATCGGGCACCGCCTCGCCCAGGAGCTCGATATCCCCGATCACCGGGCAGTCGCTCCGCCGGGCGCGCCGCACCACGGGGTGGGGCTCGGGATGGGTCAGCGGGATGCCGGGGCTCAGCACCAGGGCATCGAGGTCGGGCCAGTCCCAGCGAGCGGGCTCCGAGAGCGCGATGCCGGCTTCCTGCGCGGCGTGGCGCGGCTCCGGGGAGTCGTCCCAGGCAAGCACCGTGGCGCCGCTCGCGCGGAGCGCGTCCACGGCGGCCAGCCCGGAGGCGCCGAGGCCGAACACGGCGAGGGTCTGGTTGCTGCGGGTCGGGATATGCATGGGCCTAGCGCAGCTTGAGGGTCGACAGCCCGGCCAGCGCCAGCACCGCCGCGATGATCCAGAACCGGATGACGACCGTCGATTCGGCCCAGCCCTTCTGCTCGAAATGGTGGTGCAGCGGGGCCATGCGGAAGATCCGCCGCCCGGTGAGCTTGAACGAGACCACCTGGACGATGACCGACACCGCCTCGAGGACGAACAGCCCGCCGATGATGACCAGCACCAGCTCGTGCTTGGTGATCAGGCTGACCGCGGCCAGCGCCCCGCCCACCGAGAGCGCGCCGGTGTCGCCCATGAAGACCATCGCCGGCGGGGCGTTGAACCACAGGAAGCCGAGCCCGGCGCCGACCAGGGCGCCGCAGAACACCGCGAGCTCGCCGGCGCCGCGCACGTAGTGGATCTGCAGGTAGTTGGAGAACACCGCGTTTCCCACGAGATAGGCAATCAGCGCGAAGCAGCCGGCGGCGATCAGCGCCGGCACGATGGCGAGCCCGTCCAGCCCGTCGGTCAGGTTGACCGCGTTGGACGTGCCGATCAGCACCAGCACCGCCCAGGGCAGGAAGAACCAGCCGAGCGGCACCAGCACCTCCTTGAAGAAGGGCACGGTGAGCCCCATCGCCAGCGGGCCGTCGGTCGCCAGGATCATCCAGTAGGCGGCGATCGCGCCGACCGCGATCTGGCCGGCCAGCTTCACCCGCGCCGACATGCCGCCGCTCGAGCGCCGGGTCAGCTTCAGATAGTCGTCGACGAAGCCGATCCCGCCGAAGCACAGCGTCGAGAACAGCGCGATCCAGACATACTGGTTGCCGAGATCGGCCCACAGCAGCGTCGCGATCAGGAGCGTGGCGAGGATCAGCACCCCGCCCATCGTCGGCGTGCCCTTCTTGGTCAGGAGATGGGACGGGGGCCCGTCCTCGCGGATCGGCTGTCCCTCGCCCTGGTGCTGCTTGAGCCGGCGGATCAGCCAAGGGCCGACGATCAGCGACAGGAACAGCGCGGTGACCGCCGCGCCGCCGGTGCGCAGCGTGATGTAGCGGACCAGGTTGAAAACGCCGATTTCGTCGGCGAGAGGCAGGAGTGCGTTATACAGCATGCGTCCCCTCCCTCGGCCGGTCGGCCGCGCCGCCGCAGGGGGCCGGGCCGCCCCGCAGCAGCCGGGCGACGACGAGATCCATGCGGCTCGCGTTCGAACCCTTGACCATGACCACGTCGCCGGGACCGATCGCCGCGGCGGCGCCGTCGGCCAGCGCCTCGCCGGTCTCCGCCGTCGCCCCGCGCATCGCGGCGGGCAGAAGGTCGATCACCGCGCGCATGTCGTCGACGGCGAGCACCGAGTCGATTCCGTTCTCGATCAGCGGCTCGGCCAGCCCTTCATGGTGAGCGACGGAGTCCGCGCCGAGCTCGCGCATCGGGCCGAGGATCGCGATCCGGCGGCCGGTTCCGGAAGGCGGGACGCGGCTCAGGGTCTCGATCGCCGCCCGCATCGAGGCGGGGTTGGCGTTGTAGCTCTCGTCGATCAGGGTGAAGCTGCCGCCGGCACAGACCACGCTGTACGGTTTGCCGCGGCCGGGCAGCGGTTCGAGGCTGCGCAGGCTTTCGGCCGCCCGAACCGGATCCGCGCCGAGCGCGTCGACCGCGGCCAGCACGGCGAGCGAGTTGAGCACCCAGTGCCGGCCCGGCAGGGCGAGGCGGTATTCGATCCGGCGACCGCCGATCTCGGCGACGATGTCGGCGCCGCCCGCGTCGAGCGACACCTCCCGGGCCGCGGCGTCGGCCTCGCCGAGACCGAACGATACGATCCCGATGCCGGGCCTCCGGGAAGCCGCCGCGCGCAACCGGTCGAAGAACGCGTTGTCGCGATTGAGCACGCAGACCCCGCCGGGCTCCAGACCCTCGAAGATCTCCGCCTTGGCGTCGGCGATCGCCTCGAGCGACGGGAAATACTCGATATGGGCGGCTTCCACGTTGGTGACGACCGCGACATCGGGGCGGATCAGCCGGGCGAGCGGCGCGATCTCGCCGGCGTGGTTCATCCCCACCTCGAACACCCCGAAGGCGGCGTCGCGAGGCATGCGCGCGAGCGACAGCGGCACCCCCCACAGATTGTTGTAGCTGGCGACGCTGGCGCTGGTCCCGCCCTGCGCGGCGAGGGCGTGGCGCAGCGCTTCCTTGGTCCCGGTCTTGCCGGCGCTCCCGGTTATCGCCACGACGCGCGCGGCACAGCGCGCGCGGGCGTAGCGGCCGAGGGCGGTCAACCCGGCGAGGGTGTCGGGGACCGGCATCAACGGCGCATCCGCGGCCACGCCGGCAGGCCGGCGATGGACCAGCGCGGCCGCCGCGCCGGCGGCGAGCGCGGCACCGACAAAGGCGTGGCCGTCCTGTTCCGGTCCCTCGATCGCGACGAACAGGTCGCCCGCCTCGACGGTGCGGCTGTCGATCGACACCCCGCGCGCCCGCCAGTCGCCGGTCGCGCTGGCGCCGGTGGCGGCGGCGGCATCGGCCGCGGTCCAGAGAGGGGGCCGGTTCATGCCCCGACCCCGCCGAGCGCGCGCACCGCCCCGAGCGCCGCCCCGGCATCGTCGAACGGACGGATCTCGGCACCGACGATCTGCCCGGTCTCGTGCCCCTTGCCGGCGATCACCAGGACCTCGCCCGCGGCGAGATCCGCGACGGCCCTGCGGATCGCCTCGCCGCGATCGCCGATTTCCGTCGCGCCCGGGCAGCCGGCGAGGACTTCGCGGCGGATCGCGGCGGGGTCCTCGCCGCGCGGGTTGTCGTCGGTGACGATGACCCGATCGGCGAAGCGCCGGGCGGCCTCGCCCATCAGCCGCCGCTTGCCCGAATCCCGGTCGCCGCCGCAGCCGAACACCACCGAGAGCGCCCCGAAGGCGTGCGGCCTCAGCGCCTGCAAGGCTTCGGCGAGCGCGCCGGGGGTGTGCGCATAGTCGACGAAGATGGGCGCGCCCGCAGGGCTTCGGGCCACCGGCTGCATCCGCCCGGGCGGGGCTTCGAGCGTGCCGAGCGCGTCGGCCGCCGCGCAGCGGTCGTCGCCCGCGCCGACCACCAGGCCGAGGGCGCAAAGCGCGTTGGCGATCTGGAACTCGCCGATCAGCCCGAAACGCTGGCGCCTCGCCTCTCCGAACAGCAGCAGTTCGGCGATCTGCCCGTCGCCGTCCGGCTCGACCGAGACGACGCGCAGCTCCTGGGCGTTGCGGCCATAATCGATGATCGGGCAGCCGCGCGCCCGGCAGGTCCCGGCGAAGGCGGCGAATTCGGGGCTGTCCGCGTTGAGCACCGCGGCCGCGCCGGATGGCAGCAGCTCGTCGAACAGCCGCAGCTTCGCCGCGCGGTAGGCGTCGAACGAGACGTGATAGTCGAGGTGGTCGCGAGACAGGTTGGTGAACCCGGCGGCGGCGAGCCGCACGCCGTCCAGGCGGAACTGGGCGAGCCCGTGGCTGGATGCTTCGAGGGCGGCGCGGTCGGTCCCCGACCGGGCCAGCGCCGCCAACTCGCGGTGCAGGGTGACCGGGTCGGGCGTGGTCAGCGCGCCGGCGCGCGCCCCGGACGGGCCGACCACCCCGAGCGTGCCAATGGCGGAGGCGGGCAAACCCATCGCGCCCCAGATCTGGCGCGCGAAGGCGGTCGCCGAGGTCTTGCCGTTGGTGCCCGTCACCGCGACGCAGGAGCCGGGCGCGCCGGAATGGAAGCGTGCCGAAATCTCGGCCAGGCGGCGGCGCGGATTGGCGTCGACGATCACGGCGACCCGATCGGCCGCCCCGCCGATATCGACCGGGTCGGCCACCAGAAGCGCCGCCGCGCCGCGCGCGATGGCATCGTCGACGAAATAGCGGCCGTCGGTAGCCAGACCGGGCAGGGCGGCGAACAGGAAGCCCGGACGGATTTCGCGGGAATCGCTGGAGATCCCGGCGATCTCGACATCGGGTCGGGTCCGGGCGTCGGCCGCGCCGGAGCCGAGCAGCTCAGCGAGACGCATGCTCTTGCCCCCCCTGGCTCGCCGACACCAGTTCGAGACGCATCCGGCGCTCGATCTGCTGCGATTGCTCGTCGACCGGCTTGACCCCGAGCAGCGGGCCGATGCGCGCGACGGTCTTCCCGACCACCGGCGCGGCGACCCATCCGCCGGTGGCGTAGCCATGGGTCTTGCGGGTGCCGCGCGGCTGGTCGAGCAGCGCGAGGACCACGTAGCGCGGGCGGTGCATGGGAAACGCGGCGATGAAGGAGGAGAGCAGGCGCTTCTTCCGGTAGCCGCCCCGCCCGGCCTGCTCCGCCGTGCCGGTCTTGCCGCCGACGAGATAGCCCGCGGCGGCCGCCTTGGAGCCGGTCCCTTCGACGACCACCAGGCGCATCAGCCGGCGCATCTTGTCCGACGTCGCGCGCGACAGCACCCGCCGTCCCTTGGGCCGGACCTCCGGCGGCCGCTTGAGCAGGGTCGGCGGGTTGAGCATGCCGCCATTGACCACCGCCGCGACCGCGCTCGTGAGATGCAGCGGCGAGACCGCCACGCCGTGGCCGAAAGAGACGGTCATCGTGTTGATCTCGCGCCAGCGCCGGGGAAACAGCGGGCGGCCGGTCTCGCCGATCTCGACCGGCACGCGCCGGAACATGCCGAGATCGTCGAGGAAGCGGCGCATCCTCTTTCCACCGACCGCGAGCCCCAGCTTGGCGGCGCCGATATTGGACGAGTAGATGAAGACCTCCGGCACGGAGAGCCAGCGCTCCTTGGCGTGGTAGTCCCGGATGGTGAACCGGGCGATGCGGATCGGCCGCCTTGCGTCGATCCTGTCGGACAGGGTGACCGCGCCGGCGTCGAGCGCCAGCGCGGTGCTCAGGATCTTGAACGTCGAGCCCATCTCGTAGATGCCGAGCGCCGCCCGGTTGAAGCGCTGCTCCGCGCCGGCGCTGCGCGCCCGGTTGGGATCGAAATCGGGCAGCGAAACCATGGCGAGGACTTCGCCGTTCGTGGCGTCCAGCACGAGACCGGCGGCGCCGGCCGCCCGATGCTCGGTCATCGCCGCGAGCAGCTCGTGTCTCAGAACGTGCTGGATGCGGATATCGAGGCTGAGCACCAGCGCGCCGCTGCCGGCGCGCAGCTCGCTGTCGAACTGCCGCTCGACGCCCGCCAGGCCCTTGCCGTCGGGGTCGGAGAACCCCACCACATGGGCGGCCAGGTTGCCCATCGGGTAGACCCGCCGCTGGTCCGGCTCGAGGACGAGACCGGGGATTCCCATGCGCAGGATCTCGTACTGCTCGCTCGGCGTCAGGTGCCGGCGCAACGACAAATAGCGTTCGGGAACCCGCAGCCGCTCGGCAATCCGGGCGACGTCGAGGTCGGGCAGCACGCCCGCCAGCGCGCTCGCGGTCGCATCGGCGTCGGTGATCCACGCGGTATTGGCATAGAGCGCGGCGGTGCCGAGATTGACCGCCAGCACGACGCCGTGGCGGTCGGTGATCTCGGTCTTCGCGGCGGTGCCGCGGGCGAGCTGGGCCGGCGGCAGGTCGCGCGGCTCGACACCGGCCTGAAGCAGCGCGACGTCGATCAGCCGGACGCCGATCGCGACAAAGGCCGCGGTCAGCACCGCGCCGGTGAACAGCAGGCGGCTGCGGCCGGTTTCGATCGCCCGCTTGCGGTCGCCTTCGAGCCGCGTTCGCCGGCGATCGGTCATCGCGCCGTCCCCGCCGCCTTCGCGGAAATCTCGAGCGGAGCGGGCGTCGCCGGGCCGGGGGCGGGCGCCCCGCCGGCGGCGTCGGGCTGGACCGCGAAAGGCAGGTCGGAAACCGCCATCGTCTGCGCCGCCCCGGGTGTCCGAAGACCGAGATGGCGTCGGGCCAGCGCCTCGAGCCGATCCGGCCGGTTGAGATAGCTCCACTCGGCGCGCAGGACGTGCAGCGCTTCCTGCTCGCGCGCGATGTCGCGGTGAATGGCGGCGAGACGGTCCTCGAGATCCCGGACTTCGGTCCCGATCACGATCGAGACCGCGCCCATCGCGACGGCGAGAAGGGCGAACAGCAGGGTCGAGCTCCGCCTCATCCCGCCCTCGCTTCGACGCTCGGCGTCTCCGTCCGCTCGGCGGCGCGCAGGCGTGCCGAACGGGCGCGCGGGTTGGCGGCGATCTCGGCTTCGCCGGGGCGGATCGCGCGGCGCCCGAGCAGCCGGAAGCGGGCCGGCGGCGCCGCCCGCCGGGGGGGCGGGGCCACGGGGGGGGGGGGGCGGGGGCTCGCCCGCCGGGGCGTCGGGCGCATGGCGCGAGGGCAGCGGGCGCGCTTCGGAGCGCTCCACCAGATAGCGCTTGACGGCGCGGTCTTCGAGCGAGTGGAATGTGACCACGGCGAGCCGCCCGCCGGGGCGGAGCAGCGTCTCGGCCGCGCTCAGCCCCCGCGCCAGCTCGCCGAGTTCATCGTTCACATGGATGCGGATCGCCTGAAAGGTCCGGGTGGCCGGATCGATCGCGTGGCGTCCGCCGCCGCCCTGCCCGACCGCCTGGCGGACCACCGCGGCGAGCCGGCCGGTGCGGGTGATCGGTGCCTCGCCGCGCGCTTCCACGATGGCGCGCGCCACCCGCCTGGCGCGGCGCTCCTCGCCGTAATCGCGGATGATCGCGGCAAGGCTGCGCTCGGATTCCTCGTTGACGATCTCGGCCGCGCTCCTGCCGGTGGACGACATGCGCATGTCGAGGGGGCCGTCGGCGCGGAACGAGAATCCCCGCTCGGCCGAGTCCAGCTGCATCGAGGAAACGCCGACATCGAGGGCGACGCCGTCGACCGCGTGTATCCCGCGCGCGGCGAGCAGCGAATCCATGTCGCCGTAGCGCCCGGGGACGAACTGGAAGCGCCCGCCATAGCGCGACTCGAGGGCGGCGGCGGCCGGCGCGGTCGCCGGATCGCGGTCGATCCCGCAGACGCGGCACCGGGCGCTGTCGAGGATCGCGCGGCTGTAGCCGCCCGCGCCGAATGTCCCGTCGACATAGATCGCCCCGTCGCGCGGCGCGATCGCGGCCAGCACGCGATCGAGCATGACCGGAAGATGCGCGCCGGCGGTCACGGGCCGTCCCCGTTTCCGGCACGCCGGCGCAGCGCGTCGATCGCCTCGTCCTGATGCGCCTGGAATGCCTCCGGCGCCCAGATCTGGAACCGGTTGCCGCGTCCGACGAAGGCGGCCCGGTCGGTGATCCCGGCATGGGCGGCGAGCGCCGACGGCAGCACGACCCGGCCCTCGGGATCGAAGGGCAGCTCGTGCACCATCGCCATCACCGCGTCGATCAAACCGTCGCCGCCGCCGAGCAGGAGCTGTTCGAAATCATCGCCCTCGAGCGAGCGGCTCATGCGCCGGTTGTTGAGCTGTTCGAGCACGTCGCGGCTGAACGCCTCGATCGCCGATTCGCGCAGCGAGGGGTAGACGATCAGCCCGCCGAAACTCGAACCGGCCAGCGCGGCACGGAACGGCGCCGGAACGGAGACGCGCTTCTTCCGGTCGACCTTGTTCACATATGTCGACAGAAACGCGGTCAAGCCTCGTCCTCCAAGCCGTCCACGCTCTCGCCGCTCCAATCCCGAACGGCACCCCCCCACATGCGTTCCACCGGTCGGCCGGCAGACATGGGACAAAATGTCCTACCATGGGTATATTTGGGGGTCAATGGGATTAGCGACAATCTTCAAGCAAAACATGATTTTGCTCAGGCATGAGGAAACCCTGCTAACTATTTAGTTTGACAGGGAAATTCTGCCTGCACCGCGACCCGCGCAGTATGGGCCTGAAGATGTGTCCAAACTATGTTCTTATTATGTTCTTTTGTTGGCGATAGTATCGCCGAACCCGCCGCCCGGCGGGCCGGTTTAATTCGCGGCGAAATTTGTGAGTTCTCCCATGGTCCCGACACAACTTAGGGGCTAACCTGTTCCCGGCACCCGATCCCCCGGTGGATCGGAAACGGGCTGCGATGAGGGAGGCGTCATGAGCGAGAACCGTCAGGACGATGCGCCGGTCTTGGAGGCGTTCGAGTTTCCGCCCGACCCGGCGGACGATTTCGAGTGGGTTCCGGCAACCCCCGAAGTCGCCGGGAATCTCGCCGAACCGCCGGTGGCGGATTGGCGGACGACGGGAACCAGCCGCCGCGCCTTCCTGCGCGGCGTCGTCTGCTCCGGCGTCGCGGTGTCTGCCTCGGCCTACATGTTCACCGTGCAGTCGGGCGAGGCGCGCGCGGCGGTGCGCGGCGTCGAACGGCTGGTCTCGCTGAACGTCAACGGCAAGACGCGGCGCGTCGACGTGCCGCCGAGCGAGACGCTGGCCCAGACCATCCGCTACCGGCTCGGCCTGACAGGGACCAAGATCGGCTGCAACCGCGCCGAGTGCGGCGCCTGCACGGTGCTTGCCGATGACGTTCCGATCTACTCCTGCTCGACGCTGACCCACCAGGCGCGCGGCGCGAAGATCGTCACCGTCGAGGGCGTCGCGGCGGCGGACGGCACGCTGCACCCGGTGCAGCAGGCCTTCATCGACGAGCTCGGGCCGCAATGCGGCTTCTGCACGCCGGGCCAGGTGATGGCGGCGGTCGGGCTGCTGAAGAAGAACCCCAAGCCCACCGTCGACGAGGCGCGCCGCGCCATGTCGGGCAATCTCTGTCGATGCGGGGCCTATCCACACTACCTCGCCGGCGTGATGCGCGCGGCAGGGAGGGCATAGATCATGGCCTATACGCTGCTCGGCAAGAACTTCACCCCGCCCGACCTGCACGCCAAGGTTACCGGCGCGGCCAAGTATTCCGAGGATTTCCGCGCCGACGGCATGGTGTTCCTCAAGACCCTCCCCTCGCCGATGCCGCATGCCAGGGTCAAGGCGATCGACGTCGATGCGGCCAGGAAAATGCCCGGCGTCGTCGGCGTGCTTCTGCCCGGCGAGATCAAGCAGCCCAAGGACGCGGGGCACGCGATCCTGACCGCCTACCCGGTATTCGTCGGCCAGCCGATCCTCGCGGTCGCGGCGGAGACCGAACAGCAGGCGGAGGACGCGATCCAGGCGGTCAAGGTGGATCTCGATCCGCTACCCTTCGTCACCGATCCCCTGGAGAGCCTGCGCCCGGACGGGCCGAACGCCCTTGTCGGCGGCAACGTCGCCAACCGGCAGGGCGTCAAGCTGCAGGAGATCAAGTGGACCGGCAAGGACTTCGCCAAGGCCGGCGACGACAAGCTGCCGATGGGCAAGGCGGCGCGGGTCTGGAGCTTCGGCGACCTCGAGGCCGGCTTCGCCAAGTCCAAGGTGGTGGTCGAGGAGTCCTTCGTCAGCGCGGCCAACGCGCATCACGCGATGGAGCCGCGCTCGGCGGCCGCCTACTGGGAGGGCGGCAAGTGCCATGTCTGGGGCTCGACCCAGTCCTCGTCCTTCGCGGTGCCGAGCCTCGCCAAGTATATCGGCATCAAGCCGACCGACCTCAACCTGGTCAGCGAGTTCTGCGGCGGCGGCTTCGGCGGCAAGGCCTATTCCTACCCGCTGATGGCGCTGCCGGCGCTGATGTCGAAAAAGCTCAACGGACGGCCCGTGCTGATGCGGGTCAGCCGCGCCGAGGAGTTCATCAACGGCTCGGCGCGCGCGGCGTTCCAGGGCTGGGTCAAGATGGGCTTCGGCGCCGACGGCCGGGTGCTGGCGGTTGACAGCTACATCGTGCAGGACAACGGCTCCACCGCCGGGTTCTGGGACTTCCAGAACTTCGGCATGGCCACGTCGGTGATCCTGCAACCCGAGGCCATGCGGTTTCATGGCATCCCGGTGCTCACCAACACCCCGCCGAAGGGAGCGCAGAGGGGGCCGGGCGAGAACCAGACGGCCAACATCCTGGAGCCGATCCTCGACAAGGCGGCCCGCGAGCTCGGCATCGACCGGCTGGCGCTGCGCCTCGTGAACGCGCCGGGCGGCGGGCCGAACGGCAAGATCGGCCCCAAGCAGGCGCCGCTCACCAGCGCCTTCCTCAAGGAGGGGCTGGAGCAGGCGGCGGCGAAATGGGGCTACGCCGAGAAGATCAAGAAGACCGGCAAGCAGGCCAACGGCAAGATCCGCTCCGTCGGCATCGGCCAAGCCTACCACGCGGCCGGCTATAACGGCTTCGACGGCATGGTGCGCATCACGCCGGACGGCAAGCTGCACATCCACACCGGCGTCGGCAATCTCGGCACCTATTCCTACGCGGCAACCTCGCGGGTCTCGGCCGAGGTGCTGGGCTATGACTGGAACAACACGGTCATCGAGCGCGGCGGAACGTTGAAGGCGATGCCATTCAATATCGGCCAGTTCGGCTCCAACACCTCGTTCACCATGACCCGGACCAACTACGCCGGGGCGATGGACGCCAAGCAGAAGCTGCTCGAGATCGGCGCGGCGATGCTGGGCGGCAAGGCCGAGGACTACGAGCTCAAGAACGAGCGGGTGGTGGCCAGGAACGGCTCGGGATCGGTCAGCTTCGCCGATGCGGCCAAGAAGGCGATCGAGCTCGGCGGCAAGTATTCCGGCCACGAGGTCGACCCGAAGCTCAACCCGCTGACCAAGGCGGCGGTGGGCATGATCAAGGGCACCGGCCTGATCGGCGTCGCCAAGGACAAGCTGCCGAAGAAGGGGATCGTTCCCGCCCTCGCCGCGGCCTTCATCGAGATCGAGCTCGACCCGGAGACCGGCAAGGTCGAGATCCTCGACTATATGGGCGTCGCCGATGTCGGCCAGGTGCTGCACCCGCAGGGGCTCGATGCGCAGATCCGCGGCGGCGCGGTGATGGGGTTCGGGCTCGCGGCGACCGAGCGCTACATCTACGACCCGGCCTATGCCCGGCCCAACGCGGTCGGCTTCTACCAGGCCAAGCCGCCGACCTATCTCGACGTGCCGGCCGAGATGGCCTCGCTCGCCGTCGAGGGGGCGGTGGACGAGCAGAACCCGGTCGGCGCCAAGGGGATCGGCGAGCCGGTCCAGGGCTCGGCGTCGTCGGCCTATCTGAGCGCGGTCTCGGATGCGCTGGGCGGCCACATGTTCAACCGGGTCCCGGTGGTCTCGGACATGATCGTCAACGTGGTCGCAAAACAGCCGCAATCCTACAAGCCGTTGCAGGTCAACAACCAGTGACGGGCGGAACGGAGGCAGACCAATGACCGACTACATGCACGCATTCGACCTCTACACGCCCGCGAGTCTGGCGGACGCGGCGAAACTGCTCGACGAGCACGGCAAGGACGCCTGGATCGTCGCCGGCGGCAAGGACAGCTTCGACTGGTTCAAGGACCGGCACAAGCAGCCCAGGGCCGTTGTCGACATCGGCGGGCTCAAGGAGCTCCGCGGCATCCGCGACGGCGGCGACCACGTCGCCATCGGCGCGGCGACCACGCTGACGGAGATCGAGGAGAACAAGCTGCTGCGCGACGGCTTCCCCTTGCTTGTCCAGGCCGCCGCCAAGGTCGCGAGCCCGCAGATCCGCAACTCGGGCACCATCGGCGGCAATGTCTCGCAGGACACGCGCTGCACCTACTACCGGGACGGCTTCCCGTGCTACCGCGCCGGCGGCAATTCCTGCTACGCCAACACGCCGACGGCGATGAACCGGGAGCATGCGCTGTTCGAGGCGGTGCGCTGCGTCGCGGTGACGCCGTCCGACACGGCGCCCGCCCTGGTCGCGCTGGAGGCCGAGATGGCGATCTCGCGCGGCGGCAAGGTCCGCACCGTGCCGGCCGAGAAGTTCTTCATCGGCCCGGATGTCGACATCACCCGGATGACGGTGCTGGAGGCGGGCGACATCCTCACCGAGATCCGCCTGCCGAAGAAATGGGCCGGAGCCAGCTCCTATTTCGAGAAAATCGCCGACCGCGAGACCTGGGACTTCGCGCTGGTCAACATCGCCATGGCGGCGCGGGCCGAGGGCGGCATGGTGAAGGACGTGCGCATCGCCTGCGGCGGGGTGCAGTGCACGCCGCGGCGGATGACCGAGGTCGAGGACCTGATGAAGGGCGAGAAGGCGGGGCCGGAGCTGGAGAAGCTCGCGCAGCGCGTGGCCGCGCGCGGCGCCAAGGCGCTCAACTTCAACCACTTCAAGATCCCGCTGATGGGCAACCTGGCGGCGCGCGCGGTCCGGTCGCTCGCCTGAGGGCATGGAGGTCTTCCGCGTCTCGAAGAACGTCTGGGGCCAGGAGATGCTGCTCGGGATGTCCTGGGACCTGCTCTGGGTCCCGGTCGCGGCGGCATTCGCCTGGATCGCGCTGCATCAGCTCCTCCGGCTCGCCTCGCGGCGCAGCTGAGCCACCCTCGCGGGCATGTCGGGAAGCGCGGCCGATGAGATCCGGCACAAATGGCCGGACCGCGTCTTTCACTGGGCGATGGCGGCGCTGGTGCTCGTCCTGCTGGGGACCGCCTTCCTGCCGATCCTCGGGCTGCGCTTCGACTGGGTTCCGATCCACTGGATTTCCGGCGTCTTGCTGACCGCGGCGATCCTCTTCCATCTCTACCGCGCGTTCCTGGTGCACGGCGTCCGGTCCATGCTGCCGAGCGGCGCGGACCTTCGGACGGCGCTGGGGAGAGCGCGGCGGGACGAGACGGCGAAATACGACCTCAACCAGAAGCTCTACCACTGGTCGGTGGCGGCGGTGATCCTCGTCCTGGTGGTGTCCGGCGGCATCATGATGGCCAAGATCGACACGCCGCTCTGGCGCCGCGACCCGTCGATCCTCTCCGACGGCGGCTGGGGCCTGGTCTATGTCTGCCACGGCGCGGCGTCGCTGCTGCTGATCTTCTTCTTCATCCTGCATGTCTATTTCGCGTTCCTGCCCGAACACCGGCGGCTGCTGGCGGCGATGGTGCTGGGCCGGAACACCTGGCCGGGGAGAGGCACATGAGCGAGAGCATCCGGGCGCATATCGACCGGATCGAGGAAGCCTACGAGTTCATGCTCGCCTACGCCGCCCAGGGCCGCGGCGACGAGGGCGCCGGCCCGGACGGGGCGCAGATCCGGACCTTCCTCGCCCAGCTCGACGCGGCGGCCGCCGCGATCGCCGAAGAGCTCGACGCGGTGCCCCTCGGCGGCGAGGCGGAAGCCTTTCTCGACTCGTTCAAGGCCGACACGGCGATCATGACGTCGGTGCTGCGGACGATGCTGGCGCGCGGCCAGATCACCTCCGAGGTGGTCGACAACGCGAACGGGCTGATCGCGGTCCGCGCCTACCTGACCGGGCTGTTCTTCCTCGACAAGGTGCTGCTGCCCTGACCCGGCCCGAGCGGCGAAGAATCGGACCGCCCGTGAGCCGGGTTCCGTCTCCGGGCAAGCCGGAGGAAAGGCGGATCAGGAGCGATGAAGCGGTTTCCCGGATTGCAGTGGCAACGCAACAGCGTTCATCCTATGTTCATCGGGACGGGTGCGGGCTAAGGAAACCGACCGGATTGCGGATGGAACCGTTGCCACGATGGCGGTAGATCACGGGTTGCCCGCCGGACTTGAGAACCTGCGCTGCATCGGAACGGAGGCCGCGAATTGAGTACCGCCTTCGACACCCTGGCCGCCGCCCGCGAACTCGAAGCGGCAGGCATGGACCGGCGGCAAGCCGAAGCCGTGGCCGCAGCGATCCGCACCGGACAAGGCGAACTCGCGACGCGGGGGGACCTCGACGGCCTGGCCGGGCGGATCGGGACATTGCAGTGGGTCGTTGGCATTGACCTGGCAATCGGACTGGCGACGCTCGCCGCCGTGCTGGCAATGGCGTTCCGGTCCTGAGTGGCCGCATCGAGCTGTTAGCGCCGGCGCCCGCGTCGGGTTTCTTGCTCCGCTGCATGACGGCTTGGCCAAAGCGCTCCGGACCCGGCATCGAGGGATGGCTGGAAGCGTCAGGCGGCCTGTAAGCCGGGTTCTGTCCCCGCGCGAGCGGGGGATGGCCATTCATCTGGGACGCCCGTCGCCGGACGCCTCGCGCGACCTACCCGGGCGGCGGCGCGGAAACCCGCTTGGGGCCGGAGCCCCGTGCCGCCCCTACTCGGTCTTGCTCCCGGTGGGGTTTGCCCTGCCGCCCCCGTTGCCGGGGACGCGGTGCGCTCTTACCGCACCCTTTCACCCTTGCCGGCCGGCGAAGCGGACCGGCGGTTTGCTTTCTGTGGCACTTTCCCTGGGGTCGCCCCCGCCGGGCGTTACCCGGCACCGTGTTTCCGTGGAGCCCGGACTTTCCTCCCCCCGCATCGCGAGAGGCGGCCATCCGGCCGCCTGACATCGGCTGAAGTGGTGCCGCGATCGCGCGGCGTCAAACGGATTCTCGCTCGATCGCGGCGATCCACGCCATGGTCTCGCCGTCCAGCGTTCCGTCGCAGAGGGACGGTCGGAACCGCCGCTGAAAGGCGGTCAGCACGGCGGCGAACGCCGCAGGCTGGTCGACGAAACCGTAGCCGAAGCGCCCGAGCGCGGCGCGCGCGCGGCCCTCGTCCGGCTGGGCGGTTCCGGACGGGTCGGGCGGCCACCAGGCGAGCCCCCGCGCCGCCAGACGGCGCCACGGAAAGAGCTCGCCCGGATCCTGCTTGCGCAGCGGCGCCACGTCGGAATGCCCCACCACGCGGGCGGGGTCGATGCGCCGGCGTTCGAGGATCCCCGCGAGCAGCCCTTCGAGCGCCAGGATCTGCGCCTCGGGGAACGGACGGTAGCCGCACTCGTGCCCCGGGTTGGCGAGCTCGATGCCGATGGACCGGCCGTTGACGTCGGCCTCGCCGGCCCAGGAGGCAACCCCGGCGTGCCAGGCGCGACGCGCCTCCTCGACCAGGCGCCAGGTCTCGCCGTCCTCGCCGATCAGGTAATGCGCGCTCACCCGCGCCGCCGGATCGCATAGGCGTGCGAGCGCCGCCTCCGCGGTCGCCATGCCGGTATAGTGCAGGACCACCAGATCGACCGGGACCCCGTCCGGCCGCCTGCCGTGGTTGGGCGACCGCCGGTCGATCACGCCGAAGCCGCGCCCGGTGGAACGGGCGCTCGGCAACCGCTTGCGGGTTCGGTCTCGGCCAGCCCGGATTTCTCACCACCGTCACGGCCGTGACGGTGGTGAGAAGTCCGGGCTAGGCCGCGCTGCGGCGCGGAGCGGCGTCGCGCCGGCTCTCGGGTTCGCGATAGGCCATCTTCACATGAGCGGCGCAATAGGAAAAA
>MPNO01000036.1 GCA_002239065.1 Defluviicoccus sp. bin129 | reverse complement strand
CTCGCCGTCGCCGCGGCGTTCGCCGAGGGCACGACGCGGATGCACGGGCTCGGCGAGCTCAGGCTCAAGGAGAGCGACCGGCTGGGGGGGGTCGCGCGCGGGGGCGGCGCCCCCCCGCCACTCGCGCCCGCGGGCGGGCGGCGCCCCGCCGGCCGCCCGGCGGGCGGCGCGGTCGTCGATGCCGGGCACGACCATCGCATCGCGATGGCGTTCCTGGTGCTCGGTCTCGCCTGCGAGCGCCCCATCCGGGTGGCCGGGAGCGAGACCATCGACACCAGCTTTCCCGGCTTCGCCGAGACCATGAACGGCCTCGGCGCGGCGATCGCGGCGGCGGACGAGGGGGATGGCTGAGGCGCCGGTCGTCGTCGCCATCGACGGCCCTGCGGCGAGCGGCAAGGGCACGCTGGCGCAGCGCCTTGCCGCGCATCTGGGCTTCGCCCATCTCGACACCGGGCTGCTCTACCGGGCGACGGCCAGGCGGGTGCTCGATGCCGGCCGCGATCCGGCGGACGGCGCCGCGTCGCAGCGCGCGGCGCGCGGCCTGAAGGCGGCCGACCTGGCGGGCGAAGGGCTGCGCGAGGAGGCGGTGACGGCGGCGGCGAGCGTGCTTGCCGCCGATGCGGGCGTGCGCGCGGCGCTGCTCGACTTCCAGCGCGGCTTCGCCGCCGCTCCGCCGGGCGGCGCGCCGGGCGCGGTGCTGGACGGGCGCGACATCGGCACCGTCGTCTGCCCGGGCGCGGCGGTGAAGATATTCCTCGACGCGCACGAAGACGTGCGCGCGGAGCGGCGCCTGCGGGAGTTGTTGCAACGGGGCGCAAAAGGTATACAAGAGCAGGTTCTGCGTGACATGAATGCGCGCGACGCCCGGGATCGGGAGCGCGCAGCGGCGCCGCTGGCGCCCGCCGAAGACGCCTTCGTGATCGATACCTCGACCATGGACGCGGACGAGGTGTTCCGCCAGGCGCTGGCGCATTTCAACGCGCGGACGACGATCCGAAAGTAGTGTCGCCCGGAAACCTGCGATGCGCACGGTCTTCCGGACGGCGCCGGTTTCGGACCGGACAGGCAGAAAAACAGAGGCCAGGCAGGAACGCCGATGTCGAACGAAGCAGCCGTCGTACAGCAGGCGGCGGAGATCTCCCCCGCAGAGGTGGGCGGAGAGAATTTCGCGAGCATGCTCGAGGAGAGCTTCGCGGAGCGCGAGCCCGCCGAGGGCTCGGTGGTCAAGGGAATCGTGATCAGTATCGAGAACGACTCGGCGCTGGTCGATGTCGGGCTCAAATCCGAGGGGCGGGTGGCGCTCAAGGAGTTCGCCGCGCCGGGCCAGGAGCCGGAGCTCAAGATCGGCGACTCGGTGGACGTCTATCTGGAGCGCATGGAGGACCGCAACGGCGAGGCGGTGCTGTCGCGCGAGAGGGCGCGCCGCGAGGAGGCGTGGACCCTGCTTGAGAAGGCGTTCAACGCCGGCGAGCGGGTCAGCGGCACCATCTTCGGCCGGGTCAAGGGCGGCTTCACGGTCGACCTGTCGGGCGCGGTGGCGTTCCTGCCGGGCAGCCAGGTCGACGTCCGCCCGGTGCGCGACGTCTCGCCGCTGATGGGCACCCCGCAGCCCTTCCAGATCCTCAAGATGGACCGGCGCCGCGGCAATATCGTGGTCTCGCGCCGCGCCGTGCTCGAGGAATCCCGCGCCGAGGCGCGCAACGAGCTGCTGGCCAATCTCAAGGAGCGCCAGATCCTCGAGGGCATCGTCAAGAACATCACCGATTACGGCGCCTTCGTCGATCTCGGCGGGGTCGACGGGCTGCTGCACGTCACCGACATCGCCTGGCGGCGCATCAACCATCCCAGCGACGCGCTCAATATCGGCCAGACCGTGCGGGTTCAGGTCATCCGCTACAACCCGGAGACCCAGCGCATCTCGCTCGGCATGAAGCAGCTCGAGGCCGATCCGTGGGACGGCGTCGAGCACAAATATCCGGTCGGCGTCAAGTTCACCGGCCGGGTCAGCAACATCACCGATTACGGCGCCTTCGTCGAGCTCGAGCCCGGTGTCGAAGGGCTGGTGCATGTCTCGGAGATGAGCTGGACCAAGAAGAACGTCCACCCCGGCAAGATCGTCTCGACCAGCCAGGAGGTCGAGGTGATGGTGCTGGAGGTCGATCCCAACAAGCGCCGCGTCTCGCTCGGCATCAAGCAGTGCCGCGAGAACCCGTGGGACCATTTCCTCGAACACCACCCGGTGGGTTCGGTGATCGACGGCGAGGTCAAGAACATCACCGAGTTCGGCCTGTTCATCGGCCTCGACAGCGAGATCGACGGCATGGTGCACCTCTCCGACATCGACTGGTCGCGGCCGGGCGAAGAGGCGCTGCGCGGCTACAAGAAGGGCGATTCGGTGAAGGCGCGGGTGCTCGACGTCGATCCCGAGCGGGAACGCATCTCGCTCGGCATCAAGCAGCTCGAGGAAGACAAGTTCGAGGTCGCGATCGAGAACGTCAAGCGGGGCGACGTGCTCACCTGCACGGTCTCCCAGGTGGTGGAGAACGGCATCGAGGTCTCGGTGGCGGGCGGGCTGCCCGGCTTCATCCGCCGGGCGGATCTGTCGCGCGACCGCGCCGACCAGCGTCCCGACCGCTTCGCGCCGGGCGACAGGATCGATGCCCGGGTCACCAATATCGACCGCCGCGACCGCAAGCTCTCGCTGTCGATCAAGGCGCAGGAGGTGGCCGAGGAGAAGCAGGCGATGGCCGAGTTCGGTTCGTCCGATTCCGGGGCGAGCCTGGGCGACATCCTGGGTGCGGCGATCAACCGCGCCAACCGCGAGCGGGCCGCGCGCGAGGCCGCCGAGTCCGGACCGGACGACGCGCCGGCGGAGGACGCGGAAGCCGCGGCGGAGGATGAGCCGGAGGCCGCTGCTCCCGAACCCGAGGATGCTGCTCCCGAGGCCGAGGCCGCTTCTCCCGAACCGGAGGATGCTGCTCCCGAGGCCGCACCGGCCGCGGACGGAGATGCCGGAGAGGCGGCCAGGGACGGCTGAGGCGGGCGGCGGCTGAGCCCTCCGGGGCGGGTCCTGCATGGCGCTCGACGCGGACTATCTCATCGACCGGCGGCGGCTGAAGCGGCGGCTGTCGGTCTGGCGCGGGGTCGGCATCCTCGCCGTCCTGCTCGCCGCGCTCGCCGCGTTCGGCCGCTTCGCCGATCTGGGCGGCAGCGACTATGTCGCCCGCCACAGCGTCAAGGGCCTCATCGCCGACGACCTCCGGCGGCATCGCACCCTTGCCGCGATCGCCGGCGACGACGACGCGCGGGCGCTGATCGTGCGCATCGACAGCCCGGGCGGCACGCTGGCCGGGGGCGAGGCGCTCTACCGTTCGCTGCGCGCCGTCGCCGAGCGGAAACCGGTGGTCGCCGTCCTCGGCGGGGTCGCGACATCGGCCGGTTACATGGCCGCGATCGCGGCCGACCGGCTGGTCGCCCGGCGCAGCACCATCACCGGCTCGATCGGCGTGGTGATGCAATTGACCGAGATTTCCGGCCTGCTGGAGACGCTCGGCGTCGGCGCCGAGACCATCCGCAGCGGCCCGCTCAAGGCGATGCCGTCGGGCTTCGAGAAGCTGAGCGACGACGGCAGGCGGGTGCTGGAGGCGCTGATCGCCGACGGCCACGCGATGTTCCTCGAACTGGTCGCCGAGCGGCGCGGGCTGGACGACGCGGCGCTGCAAAAGGTCGCCGACGGCCGCGTGCTGACCGGCAGGCAGGCGCTGGAGGCCGGGCTGGTCGACGCGATCGGCGGCCAGAGCGAGGCCCTCGCCTGGCTCGACAGCGAGAAGGGGATCGCCCGGAATCTGCCGGTTCGCGATGTCGGCGCCGGGGGCAGCAGGCTCGGCAGGATGCTCGACAGAATGGCGGCGCTGGGCGAAAGAACGATTTTCTCTGAACGACTTACGCTTGACGGTCTGGTATCGGTCTGGCACGCTCAAATCCGCTGACGGGTCTCGATGATCGCCGTCGGCCGCCTGTCTTGAAGGCCGCTCGAAGGCGGGAAGGGGCGGAAGGAGTCGGGGAACGGCGGCGGATGACCAAGTCCGAGTTGATCCAGCGTCTGGCTGACCAGAACCCGAACCTGTTTCGGCGCGACATCGAGCGCATCGTCTCCACCATCTTCGACGAGATCTCCGATGCGCTGTATCGCGGCGGGCGGGTAGAGTTGCGCGGTTTCGGCGCGTTTTCCGTCAAGGAACGGGCGGAACGGGTGGGGCGCAATCCGCGCACCGGCAACTCGGTCAATGTCGAGAAGAAATACGTGCCGTTCTTCAAGGCCGGCAAGGATTTGCGCGACCGGCTGAACGCGGACTCCTGAGAAGCGGCGCCTGCGTCGCGGCGGGTCGCGGGCGAGACCGCGGATGAAACTGATCTCAAGGCTGCTGTTCATTCCCGTCGCCGCGGCGTTCGTGGTGTTCGCCGTCGCCAACCGGCACGAATTGACGCTGAACCTGTGGCCGCTGCCGCTCGAGGTCGACCTGCCGGTCTATATCGCGCTGCTCGGCGCGCTCGCCGCCGGCATGGCGATCGGCGGTTCCGCGCAATGGATTTCCGACGGCAAGTGGCGCCGCCGCGCGCGCGCCGGCCGGCGCGAGGCGAGCGCGCTGGAGCGCCAGCTCACCCTGGTCGAGGCGGCGCGCGAGACGGATCACGAGGCGGGCGCGGCCCCCGCCGAGGCGCCGCCGCCCAAGCGCCCGCGCCTGCCCCGGTTCCGGCTCAGACCGGGCGGTCCGGCATGACGGTCCGGGTCAAGATCTGCGGCGTGAGCACGCCCGAAATCCTCGCCGCCGCAATCGCCGGGGGCGCCGGCGATGTCGGGCTGGTGTTCTTCCCGCGCTCGCCGCGCAACGTGTCGGCCGACGAGGCCGCTGCGCTCTCCGCCGCCGCGCCGGGCGATGTCACCGTGGTCGGGCTGTTCGTCGACCCGCCGGACGAGGCGCTGGACCGGGTGCTGTCGCTGGCCCGCCTCGACCTCCTGCAGCTCCACGGCAGCGAGGAGCCCGGCCGGGTCGCCGCCATCAAGCGGCGCACCGGGAAGCCGGTGATGAAGGCGATCAAGGTCGCCGAGCCCGCCGATCTCGACGCCGCGAGACGCTATGACGGGATCGCCGACCGCCTGCTGTTCGACGCCAAGGCGCCGTCGACCGAGGGCCGGTTCATGCCGGGCGGCAACGCGCTCAGCTTCGACTGGCGCATGCTGGCCGGGCGGTCCTGGCCCTGCCCGTGGATGCTGTCGGGCGGGCTCACGCCGGAGACCGTGGCCGAGGCGATCCGGACGAGCGGCGCGCCGGGCGTTGATGTATCTTCCGGCGTCGAAACCGCGCCCGGCGTCAAGGACGCTTCGCGCATCGCCGCCTTCATCGCGGCGGCGTCGGGCGCCTGAGGGGCGCGAGTGGCCATGGCGCAACCCAACAGCTATCGGGAAGGACCCGATTCCGAGGGCCGCTTCGGCCTGTTCGGCGGGCGCTATGTCGCCGAGACCCTGATGCCGCTGGTCCTCGAGGTGGAGCGCGCCTGGCGCGCGGCCCAGCAGGACCCGGCGTTCGAGGCCGCGCTCGCCTACTATCTAAAGCACTATGTCGGGCGCCCCAGCCCGCTCTACTTCGCCGAGCGCCTGACCGACCGTCTCGGCGGCGCAAAAGTCTATTTCAAGCGCGACGAGCTCAACCACACCGGCGCGCACAAGATCAACAACACGGTGGGGCAGATCCTGCTCGCCCGGCGCATGGGCAAGACCCGCATCATCGCCGAGACCGGGGCCGGCCAGCACGGCGTCGCGACCGCGACGGTCTGCGCGCTGTTCGACCTTCCCTGCGTGGTCTATATGGGCGAGACCGATATCGCCCGCCAGGCGCCCAACGTGTTCCGCATGAAGCTGCTCGGCGCCGAGGTGGTGCCGGTGACCTCGGGCAGCCGGACGCTGAAGGACGCGATGAACGAGACGCTGCGCGACTGGGTCGCCAATGTCGAGGACACGTTCTACGTCATCGGCACGGTGGCCGGCCCGCACCCCTACCCCGCCATGGTGCGCGACTTCCAGTCGGTGATCGGCCGCGAGGTCCGCGAGCAGATCCTCGCCGCCGAGGGCAGGCTGCCCGACACCCTGGTCGCCTGCATCGGCGGCGGGTCGAACGCGATGGGGCTGTTCCACCCGTTCCTCGACGATCCTGGCATCGACATCCACGCCGTCGAGGCCGCCGGCGAGGGCGTCGACACGCCGCGCCACGCCGCATCGCTCACCGCCGGCGCGCCGGGGGTGCTGCACGGCAACCGGACCTACCTGCTGCAGAACGGGGACGGCCAGATTCAGGAGGCGCATTCGATCTCCGCCGGTCTCGACTATCCCGGGGTGGGGCCGGAACACGCCTGGCTGCACGATGTCGGGCGGGTGCGCTACGTCTCGGTCACCGACGACGAGGCGCTGGAGGCGTTCCAGCTGTGCAGCCGGCTGGAGGGCATCCTGCCGGCGCTGGAGCCGAGCCACGCGCTCGCCCATGTGATGCGCATCGCCGGCGACCTGCCGGCGGACCACTTGCTGGTGATGAACATGTGCGGGCGCGGCGACAAGGACGTGTTCACCGTCGCCGAGGCGCTCGGGGTGAAGCTGTGAGCGGTGGGCGGGCGCGCATCGCCCGGCGTTTCCAGGCGCTCGCGGCGGAGGGGCGTGCGGCCTTCATCCCGTTCATTTCCGCCGGCGACCCGGACCGCGAGACCTCGTCCGCCATCCTCGCCCGCCTGCCCGGGCTCGGCGCCGACCTGATCGAGCTCGGCATGCCGTTCAGCGACCCGATGGCCGACGGCCCGTCGATCCAGGCGGCCGGCGAGCGCGCGCTCGCGGCGGGCCAGACGATGGCCGACACGCTCGAAATGGCGGCGTCCTTCCGCGCCGCCGACGCGGAGACCCCGCTGGTGCTGATGGGCTATTTCAACCCGATCTACCGCTACGGCGCCGAGGCGTTCGCGGCCGACGCCCGGGCCGCCGGGGTGGACGGGCTGATCGTGGTCGACCTGCCGCCCGAGGAGGACGCGGAGCTGCGCGTCCCGGCCGAGGCGGCCGGGCTCGCCCTGATCCGCCTGGTCGCGCCGACCACCGACGACGCCAGGCTGGGGCGCATCCTCGCCGGCTGCGACGGCTTCGTCTACTACGTCTCGGTGACCGGGATCACCGGCACCAAGTCGGCGATGACGGGCGATATCGCGGCGGGGCTTGAAAGGATCCGCAAGGCAACCGATCTTCCTGTCGCGGTCGGCTTCGGCGTGCGCGATGCGGGCCAGGCGGCGGAGATCGCCTCCTTCGCCGACGCCGTCGTGGTCGGCTCGGCGATCGTGCAGCGGATCGAGTCCAGCCTGGTCGACGGCAAGGCGGCGAGCGGGACGGTCGCGGCGGTCGCGGCGCTGGTCCGCGAGCTGGCGGGCGGGGTACGCAACGGCCGCCCGCGCGACGGCGGAGGTTCCGACGGTTGAACTGGCTCACCAACATCCCCCCGAAGATCCGCGCCCTGGTGGGCGGCAACCGGCAGGAGGTGCCCGAGCATCTGTGGGAGAAATGCCCGCAATGCGAGCAGATGATCTTCCACCGCGAGCTCGAAGCCGCGTTGCATGTCTGCTCCCATTGCGGCCACCACATGCGCCTCGATGCCGCCGGGCGCATCGCATCGATCCTCGATCCCGACAGTTGGGAGACGCTCGACCTCGCGCCCTGCGTGTCGGACCCGCTCCGGTTCCGCGACCGCAAGCGCTATTCCGAGCGTTTGCGCGAGAGTCGCGGCGCGACCGGCGGCGAGGACGCGATCGCGGTCGCCGCCGGCACGCTGGGCGGCGCGCCCGCGGTGGTGGCAGCGTTCGACTTCCGCTTCATGGGCGGGTCGATGGGGATCGCCGTCGGCAACGGCATCCTGGCCGCCGCCGACCGGGCGGTGGACGACCGGGCGGCGCTGATCGTCTTCCCCTCGTCGGGCGGCGCGCGCATGCAGGAGGGCGTCCTGTCGCTGGTGCAGATGCCGCGCACCACCATCGCCATCGAGCGGGTCAGGGAGGCAGGACTCCCCTATATCGTCGTCCTCACCGACCCCACCACGGGCGGCGTCTCGGCCTCCTTCGCGATGCTGGGCGACATCGCCATCGCCGAGCCGGGGGCGACGATCGGCTTCGCGGGGCGGCGGGTGATCGAGGAGACCATCCGCGAGACCCTGCCGGAGAACTTTCAGCGCGCCGAATATCTCCTCGAACACGGCATGGTGGACATGGTGGTTCCACGCGGGGAACTGCGCGAGACGCTCGCCGACCTGATCGACATGATGATGAACCCGCTCGCCCCGGCCGGCGGCGAAGAGGGCTCGGAAGCGCCGGCGCCTCTCGCGGCAAGCACGGCGGGCGCCGCCCTTGCCGAGTGACGCCGTTCTCGAACGGCTGACCCGCCTCCACCCGAAGCTCATCGACCTCGGCCTCGACCGGATCGAGCGCCTGCTCGCCGCGCTCGGCAATCCCGAGCGTTCGCTTCCCCCCGTCGTCCATGTCGCGGGCACCAACGGCAAGGGGTCGGTGATCGCCTTCCTCAAGGCGATCTGCGAGGCCGCGGGGCTGACCGCGCATGTCTATGTCTCGCCGCATCTGGTCCACTTCTCGGAGCGCATCGCGCTCCGCGGCCGGCCGATCGGCGACGCGCCGCTGGAAGACGCGCTCGCGGTTTGCGAGACCGCCAATGACGGCGCCCCGATCACCTTCTTCGAGATCACCACGGCGGCGGCGTTCCTCGCCTTCTCCCGCGTGCCGGCCGACATCGCGCTGATCGAGACCGGGCTCGGCGGGCGGTTCGACGCGACCAACGTGCTGGACAACCCGGCCCTGTCGGTGATCACCCCGGTGTCGCGCGACCACGTCCACTTCCTCGGCGAGACGATCCCGGAGATCGCCTTCGAGAAGGCCGGCATCCTTAAACCCGAAATCGCCGCGGTGATCGGCAGGCAGCTTCCGGAGGCATCCGCCACGATCGCCGCCCGTGCCCGGGAGATCGGCGCGCCGCTGCGGCGTCACGGCGCGGAATGGCGGTGCGACGGCCGGTCCTATCGCGACGAACGGGGCGGGCTCGAAATTCCCCCGCCCGGGCTCCTTGGGCCCCATCAGCTGGAGAACGCGGGGATCGCCGTCGCCGCGGCGCGCGCCCTCGCCTGGCCGGCGCTCGACGCCCGTGCGATCGCCGCCGGCATCGCCGCCGCGAGCTGGCCGGGTCGGTTGCAGCGCCTCGCACGCGGGCGGCTCTCCGAGCGCCTCGGGGCGGGGTGGGAGCTCTGGGTCGACGGCGGCCACAACCGCGCCGCGGGCGAGGCGCTCGCCCGGGTCGCGGAAGACTGGTCGGACCGGCCGCTGCATCTGGTGATGGGGCATCTGGCGGTGCGCCCGGCCGAGGACTTCCTGGCCCCGCTGGCGCCACGGGTGGCGAGCTTCCACGGCGTACCGGTGCCGGGCGCCTATGCCTGCCACGAAGCCGAGGCCCTCGCCGCCGCAGCCCGCGGGCTGGGGCTGGAGGCGGCGGCCTGCCGCGACGTCGCCCACGCCCTCGACGCCATCGCGGAAGGCGGCCCCGCCCCGGCGCGGGTCCTGGTCTGCGGCTCGCTCTACCTCGCCGGCAGCGTGCTGTCCGAGGAGGGGGTGGGAGCGTGATCTGTCCCCCGCTCGACAAGGGCGGCGCCGTTTAGCATCCTGCGGCCGGGGCGGATGGAGGGGAACATGGCGGAGATCTCGGCGAGTGGCGCGGAGCCGGTCTATCTGGTCGACGGCTCGGGCTACATCTTCCGCGCGTTTTACGGCCTGCCGCCGATGACCAACCCCGAGGGGGTGCCGGTCAACGCGGTGTTCGGCTTCTCCAAGATGCTGGCGAAGCTCCTGAGCGATGCCGGGACCAGGCGCTTCGCGGTGATCTTCGATACCGCCCGGGTCTCGTTCCGCAACGACATCTTCCCCGACTACAAGGCGAACCGGAGCGACCCGCCGGAAGAGCTGGTGCCGCAATTCGCGCTGATCCGCGAGGCGACGCGCGCCTTCAACGTCCCCTGCATCGAGCTCGCCGGCTTCGAGGCCGACGATCTGATCGCCACCTTCGCCCGCATGGCGCGGGAAGAAGGCCACGAGGTGGTGATCGTGTCCTCGGACAAGGATCTGATGCAGCTGGTGGCCGACGGCGTCTCGATGCTCGATCCCGCCAAGAACGTGACCGTCGGGCGCGAACAGGTGATCGAGCGCTTCGGCGTCGGCCCCGAAAGCGTGATCGACGTGCAGGCGCTGGCCGGCGATTCGACCGACAACGTCCCGGGCGTGCCGGGGATCGGGGTCAAGACCGCCGCCGAGCTGATCCGCACATATGGCGACCTCGACACGCTGCTCGAACGGGCGGAGGAGATCAGGCAACCCAAGCGCCGCGAGAACCTTATCAACCATGCCGGGATGGCGCGCATCTCGCGCGACCTGGTGACGCTGAGGATCGACGCGCCGGTCGAGCACGCGGTCGACGACCTGATCGCCGCCCCGCCCGATTCCGCGGCGCTGCGGGACTTCCTGCTTGCCCACGGGTTCAAGTCAATGCTGGCCCAGATGGAGGCGCAGTTCGGCAGCGCCGAGGGCGGCGATGCGCAGGAGGCGGAAGCCGCGCCGGCGGAGCGCGAGTATTCGCTGGTGACCGACGCGGCGGCGCTCCAGCGCTGGATCGACGAGGCGGTGCGCGCCGGGACGGTCGCGGTCGACACCGAGACGACCTCGCTCGATTCCATGCGGGCGGAGCTGGTCGGCGTCTCGCTCTCGGTCGAGCCCGGGCGGGCCTGCTACGTCCCGCTCGCCCATGTCGCGCCGGGCGGCGACACGGCCGACTTGATCGACGGCGCGGCGGAGGCGCCGCACCAGATCCCGCTCGACGAGGCGCTCGCCGCCCTCAGGAAGCTGCTCGAAGATCCCGGCGTGCTCAAGATCGGCCACAACATCAAGTACGACATGGAGGTGCTGGCGCGCTACGGCATCGACGTGGCACCGGTCGACGACACGATGCTGCTGTCCTACGTGCTCGAAGCCGGCATCCACGGCCACGGGCTCGACGAGCTCAGCAAACTCCATTTCGACCATGCCAACATCAAGTTCTCCGACGTCGCGGGGTCGGGGCGGAACGCGGTGACGTTCGCGGAGGTGCCGCTGGACGCGGCGCGGGACTACGCGGCCGAGGACGCCGACATGACGCTCCGGCTGCACCGCCTGCTCAAGCCCCGGCTGGTCGCCGACCGCATGGCGACGGTCTACGAGACCCTGGAGCGCCCGCTGGTCGGCGTGCTGGCCGGGATGGAACGCGCCGGCATCCGGGTCGACGTCTCGGTGCTGGCCGCGCTCTCGCGGGATTTCGAGCAGCGTGGCGCCGCGCTCGCCGAAAGGATATGGCGGGAGGCCGGGCACGACTTCAATATCGGCTCGCCCAAACAGCTCGGCTCCGTGCTGTTTGAGGAGATGGGGCTCCCGGGCGGCAAGAAGACCAGGCAGGGCGCCTGGGCCACCGGCGCCGATGTCCTCGAAGGGCTCGCGGGCCAGGGCCACGCGCTGCCCCGGCTGGTGCTCGACTGGCGCCAGCTCGCCAAGCTGCGCAGCACCTATACCGAGGCCCTCGCCGAGGCGGTCAACCCGGAGACCGGGCGGGTGCACACCTCGTTCGGCCAGGCGATCGCCTCGACCGGGCGGCTGAGCTCGAACGATCCCAATCTGCAGAACATCCCGATCCGCACCGAAGACGGGCGCAAGATCCGCGAGGCCTTCGTCGCCGCGGACGGCCGCACCCTGCTCTCGGCCGACTATTCGCAGATCGAGCTCCGCCTGCTCGCCCATGTCGCCGACATCGCGCCGCTGAAGCAGGCCTTCCACGAGGGGACCGACATCCACGCGCGGACCGCGGGCGAGGTGTTCGGGCTGCCCGTGGAGGGCATGGAGCCGGCAATCCGCAACCGCGCCAAGGCGATCAATTTCGGCATCATCTACGGCATCAGCCCGTTCGGCCTGGCGCGCCAGCTCGGCATCCCGCAGAGCGAGGCGAAGGCCTATATCGAGGCCTATTTCGAGCACTACCCGGGCATCCGCGACTACATGGAGGAGACCAAGGCCTTCGCGCGGGCCAACGGCTTCGTGACGACCGCGTTCGGCCGGCGCTGCCACACCCCGGGGATCGCCGACAAGAACCCGGCCAGGCGCAATTTTTCCGAACGCGCGGCGATCAACGCGCCGCTCCAGGGGGCGGCGGCGGACATCATCAAGCGCGCCATGATCCGCCTGCCAGGCGCGATCGCCGATGCCGGTCTGGGCGCGACGATGCTGCTCCAGGTGCATGACGAGCTGCTGTTCGAGGTGCCGGAAGCGGAGCTCGCCGACACCGCCGCCCTGGTGACCCGGGTGATGGAAGCCGCCGCCCATCTCAGCGTCCCGCTCACCGTCGAGACCGGCACCGGGGGAAGCTGGGCCGCGGCACATTAGGGGGGCTTCCCTCGATACGGCGCTTCGCGTCTACTCGGGATGAGGGGAGGGCCGCATGAAATATGTCCGGATGTACACCGACGAGGCCGGCGAAACGCATTTCGAGGATGTCGAGGTGGCGACCGCGCCGCAGGAATTCGCGCCGCCGACCGAGCCGGTTCATGTTTCCGACCCGGCGCCGGCGGCGCGCATCCTGTTCGTCCGGATACCGCGCGGCTGGTTCGGCGACTGGCACGCCACGCCCAGGCGGCAGTTCAACACGACGATCGAGGGCGAGCTCGAGATCACCATGAGCGACGGGGAGAGCCGGGTATTCGGCGCCGGCGCGGTGCGGCTGATGGAAGACACGACGGGCAAGGGCCACCAGACGCGGGTGGTCGGCGATGCCGACGTGGTCAGCCTGATCGCCCAGACCGAGTGAGCCCGGAGGGGCGTTGCCATGCATGAGATCCGTATCGACCGGAGCAAGCCGCTCTCGGCGGAGCCGCATGTCGGGCACAACCGCTACCACCCCGACATCGAGCCGGTGCTGGAGGTCGGCGAGGGCGAAGAGGTGGTCATCGAGACCCGCGACGCGGTCGACGGCCAGATCGCGCCGGAGACCACGGAAGAGGATTTCGCCGGGTTCGAGGTCGGCGCCGTTCACCCGCTGACCGGTCCGGTCGCGGTCAAGGGCGCGGAACCGGGCGACGCGCTGGAGATCGAGTTCCTCGACATCGTGCCGCAGGCGACCGCGTTCAGCGCGATCCTGCCCGGGCTCGGTTTCCTGCGCGACATCATGACCGAACCGTTTCTCGTCCACTGGACGCTCGGCGACGGCTGGGCGACCTCGCCGCAGATTCCCGGCGTCCGGATCCCGGGCGCGCCCTTCATGGGGATCTCGGGCGTCGCGCCGTCGGCCGAAAAGCTGAGGGAATGGACCGAACGCGAGCAACGGCTGGCCGACCGCGGCGGCGCCGTCGCGCCGCCGCGCCTGCAGGGCGCGGTTCCGCAGGGCGCCTGCGGGCTTCAGGGCCTGCGCACCCAGCCACCGCGCGAGAACGGCGGCAATTTCGACGTCAAGCAGCTGACCAGGGGCGCGAAGCTGGTCCTGCCGGTGTTCGTCCCCGGCGCGTTGTTCTCGACCGGCGACGGGCATTTCGCCCAGGGCGACGGCGAGGTTTCGGTGACCGCCGTGGAGATGGGGGCGACGGTGGCGGTCCGCTTCAAGCTGTACAAGGGGCTCGCGGCATCGCGCAAGTTCACCGCGCCGGTGTTCAGCCACGACCGCTATTTCGCCGATCCCGAAATCGCGGTGCCGCGGCGCTTTCTCGGCGTCATGGGCATGCCGATCGCCGAGGACGGCGAGAACGACGGCGAGAACCTGACGCTCGCCTGCCGCAACGCGGTGCTCAACATGATGGAGCTTCTCCAGGAGCGCGGCTTCAGCCGCGAGCAGGCCTATGTGATCTGCAGCGTCGCCGTCGACCTCAGGATCTCCAACGTGGTGGACGTGCCGAACTATGTCGTCTCGGCGCTGCTCCCGGAGACCATCTTCGACGGCGACTGAGCCCGCGTTCTCCCGGCCGCCGGCCATCCGGCTTGGCGGTGAAACCGTCCGTGCACTAACATTCGACCCGGACCGGAGGGTGGGGAGCGGGACATGGCGCGGCGGCGAACGACGACGGAGGACGATTTCCTCGCCGAAGTGTACGGCGCGGCGCTCGACTTTCCGGGCTCGGCGGGGCAACCGATCGTCCGGCCGAAGAAACACCTCATTCAAGCGCATCACTGGAAAGCGGCCGAGATCGAGCGCCTGACCGAAAAGGCGGCGGGCATGGCGCTGGGCGAGCGGCGCATGCTGCGGCTTGCCAACCCCGGGACGCCGGGCTGGAAATACGCGACCCAGTCGCTCTCGGTCTCGGTCCAGCAGATCCTGCCCAACGAGATCGCCGTGCCGCATCGGCATACGGCAAACGCGATCCGTTTCTTCCTCAAGGGAAGCGGCGCCTACACGACGGTCGAGAACGACAAGTGCGTCATGGAGCCCGGCGACCTGATCGTGACGCCGGGCGGCGAGTGGCACGACTATGGCGGCGAAGGCAACGAAGCCGGCGTGTGGCTCGATGCGCTCGACCTGCCGCTGGTCCAGTATCTCGACGCGATGGGCTATCTCGAAACCGTGGGCGAGTATGTCGGCTATCAGCTGTCGGACGAGACCCGGCTATCGGGATCGGCGGCGGGGCTTTCGGAGAAGCGCTACAGCGCGGCCGGGCTGAAGCCGATGTGGGACAGCGACGGCACCTCGCACCGCGTGGGGCTGATCCACTACCGCTGGGCGTCGACCCATGAGGCGCTCTGCCGCCTGGCCGAGACCGAGGTCAGCCCGTTCGACGACGTGATCCTCGAATACGTCAATCCGGCGACCGGCAAGTCGCTCTACCCCACCTTCACCTGCTACGTCCAGATGATCCGGCCCGGTGTCCGGACCCGGGCTCATCGGCACGCCAGCAGCGCGGTTTACTACGTCTTCGAGGGAGAGGGTCACAGCATGGTCGGGGACCGCCGGTTCGATTGGGCCGAGGGCGATTTGTTCGTGGTCCCGACCTGGTTCTGGCACGAGCATGGCAATTCGAACGGCGAGCCCGCGATCCTGTTCTCGATCCACGACTTCCCGGCCATGAAGTCGCTCGGCATCTACCACGAGATGCCCCATCCCGACGGCCACCTCCCGCAGGCTTGAGACGCCGAAGGGCCGCGCTCAGGCGGCCGCTTCCATCTCCGCGGCCGTCAGTTCGCGGGTGCCGTATTCGGCCGGCGAGGTGATCTCGAGCATTTCGAGGTCGTCGGACCAGGCGACCACCGAGTGCTTGATCTCGGGCGGCAGCATGTGGACCGACCCCGCCCTGAGCGTTTCCTCGCCGTGCCCCTCGTACCAGAACGTCACCCAGCCGCTGACGACGTAGACGATCAGGAAATCGATGTCGGTGTGAAGATGGGCTTCGATCGGCGGGGGGCCGTCGCCGCCGCGGATCAGATGCGCGCCGTACTTGCCGCCGGTCGCTTCCTCGACGCCGAACTGCCGGTAGACGAACTGATCGCGGATACCGTCCTTTCCATAGACCGCGCCATCGGCGTGGCTGATCACCAGCTTTTGCTTGAAATCCGACATCGGACCCTCCGTTCCGTCTGGACGATGCACGAGCTTACCGCGATTCGGGCGTGGCGCCAGGGACTCAAACCGCGGCCACGAGCATGATCTCGACCTCCGTGCCGGGCGTCAGCGCGACGCCGACCGCGGCGCGCGCGGGCAGGCAGGCGGGGTCGAGCCAGGCCATCCAGACCTCGTTCATCGCATCCTTCTGCGACAGGTCGGCCATATAGACCGTGGCGGACAGGATGCGCGACTTGTCGGTGCCCGCGTCGGCGAGAAAGCCGTCGATCTGCGCCAGCACCTGCGCGGTCTGGCCCTTGACGTCGAGCGTCTTGTCCTGGGCGACGATGCCCGAGAGATAGGCCAGCCCGCCATGCACGACCGCGCGCGCGTTCCACGCGCCGGGCTTTATCCTGTCGATGGTCATGGCTCGCTTCTCCTCGTTCGAATCGCGGCAGCCTAGCAGCCTGTCGGGTTCGAGGACATCGGGGCGCCATCGGACGACACGACCCTAGCGGCGAAGCGAGGCGGCGATGCCGGGGATGATCCGATACAGCCGCAGCGCGATGAACGACGCGCCCTGCTGGTCGGCGAACGCGCCGTAGGTCAGCGGTCCGACGATCCTCAAATGCGGGTCCGCCCGCCCGCCGGCGCCGATCGCGCGGCATTCCCCGTCGACCCTGAAGCCGACGCCGGCCGGATGGGGCGCCGCGTATCCGCGCGCCGTCAGCGTCCTCACCAGGGGGTTCGTCGACCGCTCCGGCCGCATGCCCGGCCCGGTGCAGTTCACGATCGCGTCGAAGGTTTCCCGGCGGCGTTCGCCGCCGCCCCTGCTTCGCAGGGTAACGGACAGCGCCTCGCCGTCGCGCGCCACGGATACGCAGGAATCCGCCTCGAACGAGACCTGCCCGGTGGCCTCGGCCTCGGCGATGCGGGCCTCGATCTGGGGCGGGAGCTGGAAGCGGTGGACGTCGTACCAGACCCGCAAGTGGCGCAGGAACCGGCGCTTCTCCGCCAGCGGCAGGGCCGGCCAGAGATCCCACACCGAGTCCCTGAGATCGCCGAACGGCTCCAGCCAGCTGCCGCCGGCGGCTTCGGCCCGGCGCGCCTCCGAGCGCAGCGTCCGCAACAGGCCGCGCACGCTGGCGTGGCGGCCATGCGCTGCCGCGAACAGGGAAACCGGCCGGACGACGCGGTCCACGAGATCGGGGGGAGAACCGGAAACCGCCCCCGGCCGCCGCCGGGTCCGCAGGCCGCGGCGCGAGACCGCCGCGATGGGCCCGCGATGCCCCGACCGCAACAGGACGGCGATCGCGTCGGAGGCGGTCTGCGCCATGCCGAGCAGCAGGACCCTGGCGTTGGCGGGAATGCCGCGCAGCCGGTCGCTGTCCCACGGGTCGGCGAGAAAGCCCGGACGACCGGAGACCGCGCCGTCGAAGGGCGGCGGCGCGTGCGGGCGGTCGAAGCCGGTGGCGAGCACCGTCAGCCCGGCCGACAGCTCCCGCCCGCCCTCCAGGCTCAGCCGGTAGCCGCGCGACGTCCGCCGCGCGGCGAGAACCCGCGACCGGACATGCCGGATCGCCGAGCCCGATTGGTTGCCGTCGACATGCGCGCGCAGCTGCTCTCCGACATAGCGCCCGAAATCGCCCCGCCGCATGTAGACATTGCCGTCCGCGGCAAGCGCCTCGGGATCGCGCGCCGGGCCGGCCTGCGCGGCATGCCAGCCCCGCAGGTGGTCCGGCGCGTCGGGATAGACGAGATGCACCTCCAGCGGCGCGTTGAGCCGATGGTCGGGATCGTCGGTGTCGTAGGCGAGACCGCCTCCCGGCTCGCCGCGCGGCTCGACGATCGCGATGTCGAGCGGCCGTTCGGCCATGCGCGACAGGTGGATCGCGAACACCGCGCCGGTGAACCCGCCGCCGACGATGGCGACATCGACCGCCGTCACCGGAGACCCGCCCTGGCGGCGCCGGCTATCCCATCGTCCCCGGGAGCCATGTCGCAAGCCCGGGAAACGCGACCAGGATCGCGATCAGCAGCACTTCCGCGACCACGAACGGCAGGACGCCGGAGTAGATTCGGGACAGCGGCACGTCGGGCGCCATGCCCTTGATGATAAAGACGTTCATGCCGACCGGCGGGGTGATCAGCCCGAGCTCGACCACCATGACGACGATGACGCCGAACCAGATCGGGTCGAACCCGAGCTGCAGCACGATGGGAAAGAAGATCGGGATGGTCAGCAGGATCATCGCGAGCGCGTCGAGCGCGCAACCGAGCAGCAGGTAGATCAGGAGTATGACCGCGATCGTCACCAGCGGTCCCGTGCCCAGCCCCTCGACCCAGCTGCCGAGCGCGTCGGCGAGCCCGCCCAGGGTGAGGAACTTGTTCAGGAGAATCGCGCCGATCAGGATGGTGAAGATCATCGCCGTGGTTTTGGTCGTCTCGAGCAGGCAGGAGCCCAGCTTCTTCCCGGCGAACAGCCCGAGCCAGACATAGACGACATGGGCGGCGACGAGGCCGGCATAGGCGAGGTACCCGACCCAGCCGGGCCAGCCCGCGGCCTCGGCGCCGGTCGCCAGGTTGACGGCGACGGCGGCGAGCAGCACCAGGAGCGACGCCACCAGCAGCAGGTTGGCCGCCCGCAGCAACCGCCGGCGCCGTGGCGGCGCGTCGCGGGTCCAGGTGTTGACCGCGAGATCGAAGGCGCCCACGGCGCCGATGCCGGCGGCTTCGGTCGGCGTGAACGCGCCGGTGTAGATTCCGCCGATCACCAGGACGAACAGGACGATGGTCGCCCACACATCCTTGATCGCGGCCAGTTTCCGGCGCGTCGAGGCCCGCGCCCCGGGCGGTCCCATCTCCGGGTTGCGGTGCGCGATGATCGACACCGTCGCCATGAAGACGACGACGGTCAGGATGCCGGGGACGATGCCGGCGGCGAAGAGCTGGCCGATATCGGACTCGGTCAGGATGCCGTACAGCACCAGGATGACGCTCGGCGGGATCAGGATGCCGATGGTGCCGCCGGCGGCGATCGCGCCGGTCGCCAGCCGCTCGTCGTAGCGGTAGCGGCGCATCTCGGGCAGCGCGACCTGGCTCATCGTCGCCGCGGTCGCGAGGCTCGACCCGCAGATCGCGGCGAATGCCCCGCAGCCGCCGATGGTCGCCAGCGCCAGCCCGCCGCGCCGGTGCCCGAGCCAGGCGTTGCACGACCGGTAGAGGTCCGCGGACAGCCCCGAGCCGGTGGCGAAGAAGCCCATCAGCACGAATAGCGGGACGACACTCAGCTCGTTGGTGATCACCGTCTCGTAGACGGTGAGGCCGAGCAGGGAGAGCGACGGTTCGGCGCCGATCAGCAGCACCGCTCCCGCCGTGCCCACAGCGCCCATCGCAAACCCGATCGGCATGCCCATGGCGAGCAGCACGAACATCGCGGCGAGGCCGACGAGGTTCAGGACGATCGGATCCATCGCGGGCGGGCGGGCTCGGGCTCAGCCGGCGCCGAGCGCGGCCGGAGGATCGGCGTCGCCCGCGGCCGCCGCCCCGGCGGCGATCCGGATCGCCTGGAACCACTGGATCGTCAGCGCGGCAAGCATCACGAGCGCGCACAGCATCATGACCGCGGTCACCGGCCATAGCGGTATTTCCCAGATCTGGGTCAGATTGCCGTTGTTCCGCTGGACGACCGCCAGCTCGCCGAGGCGCCAGCAGATCAACGCCACGAAAACCAGCGACACCGCATAGGTGACGCCTTCGAACGCCGCCTGCCAACGCGGCGGCAGATGGGAGATGACGATGTCGACGCGGGTGTGGCCGCGCAGGGAGGTGGTCAGGCCGATAGCCAGAAAGACCGTCAGCCCCATGATCAGCTCGGTCGCCTCGACCTTGGCCGCGATCGGCGCGGAAAGCAACTCCCGGCCCAGCACGTCGACGAAGGTCAGGAGCGTCATCGACGCGAGCGTCGCCGCGCTGAGCCAGGCGAGCCGCGAGGAGGCCCGCCCGGCCAGCGCGGTGAAACGGTCCGGCGAGGACGCGGTCACGCAGCCGTCGCGACGGCGGAGCGGCGGCTACTTGATCGAGGCGACCGTCGCCTTCAGATCGGCCAGCAGCGCCTCGCCGTCATGGCCGGCCTTCTTCATCTTCGCGAGATACTCGACGACGATCTTGTCGGTCCTCGCCGACCACTTCTTGAATTCGGCGGGCGTGATCTCTTCGATCGTGTTGCCGTTGTCCCGGGCGATCTGCATCCCGATCTTGTCGCCCTCGTCCCAGTGCTTGCCGATCAGCTTGGCGCCGGCGCGGCCTCCCGCCGCGGTCAGCGCGTCCTGTGCGTTCCTGCCCAGCGACGCCCATTTCTTCTTGTGCATCGTCAGGAAGAAGGGAACCGTGTACAGCCCGCCGGGCACCTGAAGGTGGTGCGTCACCAGCTTCTGGAGGCGGAACCCCCGGATCGCCTCGAACGGGAAGAACGCGCCGGCGGTGATTCCGCGGAGCAGGCTTTCATGCGCCTTGGTCGCCGGCATCGCGACGGGAACGGCGCCCAGCTGCTTGGCGAGGAAGATGCCGCCGCCGCCGACCCGCAGCTTCACCCCCTTCAGGTCTTCGAGCGTGGCGATCCGCTTCTTGGTGTGGAGTATGCCCGGCCCGTGGACCCACACCGTGAGCAAATGGGTGTCGGCGAACTCCTTTTCGATTAGGCCGTTCTTCTCGTACCACATCCAGGCGGCCTGGCTGCCCACCACGGCGCTCGGCGACAGGAAGGGTATCTCCCAGAGACGCAGCGCGACGAAGCGGCCCGGGGTATAGGCGGGCACGCCCCAGGCGATGTCGCGGATGCCGTTGACCGCCAGGTCGTACTGCCCGGGCGGCTTGGCCAGCGCCGTCTTGTCCACCGTCAGCGTCAGCTTCCCGCCGGATGCCTTCTCCGCCGAGGCGGCCCATTCGGCCAGGGTGTTCGTCATGTGATGCACCGACGGCACCCAGTTGGCGATTCGAACGGTTTCCGCCTGGGCCGAAACCGGCGCGAGAGCCGCCGCGGCCACGAAGGCCCCGACCGCGAGATATTTGACCGTTCCGGACATGATGACCCCCTTCATCCGTTGAGATTCGACATCGTTCCCGCGACCGCGCCGTCAGGACAGGCGGATGCGTTCCGCCGTGTTCGAGATCCTGACGCCGCGGCGCCACTGTAGCGCATAGGCGTTGGGCGGCCGCAAACCGTCATCGGCGAGCCACAGCCGCCACAGCAGCCGCTTGCGCTCCGTCTCCGGCCAGTCCTCGTATGCGTCGCGGGTGTGCAGCATGACGAAGTTGTTGAGGAACTGGATGTCGCCGACTTCGAAATCGACCTCGTAGCGGTGTTCGTCGGCGAGGTCCTCCGCCACGCGAATGGCCTCGAGCTGAGCCTCGGTCAGGTCCGGCGTCTCGGGCAAGGCGTGGCCCTTGAGGATGTGCATCGGACCGAACGAGGTGCACAGATAGCCGTTCAGGAAATTGAACACCGGGCTCTCGTAATAGCCCGCCTCGCCGGCATCGGCCTCGCCATGCTTGGACCAGCACAGGGGCTCGGTCAGCAGCGACACGAGATCGGGCCGGCGCGCCAGCAGGTCGTTGTAGAGCGCGACCGAGCTCGCGATCTTGGACGTGCCCCCCGATTTCGCGGTGCGCCGGCACAGCAGCCCGACGATGGTGCACTGGTCGCAGTGATAGTCCATCGCCGCGCGCGTCTGGTAGCCGCGCACCGCGGGATCCCGGTAGTCCTTGCCCAGATCCGTCACATGCCCGAGCAGGTCGCCCTGGGGGTTGTTCGACATCGGCCTGCCGAGCTGCCGCCCGATCGCCCAGTACGCGATCGCGGCATCGATCGGCTCCATGTCGTCGACCGGCAGGCCGCGCAGCATGACCACCCCGGCGCCGTCCTTCAGCTCGGCCCGGACATGCGGAATCCGTTCGGCGAACCTGCCGAGATCGAAGGCGGCCGGAGCCATGCCGACGAGCCCGTTTGGATCCTCGCCTATCTCCGCCCTTACCGAGCGGCACATCGCGATCAGGTCGCGGATTTCGCGATCGTCGAAGCGCAGGAACCACCCGTCCCGCGCGGCCAGCTCGCCGCCGCGCCACTCGGACGGGTCGGAAACCGGCTGCCCGGGCCGGGCAACGCCGCGCCGGGGTTCGATCTCGCTCCGCATGGTCTGCATGACCCCCCTCCGGGTACGGGAATATCGAAAGATGTCTTACGATACCCCGTTGTGTGGAGCGAGTCAAACTCGTAAGATGTCCTACGATAAGTCTTCGACGGCGGACATTTCCGCAATGGCCGAGCCGAACGTCAGCGGAGAGGAAAACACCGGCCTATGGGATCGGCCCGGCTTCCTGTTGCGGCTCTGCCTCCAGGAGACCGGACAGGCCTTCGAGCAGGGCTGCGCCGAGGTCGGCCTCACGCCGCGCCAGTTCGATTTCCTGTTCGTCCTGAACGGGATAGAGGAAACGACGCAGGATCGCCTGGCGAGAATTCTGGTTCTCGACCGGTCGACCACCGGCCTGGTTGTCGGCATCCTGGAGCGAAAGGGCTTTGTCGAGCGCCGGGTGGCGCCCGCGGACAAGCGCAAGAGGCTGGTGAGGAGTACGGACAAGGGCCGCGCGGCCTTTGCCAGGGCGAGCCCGGCCGCCGAAGCGGCCAAGGCCCGGCTCTTCGAGCGGTTGAGCGAGGGCGAACGGGGACAGCTCATGCGCTTGCTGCGCAAGATTTCCCAGCCGACGCCGCGCGCGGCCGGTCGCGGGTGAGAAATACCCCCTAGAAGAACGCGATGGTGCGCATCTCGATGCTTTCGCGCTCCGGCGCGCCGGCCGGCGTGTTGGGGTCGTCGAAGGCGGAATGCGCGGTGAAGCGGGCGCGGCCATCCGTCGCCGATTCGTAGACCTTGAACACCAGCGCCTCGTCGCGGGTCATGCGCGGAAAGTAGTACCACCGGTGATCGGGAGCGTGGGACACCTGGTAGGTCTCGCCCACCCGGTCGGGATATCGGCGCTCGGCGGCGACGAGGTTCTCCGGCGCCAGGCTGCGCGCGTCGGCGATGGCTAGCGGGTGGGACTCGATCGGCCTGGTGATCGCGCGCCACACCTGGACGATGGCGAAACGGCGCCCGAGCAGGTCCTCGGCCTCGTCCGGCAGCAGGTCGCGGACGCGCTGCGGTCCCGACCATTCGGTGTAGTCGTTGTGCACCTGGGTGACCGGCTCGCGCACCTTGCGCTCGTCCCGCGTGTCCGCGCTGCCCGAGCGCAGCGTGTGGTCGAACACCAGCACCCGCCTCGCGCCGGTCTGCCGCTCGACCAGCGCCTCGACCTCCGGGTAGTAGGTCGAGGCGAGGTCTTCCGGGTTGAAGAAATCCGCCGTTTCGGTCGGGTGGTCGACGAAGACGAAGCCGGTCTCGTCCAGCGAGAAGCCGTCGCGCAGGGGCCGCCCGTTGCGGATGATCGTCTCGTGGGTCTCGTAGGTGCCGGTGCGCAGCCGGGCCATGTTGCCCGTCTCCATGGTCCGGTTGACCGGCTTCACCCCGGTGTCGACGACATAGTTGAGCCCGGCGATCACGCTGTCGATCGCGGCGGTGTCCGGCATGCCCCTGCTCCCGATGCTTGCTGTTCGAATTGCGTCCGATGCCAGATAGGACGCCGCGCCCGCGCCGGCAACCCGCCTTGGTCAGGACAGCGGCGGGCGGCGGTCGGTCGTCGGATGCGCCGCCTCGTAGGCCCTCGCGGTCCGCAGCACCGTCGCCTCGTCGTGGTACTGGCCGACGATCTGCAAGCCCACCGGGAGGCCGCCCGCCGTGAAGCCGCAGGGGACCGAGATCGCCGGCTGGCCGGTCAGGTTGAACGGGTAGGTGAAGGGCGACCATTCCATCCAGTTCTCCCGGTCGTAGCCGTCGGGCGACAGTTGCCCGGCCGCGAACGGCGGCACCGCCATGGTCGGCGTGACCAGCACGTCATGCGATTCGAGGAACTGCTTGGCCGAGCGCGAGAACGCGACGCGCCAGTCGACCGCCTCCATGTATTCGGTGCGGCCGATGGCGCGGGCCTCCTCCAGTATCGGCAGGATGCCGGGGTCGATGAGGTCGCGCTGTTCCGGCGTGATGTTTCTGAGCGCGTGCGAGATGCCGGAGAAGAAATGCACCCGGAAGCACGAGCTCGGGTCCTCGAACGGCCGCTCCACCTTCTCCACCCGGGCGCCGAGATCGGCCAGCGCCGCGGCCGCGCCGGCCACAAGTGCCGCGACCTCGGGATCGACCCGGCCATAGCCGAGCGTCGGGCTGAAGGCGACGCGGAGCCCGTCGATACCGTCCTCGATCCCGGCACGGAAGTCGCGCCCGTCATAAGGCAGGTTCGCCGGGTCGCGCGCATCGGGCCGGGCCATGACGTTGAGCATCAGCGCGGCGTCGGCAACCGTCCTTGTCATCGGGCCGATATGGCTCAGCGTGCCCGCCGCGCTCAGCGGGTAGTTGGCGATGCGCCCGTAGGACGCCTTGAGCGCGACCAGCCCGGAGAAGCTGCCCGGTATGCGCACCGAGCCGCCCGCGTCGGTGCCGATCGCGGCATTGCCGATGCCGGCCGCGAGCGCCGCCGCCGACCCGCCGCTCGACCCGCCGGGGGTCACAGACAGATCCCAGGGGCTGCGGGTGATCCCGCTCAGCGGGCAGTCGGTGACCCCCTTCCAGCCGAATTCCGGCATCGTGGTCTTGCCGATCACGATGGCGCCGGCCTCGCGGGCGCGCGCGACCGCGGGCGAATCCTCCGTGTCCGGGGTGTCGGGGTCGGAGAGCCTGGAGCCCCTGAGCGTCGCCCAGCCGGTCGCCAGCAGGGCGTCCTTCACCGTGATTGGCACGCCGTCGAGCGGACCGGCCGGCGCGCCTTGCGACCAGCGTCGCTCCGCCGCGCGCGCCGCATCCTGCGCCTCGCCCTCGTCGAGCAGGTGGCAGAACGCGTTGAGGTCCGTCTCGCAGGCATCGATGCGCCGATAGGCGGTCGTCACCGCATCGACCGGTGACAGGTCCTTGGCTCGAAAGGATGCGACCAGGTCGGTCAGCGCCATGAAGGCGGTGGTCTCGCTCATCGGAACTCCGCGTTGGGGGTTCGGTTGACTTGCCCGCGGGGGCACAGGAAGATCGTGCCCGTACAAGCGGAATTATTGCTGGAATCCCACCTCCCGCAAGGGTCGTGAGTTCCGTTCCCAACAAGGAGGCGAGCATGAATCTGGCGAGAGCGATCTTCGGGAGCGTGATCCTGTCCTTCGCGCTGACGGCGCTGCCGGCGGCGGCGGACAGCGTGTCGTGGAAGTCGATCACCGCCTTCCCGCGCAAGCACCCGTTCAACGCGCCGCTGCACGACTTCTCCAAGCGAGCCGCGCAGTATTCCAACAACGAGATCAAGATCCGCTATATCGGCGGGCCCGACGTCACCCCGGTGCCCGAGCAGATGAAGGGCATCTCGCGCGGCGTGATCGACGTCTATTACGGGCCGATGTCCTACTTCCTCGGCGAGATTCCCGAGATCCAGGCGTTCAACGGCTCCAATCTGCACGCCATGGAAGTCCGCTCGACCGGCGGTCTGGCGCTGATGAACCAGGCGGTTCGCAAGCGCCTCAACGCCGAGCTTCTGGGCTATTACGGGTCGGGCTACACGTTCTACGTCTATTTGACCGAGAAACCCAAATTCGCCGCCGACGGCGCGCCCGACTTCAACGGGATGAAGATCCGCGGCGTGGCGATCTACCGCGAGTTCCTCAAGCGGTTCGGCGGCTCGGCGGTGCCGATCCACGTGGCCGAGATGTATTCCGGCCTGGAGCGCGGCATCGTCAAGGGCGCGGCCTGGATCGGCCCGGGCGTGACCAATTTCGGCTGGGACAAGTTCCTCAAATACCGCCTCACCCCGGCCTACTGGCAGGGCGACATCATCATCGCCTCCAACAAGGCGAAATGGGACAAGCTGTCGACCGCGCACAAGCGGGCCGTCACCCGGGCGGCGGTCGAGTCCGAGATCTGGGCGCACAGCCTGTTCGCCAAGATGAGCGCCGACGAGAAGGTCAAGCTCAAGAAGCGCGGCATGGTCGATATCGACCTCGAGGGGAAGGCGGCGGAGATCTATCTCGACGCGGCCTACGACATCGGCGTGTGGCAGGCGCTGGCCAAGAACAAGATCCCCGCGGCGATGATCGAGGACTTCAAGGCCAAGCTGTTCCGCAAGTAGCGGGAAAGCGCCGCGCCGCGCGATGCGTGGTCTTGCGCGGGTTTACGATGCGGTGATCGCGGGGCTTGCCGTCCTCGGCGGCCTCGTGCTCACCGCGATCTTTCTCGCCATCGTCTACGACGTGACGGTGCGCACGGCAGGCATCCCCTCGCCGCTGTGGACCGTCACGCTCGCCGAGTACGGGCTCCTGCACGCGACCCTCTACGCCACGCCATGGGTGCTCAGGCGCAAGAGCCACGTCTTCATCACCATCTTCGTCGGCCGCCTCAGGGGCGCGCCCCGCCTCTGGGTGGAGCGGCTGGTCTATGTGGCGGGGATCGCGATCTGCCTGGTGCTCGCCTGGTTCTCGCTCACCGTGGTGATCGCGGAATATATCCGCGGCTTCGAGGACATCCGCTCCTTCGCCATGCCGGGCTGGATCGTCACCGCGCCGGTGCCGCTCGCCTTCTTCCTGCTGGCGACCGAGTTCGCCCGCTTCCTGTTCGGGCCGGACTCGATGCTGGCCGTCGGTCAGACCGGCGCCGGGGGCCTCTGAGATGGAGTGGTACACCGCCGGCATCCTGATGCTCGGGCTCGTGGTCGGGCTGATGGTGCTGTCGATCCCGGTCGCCTTCGCCTTCCTGATCGCCAACGTGGTCGGCGCGATGGTGTTCATGGGCGGCGTCGCCGGCATCGAGCAACTGATCAACAACGGCACGCGGTCGATATCCAACTTCCTGCTGATCCCGGTGCCGCTGTTCATCCTGATGGGCGAGCTGTTCTTCCACTGCGGCATCGCCGAGCGCATCTTCTCCACCCTCGACAAGGTGTTCGGGCGGGTGCCCGGCCGGCTGTCCTACATGGCGGTCGCGGGCGGAACGATCTTCGCGGCGCTGTCGGGCTCCAGCATCTCGACGACCGCGATGATGGGCTCCTCGATGGTGCCCGAGATGACCCGGCGGGGCTACAAGAAGCACATGTCGATGGGGCCGATCCTGGGCTCCGGCAGCCTCGCCATCCTGATCCCGCCATCGGCGCTGGTCGTGCTGCTGGGCAGCCTGATGGGGGCGCTGACGACGATCGATATCGGCCGGCTGCTGATCGGCGGCATCGTGCCGGGGCTGATCCTGGCCACCTTCTACGCGGTGCTGATCTTCGTCCAGGTCAAGCTCGATCCCGAAGCAGCGCCCCGCTACGACGTGGAGCCCGCGGGTTTCGGCACCAAGATCCTGCTCACCGCGATCAACATCCTGCCGCTCGGCTTTGTCTTCTTCTGCGTCGTCGGGCTGATCCTGATCGGCATCGCCACCCCGTCGGAGGCGGCCGCCTTCGGCGTCGTCGGCGTGCTGGTGCTGGCCGCGGCCTTCCGCGTGCTCAACTGGCGGGTCATCCGCAAGTCGATCGAGGGCACGCTGGTGGTGACCACCATGGTGTTCATGATCCTGATGGCGTCCTCGACCTTCAGCCAGATCATGGCCTTCTCCGGGGCGAGCGCGGGGATCGTCGACTGGGTGACCGGGTTCGAGATGCCGAGGCTGGCGATGCTGCTTTTCATGTTCGCGGTGCTGCTCTTCCTCGGCATGTTCGTCGACCAGATCTCGCAGATGATGCTGACCATCCCGATCTTCGTTCCACTGGCGATCTCCTTGGGGTTCGACCCGGTCTGGTTCGGGATCATCGTCGTGCTGGCGCTCGAGATATCGACCACGACGCCGCCCTTCGGGCTGCTGCTGTTCGTGATGATGGGGGTGGCGCCGCCGGGGACCACCTTCTCGCAGGTCGTCTATGCCGGCCTGCCCTATATCGGCTGCGCCTTCGTCCTGCTGGCATTGCTGATCGCGGTGCCGGACGTGGTGCTGTTCCTGCCCGGGCTGATGGGCTGAGGAGACGGAAAATGACCAGAACCTTCCGCGCGGCGCTGCAGGGCGTCGTCGATGCGCGCCACCAGGCGGACCACCCGCTGATCGACAAATGGGCGGCGGGGGAGGCCAGGCGCGAGACCATCGCGGGCGCGATCCGCGAGCACTGGTACTGGATCGGCAACCTGATCCCGACGGCGCTGTTCAACATCTGCGCCAACGCGCCCGAAGACGTCGTCGAGATGGAGATGGAGAACTATCGCGAGGAGACCGACCCGGCCAACCCGCATGTCGAATTGCTGCTCAGGTTCTGCGAGGCCTGCGGGATGACGCGCGAGCAGCTCGCCGCCGAACGCGGCCTGCCGACCACCGAGTGCTGGCTCGACTGGGAGCTCAACATTTCGGCGACCCGGCACTGGATCGCCGGCGTCGCCGGGGTCCATATCGCGAGCGAGGCGCAGGAGCCCAGGCTGTTCTCCAAGGTGCTGCCGGCGCTGCGCGAGAGCTACCGGTTCACCGAGCACGAGCTCGAATACTGGTGGGTCCATGCCGAGGCCGACATCGAGCATGGCGGGCGGGCCTTCGAGATCCTGGTCAAGCACTGCGACACCAGCGAGAAGCAGGACATGGCGCTGCACTATGCGAGCGAGGGCGCGCGTCTCAAATACATGTTCTGGGACGGCATCAACCTGCACTACGAGGTCGGCTACCGCCTGCAATAGCGGCGCTCAGAGCTTGATCGAGACCAGCCAGGTCGCGATCGGCGGGTACGCGATGACCAGGATCAGCACGAACAGCATCGCCAGCGCGAACGGCGCCGAGCCGACGAAGATGTCCTTGAGCGTGATGTCGGGGCGCGCCAGCGTCGAGTGGACCACGTAGACCGCGATCCCGAGCGGCGGGGTCAACAGCCCGATCTCGGTCGCGATCACGGTCACGATGCCGAACCACACCAGGTCGATCTCGAAGAATTTCAGCGCCGCCAGGAACAGCGGCACCATGATCAGCATGATCGAGACCGAGTCGATGATGGTGCCGAGCACGATCACCACCAGCACGTAGAAGGCGAGCATGCCGTAGAAGCCGGCGCCGAGATTGTCGAAGATCGCGGCCATCTCGGACGGCAGGCCCGACATGCCGAGCATCCGGGAGTACATGCTGGCCGAGCAGATCAGGAACAGCAGCGTCGCGGTGATGTTGCCGGAATCGAGCAGCACGTTCCAGAAGCTGCGCCAGGTCAGCGCGCGGCGGGCCAGCGCGAAGATCAGCGCCAGCAGCGCGCCCGCGGCGCCCGCCTCGACCGGGGTGAAGACCCCGCCATAGAGCCCGCCCAGCACCAGCAGCACGAGCGCCGTGATCGGCAGCGCCTTGCGCCACAGATCGGCGGCGGTGAGCGTCTCCTCCTCCTCGTCCTCGCCGTCGGCGGCTTCCTCCCGGTCGACATGGACGAGACGCGGAAACAGCGTCGCCATGATGTAGATCAGCCCGCAGAAGGCGACGGTCAGCAGGAGGCCCGGGCCGATCCCGGCGATGAACAAATCGCCCACCGACTCCTCGGCGATCAGCGCGTAGATGATCAGCAGCACGCTCGGCGGGATCAGCATGCCGAGCACCGAGGACCCGGCGACGGTCCCCACCGCGAAGCGGCCGAAATAGCCGTGCCGGATCATCTCCGGGACCGCGACCCTGGAGAACACCGAGGCCGAGGCCACCGAGGCGCCGGTGATCGAGGCGAAGATCGCATTGGCCACGACAGTCGCCATGCCGAGCCCGCCGCGCACCTTGCGCAGCATGATCTGGCCGATGTCGTAGGCGTCCCGCCCCATCCCCGCGGCGGCGACCAGGAACCCCATCAGCACAAAAAGCGGGATGACCGCGAAGACGAAATTGTTCACCGTCTTCTCGGCCGCGATCAGCAACAGGTTGAAGGCGATCGTCGCGTTGCCCGTGATCACCCAGGCGCCGACGAAGGAGATCAGCGCCAGCGTCACCGAGATGTGCATGCCGAAATAGATCAGCAGCAGCATCGCGAACACCGACACCAGGGCGATTTCGAAGGCTTCCACCGGCGCCGCCTAGGGCGTTGCCGCCGGGCGCACCAGCGCCCGCGCGCTGCCGGCGGCGAGCGCGAGGAACTGGAGCCCGGTGAGCGTGCAGCCGATGAACACCACCAGCAGCCTCGGCCAGTCCGGGAAGGCGAACACGCCGACGACGCCCACGTAGAAGTCGAGCTCGTAGGACTTGATCCATTTCGGCCAGGCGCCCTGCATGATCGCCGCCATCAGGGCCGCGCCGGCGAGGTAGAAGACGACCGACATGAAGTGGCCGACGCGCGGATAGCGGGCGATCGTCCGGTTCAGCACCGCGTCCGACCGCGTCATGCTGCCCGAGCGCAGGGTGTAGGCGAGCTGGAGGTAAAGGACGGCGACCACCGACATGGTGACCAGCTCGGTGGTGCCGTTGATCGGCGCGTTGAACAGGAAGCGCATCGCGATGTCGGCCGAGATCGTCAGCATCATGACGAAGATCCAGGCCGAGCCCAGGCTGTTGCCCGAAATCACCAGCGCCCCGAGGACGCGATCGAGCGCTCTCACCACCGCCTCGCGCCCGCCGGGGCCACGCGCGGGCGACCCCGGCCCGGGGCGAAGTCAGAAGCGTTGGGAATCGCGGGCTACTCGCGGTCCCAGTTGCGCGTGACGAGCTGCTTCTTGTCCCGCATGTAGTCCATGTAGCTCGCCAGCATCTTGGTGCCGGGGAGCCCCGTCTTGTCCTGCCGCTTGGCCCATTGCTGCGCGATGTTGGGGATCGCGAAGGCCCAGGTCTTCTTCTCTTCCGCCGACAGGGCGTGGGTCTGCTGGCCGTATTTCTTCTCGCAGACGCCGAGGCCCCACTTGCCGCCGCCGATGATCTTCTGGTTGCCGGCCGCCGACCAGGTGGCGGTGGCTTCGCCGATCGCCGCCTGCACCTCGCGCGGGATCTTGGGCCAGGAGTCCATGTTGGCGGTCAAGAGCGCGTTGGCGACCGCCCCGAACCCGGCATCCAGCTTGTACTTGGTGATCTCGCAGAACTTGAACCCGGCCATGGCCTGCTGCCAGAGCACGCCGCCCTCGTAGATGCCGGTCTTGAGCGAGTTGTACATCGTCGCCAGACCCTTGATGACCACGGGCGTGGCGCCGGCGGCCGTCACCCAGGGGATGTTCGCGCCCACCGCGCCGATCTTCATGCCCTTGAGGTCGGTGAACCTGGTGATCTTCTTCTTGGTCCAGAGCTCGTAGAAATCCGCCGTCCCGGTGATGCCCAGCAGCGACTGGTTGAAGCGCTCCACCTGTTTCCCCATCGCCGGGTATTTCGCGTACAAGTCGTTCATCGCGTCGGTCGCGACCTGGACGTCGAGCGTGGTGAACGGCGTGACATAGGCGATCTGGTAGAGCGACAGCTCCGACTGGTGGAACGGTCCCGGCACGACGCCGAGATCGCCGAGCCCGGTCTGCACGCCGTCGAGCTCGCCGCGCACCTTGACGATCTGCCCGCCGAAGCCCTGCACCCAGGAGATCTTGTACTTGCCGGTCCTGGCCAGGATCTCGTCGACCTTGGGGACGAAGTCCTTGATCGCCGCGCCGACCGGCGCGTAGTTGTGATTGTTCCCCGAGATGATGGTCAGGCGCAGCTTCTCGGCCGCCCCGGCCGTGCCCCCTGCCAGTACCGCGATCGCGAGCGCGGCGGCGATGAGTCCGGTCTTGCGCATGGCTTCCCCCTTCGCATGTCCCTTGTCGTGCCGGGTCGTCTTCGGCGATCCGGGCTTGGATACCACAGCAATTGCCGAAACCGGTCAAGCGCGGCCGAGTGACAGCCCGAAGCGGCGCCCGCATAATCGGGCCGGGACGAAATCTCGAGAGCCGCCCGATGGACGCGCCCAGCCACGACCTCGCCGCGCTCGACACCGACGCCTGGCTCGCCCGGGTGGCGGAGGCCGGCCCGGTGGTCGAGCGGCTCGCGCCGGAAGCCGACCGCGCGCGGCGGCTGTCCGCCGAGGCGATGGCGGCGCTGCACGGCCAGGGGCTGTTCCGCCTCCTCCTGCCCGCCGCCTATGGCGGCGCGGAGATGAAGCTGCCCGTCTTCCTGGCGGTGGTCGAGGCGGTCGCGCGCCACGACGGCAGCGCCGCCTGGTGCGTCGCCCAGGGCAATGGCTGCGCCTCGCTCGCCGGCTTCCTCGAACCGGCGCTCGCGCAGGAGATCTGGGGGCGGGACCCGTCGGGGGTGCTCGCCTGGGGGCCCGGCAAGGCCGCGGCGCGCGCCACGGACGGCGGCTACGCGGTCACCGCGCGCACCGGCTTCGCGAGCGGCAGCCACCATGCGACATGGCTCGCCGCCCATTGCACCGCGCTCGAGAACGACGGCACGCCCAGGCTCGATGCGAGGGGCGAACCGGAGATTCGCACCGCCCTGATCCCGGCCGGCGCGGTCGCGCTGTCCGACGGCTGGGATGCCGTCGGGCTCCGCGGCACCGGCAGCGACGGGTTCGCCTGCGACGACCTGTTCGTGCCCGAGGAACGGACCGTCGTGCGCGCGACGATGATCGACGACCGGCCGGCGATCTCCTCGCTCCACGGCATGCCGCTGATGAGCGTCTACGCGATCGGCTTCGCCGCCGTGGCGCTCGGCATCGCGCGCGGCCTGTTCGATGCGTTCGTCGCGCTCGCGCAGGACAAGCGCCCGCGCGGCGCCCGCTTCACGCTCCAGGAGAACCCGGCGGTGCATGAAGAGGTCGCCCGCGCCGATGCCAGGATCCGCGGCGCGCGCGCCTTTCTCGTCGAGGCGGCGGAGGCGGGCGCCGCCGACCTCGCCGCGGCGGGCCGCATGTCGGTCGATACGCTGATGACCATCCGGCTCGCCGGGACGCACGCGATCGGCGAGGCGAAGGCCGCCGTCGATCCGCTCTACGACACCGCCGGCACCAGCGCGGTCATGGCGTCCAGCCCGTTCGAACGACGCTTCCGCGACATCCACGCCGTCGGGCTGCAGATGCAGGCGCGCAAGACCCACCTCCAGACCTGGGGCTCCTGGGCGCTCGGCGGGGCGGTGACCTCGGACGGGGTCAATGTCGGCTGAATCGGGACGCTGAACGCGGAGATCGGGCATGGACATCGAGTCGCTTCTGGATCGGCTGGACCGGCGTTTCCTGATCGACACGCTGGTCGAGCTGGCGCGGGTTCCGGTCGACGTGCCGCTGGGGACCGAGGTCTTCATCGAGCCCGACGACCCCAAGCTCGTCCACTATGTCCAGCACGTGCTCAGGCCCGGGCTCGCCCGGGCTGGCGCCTACGATCTGATCGACGTCGCGGGGAACCAGATCGTCGCGCGCCACGGCGCAGGAAGCAGCGCCAGGACGCTGCTGATCCAGGTCTATACCCCGGTGCAGCACCACAATCTGATGGACGATCCGTGGTCCGGGAAGATCGCCTCGGGCGCGGCCTGGGGGCGCGACGAGCCCTGCGCCTTCGGCATGGGGGTGGGGCAGAACAAGTCCCACCAGGCGATCGCGCTCGCCCTTCTGAAGCTGCTCAACGACACCGGGACGGAACTCCCCGGCACGCTCTATGTCGCGATCAACAACGAGGGGCGGTCGAGCCACAAATGCACCGAGGCGATCCTCGCCGCGCTCGACAGGAAGCCGGATTTCGCGCTGTTGATGACCGCGACCGGCGAGAGGATCTCGATGGGCAATCGCGGCCGGGTCGACGTCAACGTCACGGTGCGCGGCAAGGCGGTCCATTCGAGCGTCCCCGATACCGGGCTGAGCGCGATCGACGGGGCGTGGGAGGCGATGAGCCGCCTCAGGCGGATGAGTTTCGCGGGCAACCATCCGCTTCTCGGCGGCCGTCACGTGCTGCCCTACCAGATCGCGTATTCGCCGCTCGCCCCGCACACGCTGCCCGACACGGCGCGGATGCGCATCGACCGGCGTCTGCTGCCGGGCGACGATCCGGCGGCGGCGACCGAAGAGGTGAGGCAGGCGATCGGCGACCTCTCCCCCTGGAAGGTGACCGTCGAGCAGGGCCACCACATGTGGCCGGCTTTGGTCGATCCCGACGATCCGGTGGTCCGCCTGCTCGCAGACGCCCATGAATCGGTGCACGGCGCGCCGCCCGGGACCTATTACGGGCAGGGCACGTTCGATGCCGGCGGTCCCTGCGCGGCCGGAATCCCGGCGGTGATGTACGGCGTCGCCGGCGGCGCCGACGTGCTGGACACCGATCTCGTCGCCCTCTCCTGCCTGGAGCGGGTCGCGCTTGTGGTCGCGCGGACCGCCCTCTCCTGGCTGGGTGGCTGAGATGAACGAAGCCGTTCCGATGCGCGCCAAATTCGGCCTGTCGCTGTCGACCCGGGCAATCCTGTTCGACTGGGGGAGCCTCGACGACCTGCTCGACATGGCGGAGACCGCCGAGGACTCGGGCCTGTTCCACGGCGTCTGGGTGGGCGACAACCTCTTGTCCAAGCCGCGGGTCGAGGCGCTGGTGACGATGTCGGCGATGGCCGTGCGGACCAGGCGGGTGAAGCTCGGCACCGTCTGCCTGGCGAGCTTCCCGCTCCGCGACCCGCTGCTGTTCGCGCTGCAATGGGCGAGCCTCGACGTGCTGTCGAAGGGCCGCACCATCCTCGCCGTCTGCAATGGCGGGTCGCGTTTCGACGGCCCGCAATTCGCCCACGAGCTCGAGGTCATGGGGGTGAAGTCGGCCGAACGCCCGGCCCGCGTCGTCGAGGGCATCGCGATCCTCCGCAAGCTGTGGGGCGAGGGGAAGGCAAGCCACGAGGGCGCGTTCCGCAGCTTCGCCGATGTCGATCTGCAGCCCAAGCCGGTGCAGCGCCCGGTGCCGATCCACATCGCGGTCAACCCCAAGGCGGACGACGTGCCGGAAGAGGCGATGGACCGGATCTTGAGGCGCGTCGCCGCCCATGCCGACGGCTGGCAGACCGACGGCACGCCGGTGGAGACCTTCAGGGAGCGCTTCGACAGGATCCGCACGCATGCCGAGGCGCTCGGCCGCGATGTCTCCGGCTTCGACGGCTCGCTCCACATGATGGTCAATATCGACGAGGACCGCGACCGCGCCTTCGAGGAGGCGACGACCTTCCTCGGCGCCTATTACGGCGCCGGCTACATCTCGCGCGAGCACGCCGAGACCTGGCTCGCCTACGGCTCGCCGCAGGCGGTGATCGACAAGCTCGCCGCCTATATCGAGGCCGGCTGCACGATGCCCATCATGCGCTTCGTCTCCGCCCGCCCGCGCGAGCAGCTCCGGCGCTGCATCGAGGAGGTGCTGCCTGCGTTCCGGGAGTGAGGCAGGGTTGTCACCGGTTCACGCCGCGGCGCCGGGCGGAAGCCCGTGCCGTCGAGGAAACCACAAAATTGTCACCCCGGACTTGATCCGGGGCCCAGGGAAGCCGGGCGACGGCGGTGCCTGTGGCCCTGGGCCCCGGATCAAGTCCGGGGTGACAAAGGGGGGGCGTCGACGGTCTCGCCCATCGGAGCGGAGCCCGAGTCGATGGCTAAACCGGACAGCAGTGGAACAAGTCCGGCCATGACGCGGTCGGGACAGGATGCGAAAGCACACGAACGTCGGAAAGGGCGCCCTCAAATAAACGGCGAGGCGGGGTCGAGGCCGAGGGCGACGCGGCCGTAGGTGGTTCCCGCCACGTCCCATTTGAGGATGATGTGGTTCGCCGCCACCCGGACGTCGCGGAACTTGCGCTGCGGGACGCTGGACGAATAGACGCTTCTGGCCCCGCCCGCCTCGAACAGCCCCTCGGTGGCGCGCTGGCAGAGCTGGGCCGCGATGGCCATGTCGCGCCGGTTGCGGGCGCGCTCGGCCAGCGTCAGCGAGCGTCCCTCGCGCATCGCCTGCATCGCTTCGCGCGTGTCGCGCTCGATCAGCATGCGGGCGCAGTCGATCTCGGCCGAGGCGGCGGCGATGCGGAGCTGCATCGTGGCGTACTCCGCGACCGGGGCGCCGAAGGAATGCCGTTCGCCGATCTCGGCGATCACGTCGTCCAGCAGCCCCTCCGCGGTCCCGAGCGCGGTGGCGGCGAAGTGGAACGGGATGGTGGTGACGTGGGGCAGGCGGTAGAGCGGCGGCACGTCCGGCTTGCCGCGCGCCTCCCAGCCGCCGCTCGACAGCCTGAGCGGGATCATGCGGTAGTGCGGCACGAACACGCGATCGGCCACCAAAGTCTTCGACCCGGTGCCGGCGAGCCCCATCACCTGCCAGTCGTCGTCGATCTCGACCTCGTCGATCGGCACCAGGCAGAGATAGGGTTCCGGCGGCGCGTCCCCGGCGGCGATCACGCTACCGAGAAACACCCAGCGCGCGTGGTCGCAGCCGCTCGCGAACCCCCAGCGGCCGGTGAGCCGCCAGCCGCCCTCGGCCACCTCGTTGGTGCCGGCGGGAAAGAACCCGGCCGAGATCGACGCATCCGGGTCGTCGGCCCAGACCTCGTCGGCGACGCGCGGGTCCATCATGCCGACGATCATCGCGTGGTCCGAGTAGACGCCGCAGACCCAGGCGGTCGAGGCGCAGCCGCGGGCGAGCGCGGCCACGACCTGAACGATCGCATCGAACGGCAGCTCCGCGCCGCCGAGGCGAAGCGGCTTCCCCATCACATGCAGCCCGGCCGCCCGGATGTCGGCTATGGTCTCCGCGGGCAGGCTGCGCAGCGCTTCCGTCGCCTGGGCGCGTTCGGCCAGAACCGGAACCAGCTCTTGCGCCCGGCGCAGGGTTTGCTCGGCGCGGGTCTCGGGATCGTCGCTCATGGTCTCATCCCTCGGTGGTGTCGAGACGGCGGGCGGGCTGGAAGCGGTCCTCCAGCCGGTTGGCGTGGCGATGGATCAGGCGCCACTCGCCCTCGATCAGGCGGAAGACATGGGTGACCCGGTTCGACCAGCGCGCCGGTGCGTCGATCCCGTCCATCGCGGTCTCGAAGGTCTCGATGTCGGTGGTGTAGGCGAGCTCGGCGGTGACCACCGCGGTCAGGTTCTCATGACGCACGGTGCCGCCCTTGAACTGCTTTCCCGCCCAGTCCCAGCGCCGCGAGACCGCCTCCCAGCCCTTCTCGTAGCCGCCCCAGCCGTAGAAGCTGGTGGCCTCGTCGGTCTGCGCATAGAGCGCCTTGATGGCCGCGACATCGCCGTTGGCGACATCGGCGAGCGCCGCGCGCAATCGCGCCAGAGTTTCCTCGAAGGGCGGTCCGTCGGTCATTGCCGTCCACCGGTTGGCCGGATCCCCCCGATGGTGGTCCAGCCGGCTTTTCGATGTCAAACCCGCGCGCTCCGGCTCGCGTGCAGGGCGTAGATCGCGAGGCTGAGCAGGACCACCGCGCCCGCCTGGTGGAACGCCGCGATCGCCAGCGGCACGCCGAGCAGCAGGGTGGCGACACCGAGCCCGGCCTGGAGGACGCCCATCCCCGCCAGCAGGTCGTGCGCCCGGCGCTCGCCCGGCGGCGCGTGGCGGACGCGCCATCGGAGCGCCAGGATCGCCGCCAGGACGAGAATCCCGAGCCAGCGATGGACGAACTGGACGGTCGCCGGGTTGCCGGTCAGATCGGCGGTCCAGGGGACGAGCGAAAACGCCTCGGGCGGGACCAGCCCTCCGCCCATCAGCGGGAAGGTCGGGTGGATATGCCCGGCATCGAGCCCGGCTGTGAAGCCACCCCAGATTGCGGTCAGCGCGATGCCGGCGACGATCAGGCCGAGATGGGCGCCGTGCGCCCCGCGCGCCGCGCGCCGCCGGGCGAGGCCGAGCGCCAGCCAGAGGAGAAGGGCGTAGACCGCGAGCGCGAGCACGAGATGCGCCGCGAGCCGGACATGGCTGACCTCCGGCCGGTCGACCAGCCCGCTCTGCACCATGTACCAGCCGAGCGCGCCCTGCGCGGCGCCGAGCAGGAAGGCGACGCCGAGCGCGAGGCCGAGCCGGCGGCCGATCCTCCGGCGCAGCGCGAACCAGACCGCCGGGACGGCGAAGACCAGCCCGATCAGCCGGCCCCATAGCCGGTGCAAATATTCCAGCCAGAAGATCGAGCGGAAGTCGTCGACCGTCATCCAGAAATTGACCCGCCTGAACTCCGGCGTCTCGCGGTAGAGGGCGAAGACGGCTTCCCACCCGGCAGCGTCGAGCGGCGGCAGCCAGCCGGTCGCCGGCCGCCACGTCGCCATCGAGAGCCCCGAGCCGGTCAGCCGGGTGAGCCCGCCCAGCACCACCATCGCGAAGATCATCGCGCAGCAGAGAAAGAGCCACAGAACGACCGCGCGGTCGGCCTCCGGGGCGGGCATCGCGCGGTCCCGGGCGCTCAGAGCCTCATATGACGCGCCCGCGCGCCGCGCTCGATCGCCGCTGCCGCCAGCCGGTCGATGGGCAGGCTCTGGGCGAGCATTTCGAGCAGGCGGAGCTCTTCCTGGGCCACCCTGCCGTCGGCGACGACGATCTCGCAGGCGACCGCATAGGCGGTCTCGTGCAGCTTCTGCGGCAGGTTGTCCCGGATGGTTTCCAGAACGGCTTCCAGCCCCTCCTCCGCGTTGAGGAGTTCCGCGCACTCGACCGCCCGCGCGGCGAGCGCGTCGGTGTCGAAATCGTCGAACACCGGCAGGCGATCGACGATCTGGCCGATCCGGCGGAGTTCGGTGTCGGTCATCTCGCGGTCGGCGGCCGAGGCGAGGACCATGGAATAGATCAGCGCGCTGTGATGGTCGGTCATTCTCTCTCTCGAAATGGCGGCGCTCGTCCTTCGATACGCCGCAACGGTTCCATGCGATACGGATTCGTCCCAGCGGGCAAATACGCGCGCGGGCCCGCCGGATCAAGCGGCCGGGTTTCGGTTGGCCCCGGCCCCGCTTCGCGTCACAATCCCTGACGACCGGCCGGAACAGGAGGCGGCGATGAACCGACGCGTGGCGCTTGCCGATTTCCATGCGGCGATGGAGGAAGCGAACGTCGTCCCGCTCTGGGAGATCGAGGACGCGACCAACCGGCCGCCCGAGCCGCCGCATATCTGGCGCTGGGAGACGCTCGCGCCGCTGCTCGAGACGGCGATCGAGGCGACCTCGATGACCGACGCCGAGCGCCGCGTGCTGGTGCTCAACAACCCGGCGCTGCTCGCGACCGGGCGCAGCCGGGGGTCCGGCCTCACGCTCGGCTTCAACCTGCAGGTCCTGATGCCGGGTGAGACCGCGCGCCCGCACCGCCATTCGATGAACGCGCTGCGCTTCGTCATGGAGGGGACGGGGGCGACCACGATCGTCGACGGCAAGCCCTGCCCGATGGAGCCCGGCGACATGATCCTGACCCCGGGCTGGACCTGGCACGAGCATGTGCATGAGGGCGACGGGCGGATGATCTGGCTCGACGTGCTGGACGTGCCGTTCCATCACTATCTCGACACCGGCGAATTCGAGCCCGGCCCGGCTTACGACCTGCCCGAACTGCCGCCGGACGAGGCCTTCGCGGCGCCGGGCTTCGTGCCGGTCTCGGGGGCGGCGGACATGGCCTATTCGCCGCTGTTCCGCTACCCGTGGGAGACCGCGCGCGACGCGCTCGCCGCGCTGCCGCCGGCGGCCGACGGCAGCCGCCGCATGCTCTATACCAACCCGCTCACCGGCGGCCCCACCATGGCGACCATGGAGTGCTCGCTGCTTTCGCTGGCCGAGGGCCGGCGCACGCGCCCCTATCGCTCCAACAGCAACTCCGCCTTCATCGTCGTCGCCGGCGAGGGGCGCTCGGAGATCGGCGAAACCACGATCGAGTGGCGCCGGCACGACATCGTCTCCCTGCCGCACGGCTACTGGATCGGCCATGCCGCGGAAGCCGACGGCGCCTGGCTGTTCGAGGTCTCCGACCGCGAGATGCTCAAGCGCCTGCACATGCTGCGCGACGAGTTCGCCGACTAATAGGGCCTGTCGCCCAGCACCGTGGTGCGGTGCATGGTCCGGATGTCGGGGTAGACATAGCCGCCGGTCGCGTAGTGGATCAGGCAGCGGTTGTCCCACATCAGCAGGTCGCCGTCGCGCCATCTGTGCCGGTAGACGAACTCCGCGCGGGTCTGGTGGGCGAACAGGGTGTCGAGAAGCGGCTGGGCCTCGGCGTCGTCCATGTCCTCGATGCCGATGGCGAAGCGCGGCTGGACGTAGAGCGATTTCTCGCCGGTCTCCGGATGGGTCCTGACGATCGGGTGGGCGACCTCGGCGAAGCGCGCGCTCTGCCCGCTGTAGAACGCCGCCGCGTCCTTCCTGAGCGGCGAGATCTCGACGCGCGGGTTGGCGAGCTTGCTCGGGTTGTGGATCGCGCGCCGTCCCGCGATCCGCGCCTTGATGTCCGCCGGCAGCGCCGCATAGGCCCGGGTCATGCAGGCGAAGGCGGTATCGCCCCCCTCGCGCGGCAGCGTCACCGCCTGCAAAAGGGTGCAGAGGCTGGGCGTCTCCTTGAACGACAGGTCGGTGTGCCAGGAATCCCCGGCATCGGGCACGCCCACCGGCTCGCCGTCCCTGAGGTCGTTCGACAGCACCATGACATGGGGCTGGTCCGGCAGGTTGTAGCGCCGGTTGTCATGCTCCTCGAGCGGGCCGAAGCGGGCGGAAAAGGCGACCTGGTCGCCGGGGCCCAGATATTGGTCGCGGAACACCAGCACGCGGTAGCGGAGAAAGGCGCCGCGCACCGCCTCGAACGCCGCCGCGTCGAGCTCGCGGGCGATGTCGATCCCGGCGATTTCCGCCCCGAGCACGTCCGAGAGCGGCGCGATCCTCATCCCCATCCCCGTCTCCGGCGGTCGGCTGGACACCCCATCCGCGCCAAATATAATCCACCGGCACCACCGATGCAGCGATTCAGGGGGTCCGGACGCATGGCGGATCGGTCGACGGAGGCGGGCGGCATCGAGGCCGGCACCAAGGAGGCCGGCATCGGCCACAACCAGCCCAGGGAAGTCGTCTGGGAGCGCTGGCAGCGCAAGCGCACCTTCGTCCGCGCGCTGGAAGGCACCTATGGCGAGCTCCAGGAGGAGCTCTACAACCAGCCCCGGGTGTACAGCGCGGCCGACCAGGAATGGCGCGGCGGGCCGCAGCTCTTCGACAAGTCGATCGTCAACCCGATGAAGACCGACATCGCGCAATCCATCGAGACCCATATCTCGGTGATCGCGCCGCAGGGCACCGGCCAGCGCCACGGCCACATGAACTCGGCGATCTTCTACTGCCTGCGCGGCAAGGGCTACGACATCCACGACGGCAGGCGCTTCGACTACGAGGCGGGCGACATCATGGTGGTGGAGAACGGCTGCGTTCACCAGCACTTCAACGCCTCGGAAGACGAGGACCTCGTGCTGCTGGTGATGAAGGCCAAGCCGCTCTTCCTGTTCATGCACATGCTGTTCCAGAAGATCGCCAAGTACCCGCCCAAGGAACCCGTGCCCGGCTGGGAGGACTGGACGCCTCCCGCCGATATCTGAGGAGCGACCGGCATGGCGGACGAGAAGGACATCGCGAGGGAGGGCGGCCGGACGGCCGACATCTATGCCGAGTGGCTGCACGAATCGGCCGAGTTCCGCAGCGACTACCGCCAGCGGCTGACCGTGGTCAAGGCCGGGGACATGCCGTTCGAGAACTCCCCCGACGGCTTGCTCAAGCACATGGTGCACGAGAAGCTCAACACCACCGAGTGCTGCCTCGACATCTACATGCAGTTCCTCGAACCGGGCGGAAAGTCGGGCAGGTCGCGCAAGCTCGCCGAGCAGATCGTCTATGTCGCCGAGGGCTCGGGATACGACCTCCACTGGGACGTCCGGTTCGAGGTCGATGTCGAGTTCGCCTGGAGCTGGGCGGAGGAGCCAAAAAGATTCGAGTGGACCAAGGGCGATTTCGTCTTCATCCCCGCCTACTGCATCAAGCAGCACGTGAATGCCGATCCCGACAACGGGGCCCGGCTGATCGTCATGACCAACCGGATCTTCAAGGCGATGGGGCTCGACTGGGTCGAGCAGGTCGAGAACGCCGAGAGCTACACGGGCGACCTGCCGACCGAGCTCGCCGGCCCCGGCTGGTTCCCCGACAAGCGCTAGTCGATTCCTTCCGGCTTGCCGCCGGGCAGCACGTTCCAGTCATGGGTAGGCAGGATCACGTCGGCCTTCGACTTGATGTCGATCAGCGCCCGGCGCATCGAATCGAGGTCGTAGTAAATGCCCGGCATGATCTCCTGCTCGATGTTGAGGTCGAGCTTGCGGGCGATGTCGCCGATGATCGCGACGGTGCCGTCCGCGGTCTCGACATAGATGCACTGATGGCCCGGCGTGTGCGAGTTGGCATAGAGCACGCAGCGGATCCCGGGATAGGGCTCGTAATCGCCCTCCATCAGATCCACCCGGCTCCATAGCGGGTCGACCAGATCGGCGACGTCCGCGCGGTCGAAGAACAGGCCCTTGCCGCCGATGTCGAGCTGCTCCGGGCCCATCGGGGCGGCCGCCGCCATCAGCTCGGTCCGCTGCAGCACGAAGCGTGCGTTGGGCAGCAGCTTGCAGCCCCCCGCGTGGTCGTAGTGGAGATGCGTCAGGTGGACGTATTTGATGTCCTCGGGCGCGTAGCCGTGTTTGGCGAGCTGCGCCGGGACGGTCTGGTCGTCGGCCACGTTGTGCGGGCCGAGCCCGTGCACCTCCTGCGCCCGCTCGGCGCTGCGCATGCCGGTGTCGATCAGCAGCGGGCCGTCCGGCGTCCCCTCGATGAGGAAGGCGAGGATCGGCACCGACGAGGCGCCGCGCGACTTGGTCAGGCTCCAGAACACGTCGAGCACGTCCGGGACCACGGCATCGCCCAGCAGGAGCGGTGTGACGCGATAGCTCATGGGTCGGGCCTCCTGTCCGTTTGCGATGGTAGAGCCTCGTCAGCCGTAGCCGGTCACCAGCCAGGGGAAGAAGATGATCAGGAGCAGCACGACGAACATCACCACCGCGAACGGCGCCGCGCCGATGAAGATGTCGGCGAGCGATATCTCGTCGGTATCCAGCGTGCTCTTGATCACGTAGGCCGACAGGCCGAGCGGCGGGGTGAGCAGGCCGATCTCGACCGCGATCACGGTGACGATCCCGAACCAGACCAGGTCGACGCTGTAGCCCGCCAGCAGCGGCAGGAAGATCGGGATCATGATCAGCATGATCGAAATCCCGTCCAGGATGGTCCCCATGATGACGATGATCACGGCGTAGAAGATCAGCAGCGTGAAGAAGCCGAGCTCCAGCCCGTTGACGAAGTCGTTGATGAATACCGGAACCCCCGAGAGCGCGAGCAGCCTGGTGTAGATGTTGGCGGCGATGATCAGCATCAGGATCGAGACGGTGACGTGGCCGGTCTCGACGAGGACCTGCCACACATTCGCCCAGGTGAGCTTGCGCCGCGCAAACGCCAGCACGAGCGCGCCCAGGGCGCCGACCGCGCCCGACTCGGTGGGGGTGAACCAGCCGAGATAGATGCCGCCGATCACCGCGAAGACCAGCACCGGCAGCGGCCACAGGCGGAGGATCGCCGCCGCCAGGGACTCCACGGGCTCGCCGGACGCGGCACCGCCCGCCTCCTCGCGCATGACCGTCCTCGGCAGGAACGTCGCCATGCCGAGAATGGCGATCGCGAAGGCGAACGACAGCAGGATTCCCGGCACGATGCCGGCGATGAACAGGTCGCCGATCGATTGCTCGGCGAGCAAGGCGTAGACGATCAGCAGCAGGCTGGGCGGGATCAGCATGCCGAGCACCGACGAGCCCGCGACCACGCCGACGGCGAAGCGGGGCCGGTAGCCGAGCGAGATCATCTCCGGCACCGCGAGCTTGGTGAACACGGCCGCCGAGGCGACCGAGATCCCGGTCACCGCGGCGAACACGGCGTTGGCGGCCACGGTGGCGATCCCGAGCCCGCCGCGAATCCGGCGCATCAGGATGTTGGCGACGACATAGGCGTCCTTGCCGAGGTCGGAGACGCTGACCAGCAGCCCCATCAGGACGAAGAGCGGGACCACGCCGAACACGTAGCCGGCGACGGTGTCGTAGGCGGCGATCGCCAGGAGCTTGGTCGCCAGCGTGACATTGCCCTTGACCGCCCAGACGCCGATCAACGACACCACGCAGAGCGTGACCGCCACATGCATGCCGAGATAGATCAGCACGAGGATCGCCGCGATCGAGATCAGCCCGATCTCGACACCGCTCATTTCAGCATTTCCGCGAGCCGCCTGCGGTCATCCGGGTCGGCCGGCTCGACAAGGCCCGAGACCACCGCGGCATCGCGCCAGGCGAACAGGCAGTACTGGATCGCCGCCACCGCGCAGCCGATCAGGATGATCAGCCGCACCGGCCACACCGGGTAGCTGACATAGCCCTGGATGCCGGCATACTCGCCGGTGGTCCAGGCTTCCACGAAGAACGGGTAGCTCGCATCGAAGATGAGGACGAACAGCCCGGCTCCCACCAGGTTGAAGAGCAGCGTCATCGCATGCGACAGACGCGGCAGCCGGGCGCGGGAGATGCGCAGGAGCCCGTCCGAGCGCGTCATGCGGCCCGAGCGCAGCGTGTGGCCGAGCTGGATGAACACGATGCCGACGATCGAGAGCTTGACCAGCTCGGGCACGCCGCGCAGCGGCATGCTGAGCACGGTCCGCCCCACGATGTCGACGATGATGACCACCATGAGGACGGCGATCCACAGGCTGCCGAGCGAGTTGAGCGCCGAGACCGCCGCTTCGAAGGTCAGGAAGCGGCGCCAGCCGGGCCCGTTCGACGGGTTCGCCCGATCGGTCACGCCGGGGCCGCCGGCTCTACGCGCGGCCCCGGGCTGCGGTAACGCCCTATTCCTTGTCCCACTCGCGCACCAGCGGGACCTTGTTGGCGCGGAGCTTGTCCATATAGGCCTTGAGCACCTTGTTGCCGGCGAAGCCCTTGGCTTCGACGCGGGCCGCCCATTCCTTGGCGATGTTGGGCATCGCCCTGGCCCAGGCGAGCTTCTGGTCGAGCGGCATCTGCGAGAACACCACGCCCTCGGCCTTCATCTTGGCCTCGAAGGTGTCGACGAGCCTGGTCATCTTCTCGTTCTGGGCGTTGCGGTAATCGACCCCGGCTTCGCGCACCGCCTGCTTGACCGCATCCGGCAGCTTGCCCCAGACCGACTTGTTGATGGTCACGCCGCCGCCCGGCATGGCGCCGAAATTCACCTTGGTGGCGTAGCGCGCGATCTCGTGCAGCTTGTTCGGGTAATAGCCGGTGGTGAACGCGATCAGCCCGTCATAGACCCCGGTCTTGAGATTGTTGAAATGGACCGCGAAGTTGCCCTGCACGGGCACGATGCCGATCGGCGCCTCCCACAGCGACACCGCCCCGGCGCCCGCCAGCTTGCGGCCCTTGAGGTCCTTGAGCGATTTGATCGGAAACTTGGTCAGCGGATAGAACGTGTCGAACCCGATCGGGGCGATGAAGACCTGGCCGTGCTTTTCCCACGAGCCCGACATCTCCGGCAGTTCGTCGTGCAGCTCCTGGAAGACCCGCAGCGCGAGGCCGAGGTCGTCGGAGCCGAAGGGCGCCATGTAGGCGACGTTCTGCAGCGGCAGCTTGGCCTGCTCGAACAGCGAATAGAGCATGCCGGCATCGGCGATGCCTTCCTCGATCACTTCCAGCGTGCCGCCCACCTTCGACAGCGTGCCGCCATAGGCCGTGGTCCAGTTGATCTTGTGCTCGGTTCCCTCGAGCCGCTTGTCCACCCCGGCGATGAACACGGTGCGGGTCAGGGCGATCCAGGTCATATGCTCGCCCTGCGGCGCGGCGAAGGTCAGGTTGAACGTCTTGGCGGTCGCCGGTCCGGCGGCCATGGCGGCGGCTACCGCGACCGGCGCCAACAGATTTCGAATTCCCGAATGCATCGCAGGTCCTCCCATTTTCTTGAGGTTAGAGCATCCGCGAGCCGGTTGCCAAGCGGGCCCGCGGGCCACGTCTCGCGTCATGCCCGGACTCGTTCCATTGCTGTCCGGTCTGGATTGTCGACGCGGGCTCCGCCCCGATACGCCACACCGGCTCCCGTCCCCGTTCCCCGTTGTCACCCCGGAACAAGTCCACTGCTGTCCGGTTTAGATTTTTGACGCGGGCTCCGCCCCGATGGGCGAGACCGTCGCCGCCCTCCCCTTTTGTCACCCCGGACTTGATCCGGGGCCCAGGGAAGCCGGGCGAGGGCGGTGCCTGTGGCCCTGGGCCCCGGATCAAGTCCCATAAGAGCTAACTTGTTTGTGGCGGTGATTTTGGCTAGAGTTTCCGGGTACTTGGGCTCGGAGGCTTGGGATGGACGAGGAGTGGGAGGTTCTGCGGTCTTTTCTGCCGGCCGGCTGGGAGGATTTGGGTCGTTCCAGCGGGGCTCTGAAGGGTCTGCGCAAGGACAAGTCGGCGGAGGCGGTCCTGCGGGTTCTTCTGTTGCATCTGGGCTGCGGGCACTCGCTGCGCGAGACGGTGGTTCGGGCGCGCGAGGCGGGTCTGGCGGAGCTGT
>MPNO01000122.1 GCA_002239065.1 Defluviicoccus sp. bin129 | reverse complement strand
CGGGACGGGCGCTGTGGACGTTCGGCTATCTCAACGAGCTGCACCCGCATGGCGACGATTTCGCGGACCGGCCGCTTCCCTACCGCGCCTTTCTCGACAACGCGTTCAACGACGACGGCGTCGAGGCTTCCCTCGTGCTGCCCGCCGAGGTCTACGCCGAATTCGGCGGCGGGCTGTTCCGCGGCGACGACACGCCGTTCGGCGGCTCCGACAACGGGCTCAGGGCGCGGTCCATCTATACCCGGGTCGGCTGGGACCTCGGCCGCGACGCCGCGCTGCGCGTCGGCGGGTATCTGCTCGACGGCGAGTCGCGCAGCCGGGGCGGCGGCGCGGACGCGCACGGGGATGAGCATGCCGAAGCGGAAGAAAACGGGCATGACGAACAAGAAGAGGACCACGCCGCATACTTCACCGAGGGCGCGTTCATCGGCGACACGCGGCTCTACGGCCTCGATTTCCGCTTCGCGCTGGCTCCTACCGGCAACGCGCGGGAGAGCGAGGTAATCCTCCAAGGCGAGTATTTCTGGCGCCGGGAAAAGGGAATCTATGCGCTGGCAGAGGAAATGGCGCATGAGGAGGAGAATGGCCACGAGGACGAGGAGGAGGAGGCTCTCAGAGAGTTCAGGACCGACTCCGTCGCGCGTGGTTGGTACGTCCAGGGGGTCTACAAGCCGGTGCCAAGCTGGCGGATCGGAGCCCGCTACGCCAGGCTGTCCCCACCCGGCGGCTCCGAGATCGACCACAATCCCTATGCCTTGGGGATGATGGTCGACTGGACCAACAGCGAGTTCGGGCGTGTCCGGCTACAGTACAATCACGAAGCGCTCGATGGCCACGAGAAGGATAACCAGATTTTCTTGCAATATGTGATGAGCCTCGGCGCTCACGCCGCGCATAGTTTCTGAGCCATGGCGAGCATGCCCAAGCGGCTCGCGCCGGCGCTGGTTGCCGGACTCGTGGCGCTCGTGCCTTCGGCCGCGGCCGGCGACGCCAGGGTCTTCGCCTGCGAGCCGGAATGGGCGGCGCTGGCCGGCGAGATCGGCGGCGACAGCGTTGCGGTGTACTCGGCTACCCATGGACGCCAGGATCCCCACTACATCCGCGCGCGGCCCAGCCTGATCGCGCAGGTGCGCCGCGCCGACATCGTGTTCTGCTCCGGAGCCGAGCTCGAAATCGGCTGGCTCCCGGTGCTGATGGAGCGCGGCGCCCGGCACGGGGTGCAATCCGGCCAGCCGGGGCACCTCATGGCCGCCGACCACGTCGAGACCCTGGAGCGTCCCGAAAGGGTCGACCGCAGCCTCGGTGACATCCACCCGAGCGGCAACCCGCATGTTCATCTCGACCCGCGCAACATCGCGCTTCTGGCGGTCGAGCTGGCGGGCCGGCTGGCGCGCGTCGACCCCGGCAACGCAGCGGCGTACCGCACCCGGCTGGCGGACTTCCAGGCGCGGTGGAGCAGCGCGACCGGGCGCTGGCGCGCACGCGCCGGCAAGCTTCGCGGCATGAAGGTCGTCGTCCACCACGCCGCGTGGTCCTATCTGATCCGCTGGGCCGGGCTGGAGAGGATTGCCACGCTGGAGCGCACCCCCGGGGTTCCGCCGACGGCGTCCCACCTGCAACGCCTCGTCCAACAGGTGCGCAAGACCGGCGCGACGGCGATCCTGCACGCGCCGCACGAGCCGAAGGATGCGGCGGACTGGCTATCGGAGCGGACGGGCATTCCGGTCGTCGCGCTTCCCTATACGGTCGGCGGGCAGGACGAGGCGGGCGATCTCTTCGCCCTGTTCGACGTCACGCTCGCGCTGCTGGAGAAAGCACGCGATCGATCCTGACCTGCTCTTGATCGTCGGCCCCGCCTTCGTCGTCGGGCTGGTCGTCTCGGCGGTTCACGCTCCGCTCGGGATTGAGGTGCTGAAGCGGGGAATCGTCTTCATCGACCTGGCGACGGCGCAGATCATCGGCCTGGCGATCGTCCTGCTCGGGCTGTTCTTCGACGAACCGTCCTGGTTTCTCCGTCAATCCGCGTCCTTCGGCACGGGGATCTGCGTAGCCCTGTTCTTCCGCTGGATCGAGCACAAGACACCGGAGGAACAGGAAGCGGTGATCGGAAGCTCCTTCATTCTCGCCGCTTCCCTGGTCCTGCTGGCGCTCGCCGACGACCCGCATGGCGGCGAGGCCTTGCAGCACCTGCTCTCGGGCCAGATCCTGTTCGTCTCGTGGGAGGACATTTCCGCCTTCCTGCCGGTTTACGGCCTGGTGGCGCTGGTCTGGGCCGGCGTGCCGCGGGCGCGAAGCGGAGTCGGCTTCTTCGTACTGTTCGCCCTCGCGATCACGGCTTCGGTCCAGCTCGTGGGCGTCTACGTGGTCTTCGCGAGCCTCATCCTGCCCGCGCTCGCCGCGCGTTCCGGGCGCAGTTACCACCTCAAGCGGGCATTCGCGAGCGGCGCCGCCGCGGTGGTGACGGGGGTGCTGATTTCGACTGCGGTCGACCTGCCCGCGGGACCGTTTCTCGTCGTCTGTTTCGCCGTCTCGGCGCTCGGGACGCGGCTTCTGTTGCGCCCTACCGGCGGCGGGTGAGGACGGTCGAGCCATCGCGCGCCTCTGGAAGATGGTCAACACCAGCCCGCCCCGAATAGAGTCGTGCGGAACCCGCGGACAAAACCGACAATGCCTCGTTCACCATGACCCGGATTTCCCGTAGCGGATGATCTGCCGGAACCCGCGCCTACAAGTCAACGTAGTTGAACGGACCGTCGCCCCGCTCGTCCCGGCCCCGAATCCCGACCTCCGGCAGAAACCGCCGGTAGAGCTGAGATTCACGACACCACGAGTCGCGCCGGTGAGTCTCCAGCGGCCTGATAGCGGCCTTTGTCCGGAGGCGTCTGGGCAGCGGGATCAGTTCCGGTCAAGCCGGCCAGCAGCGGGTTGAACGGCTACGTCCATGGCGTTCAGGAACGCCCGGCCGATCAATTCCAGCCTCCGCACCACTTCCATGCGGGCCGCGGCATCGGCCATCTCTTCCGCGGTCAGGATATGTCCGATGAGTCCGCAGCCGTGCGCGAGGGTGACGATCGCGATATCTCTCGGGTCCGGGATCGTGTCGCTCAACAGCGTCTCCCGGATCCGCTGGATCAGATCGCGCTCCGCCTCTTCGTCCGCGAGCGGGTAACGCCGTGTTCCGAATA
>MPNO01000035.1 GCA_002239065.1 Defluviicoccus sp. bin129 | reverse complement strand
GATCCCGGTGCCGCGCGACCACGTGCTGACCAAGGCGTTCTACCTGCTGAGCGACTTCCCCGGGCGCTGGACCGGCGGGCGGGGCTGGGGCGGACGGCGCGGCGGGGGGGGCAATAAAGGGGGGTCGTCGGGGGGGATCGGGGGCGACGACGGGCGCGGCGGGCGGCACAATGACGGGGTCTCGTCGGTGGTCATCGGGTCCAACGACTGGTCCGGCGCGTGGGCCGTCGACCGCCTCGGCGCGGCGATGTTCCCGGTGGTCCCGCAGGGCGAGATGCAGCGCGAGATGGCCTACCGGTTCGGGGTCAACTGGGTGATGTACGCGCTCACCGGCAACTACAAGACCGACCAGGTCCATGTGCCGGCGATCATCGAACGGCTCGGTCAATGACCTCGATCGCCTTCGCGCCGCTGTTCGACTGGATCCTGCTCGCCGCCGCCGGCGGGCTCGCGCTGGCGGTGCTCGCGGCATGCGCCCTGACCCGCGCCCGCGGGCTGGGCTGGCGGACCCTCGCCTTGGCCGCGCTGTGGCTCGCTTTGGCCAACCCGTCGCTGGTCGAGGAGGAGCGCGAGGCGATCCCCGACCTGGTCACGATCGTGGTCGACGAGTCCGACAGCCAGAAGATCGACGGCCGCCGCGCGCGCTCGGAAGAAGCGCTGGAGAAACTGACCGCATCTCTGGAGAAGCTCGACGATCTCGATATCCGTATCGTCCGGGCGGGGGCGGAGCAGGGCGCGGTCGCCGGCTCCGGCGAGGGCACACGGCTGTTCGAGGCGCTGGGCCGCAGCCTGTCGAGCACCTCGCGGCGGCGCATGGCCGGGACCGTGCTGCTGACCGACGGCCAGGTTCACGACGTCCCGGGGGCGGAGGACGCGCTCCCCTTCGCCGGGCCGCTGCACGTGCTGCTCAACGGCCGGCGCGGCGAGCACGACCGGATCCTGTTCGTCGACAAGGCGCCGAGCTACGGGCTGGTCGGCTCCAAGGCGCAGATCGAGATCCGCGTCGAGGACGCGGCCGCCGCCGGCGGCCTCGCCCGCATCGCGATCGCGCGCGACGGCAAGCCGGTCCGCCGCCTCGACGCCACGATCGGCGCCGCGCGCACGATCGAGGTCGAGATCGACCGCGCGGGCTCCAACATCTTCGAGCTCGAGGTCGACTCCCGGCCGGGCGAGCTGACCGGCGCCAACAACCGCAACGTGGTCGAGATATCCGGCGTGCGCGAACGGCTCCGCGTGCTGCTGGTGTCGGGCGAGCCGCATCCCGGCGGGCGGGTGTGGCGCAACTTCCTCAAGGCGGACCCGTCGGTCGATCTGGTCCATTTCACCATCCTGCGGCCGCCGGAGAAGCTGGACGCCACGCCGGTGCGCGAGCTGTCGCTGATCGCCTTCCCGATCCGCGAGCTGTTCGAGGTCAAGCTGGAAGATTTCGACCTGATCATCTTCGACCGCTACCGCCGCCGCGGGGTGTTGCCGTCGATCTATCTCGACAATATCGCGCGCTTCGTCGAAGGCGGCGGCGCGGTGCTGGAGGTGGCGGGGCCGGGCTTCGCCTCGGCGCTCAGCCTGTACCAGACGCCGCTTGGCGCGATCCTGCCGGGCGCGCCGACCGGGCACGTGTTCGAGCGCGGCTTCAAGCCGCTGGTGAGCGATATCGGCGAACGCCACCCGGTCACCGCCGACCTGTTCGGCGCGGCTGGAACGCGGTCGCGCTGGGGCCGCTGGTTCCGCCAGGTCGAGGTCGGCGCGGCGCGCGGGACGACCCTGATGCTGGGCGCCGACGAGCGGCCGCTGCTGATCGTCGACCGGGTCGGCGAGGGCCGCGTGGCGCAGCTGCTGAGCGACCACATCTGGCTGTGGGCGCGCGGCTTCGAGACCGGCGGCCCCCATTCGGAGATCCTGCGCCGGCTGTCGCACTGGCTGATGAAGGAGCCGGACCTCGAGGAGATCGACCTCCGCGTGGCCGCCGGACGGGGCGGGCTCACCATCACCCGGCGCAGCCTGGAGCGCGACCACCCGCCGGTCGAGGTCACCGCCCCGTCCGGCGCGACGACCGCCGTCGAGCTCGCCGAGGAAGGCGGTGGGCGGGCGCGCGCGACCCTGCTGCCCGACGAGATGGGGCTCTACCGGGTGAGCGACGGGGAGCGGACCGCGCTGGCCGCGGTGGCGAGCCCGAACCCGGTCGAGTTCGCCGACATGCGCGGCACCGCCGACAGGCTCGCCGGCATCGCCGCCAGGACCGGCGGCGGGATCGCCTGGCTGGCCGACGGCCTGCCCTCGTTCCGCCGCGTGCGGCCGGACCGGCTCGCCTCGGGGACGGGCTGGATGGGGCTGGTCGCCAACCGCGACTACCGGGTGACCAGCATCACCGAGGTGCCGCTGCTGCCGCCTCTCGCGGTGCTGCTGCTGGGGGTCGGGGTGCTGATGCTCGCCTGGCGGCGGGAGGGGCGCTGACCGCTACTGGAACCCCAGCCCGCTGCAGAGCGCGAGCACGATGTCCTGGACGAGATAGACGTCCTTGACCAGCGGCAGCGACACCGCGCCGAGCAGCAGCAGGCCTCCGGCCAGGATGTATTCGCTCTTGCCCACGGTCCTCCGCCGGCCGCCCCGCTCAGGCGCTCTGCCTGAATTTCGGGTCGGTGTATTGCGCGTTGTGCGCCAGCATCATCTTGATCAGGTCGGGCAGCCGGTCCGCGGTCGGCACCGGGTCGGTGTCCCAGTTGCCGTACTCGTCGACCCCGCGGACCAGCGTCGCCGGGCGGCGCTCCAGCGTCGACTTGACGTGCGGCGGGATCAGGAAGAAGGAGTAGCCCACCCGGGTCTCGGTCGAGTCGTTGGGGTAGGATGCGTGCGCGGTGCGCTCGTTATGCATCGAGAACTGGCCCTGCTCGAGCTCCAGGTGGACCGCCTTGGACTCGTCGAGCCCCCGGATGGTCTGGCCGCGGCCGAGCATGTTCTTCTTCTCGCCCGGCGCCTCGCCGGGGGCGTTCTCGTGGCTCTCCTTGTGCTCGTAGCCCACCTCGTGCGAGCCCGGCATCACCCTGAGGCAGCCATTCCCCCGGTTGGCCGGGGTGAGCGCCAGCCAGCAGGTCACCATGTCGTGCGGGTCGCAGCCGAAATAGGCCGAATCCTGGTGCCACGAGACGAACGAGCCGTCGCCCGCCGGCTTCACCCAGAAGCGCGAGCCGAAGGCGAGGATGTTGGGCCCGATGATGTCCTCGGCCGCATCGAGAATGCGCGGCTCGCGGATCAAGTCCCAGGTCTCGGGCAGGCAGAGATGACCCTTGAGCTTGAACACGCCGGGGTTGATCCCCTGGTGATCCTCGAACCGGTTCATCGCGCCGAGCAGATCGTCGCACTTCTCCTTGTCGATACCGTCGATCGGGAACAGGTATCCTTCCCGCTTGAAGAACGCGATCTGATCTTCGGTCAGCACCTTGGGCATTCATTCCTCCGCTATCCGCAGCGCGGTCGCTGCCGCTTGACCGCCCTATTCTAGCGGATTTCCATTCCTGTCAAAATAACCAGATGCCGGGTTTCGCAGCCTTGCCCATGCGATCCATCGGGGTCGCCGCCGCCCTGTCGGCGATATGCCTGCTGGCCGGGGCGTGCGGCGGGGGCGGCGGGTCCTCCTCTCCGGGGCCGCAGGCCGCGGCACCGCCGGCGCCGGAGCAGCCTCAGATGCCGGCGCCGCAACCGCCGCCGGAATCCCCGGAGCCGCCGCCGCAGCAAACGTGCATTCAAACCGCGGATCTCGGTTGCCTGTCACCGCGGGTTTTCCAACAGCGGCGCCAGTCTCTCGAGGAGAACCACGTCGGCACGAACGATTTCGCCAACCAATGGGGGCTGGCCGCGATCCGCGCCGGGCGGGCCTACGCCCAGCTCGAGCTCGCGCACGGCGCCGGCACCGAACCGGGCAGCGGCCACACCGTCGGGCTGATCGACACCGGCATCGACGCCGACCACCCGGTGTTCGCCGGCAAGACGGTGACCGAGCACCTGTTTTCCGGGACTCCCGACGAGACCGGCGAGGAAACCTCCCACGGCACCGCGGTCGCGAGCGTCATCGCCGGGCGGCCCTCCGCCGGGTTCGCGACCGCCGTGGACGCCGCGCGCGGCGTCGCCCGGGGCGCCGATATCGCGATGTTCGCCATCCGCGCCGGGTCGGGCGGCGGTCCCTATGTTCCGATATCGCTGACCGGCTTCGACGACGCCGACGATCGATGGGCGGCCAGAATCACCGAAGTCCTCGGCTGGTCGAACGGCGTGCGGAGCCTCGACTTCGTCAATGTGAGCGTCGGCTTCAAGGGGATCGTCGAGCAGTACGGCGAGGCGGATCTGCGCGCCAGCCTGGGCGACACCATCGCCGCCCTGGCCCAGGCCGGTTCGGCCGACAAGACCGTCTTCGTCTGGTCCGCGGGCAACGGCCACGGGGATCCCTGCGATGCGGCCGACTTCGCCGGCAACGCCGATCTGTGCGTGAACGGCGTCGTCGACGCGCGATCGGTCGAGATCCTGCCGGGCCTGCCGGCGCGCATCGCCGAGCTGCGCGGACACATGGTCGCCGCCGTCGCCGTCGCCCGGGACAGCGACGGCGATGGCTATTACGAGATCGCCTCGTTCTCCAACCGCTGCGGCGTCGCCGCCGACTGGTGCATCGCCGCCCCCGGAGAGCGCGTCCGCGCAGCCTATTTCGGGCCCGACCCGGATGACGGCACCCCGGGCGCCCAGGGCGCGTTCAGCCCCAGCGGCACCTCCTTCGCCGCGCCGATGGTGACCGGCGGGCTGGCGGCGATGAAGCACGTCTTCCGCGGCCAGCTCTCCAACACGACGCTGGTGGAGCGGCTGTTCGAGACGGCGGACAAGAGCGGCATCTACGCCGACCGCGGCGTCTACGGCCAGGGGCTGATGGATCTCGGCGCGGCGACGGCTCCGGTGGGCGAAACCGCGGTCGCGCTCGGCGAACGCGTCGACGGCCCGGGCAGCGCCCTGCCGGGAAGCCGCCTCGCGCCGGGGAACGCGATGGGGGACGGGCTCGCGCGGGCGTTCGCGGGCCACGAGATCGCGGCCTTCGACACGCTCGGCGCGCCGTTCTGGTTCCCGCTCGGCGACCTCGCCGGCGATGTCCCGCGCCCCTCCGCCCTGGCGCGGCTGCGCGGGCTCATGGCGCCGCGCGAGGATGGCGGCGCGCCCCCGCTGCGCCCCCGCCTCGCCCCGCTGACCAAGGACGGGCGGTTGAGGCTCGGCGTCCTGCGGGCGCCGGCCGGCGCGGATGGCGGGCATCTCGCCCTCGCCGGACCCGCCCTCGCCCTCGGCGCGGCGGATGGGGGCGCGCTCGGCATGGTCGCGTTCTCGACCGAGGGCGTGGCCGGGCGGCACCCGACATCTGGCGGCGCGCTGTCGTGGCGGCCGGCGGGCGCGCGGCTCGGCCTCACCGGCGGCTGGGTGGCCGAGCGCGAGACGGTGCTGGGCGGCGGCGCCTCCGGCGCCTTCGGCCGGCTGTCCGGCGCCTCGGCCTTCGCCGGCATCGAGGGGGGCGCTGCCATCGGCGCCTGGCGGCTCGGCGCCGGCGCCGAAATCGGCACCGTCAGGGCGGCGGCGCGCGGCGGCATGATCGCGAGCGTCTCGCCGCTCGCCACCAGCGCTTTCGCCGTCGAAGCGGAAAGGACGCTGGCGAACGGCGCCGGGCTGCGGGTCTCGCTGGCCCAGCCGCTCCGGGTCGAGACCGGACGGGCGCGGCTCGCGATCCCGGTCGGCCGCAGCCGCGACGGGCGGGTGCTGCGCCGGCGGCTCACCGCCGGTCTCGCACCCAGCGGCCGGCAGATCGATGTCACCGTCCGATGGCATCGACCCCTCGCCGACGGCGGTGAGCTCGGCATCGGCGCCGGATGGACCCGGCAGCCGGGGCACGACGCCGCTTCCGGTCCCGAACTCAGCCTCCTCGCCGGCTGGCGCCACGCCTTCTGAGGCCGGCGCGACCTCCGCTCCGGCTGAATCCGATCCGTGCGGAGGCTTCCATACCAAAACAGATATGATACGGTTTCGGTATGGATATGTTCTTTGGCGTGCAACCTGCCCGTCCGGGGCCCGGTCGAACCGGGCGGCGCCTGGCGGCGGGGATCGCGGCGCTTGCCGCGCTGGCTCTCTCTGGCTGCAACGGCGGGGGCGGCGACGGGAGTTCGAGTGGCCCCCTCTACAACCAGTGGGGGCTGCGCACGATCAAGGCGGATCGCGCCTATGACCGGCTGGAGGCCATCCACGGCGACGGAACCGCGCCCGGCAGCGGTCAGACACTCGGCGCGATCGACACCGGCATCGACGAAGACCACCCTATGTTCGACGGCAAGTCGGTGATCGAAATTCCGCTGGGAAGCGCCACCAACGAGACGGGGAACGAAGTTTCGCACGGCACCGCGGTCGCAAGCGTGATGGCCGGAAACCCGAGCGATGCCTACGCCGCGGAGCTGAACGCCCCGCGCGGCGTGGCCTGGGGCGCCGATATCGCGATGTTCTCGGTCCCGCTGGGCAGGCCCGGACCGTTCTACAACCCGATCCCGCTATTCGGTCTGCGCAGCGTGGACAATCGTCGGGCGTCGATGGCGACCGCGGTGACCGGCCGGACCGGCGGGGGCCGGACCATCGATTTCTTGAACATGAGCTTCGGCTACCCCGGCATCATCGAGCAATACTCGGAGCACGAGCTCAGGGCCAATTACGGCGCCGCGATTGCGGCGCTGGCACAGGCCGGTTCGCCCGACAAGACCGTCTTCGTGTGGGCCGCCGGCAACGCCCACGGCAGGGACTGCGACCCGGCGGATTTCGCCGGCGACCCCGATCTCTGCGTCGACGAGAAGGTTGTCGCCAGTTCGGTCGACATCGATGCGGGACTGCCGGCGCGGATCCGCGAGCTGCGCGGGCATGTGATCGCTGTCGTGGCCGTCGGCCGGGACGGCCGGATCGCCTCGTTCTCCAACCGCTGCGGAATCGCCGCCGACTGGTGCGTCGCGGCCCCGGGGGTGGGAGTCCGCGCGGCCTATTTCGGGCCCGACCCGGATGACGGCAGCCCAGGTGCCCAAGGCGCCTTCAGCCCCAGCGGCACCTCCTTCGCCGCGCCGATGGTGACCGGCGGGCTGGCGGTGATAAATCACGCCTTCCGCCGCCAGCTCCCCAATACGGATCTGGTCAAGCGGCTGCTCGATACGGCGGACGACAGCGGCATCTATGCCGACAGAAGCATATACGGCCAGGGGCTGCTGGACCTGGGGGCCGCCACTGCTCCGGTCGGCACCGTCACGGTCGCGCTCGGCGGCCGGGTCGCCGGCCCGGGCAGCAGCCTGGCGGGGACGCGCTTTACCGCGGGCGGTGCCCTGGGGAGCGGGCTCGCGCAGGCTCTCGCCGGCCACGAGATCGCCGCCTTCGACTCGCTGGGCGCGCCGTTCTGGTTCCACCTCGGCGACCTCGCGGGCGCGGCCCCCGCCCGCCCGATGCTGGCGCGGCTGCGCGCCTTCGTGGCGCCCGGGAAGGACGATCCCGGGCCCGGCGTGCTCCGGCCCCGCTTCGCCGCGCTGACCGCCGGCGACCGGTTGAGCCTCGGCGTCCTGCGAGCGCCGAATTCCGGCGCCGGTCATCTCTCGCTGGCCGGCAGCGCGCTCGCGCTGGGCACGGCGGAACGGGACGGGCTGCGCGTCACCGCCTTCTCGACCGAAGGGATGGGCTGGGAGAGCCCGGCATCGGGCGCCGCGCTGTCGTGGCGGCCGGGCGGCGGCAAGCTCGGCCTCACCGGCGGCGTGGTGGGGGAACGCCAAACCATGCTCGGCAGCACCGCCGCCGGCGCCTTCGGCCGGGTTTCCGGCGCGTCTGCCTTCGCCGGAATCGAGGGGCGTGCCGCCATCGGCGCCTGGTCGATCGGCGCCGGGGCGGAGCTCGGCACGGTCCGGGCGGCGACAGGCGGCGGGATGATCGCCGGCGTCTCGCCGCTCACCACCAGCGCCTTCGCCGTCGCCGCGGGGCGGACGCTGGCGAACGGGGACGGCATAGAGGTCTCGCTGTCCCAACCGCTCCGCGTCGAGGCCGGGCGCGTCCGGCTGTCGGTTCCGATCGGGCGGAGCATAGACGGGCTCGTGCAGCGCCGGTCGCTGTCGGCCGGGCTCGCACCCGGCGGACGGCAGATCGACATCGCCGCGAGCTGGCATCGGACCCTCGCCGGCGGCGGTACCGCGAGCGTCGGCGCCGTGTGGACCCGGCAGCCGGGCCACGACGCCGCTGCCGACCCCGAGCTCAGCCTGCTCGCCGGCTGGCGCTACGCCTTCTGATCCCGCGCCGTTCGGATCGCGCGCCAGATGCGTTCGGGCGTCGCCGGCATCTGGACGTGCTCGACGCCAAGCGGCGCGAGCGCGTCCACCACCGCGTTCATCATCGCCGGCAGCGCGCCCACCGCGCCGGCCTCGCCCGCCCCCTTGACGCCGACCGGGTTGACCGCCGTCGGCAGCTCGTTGAACGCCGCGACATAGGACGGCAGATCGTCGGCGCGGGGCATGCAGTAATCCATGAACGAGCCGGCGAGGAGCTGTCCGGTCGCCGGATCGAATGCGACATCCTCCATCAGCGCCTGGCCGATGCCCTGGGCGAGCCCGCCATGGATCTGCCCTTCCAGCAGCAGAGGGTTGAGGATGGTGCCGAAATCGTCGACCACCGCGTAGCCCGCGATCTCGACCGCGCCGGTCTCGGGATCGATCTCGATCTCGGCGACGTGGCAGCCGTTCGGGAAGGTGAGCGCGCCCGGCCGGAACATCGCCATCTCGTCGAGCCCGGGCTCGATGTCGAGCGGCAGGTCGCGCGGCGCATAGGCCGCCCGGGCGATGTCGGCGATGCCGACCGAGCGGTCGGTGCCGGAGACCGAGAAGACCCCGTCGGCGAAGTCGATATCCTCTTCCGCCGCTTCCAGGAGGGCGGCGGCGATGATCCTTCCCTTGTCGACGATCCTGTCGGCCGCGAGCGCCACCGCGGAGCCGCCGAGCGCGGCCGAGCGGGACGCGAAGGAGCCGCGCCCGAAGGTCACGACATCGGTGTCGCCGGAGACGAAGCGCACCGCGCCCGGTTCGAGGCCCAGCCGGTCGCAGGCGATCTGGGTGAAGGTGGTCGCATGGCCCTGGCCGTGATGGACCGAGCCCACCATCAGCGTCGCCGTGCCGCTGGCGTCGAAGCGGATCTGCGCCGCCTCGATCTCCAGCCCGGCGGCGCGGTGGACGGTGTTGGAGATGCCGATGCCGCGCAGCTTCCCGCGCGCGGCGGCGTCTTCCCTGCGCGCCGCGAAACCCGCATAGCCGGCGAGCGCCAGCGCATCGTCGAGGTTCCTTTCGAAATCGCCGCTGTCATAGGTGAAGGTGAGCGCCGTCCGGTACGGCATCGCATCGGCGGGGATGGTGTTGCGCCGGCGGATCTCGGCCGCATCGAGACGCAAGCGCCGCGCCGCCTCGTCGATCAGCTGCTCCAGCACGGTCGAGGCCTCGGGCCGCCCCGCGCCGCGATAGGGCGAGGTGCAGAAGGTGTTGGTGAACATGCCGGAGACCCGGACATGGATCGCCGGCGTGGTGTAGGTGCCGGCCAGCGTGCCGAGATTGACCACCGGCGGCAGCGGCCCGCGCAGCGACAGATAGGCGCCGAGATTGGCGAAGCTCCGGCAGCGCAGCGCGAGGAACCGCCCGTCGCGGTCGAGCGCGAGCGCGGCGTCGGAGACGCAGTCGCGCGCCGAATCGTCGCTCACCATGCATTCGCCGCGCTCGGCGCTCCACTTGACCGGGCGGGCGAACTTTTTCGCGGCCCAGAGGACCAGCGCGTTCTCCGGGTAGACGTTGCTGTAGAGCCCGAAACTGCCGCCGATATCGGGCGCGATCACCCGCATGCGGGTTTCCGGGATGCCGAGCACGGTGCGCGCGAGATGCATGCGGAGCAGATGCGCCTGCTGCACCCCGGTGCGCAGCGTGTAGCGTTCGAGCGAAAGGTCGTATTCGCCGATGCAGCCGCGCGGGCCGAGCGGGGCCGCGGTCACCCGGCTGATGACGAAGCGGCGCTCGACGACGAGGTGGGCGGAAGCGAAGCCGGCCTCGACCGCTTCCCGGTCGCCGTCCTCGTGGAAGAAGCACTCGTTGCCGGGGCAGCCGTCCCAGAGCTGCGGCGCGCCCGGGTCGCCCGCCGCGGCGGGCGAGACCACCGCGGGCAGCGGCTGGTAATCGACCGCGATCCGCTCGGCCGCGTCGCGCGCCAGCGCCGCGGTCTCGGCGACCACCAGCGCCACGTAGTCGCCCACCACGCGCACCCGGTCGCACGCCAGGATCGGGCGCGGCGGGCGGTACATGTCGCCGCCGTCGCGGCGGAACCGCTTCTGGTCGCAGGGCAGGTGGCCGAGCCCGTCGGCCTCGCAATCGGCGCCGGTCAGCACGCCGAGCACGCCCGGCATCGCCTGTGCCGCACTTGCGTCGATGGCACGGATCCGGGCATGGGCGTGCGGCGAGCGCAGGATGAAGGCGTAGGCCTGGCCCGGCAGGTCGAGGTCGTCGACATAGCGGCCGAGCCCCTTGAGCAGCCTCGGGTCCTCGAGCCGGGACACCGGCTGGCCGATCGCGAACTCCCCCATTGGCCCTTCCCCCTTGCCGAGCGCCGCCGATGGTCGTCAAATCGCCGGGCGCGGGCAAGGAGGCGGGGGTTGCAAGACGCCGCCCGCGCACCCATCTCGCCCGGGGAAGGCGATCGCCGACAAGGGAGGAATGCGGCATGGGCACGTCATCGATCATCAACCGGGCGGCCGGCGCGCTGCTCTCCGCCGCGCTGCTCGGGGGCGCGGCCGGCGCGGCCTCGGCCGCCACGGCGGTCGCGACCTTCGCCGGCGGCTGCTTCTGGTGCGTGGAATCCGATTTCGACAAGGTTCCGGGGGTGCTGGAGACCGTGTCCGGCTATACCGGCGGCACGGTGGAGAACCCGACCTACGAGGCCGTCACCGAGGGCAATACCGGGCATTACGAGGCGGTCCGTATCACCTACGACCCGGCCAAGGTGAGCTACGAGGAGCTGCTCGACGTGTTCTGGCACAGCGTCGATCCGACCGACGCCGGCGGGCAGTTCTGCGATCGCGGCGACAGCTACCGGACCGCCGTGTTCTTTCACGACCCGGAGCAGAAGCGCGCGGCCACCGCCACCAAGAAGGCGATCGACGATTCGGGCGTGCTCAAGGGTTCGATCGTCACCCCGATCCTGATGGCCAAGTCCTTCTACCCTGCCGAGGACTACCACCAGGAGTATTACGTCAAGGACCCGCTGCGCTACCGCTTCTACCGCTTCGGCTGCGGACGCGACAATCGCCTGCGCAGCCTCTGGGGCAAGGAGGCGCTCAGGGGGATCAAGGAGAAGTAGGGGGTCTCGCGGCCGGTCAGACGGGTTCTTCCGGCGCCTCGCCGGCCAGCATCGCCTTCACCCGTTCGAGAACGGCGACGGCCCGGTCGCGCGAGACCGTAGGGAAGTCATCGAGAATCGCGTCGAGCGGGTCGCCCGCCTCAAGATACTCGATCAGGATGCGCACCGGAACCCGCGTGCCGGAAAACACCGGGGCGCCGCCGAGAATGTCCGGGTTGCTCTCGATCGGGCCGTCGCTCATCGCCGTCCGCTCACCCCGCCTTCACATCCGTCCTGGCGAAGTCCTCGCCCTTGTAGAGCAGCGTCTCGCCGGTCGTCTCGGCGAGCGCGTAGGCGAAGCAGTCGCCGAAATTGAGCGCCGCCGGGTGGTTGCCCCGGCCGAAGCGCCGCCACGCGCGCCGCGCGGCCTGCATCTGTTCGACCGTGACCGGCACCAGCTCGATCTCCGCCCGTTCCAGCTGCCGTTCCAGCGCCTGGCCGACCGCCGCGCCACCCCGGCTCTCGGCGACCATGGTGGCTTCCAGCACGTTGGCGACCGACATGCGGCGCGGCCAGTTGGCGGCAAGCGCGTCCTCGAACCGCTCGGCCTCCGGTTCGCTGAACAGCATCGCCAACACCGCGGAGGTGTCGACGATCACCTGGGCAGCCCATGCTCGTCGTAGAGGAAATCTCCGTGCTCGACGGCGGATGGGCCGGGCCCGAGATGCTCGGCGCAGCTCTCGGCGATGGCGCGGAGGTCGCGAATGAGCGCCTCCTTGTCGCGCGCCCGCTTCTCGCGCTCCAGGCGTTCGCGGAGCGCGACGGTGATCGCCCCGGTCTTGGTCTCGCCGGTCAGCTCGGCGAGCTCGGCGGCGAGGCGGCAGGTCTCGGCGTTCTTGATGTTGAGGCTCATCGCGGACCCCCCAGGGTAGACGATGCGAGGCCTTTTCTACCCCATGCCGCGCGGCCCGGCAATGCGCGTGCCGGCGGCTTGCGCGGGCCCCGGTTTCGCGATAGGGCAACGGGCGGGAGCAAACGATGACCGCAACGATCGCCGAAATCGAGACCGTGCAGGTTTCCCTGCCGACGCGCCGCGAGCACAAATGGACCGGGCTCACCGAGCCCATCGGCGGCTACATCCTGGTCCGCATGACGGGCGGCAACGGGCTCGTCGGCTGGGGCGAGGCGCCGGCGCTAAAGGACTGGGGCGGCGATTACGGGCGCTATTTCGGCGAATCGCCGGCCACCGCGCGGCTGGTGATCGAGACCTATCTGGCGCCCGCCGTCGTCGGGCTGGACGCCGCCCAGCCGGCCCCGATGCACGCCGCGATGGACGCCGCGGTCAAGGGCTACCCCTACGCCAAGGGCGCGGTCGAGATGGCGGCCTACGACCTCGCCGGGCGCAGCTTCGGGGTACCGGTCCACCGCCTGCTTGGCGGCAAGCTCAGGGATTCGGTGCCGATCACCCATTCGATCGGCCTGCTCGCCATCGACGAGGCGGTCGAGGAATGCCGGGTCGTCGTCGCCGAGGGCATCAAGACGATCAAGATCAAGGTCGGCGTCGATCCCGAGCGCGACGTCGAGATCGTGCGCCGCATCCGCGAGGCGGTGGGCCCGGCGACCCGGCTCTGCGTCGACGCCAATTGCGGCTACGCCACGCCCTACGAGGCGGTCAGGATCATCCGCCGGATGGAGCCCGCCGGGCTGATCTATGCCGAGCAGCCGGTCGAGGGGATCGACGGGCTGGCCGAGGTGCGGCGCGCGATCGGCGTGCCGCTGATGGCCGACGAGAGCGCGTGGAACGCGCGCGACGTGCTGGAGATCGCCGAGCGCCGCGCCGCCGACATCGTCTCGATCTACACCACCAAGCCGGGCGGGCTTTTTCGCGCCATGCAGGTCGCCGCGGTGGCGCGGGCGGCGGGGCTGATCTCCAACGTCAACGGCTCGGTCGAGACCGGGGTGGGCAATCTCGCCAACCTCCAGCTCGCCGCCGCCGCCGAGCCGGTGACGCTGAGCTGCGTCGTCCCGGTCTCGATGCCGGCGGAGCACCGGAAGGGGCGCATCGGCGGGGTCTACTACACCGACGACCTGATCTGTGCCCCGCTCGCCCATGTCGACGGCGCGGTGCCGGTGCCGGACGGGCCCGGCATGGGGGTCGACATCGACGAGGCCAAGATCGAACGCTACCGGGTGGAGCCGGGCGATGCGTGAGGCGGTGCTGGCCCGCCTGCGGGCGGAGATGGAACGGGCCGGGCTCGACGCGGCGGTCGCGGTCTCGCCGGAGAATTTCGGCTGGGTCGCGGGCTTCGTCGTGCCCTCGCAGCCGATCATGCGCTGGCGCCACGCGATGGCCATCGTCGGGCACGCGGACACCGCCTATGTCTGCGTCGACATGGAGGAGACCACGGTTGCCGGGCGGGCGGGCGCGGTGCCGGTGCGCGCCTGGGGCGAGTTCTCCGACGACGCGATGGCGGTGCTCGCGGACGAGCTCTCCCGCCTCGGCTTCGCCCGTATCGGGATCGAGCTCGACTACCTGCCGGCGGCCGATTTCGCCCGCCTGCAAGCGGCGATGCCGGCAGTCGAGTTCGTCGCCATCGACGCGGCGCTGGACGGCATGCGGCGGATCAAGACGCCGGAGGAAATCGACCTGTTGCGCCGGCTGTCGCGGATTTCCGATCGCGCGATCGGCGATGCCTTCGCCGCCGTCTCGCCGGGCGATACCGAGATGGACCTCGGCGCGGCGCTCACCCGCGGCGTCTACGAACAGGGGGCCGAGCAGTTCCGGCTGATGATCGTCGCCACGGGCCCGCGCAGCGAGCTCCCCAATGTCGGGCCGACCGACCGGGTGCTGCAGCCGCGCGATGTCTGCCGGGTCGAGATCTTCTCGATGATCGGCGGCTATCACGCCGGCGTCTGCCGCACCGCGGCGGTGAGCGAGCCGCCGGAGCACGCCGAGCGGATCTGGGCCAATCTGGTGGGCTGCAAGCACATGCTGCTCGACATGATCCGCCCGGGCGCCGTCGCCAGCGACATCTACGCCGCCTTCCTCGCCGAGTTCGGCAAGCTCGGCCTGCCGCCCATCGCCTTCGTCGGGCACGGCATCGGGCTGAATTTGCACGAGGCGCCCTATCTCGCGGCGCATGACGACACCGTGCTGGAGGCCGGCACGGTGATGGGCTTCGAACCGCTGGTCTACCGCACCGGGCACGGCTACGGCATGCAGCTCAAGGACATGGTGGCGGTCACGGAGGGCGGCGCCGACCTCCTGTCCGACGCCACCGACAACGACCGGCTGATCGTCATCGGCTGAGCGAGCGGACCAGATCGAGTGCCGCCGCCTCTCCCGCCGCATCGCCTGCGATCAGCAGCACGATTTCCTCTACCCCCGCGGCGCGGTACCCGGCGATGCGCGCCGCGCAGTCCCCGGGCGCGCCGCAGACGCCGAACGCCTCCACCGCCTCGTCGGGGATCAGCGATGCGGCCGCGCCCATGTCGCGCCGCGAAATGGCTGCCTTCACCGCGTCGCGGTCGATCGTGATGCCGGAGCCGGCGACGCTCGGCGCGACGAAGTCGTTGCGCATCATGAAGGCGATCTTGGGGCGCAGGCGCTCGACCGCCGCCGCGCGGTCCGGATCGACCGCGATATAGACATACGCGGCCCGCCGGAGCGCCGCCGGGTCGCGCTCCGCTTCCCTGGCGCCGGCTTCGACCATGGCGAGGGATCGGGCGCAATAGTCGACCGTGAGCCCGGCCGACAGCACCACCCCGTCGGCGAGCGCGCCGGCGAGGCGCAGCATCCTCGGCCCCATTGCGGCGAGGTAGAGCGGGATCGGCTCGGGCGGCAGGAAGGCCATGCGCATGCCGTCGAGCCGGAACATCTCGCCGCGATAGGCGCCCGGCTCGCCGGACCAGAGCTGGCGCAGGCAGGCGATGAACTCGCGCATGGCGGTGAGCGGGCGTTCCAGCTTCGCCCCGGCCTCGGCGAGGAACATCGGGTTGCCGGAGCCCAAAGCGAGCGCTACGCGCCCGGGCGCGGCCTCGGCGATGGTCGCCATCGCCATCGCGACCGAGACCGGCGACCAGAGATAGGGGCTGATCGCGGTCGGCACCACCCTCGCGCGCGCGGTGCGGAGCGCAAACGCGGTGCAGGAGACGAGCGACTGGCGGTAGCCCAGATGCTCGGCCATCCAGAGCCCGTCCGCGCCCGCCTCCTCGGCCCGGCGGGCGAGCGCGAGCGCGTCGGCGAAGCTGGCGAAGCCGTCGAAGCTCACCCCGAAGCCGCTCATCCCTCCTGCACCAGGCGGTGCAGCGCCGCCGCATCGAGGCCGGCGATCCCCATCCGTTCGAGGGTCAGCCCTTCACCCGCATAGTCGATCCCGGTCGCCGCCGAGAGCAGCGCGACATGGGCGTCGATGGTGGGCGTCGGCACGCCCGCCAGCCGGCCGAAGGCGGCGAACGGCACCAGCCCGTAGCCCACGTCCTCGTGCACGTAGCGGTGGTCGAGCGAGGGCGGGCTCCGGAGCGTCGCGTTGGGCGCGCTCTCCCGGCAGGCGCGCGAAATCGAGCCGCTCTCCATCGCCTCCCTGGTGGTGAGGCCGGCATTGCGGAAGATTTCGAGGAAGGGGGTCGCCGGCACCTCCAGCGCGCGCGCGACGGCGAGCCGCTCGGCGTCGATCCCGGCTGTCACCCGTCCGACCGCATCGGTCACCCCTTCGCGGTAGAACAGGAAGTCGCCGCCGGTCGATTCGATCCACCCCGCATTGAGCAGCATGCCGGGCGGGTGGAAGACGGCATTGATATTGGCGAACCCGGTCTCGAGAACGCTGGAGGCGGGGCGGATCTCCGGGAACAGCGGCGCGACCGCTTCATGCAGCCGCGCCGTCGCGCCGCCCGGGAGCGCCGCGAACATCAGCGACCTGGTGTAGCTGTAGATGCCGACGCTGGCCGGCGCCTCGATCCGGCTGATGAAGGTGAGCGTCACGGTTTCGCAGGTCTCGAGCGGGGCGTCATGCCCGGCGCGGCGCATCTCGGCGCGGAAATGGAGCCCGCCGCCGGTATGGCCGGGGTCGAGGAACACCGGAACCCCCTCCTCCAGCACCCCGGCGAGGCGCTCGGCGTACCACGCATGCGCCACCGAGGGGACCACCAGCATGACGAGGTCGGCGCCGGCCGCCGCCTCGGCCACGTCGGTGGTGAGCAGCGCCGGCATGTGGCGCCCGTCGAAGACGCCGCGCGCGTCGATCCCGCCATTGTCGCGGATCGGCTGGAGCGCAGCCTCGCGCCGCGCATGCAGCCGGATTTCGAAGCCGCGGCGCGTGAGGTCCGCGGCCGCCGCATAGCCGCCATGCCCCGCCCCCATCACCGCGACAGTCCGGATGTCCATCGGCCGATCTTGCGGGCGCGGGCTGGCGCGGGCAAGGGCGTCCTTCGATATGCGCCCTTCGGGCGCTACTCAGGAGGAGGACGTGGTGTGGGGCTCAAGACCCTCCTCGTCCCGGGCAGGCGCGCCAGCGCCGTATCGCAGGACGCCCGGTGGCGGCGCGCCGCCGGTTTGGCTACATTCGCGGCCGATGTCCGAGGCCCTGCAGAGATCCAACCACCGGAGCGAAGCCCGCGCGCTGCTGGCCGAGGCGATGGCCTACGATCCGGCCCTTGCCGCGCGCTATCGCAGCGAGGGGCTGTGGCGCGACGAGCTGCTGACCGACTGGCTCGACCGCACGGTCGCGGCGACGCCCGAGGCGACCGCCATCGTCGGCACCGGGGAGAGCCTCACCTTCGCCGAACTCGCGGCGCTGAGCGACCGGCTCGCCGCCGGGTTCCGCCGGCTCGGCATCGGCATGGGCGACGTGGTGGGCGTGCAGCTCCGCAACGGGCCGTGGTGGGTCGCGATCCACCTCGCCCTGGTGCGCATCGGCGCGGTGATGACCGGCATCCATCTCACCTTCCGCGAGGCCGAGTGCGAACGGGCGCTCGGCTTCGGCGAGGCCGTCGCCATCGTCTGCGAAAGGGCGATGGGCGATTTCGCCATCGCCGAGACCATGCTGGCCCTGAAGCGGCGCCTGCCCGCGCTCGAGCATGTCGTCGTCGCCGGCGGCGGGCCGGACGGGACGATCGCGCTCGAATCGCTCCGCGACGAGCCCGGGCCGGTCGCCGAACGGGCGGACGCGTCGGGGCCGTTCATCATGCTCTACACCTCGGGCTCGACCAGCCGGCCCAAGGCGGTGCCGCTCAGCCACAACAATTTGCTGACCAACGCGCGGGGCAGCGCCGGGGTATTCGGCATCACGGCGGAAGACCGGATCATGGCGGCCGGGCCGTTCGCCCATCTCTATTCGCTGCACGCCCCGCATTTCTCGCTGCTGACCGGCGCGGCCCAGGTGATCCTGCCGACCTACGACAAGGCGGCCTTCGTCGACCTGGTGGAGACCGCGCGGCCGACGGTGATCTTCGCCGTCCCCGCCCACGTCCTGCCCTGCCTCGCCGAGGGGCTGATGGACGGGCGCGACTGGTCCTCGGTGCGGCTGCTGTCGATCGCCGGCGCGGCGGTGTCGGGCGAGCTGGTGCGCGCGCTCGACGCCAGGCTGCCGAACGGACGGGTGGTCCAGCTCTGGGGCATGACCGAGATGCAGGCCGGGCTCTATACCCGCCCCGACGATCCGGTCGATTTCCCGGCCGAGACCTGCGGGCGGCCGAGCCCGGGCACCGAGATCCGCATCGCGTCGGGGGACGGCGAGGCGCTGCCGCAAGGCGCGGAGGGCGAGCTCCAGGTGCGCGGCGCGTCGGTCTTCCCGGGCTATTTCCGCGACCCCGAGTCGAACGCCGAGGCGTTCACCCGCGACCGCTGGTTCCGCACCGGCGACCTGGCCGCGATCGACGCGCACGGCAACGTGGTCCTCAAGGGCCGCATCAAGGACACGGTCAACCGGGGCGGTGTGAAATATTCCACGCGCGAGGTCGAGGAGCTGCTGCTCGACCACCCGGAGATCGACCAGGCGGCGATCGTCCCGGCGCCGCATGCGCGGCTGGGCGAGATCGGCTGCGCCTTCGCGGTCGCCCGCAACGACGGCGCGGTGACGCTGGACGGGCTCTGCGCCTGGCTGCTGGAGCGCGGCATCGCCAAGTACAAGCTGCCGGAACGGCTGGAGCTGGTGGCGGACATGCCGCTCGGCCCGTCGCGCAAGATCGACAAGGAGGCGCTGAAGGCGATGGCGGCGAGGACCCCGGCGAACGAGGCGGCGCAATGAACCGCGAGGACCTCCGCGGCCACCTGCTCGCCGCGCCGTTGGACGCGCTGGCGGCGGAGGCGGTGCGGCTGCGCGATGCCGGGTTCGGGCACACGGTGTCCTATTCGCGCAAGGTGTTCGTGCCGCTCACGCGGCTCTGCCGCGACGTCTGCCATTACTGCACCTTCGCCGCCCCGCCGCGGCGCGGCGTCGCCGCCTATCTCTCGCCCGACGAGGTGCTGGCGATCGCCGAGGCCGGGCGGGACGCCGGCTGCAAGGAGGCGCTGTTCACCCTCGGCGACAAGCCCGAACTGCGATATCGCGCCGCGCGCGAGGCGCTGGCGGCGCTGGGCTTCGCGACGACGATCGAATACCTCGTCCACGCGGCGCGGCTGGTGTTCGAGGAGACCGGGCTCCTGCCGCATGTCAACCCGGGCGTGCTGAGCCGCGCCGATATCGCGGCGCTGCGCGAGGTCTCGGTGTCGCAGGGGATCATGCTGGAATCCCTGTCGCCCCGGCTGGCGCGGCGCGGCGGCCCGCATTTCGGCTCGCCCGACAAGCGGCCCGAGCCGAGGCTGGCGACGCTCCGCGAGGCCGGCGAGCTCGCCGTCCCCTTCACCACCGGCATCCTGATCGGCATCGGCGAGACCCGGGCGGAACGCCTCGATGCGCTGTTCGCCATCGCCGATATCCAGCGCGAGCACGGCCACATCCAGGAAGTCATCGTGCAGAACTTCCGCGCCAAGCCGGGCACCCGCATGGCGGACTCGCCCGAGCCGGCGCCGGAAGAGCTCGCCTGGACGGTCGCCGCCGCGCGCCACGTCCTCGGCCCGGCGATGAGCATCCAGGCGCCGCCCAATCTGAGCGCGGACACCTATCCCGATTTGATCGCCGCCGGGCTCAACGACTGGGGCGGGGTCTCGCCGGTCACCCCGGACCACGTCAACCCGGAAGCGCCGTGGCCGGAGATCGACTCGCTCGCCCGGCAGAGCGCCGCCGCCGGCAAGCTGCTGGTCGAGCGCCTGGCGGTCTACCCGGCCTATGCGCTCGATGCCGGGCGCTGGGTCGATCCGGCGCTCGCCCCCGCGGTGCGCAGGATGATCGATTCGGAGGGGTTCGCGCGGCCCGACTTCTGGGCTCCCGGGGTCGCCGAAGACCCGCCCGTGGACCGCGAAATCCGGGCGCCGGCGATCCGCACCGACGACCTCGCGCCGATTCTCGACCGCGCTGCCGCGGGCGCGCGTCTGGAGACCGGCGAGATCGTCGAATTGTTCGGCGCGCGGGCCGGGCGGTTCGATGCCGTGGTCGCGGCGGCGGATGCGATCCGGCGCGAGGTGTCAGGCGATGTCGTGACCTATGTCGTCAACCGCAACATCAACTACACCAACATCTGCACCTATGCCTGCCGGTTCTGCGCCTTCTCCAAGGGGCGGTCGAGCGCCGGGCTGCGCGGCACCCCCTACGACCTCGACCTCGACGAGATCGAGCGGCGGGTCGCCGAGGCCTGGGAGCGCGGCGCCACCGAGGTCTGCCTGCAAGGCGGCATCCATCCCGACTATACCGGCGAGACCTATGTGGCGATCGCCCGCGCGGTGAAGCGGGCCGCGCCCGACATGCACGTCCACGCCTTCTCGCCGCTGGAGATCAGCCAGGGCGCGGCGACGCTCGGGCTGCCGGTGGACGCCTTTCTCGAACGCCTGGTCGATGCCGGGCTCGGCTCGCTGCCGGGGACCGCGGCGGAGATCCTCGATCCGCCGGTCCGCCAGATTCTTTGCCCCGACAAGCTGGGCGTCGACGAGTGGCTGTCGGTGATCCGCACTGCGCATCGTCTGGGGCTCAGGACCACCGCGACCATCATGTTCGGCAGCGTCGAGGGGCCGGCCTCGTGGGCGCGGCATCTGGGCGCGGTGCGCGACTTGCAGGCGGAGACCGGCGGGTTCACCGAGTTCGTGCCGCTGCCCTTCGTCCACATGGAGGCGCCGATCTATCTCCGCGGCAAGGCGCGCAAGGGGCCGACCTGGCGCGAGGCGGTGCTGATGCATGCCGTGGCCCGGCTCGCGCTCAACCCGCTGATCTCCAACATCCAGGTGTCCTGGGTGAAGATGGGGCGCGCGGGCGCGGCCTCCTGCCTCGATGCCGGAGTCAACGATCTGGGCGGCACGCTGATGAACGAGAGCATCTCGCGCGCCGCCGGCACGACGCACGGCCAGGAGCTGCCGCCCGACGAGATGGACGCGCTGATCGCGGGAGCCGGGCGCCTGCCGCGCCAGCGCTCGACGGCCTACGGACCGGTCGGCGCGGCGCGCATCGCCGCCGGGCGCGACGCGGCGCCGCTCGAACCCGTCGCGGCCGCGCGGTGAGCGATCTCCCCGTCATCGCCATCGTCGGCGGCACCGGGGCCGAGGGCACCGGGCTCGCGGTGCGCTGGGCGCGCGCCGGATACCGGGTGATCGTCGGCTCGCGCTCGGCCGGGCGCGCCGCGGCCAGCGCGGCGGCGCTCTCCGAACACGGCGCGGTCGAGGGGGCGGCCAATGCCGACGCCGCCGCGGCGGCCGACATCGTCGTCGTCACCGTCCCCTTCGCCGCCCAGCGCCAGACCGTGAGCGACATCGCCGGGGCCGCGCGCGGCAAGATCGTGATCGACGTGACGGTGCCGCTGGTGCCGCCCCGGGTCGCCCGGGTGCAGCTCCCGCCGGAGGGCTCGGCGGCGGCCATCGCGCAAGCGCTCCTCGGCGAGGAGACCCGCGTGGTATCGGCCTTCCAGAACGTCGCGGCCGACCACCTCGCCGATCCCGGCCACGAGATGGACTGCGACGTGCTGGTCTGCGGCAATTCCAGGGAGGCACGCGCCGCGGCGGTGACGCTGATCGAGGCGGCCGGCCTACGCGGCATCGAGGCCGGGCCGCTCGACAACGCCGTCGCCGCCGAGGCGCTGACCTCGGTGCTGATCTGGATCAACCGGCGCTACGAATCGCCCGGCTCCGGCATCCGCATCACGGGGCTGCCGGGAGACGATCCCGGGTGAGCGCCGCCGCGCCCCGGCTCGAAATCGTCGCGCTCGAAGGCGTGCCGGATATCGCGGCCGGCGACGATCTGTGCCAAGTGGTGCTCGATGCCTACGCCGCCAGCGGCCTCGCCCCGGCGGCGGGCGACATCCTGGTGATCGCCCAGAAGATCGTCTCCAAGGCGGAGGGGCGGCGGGTCGACCTCGACGACGTCTCGCCCTCGCCGCGGGCCGAGCGGCTCGCCCGGGAAACCGACAAGGACGCAAGGGTGATCGAGCTGATCCTCGCCGAGTCCGAGCGGGTGATGCGGGTCCGGCCCGGGCTGATCGTGGTGCGCCACCGGCTCGGATATGTGCTGGCGAATGCGGGGATCGATGCGTCCAATGTCGAGGATGGCGGCGACAGAAGGGTGCTGCTGCTGCCCGAGGACCCGGACGGCAGCGCGGCGGCGATCCGCGCCGAGATCGGGCGGCGCAGCGGCGTCGCCCCCGGGGTGATCGTCGCCGACAGCCTGGGGCGCGCCTGGCGCCTCGGCACCGCGGCGACCGCGCTCGGCGCCGCCGGGGTGACGGCGCTCGCCGATCTGCGCGGCAGGCCGGACATGTTCGGCCGCCCGCTGACGGTCAGCGAGGTCGGGCTCGCCGACCAGATCGCCGCGGCGGCGGCGCTGGCCATGGGCGAAGCCGACGAGCGGCGCCCGATCGCGCTGCTGCGCGGGCTGGCCGCGGCATCCGACGCGGCGCGCGCGGCCGACCTGATCCGGCCCCGCGAGCTCGACCTGTTCTGCTGACCATGGCGGGCAGGATCGTCGCGCTCGCGGGCGGCGTCGGCGGCGCCAGGCTGGCGCGCGGCCTCGCCGGCGTGCTCGATCCGGAAGGCCTGACCGTGGTCGTCAACACGGGCGACGATTTCGAGCATCTGGGCCTTCCCGTTTCGCCCGACCTCGACACGGTGATGTACACCCTCGCCGGGCGCGCCAACCCGGACACCGGCTGGGGCGTGGCGGGCGAGACCTGGTCGTTCATGGAGGCGCTGGCCGATCTGGGAGGCGAGACCTGGTTTCGGCTCGGCGACCGGGATCTCGCCACCCATGTCATGCGCCGCCGGATGCTGGAAGACGGCAAGACCCTGTCGCAGGCGACGGCGGCGCTCTCGGCGGCGCTCGGCATCCGCCACCGCATCGTGCCGATGAGCGACGCGCCGGTCCGCACCATCGTCGAGACCGACGAGGGCGTCCTTCCCTTCCAGGACTATTTCGTCCGCCGGCAATGCGAGCCCCGGGTCTCCGGCTTCCGCTTCGACGGGATCGAGGCGGCCCTTCCCTCCCCCGGCTTCGCCGCCGCCCTCGCCGACGAGGCGCTCGAAGCGGTCGTCATCTGCCCCTCCAACCCCTATGTCAGCGTCGCGCCGATCCTCGGCATGGCGGAAATCGGCTCGTTTCTCGATGCGCGCCGGGTCCCGGCGGTGGCGGTCTCGCCCATCGTCGGCGGGCGGGCGATCAAGGGGCCGGCGGCGAAGATGATGGCGGAGCTCGGCGCGGAGACCAGCGCGCTCGGCATCGCCCGGCATTACGGCGCGCGTATCGACGGCATGGTGATCGACGAATTGGACGCGGCCCTCGCCCCCGCCATCCGCGCGCTCGGCATCGCGGTCCATGTCGCGCAGACGGTGATGCGGGGCGAGGCCGATTCGCGCGCGCTGGCGGAGCGGACGCTGGCCTTCGCCGCGAGGCTCGCGCCGGGACGATGACGGTCTCCGCCATCGTCCCGGTCCGGTCGTTGTCCGACGGCAAGCGCCGCCTCGCCGGCGCGATGGACGATGCCGCGCGCGCCGCGCTCAACGAGGAATTCCTGGTCCGCACGCTGGCGCTCGCCGGCGCGCTTCCCGGCCCGACGCTGCTGGTGAGCCCGGATGAAGCGGTCGCCGCGCACCCGGCCGCGGCCGATGCGGTGCTTGTCGAAGACCCCGGGCTCGGCCTCAACGCGGCGGTCGAGGCGGGACGCGAGGCGGCGCGGCGGCTGGGCGCGGCGCGCATCGTGGTCCTGCCGAGCGACCTGCCGACCGCGCGGCCCGACGACGTGCTGGCGCTGGCAAATGCGGCGAGCCCGGTCGCCGTCGCGCCGGACCGGCACCGCCGGGGCACCAACGGGCTCGCGCTCGACGCCGGGCTCGACTTCGCCTTCCGCTTCGGGGCCGGCAGCTTCGCCGCCCACATGGCGGAGGCCGCACGCCTCGGGGTCGCGGCGCAGGCGCTTGACAACCCCGGGCTCGCGCTCGACATCGACACGCCGCAGGACTGGCGCGACTGGCGCGGCCGCGGCTGATGCGCTATTGCCGCGGCGTCCGCGCGCAAGGGAGAAACCGATGCATTACGACTACGTTCCGCTGTCCCAACGCCAACCCCTGCGCTGGCCGAACGGGGCGCGGCTGGCGCTGATCCTCACCTTCAACCTCGAATACTGGGATTTGACCAGGGACACCGCGGGGCCCTACTACGCCGGCGGTCCGGCGATCCTGCCCGATCCGCTGCCGGGCAACGTGCCGGACTATCCCAACTTCACCTGGCGCGAATACGGCCAGCGGGTGGGCATCTGGCGGCTGATCGACATCTTCGACCGCGCGGGCGTGCCGGCGAGCTGCACGATGAACGCCAAGATGGGGCTGGAGCGGCGCGCGGTGATCGACGCCGCCAACGAGCGCGGCTGGGAGCTGGTCGCCCACAACTACGTCCAGACCGACCTTCTCACCAACTATTTCGAGGACCCGGACGGGGAGCGCAAGATCATCCTGGACACGCTCCGGGTGTTCGAAGACGCGGTCGGCCGCCCGGCCAAGGGCTGGCTCTCGTCCTCGCTGCGGTGCAACGCGAGCACGGTCGAGACCATCGCCGAGCAGGGGCTGATCTATACCAACGACTTCATGAACGACGACCAGCCCTATCTGATCCACACCGCGAGCGGGCCGGTGGTCTCGGTGCCCTATTCCAACGAGGTCAACGACTTCACCATCTATCTGCGCCGCGGCATGACCAACGACCAGGCCTTCGCGATGCTGAAGGACCAGTTCGACGAGCTCTACCGCGAGGGCGGCGACAGCGGCCGGCTGATGAATGTCGGCATCCACCCGCATGTCTGGGGCCAGCCCTTCCGGGTGCGCGCGCTTCGGGAGTTCCTCGACTACGCCAAGGGGTTCGAGGGGGTGTGGTTCGCCAAGCGGGAAGAGATCGCCGAGTGGTATCTCGACAACCACGAGAGCCATATCGGCGGGGCGTAAGGGCGCCCTGCCGCCGGGACGGGTGGACCCCGATACCGCTCGGGACGTCCCGGCCGGATTGCGAATGGCTCCGTCAAGCCGGCCATCTGACAACCGTGGATTATCCTGTAGATTCGTCGAATGCGCGTGCTGGTTGTCGGAGCAAGCGGGTTCATCGGCTCGGCGGTGGTCGCGGCGCTCTGCCGCTCGGGCGTTGAGACGCGATGCGTCGTGCGCAATGTCGAGCCGTTTCGCCGCCGCTTCCCCGAGACCGATGCGCGGGCTCTCGACCTGACCTCGGCGGACGCGCTGAGCGCGGATCGCTGGGCTGTCCTGCTCAACGGGATCGATGCGGTGGTCAACGTCGCCGGCGTTCTCCAGCCGCGCCGGGCGCGTGAGGCCTGGGCGGTTCATCGCGATGCCCCGGATGCCCTGTTCGGCGCCTGCGAAAGCAAGGAGATCCGCCGCGTCGTCCACGTCTCGGCCGTCGGCATCGAGGACACCGAAACGGTCTATGCCCGCTCCAAGCGCGCCGGCGAGGAATCGCTGACGGCGCGCGACCTGAACTGGACGGTGCTGCGGCCCGCCGTCGTGGTCGGGGACGGCTCCCATGGCGGGTCCTCGCTGCTTCGGGCGCTGGCCGTCATGCCCTTGGTCACGCCGGTGATCGGCGACGGGACCACGCCGATGGACGTCATCCACAAGGACGACCTCGCGAGCGGGATCGTCAACCTCCTCCGCAGCGGCGCGGGAATTCGCGCGGTCCTGGAACCCGCCGGCCCCGGTCGGCTGAGCCTTGCCGAGGCGGTCACCGCCTATCGAAACTGGTTCGGCCTGCGTCCCCGGCCGACGCTCGGCGTGCCGAACTGGCTGGCGACCGCCGTGGCGCGGTTCGGCGACGCGACGCAGATGCATCCGATGACATCGACCGCGCTGGCCCAGTTCCGCGCGCGGCTGACGGGCGACGCCGCGACATTCGCCGAAATGGCCGGAGTGCGGCCGGTCAGCCTGGCGAACGCCCTGTCGGCCCGCCCGTGCGAGAGCCAGGATCTGTGGCACGCGCGCCTGTTCCTGCTGAGGCCGCTGGTTCGCCTCGGCCTCGCCCTTCTCTGGCTGGTCTCGGGCCTTGTCGGCGTGTTCTCCGATCCGGCGCTCTATGCGCCGCTCCTCGGACCGTTGGCGGACACCCCCGGCCGGGCAATGGCGATCGGAGTCCTTGCCGCCGCGATCGACCTGGCGATCGCCCTGGCCCTGGTTCTCGGATGGCGGCTGAAGGCGATGGCCTGGGTGCAGATCGCGGCGATCTCCGCATACACGCTGGGGCTCAGCGCGCTCGCCCCGGCGATGTGGGGGGATTTCCTGGGCGGCCTGCTCAAGAACCTGCCGGTCTTGATCCTCGTCCTCGTCCATCGCGTCCTGGAGGAGGAACGATGAGCGAGCCCTATCTGTGGATCAAGTGGATCCACTTTCTCAGCGGCATGCTGCTGTTCGGCACCGGGCTTGGAACCGCGTTCCACATGTACGCGACCCACCTGAGGGGCAACGTGGCGGCGGTCGCCGCGGCCGCGCGCAACACCGTGCTGGCCGATTGGCTGTTCATCGCGACCTCGGGCTTCATCCAGCCCGCTTCCGGTCTGGTCATGATCCATCTCTCCGGTCTCGACTACCTGGAGAGCTGGCTGGTCGCGACCTATGTCCTGTACGTCATCGCCGCGGGCTGCTGGATCAGGGTGGTGTTCCTTCAATATCGCATGCGCGCCCTGGCGGATGTGGCTCTCGCATGCGCCGACCCGCTTCCTCCCGAATATTACTCGGCGATGCGGCTCTGGTTCGCCCTGGGCTGGCCGGCCTTTGTCGCATTGCTGATCGTCCTTGTCCTCATGGTCATGAAACCGGCCCTCTGGTAGCCCGGCGCGGCTCGCGGTCGCAAGGCATCGCGCCCGGGGCTTGCGGAAGCGGCCGTCGGTCCGGGCTCGATCCGGTGCCTCGCGGCGACCTGGATCGAGGCCGTGAGGACGTGGTGGTGCCCCTACCCGGCGCTCGGCAGGCGCGCGAGAAAGCGTCCGAGGTCGACGGCGACGCGGTCGTGGGTGCCGCGGACGAAGGCGCGGCCGGCAGCCTCTCCGGCGACCTCGAAGCGCAGCCGGCGGCCGTCCACCGCGACCACCCGCGCCTCCAGCCTCACCCGGCGCCCGGCCGCCACCGGCGCCAGCCGCTCGAGGTCGAGATGGACGCCGACGCTCGCCTCGCCCGGCCCGTATCCCGGCTTCATCGCCTCGTCGCAGGCGATCTCGCAGAACAGGGTGAACCACGGGTCGGAGAGGAAGGGAAAATCGGGATAGCCGTTCCCGGGCCCGCAATGGCGCGATTCGACCAGCACCTCGTAGCACCCGCGCATGCCGACCGCGTAGCCGCCCACCGGGCTACCCGTCCGCCGCGGCGAGCAATGCGGCGCGGTCCTCGATCGCCCACAGCTGGGTGCCGGTCATCGCCGTCCCGTCGCCGTCGCGGGCCTCGACCTCGAGGGTGACCTCCCGCCCGTTCACCGCGGTCACCCGCGCGGTCGCCTCGATCCGGGCGCCGGGGGGCGATGCCTTGAGATGGGCGAGGGTGGAGCGCCGCGGCACCGCGAGCTCGTCCTCCGCGAGCCCCCGGGCAACGGCGCGCCGGGCGGCCAGCGCGCAGAAATGCGCGAGCGTCGGGGTGGAGAGCACGCGCACCCCGGGATTGCCGGCGGCGTGCGCGGTGTGGCGCTCCTCGACAACGACCGCGTAGGTGGCGACCGCGCCCGGCTCGGGCATCAGCCGGCCTGCCGGTAGCGGATCAGCCCGTCGGCCTCGCCGTCCATGCGGACCAGCGTTCCCTCGCTCACCAGGTAGTGCAGGTGCGACAGCGCCTCGCCCATGGCGAAGGCGATCTGGTGGTTGTCGAGCTCGCGCTTGAACAGCACCGGGATCAGGTCCAGCGCGGTGCGCGGCTCGGCGCAGAAATCGCGCGCGATGTCGAGCCGCTCGCGGTGATGCTCCTGGAGGTAGTCGAGCCGTTCCAGCAGCCCGTAGAAGGGGCGGTTGTGCGAGGGCAGCACGAAACACTCCCCGGGGAGGTGCCGGAAACGGTCGAAGCTCTCGACGAAATGGCGCAGCGGGTCGCCCTCGGGCTCGGCGAACCAGACGCTGATATTGGTGGTGATGCGGGGCAGCACCTGGTCGCCGGCGATCAGCAGCCTGAGCTCCGGGCAGTAGAGCGAGGCGTGCTCGGGCGAATGCCCGCCGCCGACGATCACCTGCCATGTGCGCCCGCCGATGTCGAATTCGCCGTTGTGCCAGATGCGCCGCACCCGGGACGGCACCGGCGCGGTCCAGCGCCCGAAATTCCCCACCCCGGCGCGGTAGGCATCGACGCTGTCGTCGTCGAGCCCGTTCATCCGGAAGAACTGCATCCAGCCCTCGACGTCGTGGGTCACGTCCTGCGTCCAGGCGAGATGGGCCTGCAGCCATTCGCCGTAGGTCATCCACAGCGCGGTGCCGTACTCCTCCTGCAGCCAGCCGGCGAGGCCGAGATGGTCGGGGTGGAAATGGGTGACGATGGCGCGCTTGAGCGGGCGGCCGCCGAACCGCTTGAGCACGGCCTGCCAGTGCGCCCTTACGTCGTCGCCGTTCCACCCGGTATCGACCACGGTCCAGCCGTCGCCGTCCTCGATCAGATAGAGGTTGATGTGGTCGAGCGCGAAGGGCAGCGGCATCTTGAGCCAGTGGATGCCGGGCGCGACCTCCAGGGTCTCGCCGTATTCGAGGTCTTCATGGGGGTAACGCGGCTCGCTTGACATGGCTGTGCTCCGAAATCTGGGGACCGCCGGCACGGGAACCCGCCGTTGGCGGGGCGTCCGCGTCCGGAAATGCGCGCATTCGGGAGGTCGGCGGCGGCCGGAAACTAGCAGCGGCGGGCGCGGGCGGCAACCGCGCGGCTTGCGGCCCCGGGAGCCCTTCTCCTAGACTTGGACCGGGCAAGAACAGCGAGGCCCCGGCATGGACACCATCGAACAGGGCGCGGGCCAGACCCGGCTCCCCGAGCTCAAGCGGAACGCCGCCACGCGGGACATCCTGGCCCACGCGGCGCGCCAGGCTAAGCAGCGCAATTTCGACGACTACCTGATCGTCGATGTCGACGCGCATCACTTCGAGAACCAGTCCTGGGGCGAAATCATCGAATACATCCCAGACCCGGTGATCCGCGACATCGCGTCGAATTTCGGCGGCGGCGGCGACGGAAGGGGAGAGGTCAACACCGGCATCATGCAGGCGAGCGGCTGGCCGCTGCACCAGAGCGTCGGCGGCCGGATCCCGCACGAGCCGGGGGTGCTGGAGCCCGGCGAGCCCGGTATCCAGCGCGATGTCAGCCTGGTCCGCCGCGCGCTGGAAAGCTTCGGCATCGACTACCAGGTGATCTTCCCGACGCCGATGCTGGCGCTCGGCCTGCATCCCGAGCTCGACGTCGAGATCGCGCTGTCCAGGGGCTACAACCACTGGGTGACCGACCGCATATTGTCGGCCGACGAGCGGATCAAGTCGCTGCTCTATCTGCCCTTCAACGATCCGCCGGCCTGCGAGGAGATCGTCGAGCGCTACGGCGACACCAGGGGCGTGGTCGGCTTCATGGTCACCTCGGTGCGCTACAAGCCGGTGCATCACAACGCCTATATGCGGCTCTACCGGATGATCGAGGAGCGCGGGCTCACGCTCGGCTTCCATGCCGGGCCGAACTGGGGCGGCGACGGCTATGTACGCCAGCTCAACCGCTTCCTCACCATGCACGCGATCTCGTTCTCGCTGTGCAACATGGTGCATCTCGCCAACTGGGTGATGAACGGGCTGCCGGAGCGCTTCCCGAACCTGCCGGTGGTGTGGATCGAGAGCGGCATCGCCTGGCTCTCCTTCATGATGCCCCGGCTCGACAACGAATACCTAATGCGCTCGTCCGAAGCGCCGGCGCTGAAGCGCATGCCGAGCGAATATATCGGCGAGATGTACTACACCTCGCAGCCGCTGGAGCGCACCAACATGAAGCTGCTGGAGGCGACCTGCGACGCGTTCAACGCCTCGACGCAGATGATGTATTCCTCGGACTGGCCGCACTGGGACTTCGACGCGCCGAGCGTGATCTTCGACCTGCCCTTCCTCGACGAGGAGGCGAAGCGCAACATCCTCGGGCTGACCGCGAAGCGCGTGTTCGGCATCCAGGACTAGCCTGCCGGCCGTGGACAGGGCGCTCGCCGACGGCTTCGAGATATCGCGCCTGACGCGGGACTTCCTCGACGACCCGTTCCCGACCTACCACGCGCTCCGCCGGCACGCGCCGGTGAAGACGATGGCCGACGGCTCGGTCTTCCTGACCCGCTACGCCGACGTGACGGAGGTCTATCACGACGCCGCGCGCTACTCGTCGGACAAGACGGTCGACTTCCGCCCGGCGATGGGGGAGACGCCGCTCTACGAGCACCACACGACGAGCCTGGTGTTCAACGACGCGCCCTACCACACGCGGGTCCGCAAGCGCCTGATGCCGGCCTTCACCCCGCGCGCGCTCCGGGCGCTCCAGCCGCGCGTCGAGGCGGTGGTCGACGCGATGCTGGACGACATCGCCGAGCGCGGGTGCTGCGACCTGATCCGCGACCTCGCCTCGGCGCTGCCGGTCGAGCTGATCGGCGACATGCTGGGCATCCCTCGTCCCGAACGGGCGCCGCTCCGGGGCTGGTCGCTGGCGATCCTGAGCGGCCTCGAACCGCGGCCGACACCCGGCCAGGTCGCCGACGGCTCGGACGCGGTGGACGAGTTCAAGGACTATCTGCGCAGCCTGGTCGCGCGGCGGGTGCGGGATGCGGGCGACGACGACGCGGAAGTCCTGTCCAAGCTGATCGGTCCCGACGCGGACGGCGAGGCGCTGAGCGAGCTCGAGCTGCTGCACAACTGCATCTTCCTGCTCAACGCGGGGCACGAGACGACGACCAACCTGATCGGCAACGGGGTCGAGGCGCTGCTTCGCTTCCCGGGCGAGATGCAGAGGCTGCGCGAGAACCCGGGGCTGATCGGCACGGCGGTCGAGGAGTTCCTGCGCTTCGAGAGCTCGAACCAGATCGGCAACCGGCGGCTCGCGGTCGACGCTGCGCTCGGCGGTGCGACGCTCGCCGCCGGCACCTATGTCCACTTGTCGATCGGGGCGGCCAACCGCGACCCCGCCGAATTCCCCGACCCCGACCGGCTCGACGTGTCGCGGACGCCCAACCGCCATCTCGCCTTCGGCGCCGGGGTGCATGCCTGCGCCGGCATGTCGCTCGCCCGCATGGAGGGACGCGTGGCGATCGGCAAGCTCCTGGCCCGCTTCCCCTCGATCGAGCTCGCCGGCAAGCCGGAACGCGGCGGCCGCGCCCGCTTCCGCGGCTTCACCGCCCTGCCGCTTGCGCTGCGATAGGGGCGGGGCCGAGAGCGCCGGGGCTGAGAGCAGGCTTCGCCGAAAAGAGAGAGTGTGCGCCTCTCGACGCGGGCAATCCGATCCTACTGTGGTTCCACGTTGGAGAATTGATCGATCAGGTCATCCCGAACCTGAGTGCTTGAGAGGAATCCACGGTTCCAGAGGTGATAGGCTGCCGTTTGTGCGCCGACCCCGTACCTCACCAGTACATTCAGGAACCTCTCCGGCTCGGCATACGAATCGAGACCATGGGCGTCCTCTCCCAATGCTTCGCTGGGGAGTAAGAATTCCGCCGCGAAAGTCCCTGCTCGGCGCCGCGCCCAAGGCTGCGCAAAAGCTGTCGACGCAGCGCCTAGAGCGTCTTGGCGGTACGGATCCAACAGCAGATGTCCCAAGGCTCGAATCGACTCGAACCTCCGGCCCCAAGGCGTCGAGGTGCGGGGGGTACGATTGATGATCGCAGCAGCGCCACAACCGCGTCGAGACCCCGCCAGCATTCGTTCGTGAGTGCACTTGACATTGGAATCGATGAGGTTCACCCCGACTTCCCTCAACTGCCTGTCCACATCTCCGATTGGTTGGCCATTGAGGCCGAGATAATCCCGAAGACCTTGGGCGGCGAGATAGCCGGATGTCTCCGGATCGGAAGCGGGCCGCACCGCATCGAGCGCCAAAGCTCTCAGCTCCTCGGCAAAGCCAGTGGCAGATTGACTTTCACCATCAAGTCGCCAGACCAAGTCCCACACGGTGTCGGAAATTCTGGGTGGGAGGCCTCTCAGGACTTGAGTGATCACGCTGCCACCCGGATCCCTCTCGTCGGCGTGAAGGCCAAGCTTTTGCCGCAACTCGGCATCGTCGTGGGAGCCGGTCCGGCCACGCAGGACATCCGCCGGAATTCCGGTGTAAGCCTGTAACGCTCCAGAGAAATCCGGTATCGCTTCATGGAGCGGGTCTTCCCGGCTCACCCAAGGGTATACGTCGTCGAGTTCACTGTCCCGAAGCCATCGAGCGACGAAAGATACGAAGTCGGACAGAGTTTCTTCACCCTCGCTCCAGCCGATCGTCTGGCGACCGTCCACTGACAGAAATCGAGGAGCCGGAGAACCGGCGAAATCGGCCTGTGCCCATTCGATGAACAACCGGTCGCCGCCCCGGATCAAGGAAACGTTCGGCAAATGAGCGCCGTCCGCACCGGCGGCGAGAAAGTGCCGCGACCACCAAAGTTCGCGCGTATCCAGCCAGTCGTCTTCGCCGAATTCGGCGGGAGGCAGTGAATCTCCCCAGCGCCTAACGGTATTGCGTGATGAGATACCTAGGGGAAAGCCGCTGGGACGTTCCTCGAATTCGAGAAAGGTCCAGGATCGCACCAGCCAGTCCGCAATCGGGGCAAGCGGCACGTTGACTCCCTCGCGGACGGAGTCTGAACCGTCCAGGAGATTTCGGCAGATGTTTTCTCCATTGATCCAGAGGGACAGCCGGGCCCAAGCTGTGAATTCGGGAGGAAATCGGCGCTCCCAGGACGGCGAGAGTGGCTCGATACCGACTGCGAAGCTGTTTCGGTTTCCGATCAGCATCGTTATCCGAGCCTCTTTACCAGACTTCGGTACTCCGACTTGGAAATAGCACCCTGATCCCTGAAGTGTCGCAGAATCTTGCCCGGAACGTAGCTCGTAGGGTAGCCATGATACTCGAATTCGCCGTTTGCGACTCGTGTCATCTGGGCGGTGAAGAATTCCAGTCCCGACTCAGTGCGGCGTAGGGCGAATCGTCTGGATCCCGGTACGTCCTGGTCTTCAGCAACGGAATTTCGCAAGAGGTCGGTCCGCTCGCGGACAGTAATTCCCTTCGGACAGGGCGTCTTGTCGGGAGACCACGCGGGCGGTCCCGCCTCGGTAGTTTCGACTTTGTGCGCCGGGTTTGGAAAGTAACGCATAGATCTTCGTTCAAGTCCCAAGGGGAGCGCGGCGACAGGGGAGGGCGCAAACGACGCCAATGTGTGTGGCGCGGAGACCCCCTACCCGCCCAATCCCGCTCTCACACCACGACAGTCTGCGTGCCCACATATTCTCCAATCATGGCGGGGCCGCCGTCTTCGAGGAGCAAAGCGATGACTTCCCTGAGATTGGCGTTCAGTTCGTCGAGCGTCTCGCCCTGGCTGTGGGCGCCGGGAAAGCCGGGGACATAACCGACATAGAGCCCGGTATCCGGGCATCGTTCGACGACTGCGGTATAGGTTTGCATGGACGCGACCGCCCGCTTCGAATGGGCCGCCAGTCTAGACTTGGCTGGCGCCTGCCGAAAGCGGGAATGCGCCGGCACCGCTGGCGCGGCTTCACCGCCCTGCCGCTTGCGCTACGATAGCGCGGACGACGAGGGAGACCGGACATGCCGGACGGGACGCGCACCGCTTTCGGGGCGAGCCATTGGGGGGCGTTCACCGCCGAGGCGGTGGACGGCAGGCTGGTCGGCGTCACGCCGTTCGCCAGGGACCCCGATCCGGCGCCCTTCATCCGGGCCCTGCCCGATGCGGTCCACGCCGATTGCCGCATCGCCCGGCCCTCGGTGCGCAAGTCGTGGCTGGAGGGCGGGCCGGGCACCAACAACGCGCTCAGGGGCGTGGAGCCGTTCGTCGAGGTTGGCTGGGACCGGGCGCTCGACCTGGTGGCCGGCGAGCTCGAACGGGTCAAGCGGGAATACGGCAACGAGGCCGTCTACGGCAGCTCGGGCTGGGGCAGCGCGGGCGGGTTCCACGACGCGCGCGCCCAGCTCACCCGCTTCCTCAACCTGCATGGCGGCTTCGTCAACCAGGTCACCAATTACAGTTTCGGCGCGGCGAGCGTGATCGTGCCGCGCATCGTGGGCTCGATGAGCCCGGTGGTCGGCCCGGTCAACACCTGGCCCACGATCGTCGAGCATACCGGGCTCATGGTGGCTTTCGGCGGGCTGTCGCCCAAGAACGCCAACGTCAACCAGGGCGGCGTCGGCGCGCATGAGACGGCGGGCTGGCACCGCCGCGCCGTCGAGTCGGGGACCGAATTCGTCTGCATCGGCCCGATTCGCGACGACACCGCGGACGAGGTCGGGGCCGAGTGGCATGCCATCCGCCCCAACACAGACCTCGCGGTGATGCTGGGGCTGGCGCACACGCTGTTGAGCGAGGATTTGCACGACGCCGCGTTCCTCGCGCGCTACTGCACCGGCTTCGATCGCTTCGCGGCCTATCTGCTCGGCGAGGCCGACGGGATCGCCAAGGACGCGGGCTGGGCCGCCGGGATCGCCGCAATGCCGGCCGGGGCGATCCGCGGCCTCGCCCGCCGGATGGCGTCCTCGCGGACCCTGATCGCCGTGACCTGGTCGGTGCAGCGCGCCGACCACGGCGAGCAGCCCTACTGGATGACCGTGGCGCTCGCCGCCATGCTGGGCCAGATCGGCCTCCCCGGCGGCGGCTTCGGCTTCGGCTACGGCGCCATGAACGGGATCGGCGCGGCGACCCGGCAGGTCGCCCCGCCCAAGGTCCCGGTCGGCAGGAACCCGGTCGAGAGCTGGATCCCGGTCGCCCGGCTGGCCGACATGCTGCTCCACCCGGGCGGGGCGTACAGCTTCAACGGCGAGGACCGGCGCTACCCGGACATCAGGCTGGTCTACTGGTGCGGCGGCAACCCGTTCCACAAGCAGCAGGATCTCAACAACCTGCTCAAGGGCTGGGCGAAGCCGGACACCATCGTCATCCACGAGCCCTGGTGGACGCCGGCCGCCAAGCGCGCCGACATCGCGCTCCCCTGCGCCACGACGCTGGAGCGCAACGACATCGCGGCGTCCAATTTCGACCGCTTCGTGTTCGCCAGCCAGCAGGCGATCGACCCGGTCGGCGAGGCGCGCAGCGAGTACGACATCTATCGCGACCTCGCGGAACGGCTCGGCTTCGCCGATTCGTTCACCGAGGGCCGGAGCGAAATGGAGTGGCTGCGCCATCTCTACGACGTCTACCGCCAGCGCGTCGCCAAGGACGGGATCGAGATGCCGGGCTTCGACGCGTTCTGGGAAAAGGGCCATTTCGAGCTCCCGCAACCCGACGCCCCGCCGATCCCCTTCGCCGATTTCCGCGCCGACCCGCAGGCGGCGGCGCTCAACACCCCGTCGGGCCGGATCGAGATCTGGTCCGAGACCATCGCCGGGTTCGGCTACGACGACGTCCCCGGCCATCCGACATGGATGGAGCCGGTCGAGTGGCTCGGCAGCGAGAAGGCGGCGCGGTTCCCGCTCCATCTGGTCTCGAACCAGCCGCGCGCGCGGCTCCACAGCCAGCTCGACTGCGGTTCGGTGAGCCGCGCCGCCAAGGTGGCCGGGCGCGAGGCGATGCGGATGAACCCCGGGGATGCCGCCAGCCGGGGCATCGCCGAGGGCGACGTCGCCCGCGTGTTCAACGACCGCGGCGCCTGCCTCGCCGGCGTCGTCGTCTCGGACGCGATCCGCCCCGGGGTGGTCGAGCTCGCGACCGGCGCCTGGTTCGATCCGGTCGATCCGGCGATTCCGGGCAGCCTCGAGAAGCACGGCAACCCCAACGTGCTCACCATCGACAAGCCGACCTCGACGCTGACCCAGTGCTGCGCGGCGCAAACCGCCCTCGTCGAGGTGGAGCGGTTCGACGGGCCGGTGCCGGAAATCACCGCCTTCGCCCCGCCCCCCATCGTCCAGGCGTGAATATCCTCCTCGTCTTCGCCCATCCCGGCGCCGACAGCCTGAACGCCGCGCTCCGCGACCGCGCCATCGAGGCGTTGCGGCGGGCGGGGCACAGCGTCGATCTCTGCGACCTCTACGCCGAGGGTTTCGATCCGGTGCTGACGGCGGGAGAGCGCGCGGCCTATTTCGACGAGGCCGCGAACCGGGCGCGCACGGCAGGCTATGTCGAACGCCTGTTCTCGGCCGAGGGGCTGGTCTTCGTGTTCCCGACCTGGACGCTCGGCCCGCCGGCGATCCTCAAGGGGTTCTTCGACCGGGTGATGGTCCCCGGGGTCTCGTTCCGCCAGGACGAACGCGGCCGGTTACACCCCAACCTGCGGCACATACGCTCATTGGCGGCGATCGTCACCTACGGGCGCGACCGGCCGATCCTCCGCTGGTTCGGCGACCCGCCGCGCAAGATGTTCACCCGCTACATGCCCTGGTTCCTCGCCCGGCGCGCGCGGGTGCGCTACCTCGCGCTCTACAACCTGCACAAGCCCGCGCCCGCGCGGATCGAGCGCTTCATGCGGCGCATCGACCGGGAGATGGCGGGGTTCGGTAGTTAAGAGGCACAGCTTGACCCGGTAACCGCTGGAGAACGAAGCCAACTACGACGCGGCGTTGGCGGCAATCGACCGCTTGATGGGTGCCGCGCCGGGCACGCCGGAGAGCAGCGAGCTCGATGCGCTCGTCACCCTGGTGGAAGCCTACGAAGCGAAACACTGGCCCATCGAAACGACCTGAAAGGTGTCGCTGCGGGCCGCGGGCCAAGGCCTGGCGGCGCCTTCCCGCACGACGACCGCGAGCCGGTTCATGCGACCTGCCGCGATGTCGAGGTCAGGGAGACGTCGAGCCGCACCAGGTCGTAAGGCACGCGCGGCACCAGCGTGCCGCGCTTTCCGGCCTTCAATTCGACGAGCCCGTATTGCGACATGGTCTTCAGAGTGCGCGAGAGGTTCGACTTGTTTCGCCCGGAGATCTGCGCAAGCCGAGTGAGAGAGTCCGGTTCCTCGCGAGCGATCAGCGCAAGAAGCTCGCGATTGCGTTGGGAGAGTACCTTGGCGAAGCTCTCCACCGAGGTGAACCAGACCTTCGGTTCGCCCGTGGCGGGTCTGTGTTCGCCGCGGGCGATCGCCAGGCTCCGCGCCTTCATCTGGTCGTAACCGGCGATGCCGATCGTCAGCGTCTTCATGAGATCGACCCCCTGTCCTTCAGGACCGCGTCCACCTCGCTCCAAAAGTCCTGGAGCAGCGTGGCCGCATCCGCGTAGTCGTATGGCCGGATGCTCTTCAGCCGGTGCCGATGATCGCTCTCCGCGCGCGTCCGCGTTCCCGGGCCGCGCCGCTCCCTCACCGGATGGGCGTTGTCGAACCCGACCAGCCTCGTACCATCCGGCGCGTGCAGCGTGAGAGAATAACTCAGCCCGTGCGGGCGTTCCGGAGTTACCTCGGTTCTCAGCACCACGAACTTCACCCAGTGTCCGGCTTCGTCCACGAACAGCGTCAGGCCGTGCAGGTCGAGCAGCGTGTCGAGACCCGGTTCCCGGTCCGGCGGCGGCATGCCGACAAGTTATCACCTTCTGATAACCAGCAAAAGACAGGAGCCGAACCGTCTGTCCGCAGGCCGTCGGGCATTCACACCCGAATCGACAGCCAGATCGCGAGCCGCGAGCCGGTCTTCACAGCGCGGGTGAGGAGGTCGTAGCCCGGCGCACCGTGCGCCTCGTGGGCGACGGCGAGGTCGCGGTGCTCGATCTCGTCGGCGCGGAATTCGTCGATGGTGGCGCGGAGTTCGGCCTCGTCCTCGCCGAGCGCGGCGGACTGCTCGGCGTAGTGGCGGTCGATCACCTCCTCGATCGCCTCGGTGCAGGCCATCGCGGCGCGCTCGCCCATCAGCGCGGTCGCCGCGCCGAGCGCGTAGCCCGCGACATGCCAGAGGGGCATCAGCGCGGTCGGGCGGATTCCGCGCTCGGCGACCAGCGCGTCGAAGGCCGCGAGGTGCTCTTCCTCCTTGGCGGCCATCTCGTCGACCGCATCGGCCGCGGCGCCCCGGGGAAGGAACGCGCGCTGCCCGGCATAGATGCGCACCGCGCCGTACTCGCCGGCCTGGTCGACGCGGATCATCCGGGCGAGGGTCTCCTCGCGGTCGGGATCGCCCGGCAGCCTGTCCTCGGCGGTCATGCGGGGGGCATCGCTCACGCGGGCCGCCTCCATGACCGCGCCGCCAGGAAAAGACAGCCCGCCGCCAGCGCGGCCGACGCGATCAGGTTGAAGCCTGCGAGCGAGATCCCCATCAGCGACCATGGTACCTCGTCGCAGCGCACGACGGGGGCCGCTTCGAGCTGGCGCTTCAACTCCTCGATGGTAGTCGCGTCGATGGCGGCGGCCGAGCAGCCGGCGGGGCCGCGGAACCAGCCCTCCTCCACCCCGAGATGGTAGAACGCGACCGCCCCTCCGACCGCGAAGGCAAGCCCGCAGAGCGCGACCGCGGCCGAGCGCGCGGCCGGGCGGCGGAGCGCGGTCAGCGCCACCAGCGAGAGCCCGATCGCCGCCGCGTAGGGCCAGCGCTGCCAGAGGCAGAGCTCGCAGGGCGCGAGCCCGCCGACATATTGCGAGGCGAGCGCCGTGGCGAGGATCAGGGGGCTGGCGGCGGGGGTCGGCGCGCTGGCGGGGAGGATCGCCGCCGGGGCGGATTTTTCGATCGCGGTCACAGGGCGTAATTGGCAATCGCGAAGCCGCCAAGCAAGAGGACGGCGAAGACCGCGGTCACCAACCCGAGCCGGCGTTCGATGAAGGCGCGGATCGGCGGCCCGATCCAGTAGAGCAGCGCCGCGACGAGGAGGAAGCGCAGCCCGCGCGCGACGACCGAGGCGGCAACGAAAACCGACGGATCGAGCCGGGTCGCGCCGCTCGCGATGGCGACCAGCTTGTAGGGGAAGGGGGTGAAGCCGGCGCCGAACACGATCCACGCGCCCCATTCGTTGTAGCGCGCGCCGAACGCGGCGAAGGCCTCTCCGTATCCGTAGAAGGCGAGAATCGGCCGGGCCGCCGCCTCGAACAGGAAAAGCCCGATGGCGTAGCCGAACGCCCCGCCCGCCACCGAGGCCGCGGTGCAGATCGCCGCATAACGCCACGCCCGGTCGCGCGCCGCCAGCACCATCGGGATCAGCAGCACGTCGGGCGGGATCGGGAAGAACCACCCCTCGACGAAGGCCACGCCGGCAAGCGCCCACACCGCGCCCCTGCGCCCGGCGAGCCCCATCGTCCAGTCATAGAGGCGTCTCAGCACGCCGCGACTATAGCCCCGGAAGGGCGAAATCGTTGAGACGCGCGAGAATTTGCTGCACAGTGCGGCACGGAACGCGGGTGTGGCGGAATTGGTAGACGCGGCGGCCTCAAAAGCCGCTGTCCGCAAGGACTTGCCGGTTCGAGTCCGGCCACCCGTACCAGCTCCCGGCGGGCAAACCCACTATTTGACTGGCTATTCTGCCCCGGCCCGCAGCGGCTACGGGTTTGCAACTGCCGATTGTAGCAGTGCGTCCAAGCCTGGGTTCCTGACCATTTACGGCATTGACTCGATAATCTAGATGAACTAGATTTACTCTAAGCTGTCTAGACATCTTCGGAGATGGACCCATGACCGACATCGCATTGGTGACCAACCAAGACCAAGCGATCAGAAACATTTGGCAATACCAAGCCGAACTTGCAGACGAGCGACTCGGCGGAGAATTGAAAAGGCTGATGTCGTACGTGCACGCATGGTATGCGGCCAGACCGGCTGGCGGACAGTGGCTGTTCGCGCCATCCAAGTTCGTGGGATATGCCGACAACACGGCCGAAGCGTATTTTCGTGAGCGGCATGCGAGGGATGGCCGGATAACCGAACCGGTCCTCCGCCGATGGTTTCACGTCGTCGAGCCGGGCAGTTCCCGCGCGGACGCGCTGGACCGGGCGCTCCGCGACTTTCTCAGAGGCTACGGGCATTCCGGTCCGCGCAAGGGCGCCCGAATTTGCGTGCCGGCAGGGGTTCTGGACGATGTCGCCGAACCTCCGGATATCACGGCCCGGATCGGCATAGATCCCGCGATCTGCGGCGGGCGCCCGCACATTCGTGGAACCAGGGTCCGGGTTTGCGACATCCTGCAAATGATGGCGTCGGGCGTGTCGAAGGACGTCATGCTGGCCGACTACCCCTATCTGAGCGAACAGGACGTCAGGGCTGCCCTCGCCTACGGGGCTGCCGCAATCGACCATCGCATTGTCCCCGCCGCCTGATCCGTGCGCTTCCTGATCGATGCGCAGTTGCCCCCCAGCCTCGCCCGGTGGCTGTCGAACAGGGGCCATAGCTGCGATCACGTGAACGACCTCGGCCTGGGCGCCGCGACAGACGACCTCATTGAGGCCTTGGCGCGAAAGAAGGGTGCCGTCATTTGGTCCAAGGATGCCGATTTTGCCGAGCGGGCCCGGCGCGCGCCGGGCCTGCGGGTGGTCTGGCTACGTTTCGGCAACACGTCTACAGACGCCCTCCACGACCGGCTGGCCGCTCAATTCTCCGATATCGAATCGGCTCTGGCGGGTGGAGAGGTTCTCGTGGAAGTCCGTTGAACGGTCGCGGCCTGGTTTCGGTCCCCACGCCCCGGCTCGATTGTTCCCCCCGTCCCGTTCCCCTACACTCGATCCGCCCACAGGACAGGATGCGCGCGATGAAGGTCTTCCTCTTTCATTTGATGCCCTACGCCTATCTGGACCTCGACTACGACAAGAAGTACCGCTCGGCCTGGGTGGTCCTGCCGAACAGCTATTTCGACCCCAAGAAGGGGCACGAGCTCTACAACCGCTATCTCGACGAGCTGGAATACGGCGAGGAGCTCGGCTTCGACGGGCTCTGCGTCAACGAGCACCACCAGAACGCCTACGGCATCATGCCGTCCCCCATCGTCACCGCGTCGGCGCTGGCGCGGCGTACCGAGCGGGTCAAGATCGCCATCGTGGGCTCGGCCTTCGGCATCCGCGAGCACCCGCTGACGCTGGCCGAAGAGCATGCGATGATCGACTGCATCACGGGCGGGCGGCTGATCAGCGGCATGGTGCGGGGCATCGGCTGCGAGTACTACTCGATGGGCGCCAACCCGGCCTTCTCGCATGACCGCTTCCACGAGGCGCACGACCTGGTGATCCGCGCCTGGACCGAGGAAGGGCCGTTCTCCTTCGAGGGCGAGCACTACCATTTCGAATACGTCAATCTGTGGCCGCGCCCCTACCAGGAGCCGCACCCGCCGATCTGGTGCCCGTCCCAGGGCTCGACCGAGACCATCGAGTGGACCGCGCATCCGGACCGCAAATACACCTATCTCCAGACCTACAGCCCGTTCCGCGCGGTGAAGCGGTTCATGGACGCCTATCGCGACAAGGCCAGGGAACACGGCTACGAGGCGAGCCCCGACCAGCTCGGCTGGCTGGTGCCGATCTACGTCGCCGATACCGACGAGCAGGCGCGCGACGAGGCGAGGCCCCATATCGAGGCCTTCGCCAACAAGTTCCTGCGCAACCCGCCGGAGATGCTGCTGCCGCCGGGCTACACCTCGATCGCCTCGCTCAAGAACGTGCGCAAGCACAAGTCGAGCCTGAGCCGGAGCCAGACCGTCGAGTCGCTGATCGAGGACGAGGTGGTGGTGATCGGCAGCCCCGACACGGTGCGCGAGAAGCTGCTCGACTGCCAGCGCCGGGTGGCGCTCGGCAACGTGCTCGCGCTCTGCCAGTTCGGCACCCTGCCGGCCGACCTCACGCGCAAGAACATGGAAAAATTCGCCGCCGAGGTGATGCCGACGCTGCAGGCCTCGCATATCGAGCAGCCGGAGCTCGTCGCGGCCGAATAGCAGAGCGCCCGCGCGGCGCCGGTCCGCGATGACCGCGAACGGGATCGGCGCCCCGGTTGTCCGGGCGGACGACCGCCGGCTGCTGACCGGCGGCGGGCGCTATCTCGACGACATCGCGTTCCCCGGGCTGGCGCATGGCGTCGTCCTGCGTTCGCCCCACCCGCATGCGGCGATCGCCGGGATCGACACGGCGGAGGCCGCGCGGATGCCGGGCGTGCTCGCGGTCCTGGACGGGCGGGGCTGGGACGCCGACGGTCACGGCTTCCTGCCCTGCGAGGACAAGCGCAGCCGGCCCGACGGCACGCCGATGATCGACCCGCCGCGCCCCGCGCTGGTCCGCGACCGGGTGCGCTTCGTGGGCGATCCGGTCGCCTTCGTCGTCGGCGAGACCGTGGAATGCGCCATGGACGCGGCCGAACGCATCGCCGTCGAGTACCGGCCGCTGCCTTCCGTTACGACCACCGAACAGGCGCTTGGCGCGGACGCGCCGGCGGTCTGGACATTCTGCCCGGACAACGTCGCCTTCGCCCATGAGGAGGGCGACGCGGCGGCGGTCGCGGCGGCGCTCGAGAGCGCGCCGCATGTGATACGCCGGCGCTTTGCGATCAACCGGATCACCGGGGCGATGATGGAGCCGCGCGGCTGCGTCGGTTTCTTCGACGCGCATGACGGCCGCTACACCCTCCATTCGGGCGTCCAGAACCCGCACACGCTGCGGCGCGATCTCGCGCAAGCGGTGTTCGGCGTGGCGGAGAGCCGGGTGCGCGTGGTGTGCGGCGACATCGGCGGCAGCTTCGGGACGCGCGGGCCCAACTATCCCGAGCTCGTCCTGGTGCTGTGGGCGGCGCGCAAGATCGGGCGCCCGGTCAAATGGGTGTCGAGCCGGAGCGAAGGGCTCGCGACCGACGACCACGCGCGCGAATGCGCGACCGAGGCCGCGCTCGCGCTCGACCGGGACGGGCGCTTCCTCGCGCTCCGGGTCTCGACCGACGCCAATCTGGGCGCCTACCTGTCGACCCGCGGGCCGCGCCCACCGGTCGGCAATCTCGGCACGCTCGCCGGGGTCTACCGCACCCCGGCGGTGCACGTCGCGGTGCGCGGGGTTCACTCCCACACCACCCCGACCTCGCCCTATCGCGGCTCGGGCGCGCCCGAGGCCGCCTTCGTGCTGGAGCGTCTGGTCGACCTCGCTTCCCGCGAGCTCGGCATGCCGGCGGCGGAGCTGCGGCTCATCAACACCGTCACGCCCGACCGCATGCCGTGGACCAACGCGCTCGGCTACGTCTACGATTGCGGCGACTTCCCGGCCAATCTCGGCCGCGCGCTGGACGAGGCCGACCATGCCGGGTTCGCGGCGCGCAGGCGCGAAGCGGAAGGGCGCGGCCGGCTGCGCGGCTTCGGCTTCGCCAATACGGTCAAGAAGACCTCGACCCCGATCGTCGAGACCGCCGAGATCCGGGTCGATCCCTCCGGCGGGCTGACCCTGATGACCGGCACGGTCGATCACGGCCAGGGCCATGCGACAATCTTCCGGCAGATATTGTGCGCGTGCCTCGGCGTCGCCGCCGGCGACATCCGCTTCGTCCAGGGCGACACCGATCTCGTCGCCCATGGCCGCGGCACCTTCAACTCGCGCTCGACCGGGCGATCCGCCTCGCCGCCGACAAGGTGATCGACAAGGGGCGGAAGATCGCGGCCCATCTGATGGAAGCGGCCGAGACCGACATCGCCTATGCGGAAGCGCGTTTCTCGGTCGCCGGGACCGACCGGTCGGTCACGCTCGCCGAAATCGCCGCCGCCGCCGCGGAGCCCCTCCCGCCCGGGCTCGAACCCGGGCTCGGGGCGCAGGCCTGGTACGCGCCGGAATACTGGAACTGGCCGAGCTCGGCCCAAATCTGCGAGGTCGAGATCGACCCGGAGACCGGCGCCGTCGAGATCGTCGCCTATGTCGGGGTCTCCGACGCCGGGCGGGTGATCAACCCGATGCTCTATGCCGGCCAGCTGCATGGCGGCATCGCCCAGGGAATCGGCCAGGCGCTGATGGAGGAGATCCGGTCCGATACGCAGACCGGCCAGCTGCTGACCGGCTCGCTGATGGACTACGCCCTGCCGCGCGCGGACGACCTCAGCGCCTTCGCGGTCGCGAGCGCCGGCATTCCCACCGCCTCCAACCCGATCGGCGCCAAGGGGGTGGGAGAATCGGGGCCGACCGGCGCGCTGCCGGCGACGATAAACGCCGTCGCCGACGCGCTCGCCGCGCGCGGGGTGGCGGATGTCCCGCTGCCCGCGACCCCGGAGCGCATCTGGCGGGCGCTGAACTTCCGGCGGGCGGGCGGCGGCGGGTGAACGGCCGCCACAACCCGGTCGTCGGGGTGCTCTGGATGTTCGGGGCGGCGGTCGCCTTCTCGGTGACGCTCGCGCTGGTCCGCCATCTGTCGGCCTCCTATTCGACTTTCGAGATCGTCGTCTTCCGCCTGGTCTTCGGGATCGCGGTGCTTCTGCCCTGGCTGGTCCGGGTCGGGCGGGCAGGGCTGAGGACGAACAATCTCCGGCTCTACGCCGCACGCGCCGCCTTCGCCTATTCGGCGATGTTCTGCGGCTACTACTCGGTGCGGCTGATCACCATCGCCGATTCGGTGGCGCTCCAGTTCACCCTGCCGATCTTCACCCTGATCTTCGCGGTAATCCTGCTCAAGGAGCGCGCCTACGCGCATCGCTGGATCGCGACCGTGCTCGGCTTCGTCGGCGTGCTGATCATCGTCCGCCCGGGATTCGCGGAGGTGAACGCGGGCGTCGCCATCGCGCTCGCCGCGGCGCTGCTGTTCGGGGTGGTGGACGTCTCGACCCGCTTTCTCGCGCGGGACGACCGCATTCGCACCATCCTGTTCTACGGCTTCGTCATGCAGGTGCCGATCGCCGCGATCCCGGCGGCGGTCACATGGGTGACGCCGACGCTCGCGGACATGCCCTGGATCCTCGCCTTTGCCCTGGGGGCGCTGAGCGCGCAAATCTGCATCACCAAGTCGCTCGCCGCGGCGGAGGCGAGCCTGGTCTCTCCGGTGCTCTATCTCCGGCTGCCGATGGTGGCGCTGTTCGGCTTCGTGTTCTTCGACGAGCTGCCGAGCGTCTGGACCTGGGCGGGGGCGGCGCTCTTGTTCGGCTGCACCTATTACTGCACCTGGCGCGACGCGCGCATGGTCCGCTCAGCCTGAGCCCTCGCCGTCCAGCATCGGCGCCGGCAGGATCTCGACCACCACGTTGAGGTCTCCGGGCGGCGCGCCGCCGATCCCGGGGAGCCCGAGCCCCTCGAAGGTGAGCGTCCGCCCGCTCTCGGTGCCGGGGGCGACGATCACCTCGACCCGCGCGCCGGTGACCAGATCGACCACCTTGCGGGTGCCCTCCTCCGCCTCCTTGACGGTGATGCCGACGGTCTCGGCGAGGTCCTCGCCCGGCAAGGCGAGCGAGGTGCTGGCGGCGCCGAACACCCGGCCGCGCCGGTTGCCGGCGATGTCGCCGAACAGGTCGATCGGGCGTTCGCCGATCCCGTCGTTGAAGTCGAACACGCCGTCGTCGGCGCCCCACGGCGCGCGCTCGGGCCCGAACCCGTCGGCGTAGCCGCGCCGCCAGCCGCCGGAATCGAACTCGGCCCGGCGCTCGGGATCGCTCAACAGGCCGTAGGCCTCGGTCGCCTCGCGGAACCGGTTGGCGGCCACCGAGTCGTCGGGGTTGGCATCGGGGTGAAGTTCCTTGGCGAGCGCGCGATAGGCGCGCTTGACCTCGTCCAGCGTCGCACCCGGCTCGATCCCGAGGACTTCGTAGGGGTCCTTCATGATGCCAGAATAGCACGCGTCGCCGCGCCGACGGGCTGCGGCTGGACGACAGGAGAAACACCCGCTACAGTTGTGCCATGAGCGCCGAGATCATCACCATGCTGGGCGGATTCGCGACCCTGCTTGCCTCGGGCGGTACGTTCGCGATGTTCATGTTCCGCCTGTTCTTGAGGCTCGAAAGCAGGGTGGATCGGCTCGAAGGCAAGGTCGACGATCTGGCCCGCGAGGTCTCGGAGATGCGCGGGGAGATCCGCGGGCGCTTCGCCGCGCAGCCGGCGGCGGGGTGATCGCCGGGCAGAGTCTCTGCCTATAGAGAAGCGGTCGCCACGAAATCGGTGCCATGAAGAAGATCACCGTCGAGGAAGGCGTGGGGGCGCGGCGTGGGAAGGACGAGTACGACCTCGCCATGGAGCGCATTCTGTCCAGGAAACCGCGCAAGCTGAGCTGGATCGACGGCCGCCCGCCTACGCGCGACGAATTGCATGACCGTGCCGGACTTCGTCGATCCTGCACGCCCGTCGAATAGTCCGGGTCCCACGGCACGCATGTCGCTAGCAAGTAGATTTGTCCGGTTTTGCTAGCACATCGATTGACCGCTTCTGTTGAGGTTGTTGGGCCTGTGGGGAAGTGGTCAGGCGCGGAGCGGCTGTCCACTTGTCCACAGGCCTGCGGC
>MPNO01000034.1 GCA_002239065.1 Defluviicoccus sp. bin129 | reverse complement strand
TCGGGCAGGTCGAAGGGCCCGAAGATGAAGCCCTCGCGCAGGTCGGCCGGCGCCCGCTCGGTGCGGGTCGAGCCGTTGAATTCCGACCGGAAGGGCGTGTAGCCGCGGTTGAGCGTGCCCGCCGCGTCGGCGAGCGCCGCCTTCTCGGCCTCCGGCCGGGCGAACAGCGCGCGCGCCGCCCGGCGCGTCGCGTCCAGCGTCGCCGCCGGCACGCCGTGCCCCGCGATGACGAGAAAGCCGATCTCCTCGACCGCGCGCCCGACCGCCGACGCCACGCGAGCGCGGTCGCCGGAGATGTCGATGACCGGGACGCCCATCGCCTTACGCGGCCGCCGCCCGGACGGGGCGCAGCGGCCGGTCGTCGATCGGCAGATGCAGCGCCGCAGCGGCCACGCCGAGCGCCACCCCGCCCCAGAAGATCGCGTCGTAATTGCCCATCGCGTCGTACACGATACCGCCCAGCCAGATCCCGAGGAAGCTCCCGATCTGGTGGCTGAAGAAGGTGATGCCGATCAGCGTGGCGATGAAGCGGGTGCCGAAGATCCCCGCCACCACCCCGGTGGTGAGCGGCACGGTGGCGAGCCACAGCAGCCCCATCAGGCAGGCGAAGGCGATCACCGTCACCGGCGAGATCGGCAGCATGACGAACCCCGCCATGATGACGGCGCGGGCGCCGTAGATGATCGCGAGCAGGTTCTTCATCTTGTATCTGGCGCCGAGATGGGCCCAGAACAGGCAGCCCAGGATGTTGAGCCCGCCGATCAGCGCGAGCGCCGTCGCGCCGAGCCAGGCCGGCTGGTCGAGGTCGCTGAGATAGGCCGGCAGATGCGCGCCGATGAACATGGTCTGGAAGCCGCAGACGAAATAGCCGGCGTTGAGCAGATGGTAGCCGCCATGCCCGCCCGCCTCGCGCAGCGCCGCGCCGATGCGCTGGCTGGTGGCGTCCTCTTCGGACAGGCGGTTGCCGCCGGCGAGGATGGCGGAGAGCGGCACGATCAGCGCCGCCATCGCGGCGAGGATCAGGAGCGCCACCGACCAGCCGTTCTCGGTCAGCAGGAACTGGCCGAACGGCACCAGCAGGAGCTGGCCCGACGAGCCGCCGGCGCTGGCAATGCCGAGATACATGCTGCGCTTGGCCGGCGACGCGACCCGGCTGACGGTCGCCAGCACGATGGGAAACCCGGTCATGCTCATGCCGAACCCGGTCATGAAGCCGACGCCGATCGTGGCGTCGAGGGGCGCGCTCGCCCCGGCCATCAGCCACAGCCCGGCGGCGTAGATCGTCCCGCCCGCCGCCACCACCTTGCCGGGCCCGTAGCGGTCGGAGAGCCAGCCCATGAAGGGGGTGGAGATTCCCCAGACCAGGCTTTGCAGCGCCACCGCGAAGGCGAACACCTCGCGGTCCCAGCCGAGTCCGGTCGAGATCGGCGCCATGTAGAGCCCGAGATTCTGGCGCAGCCCGAAGGAGAGCAGCAGGATCGCCGTGCCGCCGACCAGCACGACCAGCGGCGTGCGCCAAATGCGGGGGGTCATGGGCCTTCGCCCGGATCCGCGTGGCGCGAGAAATCCATCGAATCGTGCAGCAGCCGGATCACCTCGATGATGGATGGATCCTCGGTGCCGCCGATCCGGTACACCACGAGATGCCGGCCCGCCCGACCGCGCCGCGCGACATGCAGCGTCATGAGCCCTGGCGAGAGGTCATCGCGGCGCCGCGATCCGGGCGCGTCCGGCCCCGCTTCCAGGGATCGGATCGCCTGCGTCAGGGTGTCGGAATAGCGGCGCGACCGCGCCCGCCCGAACCGGTCGGACGTCCAACGGAGAATATTGCGGAGATCGGCCCGGGCGCCGGCCGTCAGGCGGACCTGCCATCGTGGGCGGTCTTCGCTCACACCCCGCCTTCGGCGGTTTCCTCGCCGAGCGCTTCGTCGACGATGGCGGCCAGCCCGTCACGGAGCGCTTCCGGGGTTTCGAACGTCCGATAGCGGCCCGCGGCAATGTCGGCGATTCCCTCATCCACCGCTTCGCGCATCGCCTTCAGACGGATTTCCTCTTCCGCCTCATGCCGCTCGATCAGCCTGAGCCCGGCCCGCATCACCTCGCTGGCGTTCTGATAGCGGCCCGACCCCACCAGCCTCGCGATCAGGGAGGCCTGATGGTCGGAAAGAACGACGTTGCGCGTCGGCATGGCTGGTCCCTTCCAGACAGTCGCAGGATGGCATTATGTGCCATTGTATCGCTGTCTGGAAGGGCCGTGTCTTGACGTGGCTGGATTGCGGCCGGACCCGCGATGCCCGATAGTCGCCGGGGAGAAACCCATGTCCGGACCCGCGAGCGCGACGAACCGGCGCCCGCCGCCCCGGGTGGCGCGGTGACCGCCGGGCTCCTTCTGGAGCGCGGCGACGGCCCTGCGCTGGCCGGGATCGGCCCGGTCAACGCCGCGCTCGCGCCCTACGGCGCCGGGGTGTGGCCGCTCGAGCTGGACCGGGCGGCGGCGGATGTCCGCGCCCTGCTCGCCCGGCCGACGCCGACCGCGGACGAGGCGGAACGGATCGAGGCGGCCTTCCTGCTCCCCCGCGCCGCGCTGCTCGACACGCTGGCACGGGCCGGGCGGGCGCCGCATGTCGTGGGCGGCGGGGCGCTGGAGACCGCGGTCGCCAATCACGGCTATGCCTATCCGCAGCTCTTCGTCGTCGCGGCGGGGGCCGATTACAGCCGGTTCGACCGCTTCCACGTCAACCGCGCCGACGACGGCACGCCGGTCGACGAGGTGATGCAGATCCTCTCGGGCGGCGGGGTGCGCATCCTCCAGCGCCTGCCGGGCGGGGAGCCGGCGATCCTCAACCTCGACTGCCCGTCCGCCGACCGGGGCTGGACGGTCACCTATGACGGCGGGGTGTCGCATATCGGCAGCATGTCGTCGGCAAGGGCGGGGACCAAGGCGCTGATGCAGGTGATCGGCCCGGCGCGCTGGACGATGCGCTACGACGACGGCTGATGGTATACCGGGGCCGCAGCGGGGAGAGCGAGGATTTGAGCCAATCTTCCGGCCGGGACATCGTGCTGGTGCACAGCTCGGACATCCATGTCGACGACGGCTACACCGCGCGGAGGCATGGCGGCGACGGGGCGCGCGGGCTCGCCTCGGTGCTCGGCACCGCCGCCGCGCTGGCCGCCGACGCGGTGCTGCTGGCGGGCGACGTGTTCGAGCACAACCGGCTCCCCGACCCCCTGCTCGAACGCGCCGCCGGGCTGCTCGGCGGCTGCGGCATGGCGGTGGTGGCGCTCCCCGGCAACCACGACCCGCTGACCGCCGATTCGGTGTGGCGGCGCTGCGGCATGGCCGAGGCGGAGACCGTCAGCGTCCTCGGCCTGACCCATGCGGAGGCGGTGCGCCTGCCCGGGCTCGAGCTCGAGATCTGGGGCATCGCGCATCTCGACTACGGCGACATGGCGCCGCTCGCCGCCGCGCGGCCGCGCACGACGCGCTGGCAGGTGGCGATGGCGCACGGCCACTACCGGGGGGACGAGGACGCGAACGCGGCGCACCGCCCGTCCTGGCTGATCTCCGACGAGGAGATCGCGGCGACCGGCGCCGACTATCTCGCGCTCGGCCACTGGAACCGCCCGGTCCGGGTCGGCAACGGTGCGGTGCCGGCCTGGTACTCCGGCTCGCCCGACCTCGCCCAGACGGTCAACCGCATCCGCCTCGCCGCCGACGGCACGGTGACCGTCGACCGCGCGGAGATCGTGTGGGCGTAGGGAGGCGGGCCTTTCGGCTAAGCCCGCATCGGCTCGGACAGCCGCATCCGCTCGGCATCGGCGCCCCGGTGCAGCGCCACGATATGCGCCGGTTCGGACATGAACCAGACGAAGGACCGCCACGCCAACGCGCTGACGGAACGCCTGAGCGCCGCGTCGTCCCGATCCGCATAAGCGCTCACGAATGCCACCTGGTCCTCGCCGAACCCCGCCTCCGCCGCGATCGCCATCAGCACCGACCGCCTTGTTTCGTTGACCGGACCCGCCGTCGCAACCACCTCGACGAACACCAGCAGCGGACCGTCCGGCCCGAGATCGACCAGGATCAGGTCTGGCAGATTCCGGTCCGCCTCGATGGCGAGGCCGATGTCCTGCGCGAGCGCATCGTCCCGCTCGACAACCCGGTTCCGGCTCTCGCTCAGCCAAATCACGCCGGGTCGCTGGAGAAACCGGAGCGCAAACTCCTCGACCACCGCTTTCGAGATCACCGAGCTCGGTCCCGGTTCCATGCGCCGGGTTTCTCCGTTCGGGAAGGTCACCAGCACCCTCCCCTCGCCAGCGACCGCACCGCGGCGCATGATCGCCACCCGCGCCCGAGCGCTCCCCGACAGTTCCCGCTTCCGCCACTCCTCGATCGCCGCTTGCAGCTCCTCTCCGGACAGGGCCGGGTCGAACAGCCTGGCGAACCTCCCCTTCAGCGCATAGCGGGGGCGCGGCGATGTGGTGGGCAACCCATCGCGCTCCAGAACCGCGCCGATGCGCACGAGCCCATTGCGCAAGGTCTCGTCGCGGATCGGTTCACGCGTGTTCGTTGCATACCACCGTCCCGGCAAATCGCCAGGGCCGGGACGCATGGACTGTATTGACCACAATTCTCGATCCGCTGCGCGCGCCAAACGGGCCTGTGCGTCCGTCATCCTCGTGACCTGGTCGGGCCGCAGCCAGCCCCCGGCATCCTGGGTTGCACCAGCATACAGCATCACGAACACCGTCTTCGCCGCCATCTCGCGGGTGACGTAGGTCCGGTTCTCGGTTCCTTCCGGGAATATCGTCTTCAGGCGTTCGCGGATCTCGTGGACCGGCAAAAGGGGCGGCAGCGGCACTATTCCGCTCCGCCGCCGTACAGGCGCTCCACCGCGCTCTCCAGTGTTTCGGTTTCGGCGCGCGCAGTCACCAGGCGCTCTATCTCCTTCATGCATTCCGGTGACGGCAGAGGCAACGCCTGCAACTCATAGGCCGAAACGGCGACACTGCCGTTGATGCAGCGAAACAGCTGATCGACCGTTTCGCTGTTCAACAGGGCGGCCAGGGCGGCCGGCGCCACCCTGGGTCCGCCTTCGAGCGGCTTGATCATGTTCAGGTGGTTTTCGACCACGACCGCGCCATGCGCTTCGACGAACGACGCCGGCAGTTCGGCCGCGATCAGGCGCCGGCACTGTTCTCTTGCCGTCGTCCGTTGGAGCAGCACGCAGGGAAAATCGGTGACTACCCAGCCTTCCTTCGCTCCGGGCTCGAAATACGGCTTGTGATTCCGCTCCTTTGCCCGGAACTCGAACGTCCCGTTCGAACGCACCGCCTCCGCCCAGATCAGCGGATAGCGTCCCTTTCCCGGCTTCTCTCTCAGGCTCTTCTTGTGGCGGTTCCAGACCAAGGGTCCGGTGCTGACCGTATAGCCGTAATCGGCCAGCCGGTACGGCAGACCGTTGACCCGCCCGACCAGCGCGCCGTGGGCTTCGGTACGCGGCACGATCCACGGCCGGTCGGGAGGTTCGGGGAGGTGGAACGAGCCCGCGGAGGAGGTCTGGATCGTCCCGTCCGGCCGGGGCGAAATGAAACGGACCCCGGCTTCCCCGGGGTCTCCGCCCCGACGGTATACCGCGAGAAGCGTTTCCTGCAGCACGTCGGCGAAGACGCCCCGCCGTTCGGTCACAAAGTCCAGCCCCGCAGGAGGCGCGTCCCGGCCGAGAAGACCGCGCAGCGCCTTGAAATACTCGCCGGCGAGAAAGCTTGTCGGCGTCACGTAGGCGACAATCCCGCCGTGCCTCGCGAATCGAAGCGCCAGATCGGTGAACACACCGTAAAGATTGGCATGTCCGAACAGGCTGCGGTCAAACTCTTCGCGCAGCTCCGGAGACAGCTTCACCCGCCCGTATGGCGGATTGCCGACGACCAGATCGAACCCTTTTCCACCGGGGATCTGTTCCAGGCTATCGCAAACACGCACGACCGGTCGCAGCCTCATCCCCGCCTCGCGGCACAAATCGGCAAGCGACACGTCGAGGCACACGCTCGACATCCAGCCCGCGAACGGGTCCAGCTCGAACCCGCGCAAACGACCCTCGATGTTCTTCAGGACGGCCGCGGCAGTGTCGTCCGACCGGCTGTCCGCCATGCGTCTCGCGACCGGCGACAGAAAAGCGCCCCCGCCGCAGGCAGGATCGAGAACCCGCGCCGATCGCCAGTCGACCCCCGCGTCGGTGGCCAGGTCGAGCAGCCGTTCGCACAGCGCGGGCGGCGTGTAGTACGCCCCGTGAACGGTCCGAAAACCGTCGGGCATCATTCCGGTGTAGAGCACGCCCATCGCAAAGGCGGCATCCGCCGCATCCATGGCAGCCGCGGCGACGCCGATTTGCTCCGCCAGCTTTCCGGCCTCTTCTTGCAGCAATGCGACGGGCACCTCGGCGGGCAGCGGGCGCAGCCGCCAAGGGTGGCCGGACACCGCCCGAAGCTCCCCCCAACAGGCTGACACCGCCCGGAAGACCATTGCCCGCGCGAACCCGAGGCGGTCTTTGCGCTCTACCGCCGAAGCGAGCTTCCGGGCGTTCCGCGACCCTTCCTCGACAATTTCCCGCGTCGGGGCCGCCGAGGTTGTCGCGGCCTCTCTACCATTCCTCGTCCGGTTCGCGCTTCGGGTCTTCACGATGCCTCATGCACCTGCCGGGGACTGCGACAACGAGCAAAGAGGATGCCCCAGCCGTTCCCGAAGTCAAGCAATTTTGCGAACAAAGACAGAACATATCGGATTCCAAGGGAGGGCGGCCGGCACCCTCACCCCTCCACCGGAAAGATGCACTCCGCGGTGTAGGTCGAGCCCTGGCGGCCGAGCGTGCTGGAGAACAGGACGAAGGTCTCGACGGCGAAGGGGACGGCGCGGAACAGGGTGTTGGCGGCGAGCCAGTCGCGCACCTCGCCGGGGCGCGCGCGGGAGAGCCGGGCGACCGTCACATGGGGGCGGAAGCGGCGGCGTTCGGGCTTCTGGCCGGCGCGCACCATTGCCGCCTCGATGCGCTCGCGCAGCGCCGAGAGCGCCGACTCGGGCTCGACCCCGATCCACACCGCGCCGACCCTGCCGCGGCGCTCGAAATGCCCGGCGCCGGCCAGGGTGACGGCGAAGGGCTCGAAGCGGATCGATGCGGCCTCGGCGGCGATCTCCTCCATCGCCGGCTCCGGCACCTCGCCGATGAAGTGGAGCGTGATGTGCAGATCCTCCGGCGCCACCCAGCGCGCGCCGTCGATGCCGCGCGCGATGCCGGCGATGCGCATGCGGATCTCGCCCGGCAGATCGAGGCCGAAGAACAGGCGGATCATCGCGGGCCTAGAGAATCAGGGTGAGCACGCCGGTATAGCCGTAGAGCCGGTTGTTGGAGATCTCGCCGTTGGCGTAGAACCCGACGACCGGCACCCCGGCGCCGAGGGCGTCGGCGACGGCGGTCATCTCCTGGTCGTCGCTGGCGAACATGTTGGGGCCGCGCGCGACGCAGGAATAATAGAGCCCCGCCCGGCCCCCCTCCCCGGCGCGGCCGGTCACCTCGCCCAGCATGCGTTCGAGGTCGGCGAAGGCGCTCGGGCCGTCGCGCCGGACGAACAGGAGCTTGTCGCCCTCCTGCAACCGCTCGCCGATCGACAGCCAGCCGTTGCCGGGGTCGATGCCCATCACGTTGCGCACCAGGTAGTCGGCGGTGTCGCTGCCGGCGATCGGCAGGGCGGCGTGGATGTAGCCGCCGATGCGCTCCAGATTGCGCGCCAGCACCTCGCCGATGTCCTCCTTGAAGACGTCGAGCGCGGGCCGGCCGTTGAGCTCGTAGAGCACGTTGTCCTGCGCCCTGGTCACGTCATGCACCGCGCCGATCGGGGCGCAGCCCTGGCTCAGCCCGGTCGCCACGCCGACCTCCCGGGCGAGCAGCACGCCCGACAGCCCGCCCTCGACGATGTCGCCGCCCGCGACTTGGCTGAAGACGTTGCGCGAGGCGGTCAGCCCGCCGACCAGGAAGCATTCGGTGTCGTCGCACAGCGAATCGATGATCGCCGGCAGATACCGGTTGCGCGGATCGCCGTGCACGATGCCGAGCACCGGGCGCCGCTCGGCGGCCCATTCGCCGAGATCCCCCGGCAGCGCCTCGCCCGGCCGCGCGATCGTCGGCAGGATGCGGTAGCTGTCCGGCGGGACGGCGCCCGCGAGCACCGCCATCGCCGGGGTGTTGAAATACTCCTTGCCGCCGACGCAGACCCCGAAGCCGACGGTGCCGACCCAGTCGGCGATCCCGGTCGCCTGCTTGAGCCGGGCGAGGATCGGCTCGAGCGAATCGGCGAGCAGGTCGGTCACGTAGACGAAGCCCAGCGTCGCCTCGCCGCACGGGCCGAGCTGTTCGAGGCAGCTCGTGGCGATGCTTTCCCAGTCGCCGCCGCCGGCATGGCCGGCGCGGAAGCCGTGGCTCGTCATGGGACCCTCCCGGTCACCGCAGCACCCGCATAACATAGGGCAGGATGCGCCGCACGATAACGGCGACCCCGGCGGCGTTGGGGTGCAGCCCGTCCGGCTGGTTGAGCGCGGGCTCGATGGCGACGCCGTCGAGGAAGAAGGGGTAGAGGGCGACGCCGTGCTTCTTCGCCAGCTTCGGGTAGATCGCGTCGAACGCCTCGCCGTATTCGCGCCCGAGATTGGGCGGGGCGTACATCCCGGCCAGCAGCACGGCGATGCCGCGCCGCTTGAGTTCGGCCAGGATCGCGTCGAGATTGGCATGGGTCGAGGCGGGGTCGATGCCGCGCAGCCCGTCATTCGCGCCGAGCTCGACGATCGCCGCGTGCGGGCGCTCGGCGAGCGACCAGGCGAGCCGCGCGCGGCCGCCGGCCGAGGTGTCGCCGGCGACGCCGGCCGCGATCACCCGCACGTCCCCGCGCCCGGCCGCGTGCAGCGCGCGTTCGAGCGCCGCCGGGAAGGCGTCCGCGGCCGCCAGCCCCCAGCCCGAGGTCAGGCTGTCGCCGAAGGCGAGCAGCCTCGTCTCCGCCGCCGCCTGCGGCAGGGAGGCGGCCCCGGCCAGCAGGACGGCCATCGCAATGCGGCGTAAAATGTTGATTCCTCCCGCCAAGCCGCCATATCGAACCCTGTAGCCCGACCGATTGCCCGAGATGCCCCGCGAAGCTCCGGATTCCGCCGCCCCCCTGGTCCGCCTCGACAGGATCGAGCTCAGCCTCGACAGCGCGGCGGGGCGGGTGGACATTCTGCGCGGCATCGATCTCTCCGTCGGGCGCGGCGAAACGATCAGCGTGGTGGGGCCGTCGGGCTCCGGCAAGACCAGCCTGATGATGGTGATCGCCGGGCTCGAGCGCCAGACCGGGGGCTCGGTGGCGATCGCCGGGCGCGACCTCGCCGCCCTCGACGAGGATCAGCTCGCCCGCCTCCGCCTGGAGAATATCGGCATCGTGTTCCAGAATTTCCACCTGGTGCCGACGATGACGGCGCTGGAAAACGTCGCGGTGCCGCGCGAGCTCGGCGGCAGTGCGGCCGCCTTCGCCGAGGCCGCGGCGGCGCTCGAACGGGTCGGGCTCGACCACCGGACCGGCCACTACCCGGGCCAGCTCTCGGGCGGCGAGCAGCAGCGCGTGGCGCTCGCCCGCGCCTTCGTCACCCGGCCGGCTCTGCTGCTGGCCGACGAGCCGACCGGCAATCTCGACGGCGACACCGGAACCGCGGTGATCGACCTCTTGTTCTCGCTGGTCGCCGAGGCCGGGACGACGCTGCTCCTGGTGACCCACAACCCGACCCTGGCGGCGCGCTGCGCGCGCGGGGTGACGCTGTCGGACGGGCGAATCGCGGCCGACCGGGCGGCGCCGTGAGGGGCAGGGTCGCGCTCCGCCTCGCGCTGCGCGAGCTGCGCGGCGGGCTGCGCGGGTTCCGCATCTTCGTCGCCTGCCTCGCCGTCGGCGTCGCCGCCATCGCCGCGGTGGGCTCGACCGCGACGGCGATCCGCGCGGGGATCGAGGCGGACGGGCGCAAGACGCTCGGCGGCGACGTCGCGATCCGCAGCCTGCACCGCGACATCGCCGCCGAACGCAAGGCCTGGCTCGAAGCCTCGGGCGGGCTGTCGCGGTCGATGCGCATGCGGGCGATGACCCGCACCGCCGACCGCGGCGCCCGCTCGCTGATCGAGCTCAAGGCGGTCGATTCCGCCTACCCGCTCTACGGCGCCCTCGCGCTCGACCCGGACGGCCCCGCCGATGCGGCGCTCGCCCGGAACGCCGACGGGGTCTGGGGCGCGGCGGTGGAGAAGCGCCTGCTGGAGCGGCTCGGCGTCGCGCACGGCGCGCGCATCCGCATCGGCGAGGCCGATTTCGAGATCCGCGCCACCATCGCCCGGGAGCCCGACCGGCTCGGCGACGGCGGGCTGATCGGGCTCGGCCCCAAGGTGATCGTGTCGACCGGCGCCATGAAGTCGACCGGGCTGATCCGCCCGGGCAGCCTGGTGCGCTATTTCTACAAGCTCCGCCTCGCCCCGGGGGAGGATCCGGCGGCGTGGCGCGCGCGGCTCGACGAACGCTTCCCCGATTCGGGGTGGCGGGTGCGCGACCGCTCCAACGCCTCGCCGGGGACGCAGCGCTTTATTGACGGCACCCGGATCTTCCTCACTTTGGTCGGGCTGACCGCGCTGCTGGTCGGCGGGGTGGGCGTGGGCAACGCGGTCGCCAACTACCTCGCCGGGCGGATGGACACCATCGCCACCCTCAAATGCATCGGCGCCCCGGGCGGGACCGTGTTCGCCGTCTACCTGATCCAGATCCTGGTCATGGCGGCGGTCGGCATCGCCATCGGGCTGGTCCTCGGCGCCGCGATCCCGCCGCTTACGGGCGGGGTCATCAGCGCCGCGCTCGGGGTGGACGCGCGCTTCGGGCTGCATGCCGAGGTACTCGGCCTCGCCGCCGCGTTCGGCCTGCTGGTGGCGCTGCTGTTCTCGATCTGGCCGGTGGCGCGCGCCTGCGAGGTGCCGGGCTCGGCGCTGTTCCGGGCCGTGGTCGCGGAGACCCGCGCCTGGCCGCGCCCGTGGGCGATCGCCGCCACCGCCGCGATCGCCGCGATCCTGGCCGCCCTGGTCATCGGCACGGCGGACAATCTCGGCGTCGCGCTCTGGTTCGTCGGCGGCGCGGCGGCGGCGTTCGCGCTGTTCCGCGCCGCGGGCTACGGCGTCGAGCGCGGCGCGGCGCGGTTCCGCCGGGTGAAGGGCGCGGCACTCCGCCTCGCGCTGGCCAACCTGCACCGGCCGGGCGCGCCCTCGGCCAAGATCGTGCTGTCGCTCGGGCTCGGCCTCGCGGTGCTGGTGGCGACGGTCTCCATCGAGGGCAATCTGCGCAACCAGGTGGAGAACAGCCTGCCCTCCGGCGCGCCCGATTTCTACTTCGTCGATCTGCAGCCCGACCAGGTCGGCGCCTTCGAACAGGTGGTCCGGTCGATGCCCGGGGCGGGCACGCTGCGCCGGGTGCCGATGCTGCGCGGGCGCATCCTGCGGATCGCCGGGAAGCCGGCCTCGGAAGCCGCGATCGATCCCGGGGCGCGCTGGCTGCTGCGCGGCGACCGGGGCATCACCTGGTCGGCCCGGCCGGCCGCCGACACCAAGCTGGTCGCGGGGCGCTGGTGGCCGGCCGACTATGCCGGCAAGCCGCTGATCTCGCTGTCGCACGACGCCGCCGCCGGGCTCGGGCTCGGCATCGGCGACACGCTCACCGTCGACGTGCTGGGGCGCGCGATCACCGGGACCGTCGCCAATATCCGCGAGGTGCGCTGGCGCTCGCTCCGCATCAACTTCGTGATGGTGTTCTCGCCGGGCGTGCTGGAGGGCGCGCCGCAGACCCAGCTCGCCACCCTGAGCGCGCCGCCGGGCGCGCTCGCCGGGATCGAGGCGGCGGTGACCGACCGCTTTCCCAACGTGACCGCGATCCGCGTGGGCGAGGTGCTGGGGATCGCGCGCGGCGTGCTGGAGCGGATCGCCGCGGCGGTGCGCACCGCGGCCGCGGTGACGCTGCTGGCCGGCATCCTGGTGCTGGCCGGTGCCGCGGCGGCGGGGCACCGGCGCCGGGTCTACGACGCGGTGGTGCTCAAGGTGCTGGGCGCGACGCGGGGCCGGGTGCTCGCCGCCTATGCCATCGAGTACGGTCTGCTCGGCGCGGCGACGGCGGTTATCGCGGGGTTCGTCGGCACGCTCGCCGCATGGGCGGTGGTGACCCGCATGATGCAGTTCGAGTGGCTGTTCCAGCCCTGGATCGCCGCCGCCACGGTGGCCGGCGCGGCGGCGCTGACGCTTGCCTTCGGCTTCGTCGGCACGTGGCGCGCGCTGGGCGACAAGGCCGCGCCCCTGCTGCGCAACGAGTAGCCCGCGGACGCTTGATTTCCGTCCCTCCGCGACCATATGTTAACGACGATCGGACACAGCTTGCGAGAGGTTGCTCATGGCGTTCGGAACCGAACGGACCGCCGCGCGCGGGGCCGAGGCACGCGAGGTCTTCGATGCCGGGCTCAGGGCGCATATGCTCCGGGTCTACAACTACATGGCCACCGGCCTGGCGCTGACCGGGATCGTCGCCTTCGCCGCGGCGCGCTACGGGCTGTACGAGGCGCTCGCCGGCACCCCGCTGATCTGGGTGGTGATGCTGGCGCCGCTCGGCTTCGTCTTCTTCCTGAGCTTCAAGATCCAGAGCATGCGCGCCTCGACCGCGCAGACCCTGTTCTGGGCCTTCGCCGGGATCATGGGGCTCTCGATAGCGGGCATCTTCCTGGTCTTCACCGGGGCCAGCATCGCCCGCGTCTTCTTCATCACCGCCGGCACCTTCGCGGCGGTTAGCCTGTGGGGCTACACCACCAAGCGCGACCTGACCGGGATGGGATCGTTCCTGTTCATGGGGCTGATCGGCATCATCCTCGCCTCGGTCGTCAACATGTTCCTCGCCTCCAGCGCGCTCCACTTCGCGATCTCGGTGATCGGGGTGATCGTCTTCGTCGGGCTCACCGCCTACGACACCCAGCGGATCAAGAACGAATACGCCGAGTGGCACGATTCCGAGACCTCGTCGAAGCTCGCCATCATGGGCGCGCTCAGGCTCTATCTCGACTTCATCAACCTGTTCATGATTCTGCTGCAGTTCCTCGGCGACCGCCGCTAGGCGGGTCCCGATCCACGGCTCAGGGGGCGCCTTCGGGCGCCCTCTTCCGTTTGGGCTGGACGCGGCGGGCGCGGGGCGGGATCATCGGGAGGAAACGGGGAGCAAGCCATGACGGGAACGGTCTATGCGGGCGTGGGGCACTGGCAGGCGAGCGGCCCGAAGTTGCGGACCTGCGGCTTCTTCCGCCGTCGCGCCGGCGACGGCGAGTGGCGGGCGCTGACCCGGGGCCTGCCGCCCGACCCCGAGGTGCGCGCCATCGCGCTCCACCCCGACGATCCCGAAATCGTCCTCGCCGGCACCCAGGACGGGGTCTGGCGCAGCGACGACGGCGGCGATTCGTGGGAATCGCTCGGCCTGCCGGGGGAGCTGCGGACGGTGTGGTCGATCGCCTTCGACCCGAGCGACCCGGACACCGTGTTCGTCGGCGTCGAGGGGTTCGCGATCTGGCGCACGCAGGACGGCGGCGGCAGCTGGCGGCGTCTCGACGTGCCGGCGCCGGGCGGCATCCCCGAATGCCCCTTCGCCACCCGGGTCACCCGCATCGCCATCGACCCGAACGCGCCCGACCACGTCTATGCCGGGCTCGAGGTGCTGGGCGTGGTGCGCAGCCTCGACGGCGGCGACACATGGGACGATGTCAGCGGCGAGCTGCTGGCGCTCGCCGGCGCGAACGAGCACCTGCAAAGCGGGCTGCTCACCGGCGACCCGCATGAGGGGATGGTGGACATCCACGCGATCTCGGCGAGCCGCGCCGAGCCGGGAAAGATCTATCTCGCCAACCGCATGGGGCTGTTCGTCACCGGGGACGCCGGCGCGCACTGGTCGGAGCTCGGCATCGGCCGGTTCTCGCCGGTCACCTATGCGCGCGACGTGTACGTGTCCTCGCACGACCCGGAGCGCGTCTTCGCGGCGCTCAGCCCGGCCTCGGTGAGCGACGCCGGCGCGCTGTGGTGCTCCGACGACGGCGCCGCGACCTGGCGGCGCTTCGATTCCGAGCTCCCCATCGGCTCCACCCTGATGACCGTCGCCGAGAGCCCGCTCGACCCCGCGCGGATCTATTGCGGCGCGCGCGGCGGCCAGGTCTTCGGCACCGAGGACGCCGGCGCCAGCTGGCGCGACATCCCGCTGCCCGACGGGGTGTCGGGCATCTACGCGATGGCGTGCGTGTAGGGGGCGCGCCCGCACGTCGTCATTTCGACGGACCCCGGACTTGATCCGGGGCGTGGCCGTGCGCAGCACGGCGGCCACCCCCTCGTCATTTCGACCGGAGCCGTGCGCCAGCACGGCGTAGTGGAGAAACCTCGTCCCCATTGGCAGGAAGGTTTCTCCACTCCGCGCTGCGCGCTCCGGTCGAAATGACGAATGGGGGACGCGCTGCGCGCTCCGGTCGAAATGACGCGTGGGGGACGCGCTGCGCGCTCCGGTCGAAATGACGAATGGAGGACGCGCTGCGCGCTTCGGTCGAAATGACGAATGGGCCGGGAATGGTGGGCGCGGCTGGGATTGAACCAGCGACCCCTACGATGTCAACGTAGTGCTCTCCCGCTGAGCTACGCGCCCGCCGCCGGTGGTTCTATCGCCTCCGGCGCGGGGTTGGCAAGGGTGCGGATGACAGGGCGGGAGCGATCCGCTACATCTCTGCGGTGATGACCGGCGAGACGCGCATCGAGGCCTCCGACGGCCACGAGATCCTTTGGCCCGACGAGCAGGCGGCGCCGCTGGTCCTCGCCTCGCCGCATAGCGGCGCCGAGTACCCGCCGGACTTCGTCGCCGGCTCGCCGCTCGGCCCGCTGGAATTGCGCCGCTCGGAGGACAGCTTCGTCGACGAGCTGTTTCTCGGCGCCCAGGCGCTCGGCGTGCCGCTGCTGCGGGCGCGCTTCCCGCGCGCCTATGTCGACCCCAACCGCGAGCCCTTCGAGCTCGACCCGGAGATGTTCGAGGACCGGCTGCCGCCCTATGCCAACGTCAACTCGGCGCGGGTGGCGGCGGGGCTCGGGACCATCGCCCGGGTGGTCTCCAGCGGCAAGGAGATCTACCGCGGCAAGCTGCGCCTGGCCGACGCGCTCAGGCGGATCGAGACCTGCCACCGCCCCTACCACGCGGCGCTGCGCGGCCTGATCGAGAGCACGAGAGAGCGCTTCGGCTACTGCGTGCTGATCGACTGCCATTCGATGCCCTCGGTCGGCGCGCCGATGGACCCCGACGCCGGGCGCGGGCGGGCCGACTTCATCCTCGGCGACGGCTTCGGCACCACCTGCCACGGCGCGATCGCCGCCGCCATGCAGGAGGCGCTCGAAGGCCACGGATACCGGGTGACCCGCAACAAGCCCTTCGCCGGCGGCTACACCACGAGGCATTACGGGCGGCCGGCGGAAGGCGTGCACGCGCTGCAGATCGAGACCAACCGCGCCCTCTACATGGAAGAGGAGGCGATCGGCCGGCTGCCCGGGCTCGCCGAAGTGGCGGGACATCTGACATCCGCGGTGGCGGCGCTGATCCGCCTCAGCCGGGTCGACCTGGCCGCCGAATGAGCGCCGCGCCGGACCGGACGGTGCGCGACGCCGTCGCCGGCGATTTCGCGGCGATCGCCGAGATCTACGCAAGCTACGTGCGCTGCAGCACCGCGTCTTTCGAGACCGAACCGCCCGACGCCGCGGCGCTGCGGGAACGCTGGCGCGCCGTCCTCGGGGACGGGCTGCCGTGGCTGGTCGCCGAGGCCGGCGGCGCGGTGGCGGGCTTCGCCTATGCCACGCTCTACCGCCGCCGCCTCGCCTATCGCTTCACCGTCGAGCACTCGATCTATGTCAGGGGCACGGACACGCGGCGCGGGCTGGGCGGGGTGCTGATCGACGCGCTGATCGCGCGCTGCGCGGCGCTGGGGTACCGCCAGATGGTCGCGGTGATCGGCGGTTCGGACAACGCGGCCTCGATCGGCTTCCACGCCCGGCACGGCTTCCGCCATGCCGGCACGCTCGCATCCGTCGGCTACAAGTTCGACCGCTGGGTGGACAGCGTGCTGATGATCCGCCCGCTCGGCGACGGCGACGGATCGCGCCCCTGACCGCGCTGGGCCGGCCCTTCCCCATGCGAAGACGGTGGCCGCCCGGAGGGGACGGGTGACCACCGATGTCGAAGGGGAAGTCCGGGAGAGGGGGGGAGGTACGCGTTCTCCCGGACTCCCATGCCGTCAAGGCACGGCGAACCCTAGCGCCGCCGCGCCGCAGGGTCGATTGGACAGATTGTCGCAGGGAGCGCTGCGTCCCCGGCCGGCCCGGCCGCCCCGGAAAGAGAAGCGGCCGCCCGGAGGCGGCCGCGAGTTGGGGAGGAAACGTCCAAGAGCAGGGAGACTGGATGCAGCTTCCTTGGACAGCGAAACCGCATGCGGAGCGGAACATAGCGATGTTACAAAAAGGATCAATTGACAAATTGTCGCAGGGGCCGCGCGAACCGATAAGAAAAGGTGGCCGCCCGAAGGCGGCCACCAGTTGGGGAGGAAACGTCCAAGAACAGGAAGGCTGGATGCGGCTTCCTTGGACGGCGAAACCGCATGCGGGACGGAACATAGCGATGTTGCCGAGAGGATCAATCGACAAATCGACGCAGAGGCGAATCGCCTGCCGTCGCCCTTCGATACGGTCCCCTGCGGGGCCTGTTGGGGATGTGGGAGGGTGGTTGAGGGGCGGGGCCGGTCAAGCCTCCCCGCACCCCGCCCCTCGTCCCGGGCAGCCCTACCCGTCGGCGCGGGTGAGCACGAAGTTGGAGAAATCGTCGACCGCGAGGCGCCAGCCGGGGGCCACGGCGTAGGAGGTGTCGGGGCCGTCGACCATCGCCGGGCCGCGGATCGCATGGCCGGGGGCGAGGTCGTCGCGGGCATAGACCTGGGTCGCCAGCCTGCCCGCCGCCACCCAGCGCACGGTGCGCCTGCCGAGCGGGCGCGGCTGGCGGCGCGGGCGGCTCTCCGCCTTGACCGGGGTCCAGTGCGGCACCTCGCACTCGGCCGACAGGTGGACCGCCTGGATCCGGCCCCGCTCGTCCTCCAGCGCCTGGGCGACGGTGCCCTTGCGGCCGCGCACCGGCACCGTCTTGAGCCGCTTGCCGGTGCTCACCACCACCTCGCTTGCGGTCCTGACCGCGCGCGCCTCGAACCCCTCGCCCCGCATGTCCGCCACCGCCTGGTCGCGGAAGGCGGCGAGGATCTCGTCCGCCCGGTCGGCCTGGGCGACCGGGATGCCGAGGGTCCTGGCATAGGCGTGCCGGACATTGGTGGTGGACGAGCCGAAGGCGCTGAACACCGAACCGTAGGGGAAGGCGTAGACCCGCGCGATGCCCAGGAGGTCGGCCACCGCGCAGGCGTGCAGCGGTCCCGACCCGCCGAAGGAGAACAGCGCCGAGCGTGCCGGGTCGTAGCCCGCGGCGCGCAGCCGGCGGCGGATCTCCTGCGCCATCTGGCGGTCGATCGCCTCGCGCACCTGGTGCGCCGCCTCCTCGACGCCGACGCCGCGCTCGCGCGCGACGCGGCGCTCCATCGCGCGTTCGGCGAGCCCGGCATCGAGCCGCATCCGCCCGCCCATGAACGCCTCGGGGTCGATATAGCCGAGCAGCAGGTTGGCGTCGGTCACCGTGGGCTCCATCCCGCCCTTGGCGTAGCAGGCCGGCCCCGGCGCGGCGCCGGCGCTCTGCGGCCCGACGCGGAGCCGCCCGTTGGCCACCGAGGCGATGCTGCCGCCGCCGGCGCCGAGCGACTGCACCTCGATCATCGGGGTCGATAGCGGGATCTCCTCGACCCGGGGCTCGGCGGAGAACGGCGCCTTGCCGCCCGCGATCACCGCGATGTCGAGGCTGGTGCCGCCCATGTCGGTGGTCACCACCCTCTCCAGCCTGAGCCGGCGGGCGAGATGGGCGGCGCCGCGGATCGCCACCGCCGGCCCGGAGTTGAGCGTATTCAGCGCCACGGTCCTGGCGACCCGGGCGTTGCCGCCGCTCGAATGGACCACCAGGAGCGGCCGCTGGTAGCCGGCGGCGCGCAGCTTGTCCTCGGCGCGGTAGAGCGTGCGCGCCATCTCGGCGTGGATATAGGCGTTGAGCGCGAGCGAGTTGGTGCGGGCGTGGTCGTCGGCGACATGGATCACCTCGGTGCCGATCTGCAGCGGCACCGAGCGCAGGTAATGCACCGGGTAGCGCTCGCGGATCAGCGCGCGCGCGGCGATCTCGTTGTCGGCGTTGCGCCAGGCGTTGCGGAAGCTGATGCCGATCATCCTGGCGCCCTCGCCGAGCAGCCCGCGCACCGCCCCCAGCAGGGGTTCGGGCTGGACGGGCTTGCGCACCCGGCCGCGGTCGTCGACCTGCTCGGGGATGCCGGTCACCATCGCAGGCGCGACGAAGCGCTCCAGGATGCCGGCCTGGCCGCTCTTGGCGTAGAGGTCGGTCTCGTGCCCCGCGGTGACGATCAGCCCGAGCCTCGGCCCGGCGCGCTGGACCAGCAGGTTGGTGCCCACCGTGGTCGAGACCCGCGCCACCTCGCTGCGGCGCAGGAAGTCGCCGAGCTCGAGGCCGAAGGCGGCGGCGCCCGCCTCGACGCAGCTCATGAAGCCCTCGGTGATGTCGTGCGGGGTGGTCAGCACCTTGCCGGTCTCGACGCGGGTGCCGTCGGAGAAGAACCCGTCGGTGAAGGTCCCCCCGATATCGATGTCGATGCTGTACACCCCTCCCCCCTTCTCAGGCGCGCAGCGCGCGGCAGAGCCCGGCGACCGATTCGACCCCGGTGTCGGCCGGGACTTCCCAGGACGAGACATGCAGGCGCACGCCCGGGGGCAGCTCCGCCGCCCATCGGTGCGCCCCGTCCCCGCCGAACAGCTCCAGCGGCACCGAGGCCACCGCCCCGTCGGTCTCGCCCGGCCCGACCGCCCAGCGCGCGCCGGCCGCCCGCGCCGCCGCCGCCACGCCGCCCGGCAGCGCGTGCCGGGCGAGATAGAGCACCGGGACCTGGTAATAGGCGGCGAGGTTGAAGGCGGCATCGAAGGCGCCGAACAAGGCGGGGTCCGGGTCCGCGACCGCCTCCAGCATGACCAGCGCGGCGACCCCGGCGGTGCACAGCCCGTCCACCGCCGCGCTGGCGCGCTTCGCTTCACGCTCCACCGCGCCGTCCGCGGCCAGCGTCGCCGGCGCGGCGAGCGTGCCGAGCACGGCGGCGTCTTCGCCGATCTCGTCGGCCAGCCGCCGGGTCAGCGCCAGCGTCGCCTCGCCCGGCGCGCCGGCGCAATCGAAGGCGGCGGCCACCGCATCGGCCTCCAGCGCCGCCCGCGCCGAGCGCAGGGTGAAGCTCGCGAGCGCGGCATCGGCGTCGAACGCGTCTTTGTCGACCTGCTCGATGCGGAGCGGCAAGGCGAGCCCGAGCGGCGCGAACAGCGGCGCCGGCGCGCTCTCCATGCGGCGGTCGAGCGGGGGCGCCGTCACGGGCGGTTCCAGCCCGGTATCGCCATGGTCGGCGAAGTCCGGCCACCCATGTCACCCCGGACTTGTTCCGGGGCGACACCGGAGATACGCAAGCGCCTAACCACGCTTCGCCCCGTTGTCGTAGAGGCCCCAGAACGGCCGGTCGTAGGTCGCGAGCCGGGGTTCGGGCCAGTTTCCGTATTTTTCCAGCGCGGCGGCGGGCGGGCGCTTCTTCTTCCAGCCGCGGGAGAAGTCGTCGAACGTCTTCCCCTTGGCCAGCCGGTCCCGGCGGATGCGGGCGCGGCGGCGCTCGGTCCCCTTGTCGTCGGCCCGCGTGCCGGTCTCGTCGAGGGCGACGCCGTAGATCTTCTCCGCCACGTCGCGGGTGATCAGCCCGGAGGCCAGGTCGGCCAGCACCAGCTCGGGGTCGCGCTCCAGCACGTCGCCGTAGCCGCCGCCGGCGCCGACCGAGTGGACCACGAGGTCGTTCTCGCCGAACCCCTCGGCGTCCTTCGACGACGAGGTCAGCACGTAGTCCCCGCCGAGCGGCCGCTCGGCCAGCAGCGCGTACTGGCCGAGCTCGACATCCTCGCCCGCAAGCACGCGTTCGGCGAGGTCGCTGTCGCGGATCACCAGCCTGGGGTTGGGCGGGCCGGCATAGCCGCCGAACAGCCCGTAGTTGAAGCTCACCTTGTCGCAGCTGCCCCACGAGCTCATCGCGCAATCGGCCTCGCCGCAGCCCATCGCGACCTCGAGCAGCGGGGTGCCGCCGCGATACTTGCCGAAGCCGTGGAAGTTCTTGTCGAGCCGGCGCGCGAGGATCAGATGCGGCAGGCGCTCGTCCTGTTCCTCGACCTCGCCGGCGTCGGTCCACGGCCCCCAGTAGAAGCCGAGCGCGTGCTCGCCGTCCATGTCGAAGCGCCCGCCGCCGCCGCCGGCATTGGTGCTGCCGCCGAAATTGACGCCGTAATAGCCGCGCCGGTTCATGCCGCCGAAGATGGGCAGCGAGTAGTTGCGCGACTGCGGCGCCTGGACCGCCTCGCGGTGCTCGCTCCCGAAAAGCATCTTGGCGCCCACCATGTACATGTTCTGGGTGGCAAACGAGCAGGTCTGGTTGGCCAGCCCGTGCGCCAGCTCGTCGGGGGCGTTCATCATCGACGGCCCCTCGACATGGTAGCTGACCGGCTCCAGCAGACCGGCATTGGCCGGCAGCAGGCCGCGGAAGAAATAGGAGAACAGGTAGACCGCCGTCGCCGCCCGGGTCAGGTGCCAGCTCGAATTGAACGGCCCCTCGTGGTTCTCCGGCGAGACCCCCTGGAGGATCACCGCGAGCCGGTCGTCCTCCTTGACCGCGACCAGCGGCACCCGGGTGAGCCCGAAGAAGGTGCCGTGGTCGTCGTTGAACAGGACCGAGCGGAACACGCCGTCGTCGATCTGGCGCAGCCTCGCGCGCGCGTTCTCCTCGCCGCGCACCAGCACCCTGCGCATCCCGCCGACCACCTCCTCGACGCCGCGGCGCTCGACCTCGCGCAGGAAGCGACGGCGGATCTGGAACAGCGTGGCGACGCGCGATTTGAGGTCGGCGGCGAACACCAGCGAGTTGCGCACCGTGCCCGCCATGTAGTCGAGGATGTCCTGGCGCAGCCGGAAATCGCGCCCGATGCGGACCGCCGGCATGTGGAAGCCTTCCTCGTAGCGCGACTTCGCGGTCGGCGCGAAGCCGCCCGGGGTGATCGAGCCGGTCTCGCCCTGGTGCCCGCCGACCTCGGCCCAGGCGACCAGCTCGCCCTGCCAGAAGATCGGCATGGCGGAGAACATGTCGAGATTGTGGATGCCGCCGGCGAGCTCCTCGTTGAAGAAGAAGATGTCGCCGTCGGCGAGCCCGACCGACGGGTCGTCGCGGTAGTATTTGAGGATGTATTTGAGCTGCGCGTTGTTGAGCAGGGTGTGGAAGTAGATCCCGGTCCCCACCACCACCGGGTCGCCGGACGCGGTGAAGATGCCGCAATTCATGTCGCCGGTGATGATCCCCTCCGAGATCGACAGCGCCATGTAGACGTCGCGCGCCTCCTCGACGATCGAGGACAGCTTGTGGGTCAGGATGTCGGCGTCGACGTCACTCAGCCGCGCCATCCCGCGGCGCTCGATTTCGCTCGCCGGCTCGAGCCCGCGGCAGATCAGCTCGGGATCGACGCCGGGGCGCCGGCCATACACGTCGCGGTCGTAGACCAGCCCGTCGAACAGGCTGACATGGCGGTCGAACAGGCTAGGCATGGCGCGCCTCGCGCCTTCCGATGTCACCCCGGACTCGTTCCGGGGCGACAACCGGGGGGCGGGACCGGTGGAGCGCGTCCCCGGGAAGAGAGGACCGTCCCACCCGCCTCACTCCAGGCGCTCGATCCACCCGGTCCCCCAGTCGTCGATGCTGAGGCGCCAGCCGGGCGGGGCGACGATCACCGTGTCGTCGGCCTCGCACAGCACCGGGCCGGCGAGCCGCACCCGGGCGCCCAGCGTCTCGCGGCGATAGACCGGGGTGTCGACATGGCCGTGCTCGGGGCCCCAATAGGCAAGGCGCGAGCCGACCAGCGAGGCCTCGGGCTTGCGGTCGCGGCGGAGCTTGCGGAATTCGTGCTTCTCCGCCGGGCCGAGGGCGTTGAGGCGGAGCTCGACCATCTCGATCCCGGCCTCGGGGTAGCACGCGCCGGCGCCGTATTTCTCCGCATAGCGCGCGTTGAAGTCGTCGCAGATCGCCTTCACGTCGCCGCCGCCCGCGAGCCTGAGCCCGGGCACCGGGACCGGCAGGGTCTGGCGCTGCTGGCCGTAGCACATGTGGATTTCGAGCTCGAGGGTCACCGCGGCGCGGTCGAACCCCTCCTCGGCCATGTCGCGCTCGCCGATCGCCACCAGGGCTTCGACCTCGCGGTTGAAGCGCGCGACATCGTCGGCCGCGTAGCTCCCGTCGCGGTGCGAGTAGAGGTTGAGGTGGAGCGTGCGCTCATAGGTCTGGAGCACGTCCATGGTGAGCGTCGAGAAGGCGCCGAACACGCTGGAGACCGGGAAGGTGGCGACCCGCCCGACATCGGCGCCGTCGGCATAGCCGGTCGCGTGCACCGGCCCGGCGCCGCCGAGCGCGAACAGCACGAAGTCGCGCGGGTCCTGGCCCGAGGTGAGCGCGCAGATGCGGTACATCTCCTGGCCCATATAGCCGTCGATCAGCCGCTTGATGTCCCACGCCGCCTCGGTGACGGAGCGCCCGAGCGGCTCGGCGATGCGCCTGCGGATCGCGGCTTCCGCGCGGGCGGCGTCGATGCGGATGCGCCCGCCCAGGAAATTTTCCGGGTTGATGTAGCCCAGCACCACGTCGGCGTCGGTCACCGTCGGCTCCTCGCCGCCGCGGCCGTAGCAGGCGGGGCCGGGATTGGAGCCCGCGCTGTCCGGCCCGACGCGGAGCTCGCCGTCGACCAGCCGCGCGATCGACCCGCCGCCGGCGCCGACCGACCAGTGCGCGACATAGGGGATCTGCACCCGGAAGCGGTCGACCACGGGGTCGTATTCGTAGACCCGGTCCCGGCCCTCGACCACCAGCCCCACGTCGAAGCTGGTGCCGCCCATGTCGGAGACGATCACGTTGGGCGCGCCGACGAGCTCGCCGAGCCGGTCCGAGCCGATCACCGAGGCGGCCGGGCTGGAGCCCAGCAGATGCAGCGCCTGCGAGCGCGAGAGCGAGGACAGCCCGCCGGTGTTCTTGGCGACGAAGACCGGCCGCCGGTAGCCGATCCCGCGCAGATCGTCGGTCAGGCGGAGCAGATGCCCCTCGGTCAGGTCGCGCAGATAGGCGTCGATGATCACCGTCATCGAGCGCCGGTACTCGCCCGCCTTGGGCGAGATCTGGTGCGACAGGAAGACCGGCATGTGGCCGAGATAGCATTCGGGGAACTGCTCGGCGATGAGCGCGCCGATCCGATTCTCGTGCGCCGGCTCGACATAGGCGTTGAGCAGCACGACGACGAAGCCGCGCACCCCCCGGTCCACCAGATACCGGATCTGCGCGCGCACGTCCTCGTCGCGCATCGGGATGATGACGTTGCCGAGATTGTCGATGCGCTCCTGCACGCCGACGATGCGGTCCTGCGGGATCAGCGGCACCGGGCGGACGGCGCGGCCGCGGTCGTATTTCTTCTCGGTCGGCAGCCCGTCGCCCCAGTTGCGCGCGCGCCCGACATGGACGGTGTGCTCGAACCCCTTGGTGGTGATCAGCCCGAGCCTGGCGCCGCGCCGCTCGATCAGCGCGTTGGTGCCGACGGTGGTGGAATAGGCGATCGAGTCCGCCTCGCCGAGCGCGTCGTCGAGCGCCACCCCGGCGCGCTCCGCCGCCGCCCGCGTGGCGTTCATGAAGCCCACCTTGAGGTCGTAATGGGTGGTGTCCGCCTTGCCGCGATGCAGCGCCTTGCCGCGGATATAGACCACGTCGGTAAACGTCCCGCCGATGTCGATCCCGATCCGCGAAGGGGGTGGTGGATCAGCCATAAAGCCTTGTTTTCAATACGCTTGTCCGAACGCCCCGGACCCGGCGCCCGCCGTCTTGTACCACGCGCCCGCCGCCGGGGTAAGCACCTCCACCCGTCATATCGAACGGAGCCGGCCCGCAGGGGCGGCGGAGCGGAGTTTTCTCCTCGCGGCGGCGCAACGCCTGCGCGGCAAGATTTCTCCCCTCCGGTCGAACTGACGAGGGGGACGGCCCGACCGCCATTGCCTTTCTGACTACACTTTGCCAGCATGTCGCAGACAACCGAACGGGGGCACGCCATGGGTACGGTCACCATCCGCAACCTCGACGACCGGGTGATCGACGCCTGGAAGGCGCAGGCGAAGGCCAACCAGCGCTCGCTGGAGGCGGAGCTGCGCTACATGCTGACGCGGACGGTGAACCGCCGCCTGCGAATGGCCGAGTTCCGCGAGCGCACGGCGCGGCTCGCCGCCGCGACCGCCGACACGCCGCAGACCGACAGCGCCGAGCTGATCCGGCAGGACCGCGACCGGTGAAGCTCACCGTCGATGCCAGCATCGTCGTCAAGTGGTACGTGGCGGAGACCCATTCGGGGGACGCGCGCCTCCTGCTCTCCCACCGGCTGGAACGGTTCGCCCCGGAATTCCTGCTGGTCGAATTCGCCAACACCGTCTGGAAGAAGGCACGCCGGGGGGAAATCGCCGACCCTTACCCCTATCTCGCCGAGATTCCCGAGCTCGGGGAGGCGATCGACCTCCTGCCGGACGCGGATCTCGTGGAACGCGCGGCGCGCCTCGCATCGGAGTTGGACCACCCGGTCTACGACTGCCTCTACCTCGCCTGCGCCGAGGCGACCGGGTCGACGCTGATCACCGCCGACCGGGCCTTCGCGAACAAGGCCGCCGGCGGGCCGCTTGACGTCCGGCATATCGGGACGCCGGGCGTCGTCGACGAGATCGACGCCGCGGCCGGCCCGCCCGCGCCCCCACCCTCATCCTGAAGTCACCCCCGGAGGGGGCGTATCGAAGGGGAATTATACGCCTGACTAGCCAAGCTGACCGCGCCTAGCAGCCGCCCTGTCCCGCCGTACCCTCCTCGTCCCGCTTCGGCTTTGCCATCCTCTTCCCCGGATCAGCCGGTTTCACGGCTGAGAAGATTGCCCGCGCGGCTTCCTCTGGCGTGGCGTCGATCTTCCGGATTGACTTTGGCGGACGACCGCGTGGCCTAGGCTTTTCTGTCATGGCGCTCTTGTCATTGTCTTAGGCGTACGAGGATCAGGCGGGATCACGTTGCGAGATGGTGGAGCGTTGCTTGAGCGGGCTGTTCGCCCTGCGTCTCGCCAAGCATCCCTTGGATGTCTCGATCAACAGAAGTCTCCGCGGACTTCCACCTGCCACCCCCGACTCCCACAACCGTCTTCTTCCCACCCAGAATGACCAGCGCGTTGCTGACGGATTTCCCGCTGATCTCCTTCCCGAGCCTCTGCTGGAGGAGGTTGATGATCTCGCTACGTTTCAAGGAACGAGGCTGCACTTCAACCAAGATATCGCGGATCGTGGATTGGATGCCCTTAGCGCGAAACTTGTTCGCTGGCGCGTGGGCGGTGGAATGCTCTTCGTATTTCTCGATCACGCTCAAGGCCACTTGAAGGTGATCTATATCTTCCTCCAACGAAGACAGCTCTTCTCGCTTGCGAATGGCCTCGCCCCTCTTAGCTTCTAGGTCGGCTCGCATCCGACTGATCGCGGTCTCGGACATTGTTCCCTCCCCGTTTGCCGCGCCATCCTACATCAAACACTAGAACTTTCAAGAATGTTCTAGCTGGCCAAAAAGTTCTACTTGGCCGTTGACTATGGGAAGCGAGTCGGGCAGCTTAAAGGAACCGCCCCAGCAGAGGCTTCCACTGGGGCGGCAAATGGTCCTTGAGCAGATGGAAGACCAGAAAGGAGGAAGCGGTGTGTTGGCTACCACCCGTTAGACTGGCCCTCTAACCGTTGTCCCGTCCCGGACCAGCGTGAGCGGAAAGGGACGGGCCAACTTGCGGGCGTGGTGGAATTAGTAGACACGACGGTCTTGGACACCGTTGGGGCGACCCTCCAAGGTCAAACGCCCCGTGCCGGTGCAACTCCGGTCGCCCGCACCACTTTCTTGTAGAGAATCGGGCCGAAAACCGCAAGCGATCATTCCGAAACCAGCTCTCGGTAGGTTAGGCGCTTGCCTACCATCCCGCGTGCCAGCCCTGCCATTTGGTCTACCGTGTCGCGGTCTGGGACGTTGTGCCGGCCGGAGAACTCGTTGACATAGCGATCCAGATGCTTCGGGCTGATCTTGTGGAAGGTGCCCTTGTGCGCCCTCTTGAGCATGGCCCAGAAGGACTCGATGCCGTTGGTGTGGGCCTGACCCCGGACGTATTCAGAAACCGTGTGATTGACGGCCTCATGATCGAATTCCGGCATCCCGCGATAGGCGGCGGCGTCATCCGTGTAGACCGCGGCGCCCGGCTCTGTGTGCTCGCGGACGAAGCCTTGCAGCGTCGCTCCGTCCGTCCGATGCACGACTTCGGCCCGGACCTCGTTGCTGTCTCGATCCTTCATGCCGACCACCGCCGTCTTGCCGACTGGGCCACGGCTCTTGTTCATCGCTTTGCGCTTCGTCTTCGACATGTTTCGGCGCTCGCCACCGAAATAGGTCTCGTCAACCTCTACCGGGCCTGGGAATGGCTTGCCGCTGCCCTCTGCAAAGCCCTCTCTGATGCGCTGCATCAGGAACCATGCGGTGCCCTGCCGGATGCCAAGCTCGCGGTAGACCTTCATGCTGGACGTGCCCTTTAGGCCAGTCGTCATCATGTACAGCGCGATGGCCCATTTCTGGAAACCGACCTTACTGGACTGCATGACGGTGCCTTTGCGGACCGAGAAGTGACCCCGGCAGTCGCGGCACCGATAGGGCATCGGCTTCCGGTTCTTGACCGCAACGGTGTTGGTCGATCCGCAGTCCGGGCAGAACCGGCCATCAGGCCACCGCTGTTCCTCGAACCATTGTTCCGCCGTCGCGTCATCGGGGAACATCTTGAACAGTTCGATCACCGTCAGCCCTTGGCGGTGTGCTTTCCCCGGTCCCTTGCGTGCCATCTTCAATCCGCCTCTTGGCTAGTTATGTGGGGATTAATCGGGCCGGCTTCAAGGGGTCTTGGCTAGTTTTCCGTATAATTCCCTATCGAAGGACCGCGCCGCGCTCAGCCGCCCGCCATGCCCTCGATCAGGGCGAGCGCGGCGAGGAAGCCGAGCGCGGTGGCGATGCCCGCCATGTGGTGGTCGCGGCGGTAGGCCTTGGGGAAGATCTCGGTGGCGAGCGAGGCGATCACCGCGCCGCCGGCGAAGGCGCGGACCGGCGCGAGCGCCTCTTGGGACGCGCCGGCGAGCAGCCAATTGCCGGCCAGCGCCGCCGCGCCGAGCAGGGCCGCGCAGCCGGCCCAGAGCGCGAGTATGCCGCCGTTCCGCCAGCCCTGCCCGCGCATCCGCCTGGCGCCGGCCGCCGCCTCCGGCAGGTTGGAGAGGAAGATCGCGGCTGCGAGCGCCGCCACCTCGGCGAAGCCGGCGCCGATCAGCGCGACGCCGAGGGCGAGGTTCTCCGGCACCCCGTCGAGGGTGACCGCGGCGAGCAGCCCGGCGCCGCCCTCGTCGCCCCAGCGCTCGTCGATCAGGTAGTCGGTCGCGGCGAAGACCGCCGCGCCCAGCATGACCGCCGACGCCGTGGCCGCCAGCGACACCGCCTCGCGGGCCGGCACGATGAGCTCGAGCACGGCGGCCAGCATCAGCGCCCCGCCGCCGGCGGCGAGCACGAACCCCTCCGCGCGGTCGCCGAGCCGCCCGTAAAGGCCCCAGAGCGCGCCGAGCACCAGCGCGGACGAGACCGCGGCCACGACCGCCAGCAGGGTGGCCGACTCACCCATCGGGCGGCGGCCCGGCGTCGATCCGGACGGTCATGCGCGCAGGTTACCCCGGGCCGCGGCGATGCCAAGCGGCAGGGGGGCCCTCGATAGGGTCCCTTCGGGGTCTACCCGGGACGAGGGTCAGGGGCCCGGGCCACCCCACAATGTACCGTTCGCAGCGCATTTCCGGCGCCCGCGACAGCGCCTCAGCCGCGGCCCTCGCGGTAGGCGCCCGGCGTGGTGCCGACGATGCGCTTGAACCAGTAGGTCAGATGCGGCTGGGAGGAGAAGCCGCAGATCTCGGCGATCTCGGCGAGCGGCAGGCGGCCCTCGGCGACCAGCGCCCGGGCGCGCCCGATGCGGCGGTCGGTGAGGTAGCGGTGCGGCGCGCTCCCGGTCGCCGCCTTGAAGGCGCGGGCGAAGTGGAACGGGCTGAGGCAGGCCTGGCCGGCGAGCGCCTCGACGGTGAGCTCCTCGCCGAGATGGGCCTCGATGAAATCCGTCACCCGGCGGAGCCGTGCCGCGTCGAGCGCGCCGCGCGCGGCGGGCGGCGCCGGCGATGTCGGCGCCAGGTTGGAGTGGCGGCGCAGAATGTGGACGCCGAGCGCCGAGGCCAGGGTCTCGACCAGCATCTTGCCGCCCGGCGCGGGATCGACCATCTCGCTGTGCACCGCGCGGGCGATCTGCTCGATCAGCGGGTCGCGGAACCCGCCGTCGTAATGCAGCCCGATTTTGTCGGGATCGACGTCGAGCTCGCGGGCGGCGGTCGCGGCGAGCGGCGCCGCCGGCAGATAGACATGCACGGTCTCGGGGATCTCGCCATAGATCCGGATCATGTCTTCCGGGATGCCGGCCGGGCACAGCCAGACCGTGCCGGGCACCGCGTCGTGGTGCTGCAGCCGGCCGTCGCCGCGCCGCCTGACATGCGCGCGGCCGCGCAGCATGACGACGATCTCGGTGTCGCGCGGCCGGATTTCGCCGAGATCGCCCTCGGCATGGCTCCAGCGCTCGGCCAGCAGCCCGCCCCATCCCCGGCCGCGGCTGGTTCCGAGGAGGGTTCCGGTAGTGTATTTCGCCCGGCCGTGTCCGACCAGTCCGGCCACGCCGCCTACTCCCGAAGCGGATCGACGCGATCCTGGGATCAGGTTGGCACCGGGGCGGAAAGCCGGTCAACCGGTTTCGCGGGCGGCGGGGCGTTAACGGCAAGACGATGTAACGGGACAGCAAGCCCCTGTAATGCGGCGCCGCGCGGCTTCGCGCTAGGCTGCGCGGCCGGGGCCCGACCCGGCGTTGCGCGATGGAGAACCGCAATGGCCGAAACGACCGTGTTCAGCGCCTGTCCGCATGACTGCCCCGACACCTGCGCCATGCTGACCACGGTGCACGACGGCAGGGCGGTCGAGGTGCGCGGCAACCCGGGCCACCCGTTCACCCAGGGCGGGCTCTGCGTCAAGGTCAACGACTACGAGAACCGGGTGTACAACGCAGACCGGGTGCTCACCCCGCTGCGCCGCGCCGGCGCCAAGGGGGCGGGCGCGTTCGAGCCCATCGGCTGGGACGAGGCGCTCGAGGAAATCTCCGGCCGCTGGAAGGAGATCGTGGCCAGGGACGGCCCGGCCGCCATCCTGCCCTACAGCTATCTCGGCACCGAGGGCATCCTGAACGGGCTCAACGTGGGGGATGCGTTCTTCAACCGGCTGGGCGCGACGGTGTCGGAGCGCACGTTCTGCGACTCGGGCGCCATCTCGGCGTTCTTCATGACCTGCGGCCCGACCGCCGCGGTCGACCCGGAAAGCTTCGTCCACTCGCGCTATATCGTGCTGTGGGCCATCAACACGATCAGCACCAATCTGCACCACTGGCCGTTCATCGCCGAGGCGCAGCGGCGCGGTGCCAAGGTGGTGGTGATCGACCCCGTCGCGACGCGGACCGCGAAGCAGGCCGACTGGCATCTTCCGATCAGGCCCGGGACCGACGCGGCGCTCGCGCTCGGCATGATCCATGTCATCGTCGCCGAGGATCTGGTCGACCATGACTATGTCGCGAACTACACGATCGGCTACGAGGCGCTGAAGGACCGGGCGGCGGGGTTCGACCCGGACCGGGTGGCGGCGATCACCGGGCTTGCCGCGGACGACATCCGGAAACTCGCCCGCGAGTTCGCCACCGCGCAGCCCTCGGTGATCCGCATGGGGGTGGCCATCGAGCGCAACGCGTCGGGCGGCAACGCGGTGCGCGCCATGTCCTGCCTGCCCGCGCTGGTCGGCTCGTGGCGCCGTTGCGGCGGCGGCATCCTGCACATGCCGATCTGGGCCTTCCCGATGAAATGGGACGACATCAGCCGTCCCGACTGGATCCCCGAAGGCACGCCGGTGCTCAACCAGTGGCGGCTCGGCCCGGCGCTGACCGGCGAGCTCGACCGGAATGTCGCCGCGCTGTTCGTCTACAACTCAAACCCCGCCGTGGTCGCGCCCGAGCAGGAAAAGGTGCTGGCCGGGCTCGCCCGCGATGACCTGTTCACCGTGGTCAGCGAGCAGTTCGTCACCGACACCGCGCGCTACGCCGACATCGTGCTGCCGGCGACCACCCAGCTCGAACAGTTCGACCTGATGTTCTCCTGGGGCCATCTCTATCTGACGCTGAACCAGCCGGCGATCGCGCCGCTCGGCGAGGCGGTGCCCAACACCGAGCTGTTTCGCCGCCTCGCCCGCGCCATGGGGTTCGACGACCCCCACTGGGAGCGCTCGGACGAGCAGATGGCGCTCGACGCGCTCGACTGGAGCAACCCGGTGCTGGACGGCATCGACCTCGACAGCCTGCGCGAGACCGGCTATGCGCGGCTCAAGGTCGGCTCGCCGGACGATTTCGTGCCCCATTGCGAGGGCAATTTCCCGACACCCTCGGGCAAGGTCGAGTTCGAATCGGCGATCGCCCAAGGCGGCAATCTGGTGCTGCCGCTGTTCCGCCAGGGTTACGCCGCCATGCAGCCGGGCGAGCCGCTCGACCCGCTGCCCGACTTCGTGCCGCAGAACGAATCGCCCGGCACCAGCCCCGCGCTTGCCGCGAAATACCCGCTCAACATGATCTCGCCCAAGAGCCACGCCTTCCTCAACTCGTCCTACGGCAATCTCGGCACCCAGCTGCACCACGCCGGCGAGCAGACGGTGATCCTCCACCCCGACGACGCCGGGGCCAGGGGCATCGGCAGCGGCGGCGCGGTGCGGGTGTTCAACGACCGCGGCGCGTTTTGCGCGATCGCCGAGGTCAGCGGGGACGTCCGCCCCGGCCTGGTCGTCGCCCCGATGGGCTACTGGGCCGCGGCGAGCCGGGGCGGCCGCACGGTGAACGCGGTCAACCCGCCCGCCTTCGCCGATTACGGCAACGCGCCTACCTTCTCCGACACGCTGGTCGAGGTCGCCGCGGCGTGAGAGCGCCGCCGCACCCGGTCGCCCGCTCCGGCCCCCCTAGCAGGGGATGCCGGGCAGCAGGCAGGCATGCGCCGGCTCCGGGGCGCCGGTGAGCGCGACCGCCGCGACCGCCGCGATGGCCAGCGCCAGCCCCGCCCCGGCGAGGATGCGGCGTCGCCGCCCGTCCCCGGCCTTCGGGTTGCGTGGTGTGCCGGCGCCGGTCCGGTTTCGAATCGTCATGTCCCTGCTCCTCCTTGCCGCGCTTCGTCGGTTTCGGCTTCCCGCCCGGCGCTTGCGTACGCCGGACCGGACGACCGATATGTGGGAGCGGCATGGAAACGGCGCCAATACCGTATTCCTCGGGCGCCCATAGGTTCTTGCCAGGCGGCGGGGGCCCCTCAGCGCGAAGCGCGCTTCGCGTCGGGCAGCAGCAGCAGCAGGGACTGGATGATCTCGGCGACGAACTCGGCGCGGCCGCTGACCCCGGCCTTGGCGTAGACCGCGGTGGCCTGCAAGCGCGTGGTGTTTTCCTTGACCCCCCGCGCCTCGGCGATCTCGGAGAAGCGGTATCCCTTGATGATGAGCCAGGCGACATCCTTTTCGCTCTGCGTCATCCGCCACTCGTCCATCTGCGCGGAGATGGTGTCGGCGAGCCCCTGCGAGACGGCCCTGTTCCGCCGCTCCTCCCGGTCCAGCCGCGCCCGCAACCGGCGCAGGTCGCGCGCGGCCACCACGAGCGCCATGGATACGCCGGCGAACACGATCAACTCGACGATGAAATGCGCCGTGCCGAATTCGCCTTCGACGAAGACATCCTCCAGCAGGTCGTAGACGAAGAACACGATCGCCCCCGCAAGCGCCGCCAGCGCGAACATTCGCCGCTGGACGATCCGTTTCGATGACTCGCGCATGTGACCGGCGATCCCCCGTGCTGGCCGGAATTCCAGACGCCGCGACCCTGCATACCGAACGCGGCGGCGGTCCGGCAACGGCGGCGGCGCCGAAAACCCCCGGTTTTATAACATTCGACCTATGCCCGGACCCCGGCCGTATAACAAACGGGTCTGGTACCGACTCCGGAAAAGCGTTGGGCTGCCCGTCTGGCCACGTCTTGGGAACGGGCATCATGAAACCGCGAACCGCCATCCGACACGCCTGCCGGCGGCGACGGCACGCGCCCTCCGGGACGAGGAGGCGGCTGGCGGCCGTCCTCGGCTCCGCATCGCTTCTGATCCTGGAGATGGCGGCGGCGACCGGCCGGCGGTGGCCCCGCCGGGTCAGCCCCATGGTCCTCTCGGTCGTCACCGGTCTCGCGTTCATCCTGAACGCCTGCGGCGGCGGCGGCGGCCGGCCCGTCGTGCACCATGAAGGCGGCAGCGGTGGCGGTGAAGACGTGGCCCTCGTGCAAAGCGGAGCCAACACGCGCGTCCAAGGCGGCGACGGGGACGGCGACGGAGACGGAGACGGCGATGGAGACGGCGACGGCGACGGCGACGGCGACGGAGACGGAGACGGCGACGGCGATGGAGACGGCGATGGCGACGGAGACGGCGACGGAGACGGCGACGGCGATGGAGACGGCGATGGCGACGGAGACGGCGACGGCGACGGCGACGGAGACGGGGACGGCGACGGCGACGGCGACGGAGACGGAGACGGCGACGGAGACGACGAGGACGACGAGGACGACCGACGCAGCGGCAATCTCAATTCCGCCGGCGGCAATCTCCGTTCCGCCGGCGCGTCCGCCATCGAAACCCTCTCGCCGACGCTCGATCCGCAAGGCAGCGTCGGCGGCGAGGCAACGACGAGCTACGCATTCTTCGATTGGGGCTACTGGGCGAAAGAGGGCGACGAGACCCTGTTCAGGGCGTTCATCCGGGGAAACCTGGAGAACGGCGGCTCCTACACGCTGCATGTCGAAGGGACGCAGTCGGGCACCAACCCGGTCGGCGGCTCCGCGGTCTGGTCCGGCGGCGTCCGCGCGTTCGACACCAATCCGGACACGCTGGGCACGCCGGTGAGCGGCGATGCGCGGATCGAGGTCGACTTCGCGGCGACGACGCTCGACGTGGAATTCACCAACTTCACCGAAGGCCACGGCGACATGGCGTGGCGCGATCTGAGCATCCAGAACGGAACCTTCCGGCACCAGAGCGGCCCCGACACCCTCGACGGCGCCTTTTACGGCGACCACCATCGGGGCGCCGCCGGGAGGTTCGAGCGCGACCGGCTGCGCGGCGTCTTCGGAACCCTGCGCGAACCGAAACCGTAGAACCCATGCGCCACTTCACCAGGCTCGCCGAAGGCGTGGACACCGGACCCTTGCTGGCGGAGCTGGACGCCGAGCCGGATCTGTGGCTCGCCGACACCAGCCGCCAGCGCAAGGTCCGCTGCCAGCGCCACACAAGGAACATTTTCCTGCGCTCGCCCAGGAAACCGCTGCCGCCCGGCGCGAAGAACGCCAACGACGTGCACGAGAGCCGGGTCACGCGGGCGGCGGCGAAGTTTCCCCGCGCGCTCGCGTTCTGCGAGGCCGTCGCCGGCGAACGGGGCGCGGCGCTGGGCCGCGCGACGCTGGTCGCCCTGCTGCCCGGCAGCCGGGTCTACCCGCATGTCGACGCCGGCGCCTATTACCGGGTCCGGGACCGCCTGCACCTCGTGCTGAGAAGCGCCGGGGGCAGCCCGCTCTCCGCCGGAGAGGAAACCGTGGTGATGCGCGAGGGCGAGCTCTGGGTGTTCGACAACAAGGTCAGGCACTGGGCGCGCAACCCCTCCGAAGAGCCGCGCGTGCACCTGATCTTCGACCTGCTGCCGCCTGCGGGAGGCGGGTACTACGCCCGGGGGACGGACCGTTCCGGGGGCCGGCTGGCCTCAAGACAACCCCCTCAGCCCCCCTAACCCGCCGCAGGCCCGCGGATGCCGAACTCCATGGGCCGCAGAATCTTGACGGCCGCGGTGAGCGCGTGGGCGGCCGAATCGACGCGCACGGCGTTGTCGTAGACCTCGGTGCGCAGCGCGCCCATGACGCGCGCCCTCCTGGAGACGTAGAACGCATCGCGCCAGTCGCGGAACTGGAGCTGGCGCAGGGACCGCAATCCGCGGTCGATCGCCCGGTCGTAGGAAGCGGCGCGGGTCCCCTGCCCCAGCGCGCGGGCCAGCGCCGCCGCGTCGGCCAGCCCTTCGAGATACGCCCCGGTGGACGCCGCGTGGGGCGGGCCGAACTCGGGGCGCCCGGGGTCGTAGAAGCGCCCGCGCAGGTCCGGCGGCAACCCGTCCCATTGCTGCATCGCCAGCAGCCAGTCGTTGATCTCGAACGCGAACCCGGCGAAGGCGCGGCGCCCGGTATGGGCGAACAGGGCGGCGCAGGCCTGGGTGTGCCAGGGCACGAAGGCCGGGTTGCGCGCGCCCCGGTGCCGCGCGCAACAGCGTTCGAAGGCGGCCGTACAGCGCTCGAGCGAGGGCGCGAACCCGGCGCCCCGGCGCAGCGCCTCGGCCCAGAACAGCAGCGCCTCGCCGGAGTAGAAATTCCAGTTCTCGCCGTCGCGCCCGGGCGGGAAGAAGAAGGTGCGGAAGCCGTGCTCCGCGTCGGCCAGGGACTCGACGCCCGCGGCCAGCATGGTCAGCTGGGGCAGGAACTCGCGCCGCGCGGGGCTTTCCAGGATCGCCAGCGCGGCCAGCGCGGCGGCGCCGAGCTTGGCGCCGGTCGGCTCGACGATCGCGCCGCGCCCGCCGCCGATGTCCCGGAAATAGCGGTCCAGAGTGTAGCGCAGGTTGCGCCGGGCCGCCTCGCGCAGCTCGGCGCTGGCGCGGAGCTCTCCCAGCTGCGCCAGCGCGCGCGCGGCGAGGAAGCGGCGGATCGCGTTGTCCGCCGGCGACACCGTCCCCCGGCTCGGCCAGTACTTGTAGGGCAGCCCGCCCTCCGCCGACAGGTTGCCCAGCATCCAGCGGCCGATGCCCCGGGCCAGATCGGCGGGCGCGGGGCGAGGCAGCGGGGGACCGCGTTGCCCGCCGGCGACCCCGTCCCCCGGCTCGGCCAGTACTTGTAGGCCAGCCCGCCCTCCGCCGACAGGTTGCCCAGCATCCAGCGGCCGATGCCGCGGGCCAGATCGGCGGCCCGGTTCTCGCCCGGCGCCGGGTCGGGGTCGACCAGCGTCCCGCCGCGAAACAGCGCGACCCCCGCCGCCTCGCCGCCCGCCGGCAGCAAATACTGCCGGGCGGAGAGGGAGCGCAGACCGCCCTCGGCGGCGAACTGCCCGAGCGTGGCGCCGCGCCGCTCCAGGAACCGCTCCAGCGCCCGCTCGAAGCGGAGATTGGCGGCCAGCATGCGCGTCGGGGCATGGCGGACGATCTCGCCGCGAAACGCGATCTCCATGCCCAGCAGCCCGCGGTCGCGCGGCCGGAACGCGCGGGACCGCCGGTCGGTCGCCACCGGGCGCGCATCGTCGACCGCGCAGATCTCGACCACCTCGCCGGGGACCGCGCCGACCCGCCGGCGCAGATCGGCCAGGGAGCAACCCCCCATCCAGCCGCTGCGCCGCGCCACGCCGTCCTTGCGGACGCAAAACCACGTCATCGCAGCCTGAGGTTGAGCCGCCTGCACTGTCGACTGGCCCGTTCCGATCGGTCCGGCTCGAATGCTAGTGCATCGCGGGCGCGGCGGCCAAGCATCGCGGTCGGACGGGCGGGGCGGCTTCCGTCCCCGGGGCGCGGATGACGATGTGGTTCCGGAAGCGGCTTTGAATGGCCGGGCCGGCGCCATGGCGATGTACAATGCCGAGAGTTTCGCACCGGTCCGCGCCCCGGGCGACATCCTGAGGAGGTTGGCCCAATGACGGACGCCCGGCGTTACAAATATCCGCTGAAACTGCCCGCGTCGCTCAAGGACACGGCGGCGCGGCTGGCGAAGGAGGACGGCGTGTCGCTCAACCAGTGGATCGTCGCGGCGGTCGCCCAGAAGATCGGCGCCGTCGAGACCGCGGAAGTCTTGCTGCGCGAACGGGCGGCGGGCGCGCGCGACGGCGACCTGACGCGCTATCTGGAGAACGCGCCCGGCACCGCGCCCGCGCCCGGTGACGAGCTGCCGGGGTGAGCCGCGGGCGGGCCTCTTCGAGAAGCCGGTGCGTCGTCGTGGCGCTCGCTCCGTGACCGCGCCGCCGAGGCTTCAGGCGGCGCGGAGATAGCGGTAGGCGTTTCGCACGTTGAACGGCAGCCACTCCCTGTAGCGGGGGATGTCGGCGAACGCCGGCAGCTCGACCTCGCGGACCGCCGCCTCCTCGGACGCACCGCCCGCGATCTTGCGCGCCACCGCCTCGCGCAATGAAGCGAGCAGGTCGCGAAACCAGGCGACCTCGCGCAACGTCACCGGCACGCCGTGCCCCGGGACGACGATTTGGAGATCGAGCGTCAGCACATGCTCCAGCGTCGCGATCCAGCCATCGAGATCCGAATCGCCGAGCCACGGGAAGCGGCCGTAGAACAGCAGGTCTCCGAGGAAGGCCACCTTGCGCCGTTCGAGCCAGACGATCAGATCGCCGTCGCAATGGGCCGGACCGCGATAGTCGAGCCGCACCCTGTCTCCGGGCAGGTGAAAGGCGAAGCTGTCGGCGAAGGTTTCGCCCGGCGGCTCGACCACCATCCTGTCGTACTCCGCCGGCGCGAAGCGTTGCTCGAACCAGGCCCAGCCGGGATCGCCCTCCGGAATCAGCTCGGGGGTGTTGGGCCCGTAGAACATGCGGATCTTGGTCATCAGCTCGGTGACGACCCATTGCCCGCCGTCATCCGGGCCGAGATGGGTGTGGAGCTTCTCGAGCGTCTTTTCGTGGGCGAGAATCGGCGCCTCGTCCGCGAACACGACGTTCCCGGCGACATGATCGAGGTGGTAGTGGGTATCGACGAGGGCGCGGACCGGCTTGTCGACCGCCTCGCGCAGCGCCGCGCGAAACCGGCGCGCCAGACCGGCATGCTGCTGCGCGTCGATCACGAGCAGGCCCTCGGGCGTGTCGATCGCCCCGGCGTTCGAATCGCCGCGCGCGCCGATCCACGCATAGACGCCCTCGGCCAACGGGCGCAGATGCGCCTCGGTTACGGTATCGGCGGGCATCGTGTCACGCGCCGTTGCCGTTCATCGTTCGATCGACGCGCCGGTCACGCGATCGCCATCCGCTGGAGCGCGTCGCTGTCGTGCCGCACGCCAAGCCCCGGCGCGCCATCGAGGCGGATCGACCCGTCGGCGAAGGCAAGCGGCGGCGCGATGTCGCGCGCAAGCTTGAGGAACCCGTTCATCTCGCCCGGCGGCTTCCAGGTCGGCAGGGACGCGGCCAGATGCGCCTCGGCGGCGTTCTGCACGCTGCCGGCGATGCCGTGCCCGACGACCACCGGCATGCCGGCCGCCTCGCACAGCACCGCCACCTTGCGGGCGAACAGCAGGCCGCAGCTCTTGACGATCTTGATCTTGACGATGTCGCAGGCGCGCATCGCGATCGCGCGCCGGGCGTCCTGGAGCGTCCATATGGACTCGTCGCCGACGATCGGCGTGTCGACCGCGGCCGTGATGCGCGCCATCGTCTCGAATTCCTCGCCGGCGACCGGCTGCTCGATCGAATCGAGCCCGAACGCCTCGAGTCTGCGAATCCAGGGGATCGCCCTGTCCGGACGGCGATGCACCTCGCTCATCGCCTGGTTGAAATCGACCGAGATCGGCAGCTCTTCGCCGAGCCGGTTTCGCAGCGCCTCGAGATTCGCGACGTCGGTCGCGAGATCCTTGCCGACGCGTATCTTCAGCGACCCGTATCCCTGCCCGACCGCCTCGACCGCAAGATCGACGAGCTCGTCGGTGGGAAACAGGCCGATCGAAGACAGCAACGGTAGCTCGGTGCGTATCGGGCCGCCCAGCAAGGAATAGACCGGCACGCCGAGCGCAAGCCCCATCGCGTCGTGCAGCGCGATATCGACGGCCGTCTTGGCCGTCGGATTGCCGTGCATCGCCCTGTGCATCCGGATATGGGCGAACTCGATGGCGAACGGGTCCAGGCCCAGCAGCTCCGGCGCGAGAACGTCGTTGACCGCATGGACCGCGCCTTCCAGGGTCTCGCCGTATGGCGAATAGGCGGGCGCTGTGATGGTCGCCTGGCCGATGCCGACATGGCCGTCGCCGGTGCCCACCTCGACCACGATCGCACGAAGCTTGCGGTAGCTCGCCACCGCCAGGTCGTAGGCAACACGCTGCGGCAGCTCGACGCCGTAGGCCCTCACCCGGTCGATCGCCATACCCCTCCTCCGGGCGGTGCGGCGCAGCAGCGCGGCGCCGAAACTGTACGGAACGCCGCCGGAGGGGGCAAGCCGATGGTTGTTCGGGTAGTGTCCCGCTTTGAAATCCACTAAAACTCTGCGTCGTTCGGAGAGCCGCAAACGATCCGGGCCGGCGCTCGTCGCGATTAGCCGGCAAGCGGGAACGACCATGGGCTCGCCTCCTCGGCGGTGCGTTCGGCCACGTCCCAGTTCCGCCATCCGCCCCACAGCCGATCGGCATCCTCCTAGCCGAACAGGTGGACCGCCGCCATGTCGACCCCTTCGACACGGCCGCCCTCGACACGCACGATCCCGTCGACAATTGCGCAGCAACTCGGCGATCGTATACATCGACGCATCGACACGGCGCCGGGCGGCCACCTCGTCCTCATCCGCCCGTTTGACCCAGTCGCCTGCATCGCAACCGTGGGGACGGCCACGGCGGGCCGGCAGGGTCTCGAAGAAGGGCTGGCCGAAATACTCTGGCCGCCCGGCATCGGTGATCAGCCGATGGGCGGCACGGTGGCCGGAATGGATGTGCGTGTCGGTGAAGCCGGGCGACACCAGTTTGGAAGCCGCATCGATCACGCGGTGGACAGGGCCGTCGAAGTCCGCACCGACATGGACGATCGTACCGTCCTCGCAGACCACCATCCCGTCACGGATCAGCGTATGTGTGGCACCGAAATACCCGACCACCCAAACGTCGCGAATAAGCGTCCGCATCTGATATCCCCCTCGCCGTCGCGATCGCATACGAGGCAGCGCCGACATCGTCTGGTGTGCTTTAAGACGGTAATCGTTTTCTGTAACCGGGTTTCGTAGTCAAGCGAATTTGCTACGAAACCCGGTTACAGAAAACGATTACCCTATCTGCATAGCTTGCACCCCTCCTTCGAAATGGACCAATCCGACAAAGGAGTATTGGTTGCTGCCTTTCCTAATCGCCACAAAATAGTTCATCCTACCGTGGCTAATATAAGCGCGCCCACAATCTTCTTCGCGCCGTCACGTCTCTCTCTTAGCGTTTTAGCATTTATCCCGGTGCTGCCTCCATGTGCTACGGAGTTCCTAACCGCATAAGTGGAAGTTAGACCGTCTACTTCCTTTTCATTATCGTTCATGAAGTCTTTGAAATTATTCTTCCAATCTGGTTCGAAGCGCTCGAGTAACTGACAGATAGCCTCGCAGTTATAATTCGTACCCCGTTTGAAATGCGACTTAACAAAATTCAGAACCCTCGACTGAGCACGCGACTTGAGTCTCTCGAGTACAATCACCTCCACTGATCTCTCAACAAATCCACAGATCAGCACTGTACCGTAGCTTCTTAGGTTCGCGGCCACTTCTTCGTCTCTAGCATTGCAAGCGAGTTCGATTTGATGATCCAAGCTTTCAAATCTGGCCTCTATCGCAAACATAACTAAAGGTTCAAAAAGACTTCTCTCGCTTCCTTCACGCGAACTTTAACCACTTCGTCGTCTGCAGTAGCGCGTTCCCACCCTTCGCGAAATTTAGGTGATGCAAGAAGCCCATCGTAAGCTTTCTTGACAGCCGCCGATGATGGCGGAGGCTCTCGCTTGCGCAACCTCTTCGCCAATGCAGACATAACGGACTCCAAGACGGCCGCGTTGAGCGCCCTGACCGGCCGAAACGCGCTACCGCCCAATGCTTCCCAACAGAGGTCCGATGTTTCTTCAAAGATCCGTTTAAGAGAATCTAGTTTTTTGGCGTTTGCTTGGTTCATATCTTTCGTAAAGTTGGTAAGAAATGTTGCCATCGGGCGTTCGTATTTGTTTCCACGTTCAAGAAAAGCGAGAACGCGCGTAATCAATTCCTGATCTTTTGATCTTAGACTTGGCCTGCCATAAATTTGGCGCCAGCTTTGATGCTGGTTCAATTGACTTGTAAGTTTGGTGAATTCGCCCTCGGCAATGCAATTTCGAATTTCCTGTGCTGAAAGCCGAATTCCGCCCGAGTTAATTCTTTCAAAAACAAAGTGAATGCTGTCAATCGTATCCTTTGGGCTTTCCTGGCTAAAAATGATCGCATGAACAATAGAGTCATCTAAGCGAAGTTGATCATCTGGATCTAGCTCATCATACGTCTGGCCATTCCAAGGTTCCCGGACCCCATTCAACCGAAATTTTTCCTCCCGATATACGCCCTTATAAAAGCTGTGGAGAGTTCTTAAACGTTGCTGTCCATCGATGACCAAGTGTTTCCCGTCTTGGTGTCGCTTATATAGGAAAATTCCAGGTACGGGTAATCCCATTAGCAATGATTCGATGAATCTAGATGCGTGTGTCTTGGACCAAATAAATCTCCTTTGAAAATTCGGTACAATGAATGCTCCAGTATCCATTCGCTTTACTAAAGAGTCCACCGTATAGTCAGCTCCGTAACTGCGGATAGTATATGATGCCTTGGAGGTGGATTCTCCTTCAGAATCGTCTTCTATACCTTCAGCAAGTGAGAGGTCTTCTTGGTCTTCAGACGGAATTTGGTCATCGCGTACTTTGGGGTCCGTCATTTGATCCACCTCGGGAATTCCATATGGGCCTCAACTTTCACGGACAGTTACTTCGTCGGAAGCACCTTACCCGGGCTTAGGCGGAGCAACCGCCTATCACGATCACATTTGATGGCACGTCCGGTCTGAGGATAGCACATCCCGCATATGGATGACAATGGGACATGCTGCCCGCAATTGGGACCATCTGTTGTAAAAGGACTCCCGGTGACGGTATCCTTGACCGTCCGGGAGGCAAGCCGTGTAGAGTCCGAATTTCTGTGAGCAGCCGATAGCAGGTATCCTGTCCCGGTCGGAGAACGAAACCAGTGTTAAGCAGGTTTGCCGGAAGGAACTTGGTTGACGACCTCCGTTTGCGCGCACGACTCCTCACGGTCACGGGCCGGCTCCATCCATTCCACGGGAAAGCGGCGTGGCTGCCGGCGCGGGGCCGCCGCCTCCGGATCTTGAAACACCGGCCTACCCGGTGATCCTCGCACGCCGCTTGAACCGCCAACCCCACCCAATGTTTCACGTGAAACACCGGGCCACCCCCCCCCCCCCCCCCCTCCCCCCCAAACAACTATCCCCCCCTCCCCACTCCCTCCACCACGAAACGCCCCCCCACCCTTAATCCCGCGAAAAGCTCTGTCCCTCCTTGACCATGCATTCGATCAGGAACGGCGCGCCCGCCTCGGTCACCGCGATGCCGCGTTCGAGCGCGGGGATGAAGGCGTCCGGGGTCTCGACCCGAGCGGCGGCGACGCCGAGGCCCTCGGCGACCTTGGTGTAATTGCCGCTCACCGTCATGGCGCCGTATTTCTCGTCGGACACGACGAGCACGTCGCGCTCGGCCGCCATGATGCCGTTATTGAGCACGATGGTGAGCGTCGCGATGCCGGCCCGCGCGGCGGTCTCCAGATCCATCCCGGTCATGCCGATCGCCGCATCGCCCATCACGTTGATGCAGAGCTTGTCGGGCGCGGCCAGCTTGGCGCCCATGATCACGGCGAGGCTGTAGCCGAGCTGGGTCGACTTGCCCCAGCCGATATAGGAACCCGGCACCGTGGTCTCCCACATCGGCAGCAGCTGCTCGCGCGGGCTCCCCGAATCGTGGGTCAGGATCGCGTTGTCGCGGTCGATCGTGGCCATCAGGTCGCGGATGATGCGGTACTGGTTGATCGGCACTTCGTCCGAATCGCGCTCGGCCGCCCAGTCGGCCCGCCACTCCTCCTTCACCGCCGCCACCGCGCCCGAGACCTGGGCCAGCGTGCGGGCGCTTCCGTTCGCGCCCCGGATCGCGCCGACGCGCTCGATCAGCCCCTCCAGCACCAGCTTCGCATCGCCCACCAGCGCGTGGTCGGCGCGGTAGTCCTTGTGGATGTCGTCCGGGTCGTTGGTCGAATGGACCACCGTCTTGCCGGGCGGGATCGAGGGGCCGAACGGGGTTTTGGTCAGGCTCGAGCCGACGGCGAAGACGAGGTCGGCGCGCGCCAAGAACTCGAACAGCATCTTGGGGCCCGACCGGGTCGAAGAGCCGCAGGCGAGCGCATGCGTCTCGGGCATCGCGCTCTTGCCCGGGTTGGTCGCGACGACGGGCGCCGGCACCAGTTCGGCCAGCCGCACCAGCTCGGCGCTGGCCCCGGCATAGAGCACTCCCTGGCCGGCCCACAGCACCGGGTCTTTCGCCGCCGCCAGCATCTCGGCCGCCCGGTCCAGCGCTGCCGGGTCGGGGGCGGCGCGCTGCGGCGCCACGGGGTCGTAGTCGAGCGCGGCCGGGAGCTCCTGCTCCCACACCTCGCCCGGGATCTCGACCAGCACCGGGCCGCCCTTGCCGGTGCGCATCGCCTGGAAGGCGCGGCGCATGAGCCCGGGCAGCTCGTCCACCGCATGCGCCCGGGCCGACCACTTGGTGACCGGGGCGTAGACCTCGGCGGCGTCGAAGGTCGGGTGGCGGTACTGGCGGTCGAGCGCCTGGCCGGCCGGCAGGATCAGCATCGGCACGTTCTCGCTATAGGCCTGGGCGATGCCGGGGAAGGCGTTCTCGATGCCGGGCCCGGCCTGGGCGGCGAACACCCCGTTGCGCCGCCCGCGGTGGATCCGGCTGTAGCCGTCGGCGAGCCCGACCCCGACCCGCTCCTGGCGGCACAATATGGGGCGGATGCCGATCTCGGCGCAGGCCTCGATCAGCGGGTTGCGCGGGTAGCAGGAGAGGAACCCGGTCCCCTCGCGCCGGAGGATCTCGGCGATGGCCTGTGCGCCGTTCATGTCGGTCTCCCGGTAAGCGCGACGACGCCGGCACCGGGCGGCTCGGCGTGGAGGCGCCCGATCTCGGCGGCCCGGCGGGCGAGCACCGCGCGCTGGTTGATATAGCCCTTGTCGGTGATCTCGCCGGCGTCGATGGCGGGCGGCTCGGCGGTGAGAGCCGCGCGGGCGATGCGGGTGGACGAGCCCCGGTTCGCGGCATTGTGGGCGGCGAGGCCCGTGCGGAGGCGTTCGCGGATCTCGGGCCGGGCGATGGCGTCTTCCAGCGTCGCGTCCGCGCCGAGGTCGGGGCACAGCGCGCGGCAGCCGGGCAGGCTCGGGAAGCCGAGCACGCCGATCTCGTCGCGGTCGTGGCCGGTGATCACCGCGTCCTGGAGGACCGGCGCGGCGGCCGAGATGACGGCGAGCCGGAGCGTGCCCACGGCGACCCAGGTGCCGGACAGCAGCTTGAAGTTCTCGGTCACCCTGCCGTCGAACAGGAGGCCGCGGGACGGGTCGCCGGGGTCGAGGAACTTGACCGCATCGCCGATGCGGAAGAAGCCCTCCTCGTCATAGGCCTTTTGGGTGGTCTCGGGCGCGCCCCAGTAGCCGGGCGAGATGGTGGGGCCGCGGAAGCGCGCCTCCAGCTTGTCGCCGTTGGGCGCGAGCTTCACCTCGACGCCGGGCAGCGGCAGCCCGACATTGCCCCAGACGTCCGAATCCCAGGTCATGTAGGTCGCCGCCGGCGCGGTCTCGGTCGAGCCCAGCGAGGTGACGATCGGGGTGCGCGCCCCGCGCGCGGCGACCGACAGCGCATCGAGCCTCTCGCGCAGCGCCTGGGGCAGCGCGGCGCCGGCGAAGAACAATATGTCGAGGTCGCCGAGCAGGCGGTCGCGCAAGGACGCATCCGCCTCCAGCGCCTGCACCAGCACGTCGTAGCCGCGCGGCACGTTGAGGTAGAGGGTGGGCTTCACCTCGCGCAGATTGGCCAGCGTCCTGTCGAACAGCCCGGGCGCCGGCTTGCCGTCGTCGAGCCAGAACGTGCCGCCATGGAACAGGATCATGTTGACGCAGAAATTGCCGCCGAATGTGTGGTTCCACGGCAGCCAGTCGCAGATCACCGGCGGGCGTTCGGTGAGGAAGGGGTAGGAGAAGATCGTCTGCACCTGGTTGGCGCAGAGCATGCGCTGGGTGTTGATCACCCCCTTGGGCAGCCCGGTCGAGCCCGAGGTGAGCAGGATTTTTGCCACTGTGTCGGGGCCGACCTCGGCGAGCCGGGCCTCCAGCGCCTCGCTCGGCTCGGTCCCGGCCCAGGCGGCCAGGCTCTCGCCGCCGTCGGCTCCGTCGGAGGTCACCAGCGCGCGGCCGTCGAAGTCGAGCGCCGCCAGCGCCGCTGCGAAGGGTGCGGGCTTGTCCACGAACACCGCCGACGGGTCGTGCCGGGCGATCACCCCCTTGAGCTTGGCGAAGTCGCGCGACATCAGCGAATACGCCGGCGAGACCGGCATCACGGGCACCGAGACATGCATGCAGCCCAGCATCAGGAGCGCGAAGTCGATCGAGTTGTCCGACAGGATCGCGACCGGCCGGTCGGGGCCGTGGCCGCGCTGGACCAGCGCCTCGCCGATGGCGGCACTCTTCGCCGCGGCGGCCGCGTAGTCGAGCGTCCGCCAGCCGCCGGCCCCGTCGCGCTCGGCGAGGAAGACGCGCTCCCCCACCTCGGCCGCGCGGGCCCGGAGGATGCCGATCAGGTGGTCCGGCACCGCGCCCAGCGCCACCGGCTGGCGCAGCAGCCAGCCATCGCCCGCGCGCTCCGCCACCACCGACGGCGGGGCCAGCGCGGTGGCCGCGAAAGGCGCCTTGGCAGCGGCGGCGGGCTGGGTCATGCTGATCTCCTCTCGCGGCAAATCTGGATGCGGCGTTCGCGGCGTGTCAAGCGAACCGCACGGGAGGACGCAGATGGAGGTCACCGCCTACGCCGCCTCGGTCGGCCATTCGGTATGGTTCAGCCACGATGTCGGCGAGACCTGGAACCGGGCCTACACGCCGACCGGCGGGATCTACAACGAGTCGCGCTGCTGGTGCCTGGCGACCCACCCCGACCGGCCGGGCGAGGTGCTGTCGGGCACCGACCAGGGGGTCTATCGCTGGCGGCCCGACGCGGGCGCGAAGCCCGACGGGGGCAGCTGGGTCTACCTCCCCTCGCCGCTCGACGACTTGCAGATCCTGCAGATCGCCCAGTCGCCGCACGACGCCGACACGATCTTCGCCGGCACCCGCCCGGCGCAGATCTGGCGCTCGCTCGACGGCGGGGCGCGCTGGCAACGCTGCAATCTCGAGAGCCTCACCGAGTGCTGGTTCATCAACACGCCGCGCGTCACCTCGATCCGCTTCGACCCCACAGACCCCGAGACGGTCTGGGTGACGGTCGAGATCGACGGGCTCTACCGGACGCGCGATCTGGGCGAGAGCTGGGAGCAGCTCAACCAGGGGCTGGTCTCGGACGACACCCACAACCTCGTCTTCTTCGACGACGCGGACGGCCGCACGCTGCTGATCTCGACCGAGGAGGGGCTGCACCGGAGCGCCGACAACGGCGCCAGCTGGCAGCTCATCGAGGTGCCCGAGGTCGCGCCCTGGGTCTACATGCGCTGCATCGAGCGCCGGGCCGACGATTCGGGGGTGATGTTCATGTCGGCCGGCGGCCGCCCGTCGAGCGACCGCGGCCGGCTGCTCAGGAGCCGCGACCGCGGCCTCACCTGGGAGGATGCCGGCCTGCCGCGCCCGATCAACTCGACGATCTGGTGGATCGGCACCAACGCGGCCGACCCGATGCTGATCTTCTGCTGCACCATCATGGGCCAGATCTTCCGGTCGACCGACGGCGGCGAGACCTGGCGCAAGATGGACCGCGAGCTCGGCGAGCTCCGCATGATCGCTTGGCAGCCCAACGGGGCGGGGTGAGCCCCGGTCGAAAGGCCGGGCGCGGCGGTCCCCCTCACCCTCGTCATTTCGACCGGAGCCGTGCGTCAGCACGGCGCCCCCCCTCGTCATTTCGACCGGAGCCGTGCGTCAGCACGGCGGAGTGGAGAAACCTCGTCCCCAGGGGCAGGGAGGTTTCTCCACTCCG
>MPNO01000003.1 GCA_002239065.1 Defluviicoccus sp. bin129 | reverse complement strand
CGGAACTTGCCGGGCTGCTTCTTCGGGATCAGCACCTGCCGCACCGGCTTCGGTGCGTAGGTCCCGTCCCTCAGATCCCGCGCCAGTTCCCCGAGCCAGCGGGCCACGCCGTATCGCTCGATGTCCGCGAAGGTCTCCCCGTCCACCCCGGCCGAGCCGCCGTTGCGACGGACCCGCCGCCAGGCTTCCGCGAGAAAGTCCGCGCGCCACACCTTGTCGACCAGCGCATGAAACCGCCGTTCGGGTTCTTCCTTGGCTTTCGCATGTAATACGGTCTGGAGTTCCCGAACCCTCTCTGGCCCTGATAGGCTCTCGCCAGTGGCCATGCCTTCCCCCCTTTCCGCATCGCTCTCGAACCAGGGCCCCTTCCCTCCGCCGGCGTTACCCGGCTTCCGCGGTACTACAAGCCCCTCCGCCACCCTGCCGGCCCGGCCTGCCCCTCGCGGGGTTCCGGTTGGCGCGTGCCATGCCACCGACAGGGCTTCCCGTGTTGCCACCGCCCCCCTCTTCCATGCGTGCCGCCGCCACTACCCCGGCGGAGCCGGCCGGTGCGCACGTCGCCCGCTTCCCGGCCGATGGCAGCCTTCCCCGTATCTCAGGCGGGTCGGCCTCCGCGTTGCCCGTTTCGAGGCCTGCTCGGCGTTCACTCGCGTTGCGGCCCGCATGGTCGCTGAGCCGCCCAAAGCGGCCCGTCGCATCGAAGTGCTTCAGTCGAAGTCGTTACCTCCTTCAACCGCTCCGATTGCTACCGGCCGGAGCGACAGTTGCCGGGCGGGATTCGCACCCGCTGAGGGTCGGCGCCTTGCCACGGCGCACTGAGAAATGCGGGCCAGGGGCCGCACGCCGCTATGCGAGCCGCCCTACTTCTTCTTGGTGCCCTTGATGCCGCGGACGATCTGGCCGGTGAACTTCTTCCCCGCCTTGGTCGCCAGCCACTGGAGCTTGCCGTAGTTCTCCGCCGAATCGAAGAACGATGCGGGAACCACGCCGACCTTCTCCGATTCACGCCGCGCGATCTCTATCGCCTCGTTGCCGCCGTAATCGGCATTGCCGAGATTGTTGCCTTCGCTCATCGCCCCGATGGCGTCACGCCCGGTGGTCCACATGACGAACAGCTTGGCCGCGTTGGGACTTTCGGCGCCCTTGCGGACGGCATGCAGCAGGACACCGTGGGGCACGAAGTCCTTGAACATCGCGATCGACAGCTTGGCGCCCTTCTGCGTGGCATCGAGGAACTGTTCGGTCGACTGGAAGCCGCCTAGGGCGAACTCCCCGAGCGCCACCCGCTGGGCCATCGCCGTCGGGTGCAGCCGCTTGACCTTGGCCGCGCCCCACGCCTTGGCGTAGCCCACCAGCGTGGCGGCGTCGTATTTCAGGATCGCGGCCGTGATGTTGCTGGCGAACAGCGTTATCGCGGCCTTTCCGGCGCCGCCCAGATCCTTCATCGCGAGCGGCAGCCTGGCGCTGTCGAACTTGCCGGGGTTGTAAGAGAATCCCCAGTAAAGGTCGCAGCACTTGAAACCGATGCCGGCGATCGGCCCCGGGCTTGCCTTGGCCGGGTTGGTACCCTCGGGCAGCATGTCCCGCCAGCCCTCGATCCTGACCAGCGCGTCGGCCGCGGCGAGCGTCATGAAGGCGCTCTCGTTCAGCACCATCACGTCATAGGACGGCTTGCCGCCGGTCTTGTACTCGATCGCGCCCTTGGCGGCCTTGCCGGAATAGCGCCCGGTCAGGTCGGGCTTCACGTCGATCGACAGCCCGTAGGCCTTGTTGAACGCAGCCGCAACCTTCTTCGCGGTGTCGGGCGCGATCGTCGGGTGCAGCGTCACGCGGAGCGACGACTCCTTCTTCGCGCCCGCGACCAGCTCCGAAAGCATGTCGGCACCGGCCGGCATGGCGATGAGCGCGGCGGCTCCGGCGATGAGCAGCGCGGTTGTGGCGTGGCGAAATGTCATTGTTTCCTCCCTGGATCGGTTGCCGGGCCGGGCCGGCCAACCCGTTCTCACGCGTCCTCCCCAAGCTCGCTCAGAAACGCATGGATGGTCGAGTTCACAAGCTCCGGATGCTCCCAGAACACGCCGTGGCGGGCGTTCGGCACCATGAAGAACTTCGAGCCCCTGATCTTGCCGTGAAGGTGGCGGGTCTGCTTGACGAAGTCGCCCGTGCCCTCGGCGAAACGGTCCTCGTCGCCGACGACGATCAGGGTCGGCGCGACGATCCGGTCGAGCTTGTCGGTCACGTTGTGGTTCTGGCGCGCGACGATGTGGCGCAGATAGGGCTTCAGGGGCGGCGGCTCCATCATCGCGAGCTCGAGGATCTTCTCCATGGTCTCGGGGTTGTTCCTGCGGAATTCCGGCGTGTACCAGAATTCGCCGAGATGGGAGTCCTTGAGCCGTTCGGCGACCGAACCGTCGACCCTGGCGAAGGTGAGGCAGGTCTGGAGCGGGATGCCGCGCGGGAAGTCGTAGCCCGGGAACGGCCCGGACCCGGTCTCGGACAGCACCAGCCCGCGGGTCTTGTCGGGGTAGTCGATGGCGAATTGCTGCGCCACCTGCCCGCCCATCGAATGGCCCAGGATATGGGCCCGGGCGATGCCGAGCGCATCCAGGAGGTCGCACAGATCCTCGGCGAACATCGGGATCGAGTACTCGATGTCCGGCTTGTCCGACTTTCCGGTGCCCCGGTGATCGAAGACGATGGTGCGGTAGCGCTGGCTGAAATACGGCACCTGGTAGAGGTGCCATTTGTGCAGGTGAGAGCCGGTGCCGGCGATCAGGACCAGCGGGTCTCCCTCGCCGTGGATCTCGTAATACATGTTGAGCCCGCCGCGCAGCTCGACCATCGGCATTGCGATCCGTCCCCTATGATTGCCCGGGCAGTACCGCGACCGCCTCCATCTCGACCAGCATGTCGGGGTTCTTCAGCCCGACATAGGCCGACGAGCGGGCCGGCAGCGGCTCCGGCATCAGCTTGCGGTATTCGTCGTTGAAGGCCGGCGCATCCCCGGCATCGCGGAGATAGACGGTTACCTTGACCACGTCGGCGAGCGAGGCGCCGCCCTCGGCGAGGATCGCCTCGATATTGCCGATGCAGCGCCGGGCCTGATCGCGGATGTCGCCCATCCTGCCGGTCTCGCGGTTGCGCCCGGCCTGGCCCGAGGTGAACACCAGGTTGCCGATGCGGATCGCCTGGTTGAACGGCCCTGTCGGCGTCGGCGCCGCGTCGGTGTGGATCGCTTGCTTTTCGAGAGCCATGCGACTCTCCCGGGTTTCAGGCGACGCCCTTCCAGAGCGCCACAGGGCAGGTGCCGACGCCGCGCACCGGCTTGTGACGAATGAAGTCGGGCTTGCGGTCGGCGACCACGCCGAGGACCGTAACATAGTTGAGGAACTCCGCGGTCGAGTTGCCCTCGCGGATCAGCCGGGGCACGGAGAGGGAGTCGAGGATCGTGTCCTTCGCGCCGTCGCTCATCTGCCGGATCACCCAGCGATTGAAGTCCTGGTTGTAGTTGCCCATCTTCGGGCCGCCCACCTCCACGGTGAGATTGAACGAGCCGATCACGGCGATGCGCTCGTCGGCCGGACGGGCGTGGATCACCTCTCCGATCAGCTCTCCCAGCGCATACCAGCGACGCGTGTTGGGGATCGGGTAGCCGAAGGCGTTGGAGATGATCGGGACGATGGGGATGTCCTGTTCCGGCCGCACATAGGAGAGCGGCAGGGTGAAGGCGTGGTCGATCTTGAACTCGTGGACCTGGGAGAACGGGATGCCGTTCTCCGCGCCCCGCCGCAGGACGTCCTGGGCGAGATCCTGATGCACCGCGCAGCGATAGGACGGCAGGTGCATGATCTCGGATTCGTACCAGAACGGCCCCTCGGCGACCGGGCCCGTGCCGACCGCGAAGGACGGCAGGTTGTCGAAGAAGAAATTGTCGAGATGGTCGTTGGCGACCACGACGATCGCATCGGGCGCGGCCTCGGCGAGCCCCGCGCGAAGCACGCCGAAGGCCTCTTCCAGCTCGGCGAGGTCCTGCTCGTCGGCGTTGTCGCGGTTCCAGAAGATCCGCGGATTGTGGGTCGACGCGATGACGCAGACGGTTTTCGCCATCACCCCTCCCCTATCCCGCGTCCCCGCGCGGGGCGTAGTAGTCGTACCAGCTATTGGGGATGTCCCGGATCTTCGGAACTACTTCCTTGACGTACCATTCGCGCGGGTTGAGGACCGCGGAGAGGTGGAACAGCAGGACGGGGTGCACGTCCATCGCCCAGAGCCGCGGGAAATCGCGTGCGACCAAGGCCGCGCGCTCGCTCTCGTCGAGCCCGAAGCGGTCGAGGACCGCATGGTCGCCGTCCCTGAACGCCATCGTCCGGTCGCGATCGATATAGATGTGGTGGATCGCCTTGTTGAGTTCGTAGGACGACATCGGGCTCCCTCGTTCAGACCGGCGGCAGGCCGCCGACGGCCTCGACCGTCAACCGGGCGACCTTGCCGTCATTCGCCGGCGAGCCGCCGCCGATTCCGATCGCGCCGATACATTCTTCGCCGTCGAAGATGGGGTGTCCACCGGCATTCAGCGTCACCCCGCCGGGGATGACCTCGGTCAGGCTGAGCGGGAACATCGGCCGGTCCTTCCACTGCTCCATCAGGGCGTCGGACGGCTTGCGGAAGGCCGCCGACAGCCGCGCCTTGCCGGTCGCCATGTAGGGGCCGTGCCAGGCGGTTTCCCGGCCGCGCGCGACCACGACCGGATGGCCGGCGGAATCCACCACCGCGACGCTGACCTCCAGGCCGTGGTCCCTGCCGACCTGCTTGGCCTTCAGCATGATCTCGAGCGCGCGTTCGTAGTTCACGATGCCTCGCCGTCCCGCTTCACCCGAATCAGAGCATCCTGAGAAAACGGTCTGCATTGCCGGCGAGCAGCTTTTGCATGGCCCCGGGCCCGATCGAGTTGGACCAGGCGAGCACGTTGTCGACGGAGCGCGGCCAGTCGCATTCCGGGTGCGGAAAGTCCGATGCGTACATCAGGCAGCCGTCGCCCAGCACATCCATCACCGCCTTCGTCATGTCGGGACCCTCATGGGTCTCGATCGCGCAAAAGACGCGTCCCGCGCGGACATAATCGGAGGGCTTCATCGCGAGCGCCGGCACGGCGCCGGTGACGTACTCCACCTGGCTGTCCAGGCGGAGAACCCAGTAGGGCAGCCAGCCATGGCCGGTCTCGGAAAACCCCACCTTGATGTCGGGATAGCGGTCGAGGATCCCGCCGCAGATCACATAGGCCAGAAGGCGCTGCGCGCCCCAGGGGTGGGCGGCCACGCGCGCCACCGCCGCATTGCCCCAGATGTCGCGGTAGCCGGGGAAGTAGGGCGGCTCGTAGAAGAAGCTGTGATGCATGATCGGCAGGTGGAAGTCGTTCATCGCCTGCCAGATCGGCTCGTGGTCGGGATCGTCGACGGGGACTCCCTCGGGGAGAACGGGCCACACGCAGGACACCCACTTCTCGTTTCCGCGCCGCCTGATCTCCGCCGCCGCCCATTCGACATCGGCGGCCGGAGCCAGCAGGAGACCCTTGAGGCGATCGGGATCGGCGGCGCAGAACGCGGCCATGTACTCGTGATAGGCGCCATAGAGCCCGACGGCGAGAGACGGGTCGAGCGCGGTCGAGGCCGATGCCCAGGTGCCGGGAATCAGGCAGTTGACGTCGACCCCCTCCCGGTCCATGTCGGCCAGCCGGCCGGTGCTGTTGTCGTGCTGTATCCGCGGGCTGCAGGTCTCCCTGGCGATGTTCTGCACGCGACCGGCGAGCGCCCCGGCGCCGCCCTTCTCCGCTTCTCCCGCGTCGCCTTTCCGGCCGGCCACGCGGTCATAGGGGATCGGGTTGATCTTGAGCGTCGTCCAGGGCTCCTCCGGGTGGCCGCGCCCGGGCGGCGAATTCATGGTCCGCACATAGGGGGCGAACTCGTCCCAGCGCGCCTTGAGCCCCTCATCGGCGTGGCGGCGCAGCACCTCGAGAGAGGGCGTCACGTGGCTGTCGACGTCGATTACCCGGTATCCGGCCCGCATTGTCCTTCCCCAGCGCCGCCGCGAATGGCGATCCGGCGGGAATGATACAGGTCTTTCGCGATTTCCGAACCGGTGCGGCGGCGGTGGGATCAATCGTCCTCGGGCCACTCGCGGGGCGCGATGTCGATCCCCCTCGCCCGGCGCTCTTCCACGAGACGGCGGAACTGGGCCCTGGTTTCCTCGATGCTCTCTATCGGCCTGTCGGCGAAACCGTCATTCGGCCAGCCGACGGAAGCCTCGTACTCCCTGGCATACATCTCGGCCCGGATGGTCACCGGATGGAACGGCTTGGCGCGCGCGCGGCGCAGGGCGTTCAGATCGACCGGGGCCTTGATGGTGGCCTCGCCGGCGCCCCGGATCCTGTTGATGCACCCGCCGTCGAAGGAATAGATGCCGGAATCCCCATGGCTTCCGAACAGCCCCCGCGTCGCGCCCTCGTACATGCCGATATTGGCGGCCGCGAGATAGCACTTGTTCTCGTAGGCCCGCGTCATGCGATAGGCCTCCCAGTTGTACACGTCGCCGTGGCTCATGTTGTGGGGCTCGGAGGTGAGATGGGCCAGGATCTCGGCGCCGTTCATCATCGTGCAGCGCGCGTTTTCCGGAAATCCGAGCTCGCCGCAGGTGATCAGGCCGATATTGCCGATCTCGGTGCGGGCGACGGGAAACAGGTTCTCCCGTCCGAACCTGGCGCAGAACTCGGTGTAGATGTCGGACGGCGTGGTGTAGGGGAACACCCAGGCGTTGTTGTTGTTCTTCCAGTGCTTGAGGATCACCGCGCCCGAGGGGTCGATCAGGAAAGAGCAGTTGAAGAACCGGCGGGGGAAATCGGGATGCACCTCGAACAGGTTCGCCGCGATGAAGATGTTTCGCTGCTTCGCCTTCTCGCCGAGCAGCTCGGTATAGGGCCCGGGGATTGTGGTGCAGAGCCTGAACCAGTCCTCCAGCTCGAGTCTCTGCCAGCGCGCGTTGATCGAATACTCGGGAAGCACCGCCAGGCGGACCTCGGAGTTTCCGAACGCGGTGACGTAATCGATCATCTCGCCGATCCGCGCGATGTTCTCGCGGATGTCGCGGTCGCGCTCCTCTTCGTCGAGCGAGACCGCCCGGGAGCGCGTTTGCAGGCACGCGATTTCGTAATTCAGGACCTGTGCCAAGGTGGTCTCCGTTCGGTGAACCGGCCAAGCCGATCTTGGCGCGATCTTCCCCCGCGCAAGCCAGAGCGTCTACTCTGCTCAAGCCGGGCCGCCGGCGGGAGGGTCTCGTGAAGTTCTCATACTCCCATGTCGAGGAGGCGGGGCAGGACGGGCCGGTCCCCAGCAAGCAGCTCGACCCCGAGAAGGGCGTCGCGCTCTATCGCGAGTATATCGACAACAAGGTCTTCGCCGAGGAGGTCGGGTTCGACTGGATCGGCTGCAACGGGCATCACATGAGCCCCTATCGTCAAGTGCCGGACCGAGCCGGAACCCTTCGGCCGGGAGGGCGGGCATTGCCGCTACCGCGCGGTCTCGATCTGGCCGCGCCCGGTGCAGCAGCCGCATCCCGGACTCCGGATGTCCGGTTCCAGCCCGGACCCGGTGCGTCCCGCCGTCGCCTTCCGCGCGACCATCGGGCTGCTCGAAGAGTTGATGGAGAAGGGGCTGGTGGTGTGCGGCACGCCGGACATGGCGGTCGCCCAGATCAAACGGGCCAAGGCGGAGCTCGGCCACGGGCCGATGAACCTCAACGTCGAGATCGGCAACACGCCGCAATCGGCGGGGTCGAGTTTCAGGCCGCCCGGTCGTCGGTCCCCGGATTGACGAGGAACGCCTCGCCGCGGGTCAGGAAATCGCCGACCAGACCCGTGAAGTATTCCGGCTGGTCCACTTCGATGGCGTGCGCCGCATCGTAGACATAGATCAGGAACGCACGAGGGATCAGGCGTTTCAGCAGCCGAGGGCTCGAGATCGGAATCGCGCCGTCCTTCGTGCCGTGCAGGATCAGCGTCAGCGCCTCGATCTCGTTCAGCCGGTCGACCAGCGCATCGTCCTTCGCCTTGCCGCCGTGGTAATGGGCGAGCATTTCCCGATTCCGGGTCACCATGGATTCGGGTTTGGTCTCGGGCGGCAGCTTCTCGGGATGGGCGTAGAGCCGGCGCTGCAATTCCTCGGGGTCGGGGGACAGCCCGCCCACCCCCTCTTCCCGGAACCCGGCCGGGCATTCCAGTACCAGCTGGCCCACCTTTTGCGGGTGCAGAACCGTATACCAGGTCGCTCGCCAGCCGCCGAACGAATGGCCGATGACATCCGCGGTCTCGCCGATGACGGTATCGGCGAACTCCGCTTCGAGGCGGGCCAGCGCCTCCATCGACGCCACGCCGTCATGGGTTGCGGTGCCGTCGAAGCCCGGCGTCACCGGCGCATAGATCCGGAACGATTGCGCCAGCGCCTCGAGCGCCGCCGTCGCGCGAAACCCGGATGCGGCATGCATGTGGATCACGGGCGGCCCGTCGCCGGCGACGTGATAGGCCAAGGGGCCGCTGGAAAGCGCTACGGTGTTTTCCTGAAACGACATGATCTGTCCCTTGCTTCCGCGCGACCGGGCGGATCCTAGAGGTCGCGCACGGCAGGCGCGACATGCTCGCCCCACAGCTTCATGCTGCGGCGCACCGCGGCGTCGGAGATATTGCCGATCTTCATGTTGATGTTCATGACGCCGTGGCCGAGCTCGGCGTGCAGATGCCTGACCTGCTCGATCACCCGGTCGGGCGTGCCGCACAGCACCATGCCCTTGTCGATGCGCTCCTCGATCGTGGTCCGGCGCAATGCCGCGAGCCTGGCCCCGAGGGTCTTGCGGTTGGCCTCGTCCCGGTAGAACCGCGTCTTCTGTATCACCAGCCGCTGTGCTGTCCGCGGGCCGCCGAACAGCACGTGGTAGAAATAGTCGAGCCCGCCGCCGAGATGGCGCCGGGCCGCCTCGTCGTCCTCCGCGACGCAGGTATGCGCGCCGACGAGAATGTCGTCGACCCCGGGTTCCCAGCCGTGCTCGCGGGCGGTTTCCCTGTAGATCCGGATGCAGTTCTTCGCAGCCTCGAGATCGGTCAGCATCACCATCCCCATCTTGGCGCGGTGGCGCGCGGCGAAGCGGGCCGATTCGGGGCTGCTCGCCGACATGAGGATCGGCGGATGGGGTTGCTGGATCGGACGGGGCCAGATCGACACCGCGCGGTACTTGTAGTGCTTTCCCTCCCAGCCGAACGGTTCGGGCTCGGTCCAGGCCTTGAGGATCAGCTCGGACGCCTCCTCCAGCCGCTCCCAGGACTCGCTGGGCGCGATGTTGTAGGCGACATATTCATGCGGGATCCCGCGCATGAAGCCCGCGATCAGCCGGCCGCCCGACATGACATCGAGCATGGCGTATTCCTCGGCGACCCGGATCGGGTTGAGCAGCGGCACCAGGTTGCCGAACATGGCGATGCGCGCACGCCTGGTGCGCTGGATCAGCACCGTCCCGATGAGGTTGCAATTGGACATCAGACCGTACGGGCTGAAATGGTGCTCGTTGCAGCCGATCCAGTCGAAACCGCACTCTTCGGCGTACACCATGGTGTCGATGTAGGTCTCGTAGAGCGCCGTCGCGCGGTCCGGCACGAACCTCTTGTTGGCGACCGGCCAGTCCTGGTCTGTCTCCTCGATGTCGGTCCACGGCATCAGGTGGAAGTAATTGAACTTCATGCAGAAGCACCCTGGAGATCGCGGTCGGCGCGGAGCATTCGCCTACAGATCCCGGACCGCGGGAAAGACGGTTTCCTTGAGGTGGCGCAGGGTCGTCATCACCGCGCCGTCGGGCGTGTTGCCGATCTTGATGTTGAGGTTCATGCGCCCATGGCCAAGCTCGGCCTTCACGCGCCGGAGCTGGTCGATCACCATGTCGGGGGTGCCGCAGAGCAGCAACCCCTTCTCGATCCGCTCCTCGATGGGTACCTGTTTGACCTTGCTGGGTAGTCCGGGGAAATTCTGCCGCGACTCCTCGTGCTCGAAATAGCGGGTCTTCTGGATCACCAGTCGCTGGGCCGTCCGGATGCCGCCGCCGAGCACCTCGAAAAAATACTTCTGGCCCGACTTCATGGTCTCCACCGCCTCGTCCTTCGTGTCGGCGATGCAGCACCCCATGCCGACCATGAAGTGGTCGGGTCCGGGCTCCCAGCCATCGGACTTCGCGACCTCGCGGTAGACGTCCATCATCGCCCGCGCCCCGTCGAAGCTGGTCAGGCGCAGGACACCCATGGTGGCGCCGAGCTCGGCCGCGAGCGTGGCCGATTCCCGGCTCGTGCCCGACATCACCAGCGGCGGGTGCGGCTGCTGCACCGGGCGCGGCCAGATGGACACCGCGCGGAACCGGTAATGCTCCCCCTCCCAGCCGAAGGGCTCCGGCTCGGTCCAGCATTTGAGGATCAGCTCGCACGCCTCGCGCATGCGCGCATACGATTCGTCGGGCGCCACGTTGTAGGCGACGTATTCGTGCGGGATCCCGCGCATGAACCCGGCGATCAGCCGTCCGCCCGACTGGACGTCGAGCATGGCGTATTCCTCGGCGATGCGGATCGGGTTGGTCAGCGGCACGATGTTGCCCGATTGCAGGATGCCGGCCGTCCTGGTGCGCTCGATCACGGCGGCGGCGATCAGGTTGGGGTTGGGCATCAGCCCGTAGGGGCTCATGTGGTGCTCGTTGCAGCCGATCCAGTCGAACCCGACCTCCTCCGCATACACCTTGTTGTCGATGTACTCGCGGTAGAGCTCGGCCCCGCGCTCCGGGTCGAACTGCTTGTTGGCGACCGGCCAGTCCTGCCCTGCCTCCTCCACATGGGTGTAGGGCATGTGGTGGGTGTAGGAGAACTTCACGAGTCCTCGCCGGTCCGTGGCGACGGGCGGCGCGGCGCGGGCGCGCCGCCCGCTGGCCTGGCTATCTCAAGCCCATGATCTTGCCGTATTTCTTTCTCAGCCGCAGACCGTTCTCCTGGACATATTCCCGGGTCAGCCAGCCAATCTTCTTGCCGGCGGCAAGCTTGTTCAGGTCGTTCCCCTCGGTGGTGACGAAACCGGTGCCGTCGATCTCGTTGAGCGCCTGCTGGCCATCGGGGGTGGTAATCCAATAGGCCCAAAGCTTGGCGAGGTTGGGGCTCTTGGTGTCCGACATCAAATAGTATGACCAGTTCGAAAGCGCGATGGGATCGATCGGCGCCATCTTGACCGGCGCGCCCTGGCGGATCTGCTTGAACGCGTCCGTCCCGATCGACAGCGCGAACTCGCCGGTCAGGACCTTGCCGCGGACATCGGGGAACCGCGCCATCATCTTGGCCTGGCCCTTCGCCATGATCTCGGTCAGGAGCGCGGTGGCCTTCTCTTCACCGATCGCCGTGGCCAGGTAGATCCACGGGCTCGGCGAGCGCGGCATCGCGATCCGGCCCTTCCACTTGGGATCGAGCAGATCGTCCCAGCTCCGCGGCGCCTCGGAATCCTTCACCAGGTTGGTGTTGTAGGTAACGAAGCACAGGCTGACGTCGTGCGACTTGACCCCGTATTCGCTGGCCCGCAGCGAGGCCGGGATGCCGAGCTCCTTGACCCAGTCGACCTTCTGGACCGCCCCGGAACGTTCAAGGCGCACGCTGGTGCTGTAGGAAGTCCAGAACACGTCGAAACCGGTGGGCACCCCCTTCTTGATGGCCAGCGCGACCTCGGCGGCCTTCTTGGTGTGGAAGCCTCCACCCATGTTGAGCTCGATGGGGAACCCGTAGAACGCGTTGAGCCGCTTGGAGAAGGCGCGGACCGCGCTAGGCTTCAGCGTGCGGCCGTACACCGTGATCTCGCCTTCCTTCTTGGCGCCTTCTATCAGCGCCTCTACGCCGGGCGGCAATTCGCGCCCCTTGACCGGTCCCGCGGCCAGAGTTGTCAGCGCCGCGGCGGCCAGCGCCAGCGCGCCCGCGTGTCGGATGCTCCTCCGCAACATGGCACGCCCTCTCTCGTTGTTTTCGGTTTGTCGGGCTCAATCCTAGGCAGCTTCCTTCGCGCCTGCCAAGCGTCCGCGGACGTCGTCGCCGATTCACTCGGCGGGGCTGGGAATCGCGGTCCGGGCGCGCATCCGGCGGCCGCGCCGTCTGCGACGTGCCGAGTAATCCACGCCGAGCTCGCTCATCCCCGTCATCCTGTGCGCGAACACCGCGAGCACGGCCAGCAGCACGATCATGTAGATCGCGATCGCCCCGGCGGCGTTCTGGTCCCCGTTGGTCTGAAGGTCGAAGATCAGGGTCGAGATGGTGTGCGTCTTGCCCGCGCTCATGATCAGCGGCAGGGTCAGGTCGCGCGCCGCCAGCATGCCGGACATCAGGGCTGCGTAGAACAGCGCCGGCGCCATGATGGGCAGGAAGACCCGGCGGAAGGCGACCAGCTGGGAGACGCCGGAAGCCCGGGCGGCCTCGTCGAGCTCGAACCGAATCTGCAGCGAAGAGGCGTTCATGGTGCGGGTGCAGTAGGCAAGCATCCGCGTGCCCATGGCGATGGCGATCAGCCAGATCGTCCCGTAGAGCGGAATCCAATGATAGATCGAGATGCCGAGGAACTGGAAGGCGACACCCGCGACCATGGTGGGAACGGCGGGAGCCAGGAAGACCAGCGCGTCGGACCACCGGGCGGCCGGGCTGCGGCTTCGGGTGACGACCCATGAAATGCTGGTCGCCAGCACAATCGAAACCACGATGGCGCCGGCCATGATGATCAGCGTGTTGCGCAGCGGGCCCATCATGTAGTCGATGGCGTCGACAAAGCTGACGAGCGTCATGGTCGACATGGCGGCGATCGAGAACGCCTGGAGATAGGGAACCAGCGCCACCCAGACCAGGGTGATCACCGGGACGACCACGGCGAGCAGCACCCAGAACCCGACATAGGCGCCGGCGACCCAGCGCCACCTTCCGAGCGGCTGCGGCGAGAACCTGCGTCCCTTGCCGCCCACCACGGCGTATCTGTCTGCCTGTCGCAGCATGCGGACATAGAACGCGATGGCGATGCCGCAGAGCAGAAAGAGCATCATGCCGATCGCCCCGGCGAGCCCGAAATTGGGTAGCCCGATCATCGGATGCATGGCGTCGTAGATCCAGATGACCAGCACGTCGACGCCGCCGGGCAAGCCGATCAGCCCGACGATGTCGAAGATCTCGATCGAGATGACGAAGAAGAACAGCGCCGCCGCCAAAACGCCGGGTGCGAGCAGCGGCAGGACGACGCGGCGAATCGTCCGCGCGCGCGAGACCCCGGACACCCAGGCCGCCTCCTCCAGCGACGCATCCATGTTGCGGAATGCGGGCAGCATCATGAAGACGCAGGCCGGCGTGAGCACCACGCCCTGCAGAAAGCACACCCATGAGAGCTGGTAGATGTCGAACGCCGCTGCCCCGTCGACACCGGTGGCGCCCAGCATCTTGTTCACCAGACCGGAGGTCGGGTTGAACAGCCAGACATAGGACATCGCCGTTATGAAGCCGGGAATGGCGAGCTTGGCGGTCAGCAGGGTGAACAGGGCGCCCTTCCACGGGAAGTCGGTCCGCGTGATCAGCCAGGCGAACGGGAAGGAGAAGGCCATCATGAAGACAATGCTGCCCAAGCCGAGGACGATGGTGCGGACCAGCACGGGCAGGAGCTCGTCGTCGGCCAGCATGTCGGCATAGTTGGCGAGCGTGAACGTCCCGATATCGCCTTCGATCGAGAAGCTGCCGACGACGTTGCCGAGCAGGGAAACCACGATGAAGGCGAGGCCGAGAAAGGCCAGCCCGAACACCCAGGCGATGCCGGTCGGTCTAGCCCGCATTTCCGGCCCCGGTCAGGGTTTCCTCGGCATCGTAGGCCTCGCCGCCGCCGGCCGCCGGCGCCACGACCGAGCAATGTTCGGGCGGCATGTGGAGGCAGACCTTCCGGCCTTCGCCGAGTTCGACGCTGTGGTGCAGCTTGACGCGGAGCTTCACGGAACCCACCGACACCGTGTAGACCATCGCCTCTCCGACGAACTGACGCGCGGTCACCTCGCATTCGATGGTGTTGCCGGTGGCCGCATCCCGATCCGCCAGTCGCATGTCCTCCGGCCGTATGCCGAAGAAGCAGCGTGCGCCCGCCGACAGTCGCTTCTCCCGCGGGGCCAGCGCGCGGACACGCCCGATCGCGCTCTCCAACGTGGCGAATCCGTCCGTGACATCGACCAGGCTCGCGGGCACCAGGCTCATCTCCCCGATGAACCGTGCGACGAACTCGTCGGCGGGGTGGCGATAGACTTCCCGCGGGGTTCCGATCTGGACCATGCGGCCGCGGTCCATCACCGCGATCCGGTCGCCGGTTTCCATCGCCTCGGCCTGGTTGTGCGTGACGTAGACCGTGGTCAGGCCGAGTCGGTGCATGAGTTCCTTGAGCTGCGCCCGAAGCCGGAGCTGGAGCTTGAAGTCGAGGTTCGACAGCGGTTCGTCCATCAGCAGCACATTGGGCTGGAGCGCAAGCGCCCGGGCCAGCGCGACCCGCTGCTGCTGGCCGCCCGACAACGTGGTCACCGGCCGGTCGGAGAGGCTGGAAAGCGCCAGCAGGTCGAGCACTTCGAAGACTCTGGCGCTCTGTTCTTCCTTCGGCAGCCGCCGCACCCCTTCGCGCAGAGGGAACGCCACGTTCTCGTACACATCCATATGCGGCCATACGGCATAGGACTGGAAGACCATGGCGATCGGCCGGCGCTCGGGTGGGACGTGGCGCCGTTCGGAGGCGGAGACCACGGTCTCGCCGTCGATCTCGATGGTTCCGCGGTCCGGCCGTTCGAGGCCCGCGATCGAGCGCAGCATGGTGGTCTTGCCGCAGCCGCTGGGACCGAGCAGCACAAAGAATTCGCCCCTGGCGACCTCGAAATCCACGCCGTCCAGGGCGCGCACCTCGGAATCGCTCAGCCGGAACGTCTTCTCCAGGCCCCGGACAGTCAGCATGCCGCGGCAATCTTACCGGGCGATATCGACAGGGAGCAATTGCGGCCTGGCAGCCTCCTCATCATCGAGACGAGAACGACCGGACCGTCACAATGCGTGGTCTCCTGGCAGGATTTCTGCCGGCGAACGGGGCGACGCGTCCATCCCATTTCTTCCACATTCCCAAACCTGGCGGTGGACCGATCCGATGGGGCAGGTCACCTCAGGGTCACCTGCGCCTTTGATTTTAAGGAATGACTCATCCCCTGCCGGGCCCACCACCTCGCCCGGAAAAGCGTTTCCGACCCCACCTTCGCCGGCAAGAGCCGGTTCGCGCTGCGACGTAGCGTGAAGCCTCCCGAGCGGTGCCGTGCCGAATCCCTGCCGTCCCGGTCGACCGGCGCGCCGGGACCGCGCCCTATTTGGCGACGGGCACGGTCTCCAGGTGCTTTTCCACGGCATGGACGACGCTGTCGGCGAGCGGCAGATGCGCCTTTTCGGCGTTCCAGTGCTGGTGGAAGAGCGCGACGGTCTCGCGGGCGGTGTCGAGCACCAGCCTGGCGGACAGTCGCGCCCTGGCCGCGAGATGGGCGAGCTCGTCTTCGGAGAACTCATCGAAGCGCCTGGTTCGACTGAAATTGAGCGCGGCTCCGCTATCCGGGATGTAGGGGATTGTGGAGACCAGGTCATAGGCGGGCGCGAGCGCGGCATGCCGTTTGTCGGGATAGATCAGCGACCAGTTCTTGAGATGCATGTCGGCATTGCCGATCAGGGTGTTGAAGGTGAGCCGGCGAATGAATTCGGCGGTGTCGTCCTCGGTTCCCTCGGCGCCGATGACGGCGGCGATGCTGCGGGCGCTCGCCTTCCTGTACTTGTCCTCGGGATAGATACCGAAGATCTGGGCGAAGTCCTCGATGTGAACCGGCGTGCCGTCCGCGAGCCGGTCGAAGCGCTGTATGGCGAGGGCTTGTCCCTTCAGCGCTCCGATCTCCCGGGGCAGGTTGGCGACCGCTTCCGGATCGATGAGCCGGAGCGCAGGGACGTCCATGCCGATGAGCCGGGCGAGCGTCATCATCGCGAGTTCGTTTTCGGGCAGGCCCTCGAACTCGCGTGACGGCAGCTTGACGATCCACGATCCGCCCATGCCGTGCACCGGGATCGTCAACCCGCCGCGCGCCGCCTCGATCGCGGAAAACTTCAGCTGGACGCCGGCCAGCGAGAAGCGCAGCGCGTTGTCGCGCCCGCGGCGATCCGGCTCGTCGAGATCGTCGACATCGTCGCGCCATGCCCCGCCCCCGGCCGGCACGGCGGTGACGGCCCCCGGGAGGTCCCTCCCCAGCGCCATCAGCAGGAAGAACTCGCGCACCGGATCCACGCGGGCGCGCGCGGCGAGGTAGTCGCGCATCCGCCCCTCGGGCAGAAGATTCGAGAAGAACGGCGGCAGCCTGACGCGCCTTGGCCTGAAGTCCTCGATAAGCGCCCCGAACCGGTCCTTGAAGGCGAGCCCGAGGACGGGCCTGCGTTCGTCCGCCACGTAGGCCTCGGCGAAGGTGAACAGCGTGCGCTCCCCCGCCACATGCGTGAGCGTGCCGACGGGGTTGCCATGGAGCAGGACGTCGAGGACGCGGACGTCAGCCATTGTCTTCGTCATCCAGGCTGTAGGCGGGCCGCGCCGGTCCGGCCTCATCGGCGGCGGGCGGAGCATGGGCGAGCGCGCTGCGCAGGCCGTCAAGCCGTGCGAGCGCGTCCTGGAGCGCGCCGGGGCGCGCGGCGTTCTCGTGGAAGGCCCGCACCGCCGCCGCCGCATCGCGGATCGTATCGAGACGGTCTCCGGGAACCGCGAAATGCCGGAGGCCGCGGGCCAATTGCTGGATCCGGGCCAGCTCGACCACGGCCGGGCGGGCCCGCGCGGCGCGGGCGGCCATGTCCTGAAGCCCCTCGAGCGCGTCGAGCGAGCGCCGTGAGGCTCGTGCGGACGCCGGCGTCGTTCCGTCGCTCCGTCCGACTATGGCGTCCACCGCGGGAACCGCCTTGCGGGGCACCAGAACGAGGTCCAGATCCAGCACGCGGGCGAGCTCGACCAGGCTCGAGAGCCGGAGATCGACCGCGCCGTTCTCGATCTTCGAGATGTGTCCCTGGGCTATCCCGGCTTTGGCGCCGAGCGCGCGCTGGCTCAGCCCGCGGGCTTGGCGGGCGTCTCTGAGCGCGCGGGCGATAGGCTCGTTGGCATAGGTCATTGCGATACGCTTTTTTATATCAATACTCTATTTTGATCATCATTTCTATATCAGACCGGCCGGCTAGGATCGGGGTATGATATCCTAAAGTATATCAATGACCGGCTACGATAGAGTCAAAAGGATCGAACGCGAGCTGACCGCTCGGTCACCGCCTCGCTAAGCGGGCGCGCCGAGGCGTTCGAGCACCCGCTTGAGGCGGTCGAGGGGGCTGCGGTCGCGCATCATCTGGAGCGGCACCGAGAAGTGGCCGCGCCGCCAGATGAAGCGGTTCTCCGCCGGCACCCGCCAGTCGTCGATCAGCGCCTTGCCGGTGGCGAACGGGGTGACGGTGTCCCGGCTGCCGAGCACGGTGACGATGTTGCCGGGGTCCATCGCGGGGGGGCCGCCCTGGGGGTCGAGCAGAGGGAGCCAGCGCAGCGCCTCCTCCTGGCTCCAGCCATGCCCGGCCAAGGCCTCGGCCACGCCCCAGAGCCGCGCCATGCTGCCGCGCAGCGCCGCGTCCTCGTGATGCCCGCAATGGGTGACCAGGAACAGCGCGTCGGGCTTGACCGCTTCCGGCCAGGCGGCCGCCTTGACCGCGAGCAGCTGGGAGAGCAGCGCGCCGAGGCTGCTGCCGCCGACGGCGACCGGGCCGCGGCTGGTCCGCCGGCTCCAGTCGATCAGCACCGGCCATTCCTGGAGCTGGGCGGAAAACGTGTCCAGCGCGCCGCGCGGCGCGCGGGCGATGAACATCTCCCCGCCATAGCGCCCGTCGGGCACCCGCCTTCCGTGCCACGGCGCTTCGGGCCGGACCACGCGGATTCCCATCTGGCACATCAGGAAGACCTCGTCGACCAGCCCGTGCCAGTGGTCGAACTCGACGCAGATTCCGTGGCCGAACACCAGCGTGGGAGGATCGGTGACGCCGATCGGCTCGTAGACCCGGGCGAACACGTCGTCGTTCATCACCGGGCTGGGGGAGCGGAACCTGAGCCAGTATTCCTCTCCCACCGGCCCGGGCACGCGCTGCGATTCGGCGATCTCGGGAAACGGCAGGGAGGGCGCGAAGGCGGCGGCCGGGTCGGCCAACCAGGCGCCGTAATCGGCCTCGACCTCGTCCACGCTCGGCACGTCCCAGCGAACCGGCCGGATCGACCGCCGGCGCCTGAGATAGGAAAAATGCCGCCGCGTGGCGTTGTAGGCGTTGCGCCGGTCGCGCCTCGCCGCCTCGATCGCAACCAGCCGGTAGAGCTCGCTCCCCCGCTCGTCGAAGAACACCTGGCGCCAGCGCGCCTCGGTCGCGTTCACCGCCTCGCGCGCGGTCTCGAACCGGTCGAGCGTCTTGCGCAGCCTGGCCCCGATCCCCGGGATCGGGTCCATCGGCACCTCCTCGTAGAACTTGAGGAGCGACCCGTTGGCGGCCCGCGCCGCCGCCCACAGCCGCGACAGGGGGAAGAACCACCGCCCCAGCAGCCACAGCGCCACGGGATCGAACCACGGCCGCGCCAGCCCCGCGCCGACCGGCGAGCGCAACCATCTCTCGCTGAAATCCTCGGCGGTGAGACGCGGTTCCCAACCCTCGGGAAGAACCGGCCCAGGGGTCAAGGCGCGGCGTCCCGCTCTGGCAGCAGATGGATCACGGGCTTGACGTAGAAATCGAGCAATTTGCGTTCTTCGGGATTTACCTTGTACCTGCCGGGCGGATCTTCAAGCAGGATTCGGCGCTTCAGCAGGAGCTGCAAGCCGTCATTGACGGCGAGGCTCTCTTCGCCGGAGGGAACATACACATGCGCGCCGCCGCTTTCGAACGCGCCGATGAGCCGGTGCACGCGCGCCTTCAGCTCGAGCTCGCTCAGCGCCCGGCCGGGACTCTCCGCCAGGGCGGTCGCGATCAGCGAGACCGGCAGCACGGGGGTCAGCCTGCCCACCTCCTCCATCAACCCGGTGACCAGCTTCATGGAGACGCCGTAGCGGGTCTCGCGGTCGAGCCCCCCGAGCTCGACCCCGTTTTCGGCGAGCCACGCCTTGAGCGAGACGGGCGCTCCGAAATTGGCGCATGCCCGGCCGAATCTCTGGCGCCGCCCGTGGATCAGCTCGACGGAGGTGCGGAGGAAGAACGCGACCGTGGAGCGCAGGACGAAGACCGTGCCCCGCTTGCTGAGCATCGCCTCGTCGCCGTGGAGCAGCAGGGTGCGGTCCTCGACCACGCGCTCGTAATTGATCGCGACGGGGATGAACAGGACATCGGGCGAGGCCTCGACGTCGAAGCCGCGCAATATGTAGTCGATCAGCCCGGCCCTGGGCGGCCGCAGCCCGCCGTCATGCGACAGCCCGGCCTCGGGAAACAGCGCCTGCGGCACCCGGCCCTCCACCGCGAGCTGGACATAGCGCTCGACCACGCGCCGGTAGAGCGGGTTCCGCGAATTGCGCCGGACGAAATAGGCGCCCATCGCGCGCAGCAGGTTCGCCACCGGCCAGAACAGCGTCCACTCGCCCGCCGCGTAGGAGAGCGCGGCGCGGCGCGAGGCGAGATAGGTGACGAGCAGGTAGTCGAAATTGCTGCGGTGGTTCATCACCAGCACCAGGCTGGCGCCGCTGTCGACCTTGTCGAGGGTTTCCTGGTCGGCGTAGCCGATCCGCACCCGGTAGAAGAAGCGGATGAACCGGCGGGCCAGGCGGTAGCCGAGGCGGAAATAGAAATAGGCGTTGAACCCGGGCACGATCTCCTCGGCGTAGCCCCGGATCTCCTCGACGACGATCTGCTGCGGGACGTCCCGCTCGGCGGCGGCCTCGGCCGCCGCGTCGAGCAGCTTTTCGTCGTAGATCAGGCGGTCGATCAACCGGTCGCGCTTGGTCAGCATGAACGGCGGCAGGTCGATCCGCAGCCTCGAATTGACGTCCTCGATGACCCGGTAGACGCGGCGCCGCAGCACCCAGCGCGTCCCCGGCATCAGGAAGTGGCCGAACAGCGAAAGCAGCGCGAGCGCCGAGACCAGCACGACCAGCCAGACGGGCAAGGCGACGAGTTCGCCCACGAGACCTCCCCGGCGGAGCGCGGCCCCGCGCAGGGGCCGCCTCGAGGCACGCTGGCGAAACCCGCTGTGCAGGGCGGCGATGTTTTTTGCCCAGACTGCGCCTATATTAGCATGGGCGTCGTGTCGTGATCGGGATGGCAGTCAGTTGAACAGGAACATCATTCTCGGCGTCGCCGGGATCGCGGTCGTCGTGGTCGCGATCCTCCTGCTGCTGTTCGCCGACCGCGATACGGACGAGTCCGAGACGGCGCGGGCAGGCGCCACGTCGACCATACCCGCGCCCGCCACGCCCCCGCCGGGCCCCGGCGGCGCGGGGGCCGGGGCCCCCCCCGCCGCGGCGGCGGGCACCGGGGCGCCCGGGACGGCAGAGGCTCCGGCGGCCGGGCCCGCGCCGGGGACCGGCGAGGCCCGGACCCCGACGTCGCGGACCGCCGCGCGCGACGATGTCGCGACGGAAACCCCGGCGGCCGGGACCGCCGGGACACGGACCGCCGCTCCGAAAACCGCCGCGGACAGCCAGCCCGGACCCACCGGCGATGCGGCGGCGACGGCAACCCCGGCGCCCGGGGAGGCGCAACGCCCCGCAGCCGAACCGGAACCCGGGACCGCCGCGACGCGGACCCCGGCAGCGCAGGCCCCCGCACGCTCGGGCGATACGGCGGCGACCGCAGCCGGGGCGCCCGAGGAGGCGCAGCGCCCCGCGGCCGAGCCGGAACCCGGGACCGCCGCGAAACCGACCCCGGCAGCGCAGGCCCCCGCGCGCGGCCAGACCGCTCGCTCGGGCGATACGGCGGCAACCGCGACCGGGGCGCCCGAGGAGGCGCAGCGCCCCGCGACAATACCGAAACCCGGGATCGCCGCGAATCCGACCCCGGCGGCGCGAGCCCCCGCGCGCGGCCAGCCCGAATCCGCCGACGCTACGGCGGCAACCGTGGCCCGGGCGCCCGAGGAGGCGCGGCGTCCCGCGACAATACCGAAGCCCGGGGTCGCCGCGAAACCGGCCCCGTCACCGCGGGCCCCCGCGCGCGGCCGGCCCGCACGCTCGGGCGATACGGCGGCAACCGCGACGCCGGAACCCGGGACCGCCGCGAAACCGACCCCGGCGCCCGCGGAAACCCGGCCGGCGATTTCGGGATCCCCGGACCGGACGCCGGAGAAGTCGGAAGAGAAGCCGGCGCCGCGTTTCGACGTGGTCCGCGTCAGCCCCGAGGGCAATACGGTGATCGCCGGACGCGCCCGGCCCCGCGCCGAAGTGACGGTCTTGGACAAGGGCGAGGAGATCGGCCGGACCACGGCGGACAAGCGCGGAGACTGGGTTCTGATCCCGGATCGGCCGCTGCGGCCGGGCGATCACGAGCTGACGGCGACCAGCCGCACCGACCCCGGCAAGCCGGAGACCGAGGCCCAATCCGACAAGAAGGTCATCGTCGTCGTCCCGGCGCCCGGAAAGGACATCGCCGGGCGGCCGACCGAGGGCAAGGCGGGCGTGCTCGCCCTGACCGTTCCACGCAGCGGACCGGCCGGTTCCGAGGTGATGCAGAAGCCCGGCGCCCCCGCCACGCCGCCGGCCCCGCCGCGCTCAGGCTCCTCCGCGGCGCAGTCTTCCCCCGCCGCCCCGCAACCCGCGGACGAGGTCGCGCGCGCGGAACCCGCCGGGCCGGCGCCTTCCGCTGGACGGGGGCAAGCGGGGGAGCGGGAATCGACACTCTCCCTGGACACCGTGGATTACGACCAGCAAGGCAGGGTCGCCATCGGCGGACGCGCCCCGAAGGGGTCGCGGGTCATGCTCTATCTCGACGACCGCCCGGTCGGCGGGGCCGATCCCGGGCAGGCCGGGGTATGGCGGGTCGATCTGGGCGACCGGGTGGCGTCCAGGCGCTACATCATGCGCGTCGACCAGGTCGCTCCGGACGGCAAGGTGGTCGCGCGCATCGAGTCGCCGTTCTTCCCCGCCGGTCCGATCGGCGATCTGCCGCGCGACGCCGTGGTGTTCGTCCAGCCGGGCAACAGCCTGTGGCGCATCGCGCGCCGGACCTATGGCGGCGGCGTCCAGTACACGCTGATCTACGAGGCCAACCGGGACCAGATCCGCGACCCGGATCTGATCTATCCCGGTCAGATCTTCCTTCTCCCCAGGGAGCAGCGCAGGGTCAACTGAGCCGGACGTCGCCGCTCCCGGCGAGCGCGCGCTCGATGTCGAGCCCCGGCTCCCAGAGCGGCGCGGTGAGCCGCCGTTTCCCGTCCCCGGTCAGCGCGATTCCCGGCTCGTCGCGCCGCTTGCGATCCCACAGCTTGCAGGTGACCGGCACGTGCTTCTGGTCGAGCGCCTCGCAGTAATTGGTGTATTCGCAGACCACCACCTCGTCGCCGCGCCCCAGCCGCACCTTGATGAACCAGTCGGGATCGGCGAGGCTCTGCCGGGCGAAGCCCACGATATCGGCCTTGCCGTCGCGCAACAGGCCCTCGGCCTGCTCGAATCCGTGGATTCCGCCGGTGACCACCACCGGCGTCGCCTGTCCCGCCGCCCGGATCGCGGCGCGGATCGCGGCGGCGGGCTCCACGTTGCGCCCGAACGGGCCGCGCGCGTCGGACACGTATTGCGGCATGCATTCGTACCCGCTCGGCCCGGTATAGGGGTAGGCGGCGCTGCCCACCGCGGGCTGCCTGGCGTCCTCGAAGCGGCCGCCGCGCGACAGCGACAGGAAGTCGAACCCGGCCTCGGCGAAGGCGACGCCGAACCGGGCCGAGTCCTCCACCGGGTTGCCGCCGTCGACGCAGTCCTCGGCGAGGTAGCGGCAGCCGACCGCGTAGTCCTCGCCGACCGTGTCGCGGACCCGCCGGAACACCTCGAGCGGGAGCCGCGCGCGGTTCGCCAGCGACCCGCCATAGAGGTCGTCGCGGTCGTTCAGCCGCGACAGGAACTGCGACATCGTGTAGGCGTGCGCGTAGTGGAGCTCGACCCCGTCGAAACCCGCTTCGCGGGCGCGCCGGGCGGCGTCGGCGAACAGGCCGGGGAGGACCTCCGGCAATTCGCGGATATGCGCAAGGTCGAGGTCGGTCACCCGCTCGCGATAGCCCATCTGCAACGCCTCGTATTCGCGGGGCGAGAGGATCGCGGCCAGAGCCGCGTCGTCGAGCTCGGCGAGACGGGCGCGGACCCGCTCCTCGGTCCAGCCGGCGGCGTTCAGCCGGGCGCGATGGTCGTCGGTGATGCGCAGGAACTCGCCGAGGAACCGCTCGCGGCGGGGGCGCCGGCGGATCGCCAGGAAATCGATGATCTGGATCAGCAGGCGGGGGGGGGCGCCGCCGGCCCGCGGCGCCGGGGGGGGGGGGGGCGGACCGCGAGGAAAGAGATGATCGGGATGGGCGGGGGGGTGTGCCCGCCGCTGGCCCGCGCGACGGTGTCGACGAGCGTCTTCAGCCCGGGGATGAACCGGTCGTCGCCGATGCGCAGCAGCGGGCCGCTCGGGATATCGCGAATGCCGGTGGCCTCGACCACGATCGCGCCGGGCCGCCCGCGCGCGAAGCGCTCGTACCAGCCCAGCACCTCGGGCGTGACGATGCCGTCCCCGGTCGCCCGCCACGGCACCATGGCGGGAACCCAGCTTCGCGTCTCGAGGGAGAGCGGGCCGATGTCGATCGGCCGGAAGAGCCGCGACGCGGCCGCCTCCTCGCGGGTCGGCCAGCGTCCCGGCTCGGCCGACCACTTGATGCGCTCCGGCGGGCGCCACATCGGGACGGTCTCCCGGCTCTACACGGATCGGACCGGGCCGGAGCGCCGGCCCGCGTCAGGTGTCGAGGAAGCTGCGCAGCAGCCTCGACCGGCTCGGGTGCTTGAGCTTGCGCAGCGCCTTGGCCTCGATCTGGCGGATCCTCTCACGCGTGACCGAGAACTGCTGGCCGACCTCCTCCAGCGTATGGTCGGTATTCATCCCGATGCCGAAGCGCATGCGGAGCACGCGCTCCTCGCGCGGGGTCAGGCTGGCCAGCACGCGGGTCGTGGTCTCGCGCAGATTGCCGTGGATCGCCGCGTCGAGCGGCTGCACCGCGTTCTTGTCCTCGATGAAGTCGCCGAGATGGCTGTCCTCCTCGTCGCCGATCGGCGTCTCCAGGCTGATCGGCTCCTTGGCGATCTTGAGCACCTTGCGGACCTTCTCGAGCGGCATGCCGAGGCGTTCGGCGAGCTCCTCGGGGGCGGGCTCGCGGCCCATCTCGTGCAGGTACTGCCGCGACGCCCGGACCAGCTTGTTGATCGTCTCGATCATGTGAACCGGGATGCGGATGGTGCGCGCCTGGTCGGCGATCGACCGGGTGATCGCCTGGCGGATCCACCAGGTCGCGTAGGTCGAGAACTTGTAGCCGCGACGGTACTCGAACTTGTCGACCGCCTTCATCAGCCCGATATTGCCTTCCTGGATCAGGTCGAGGAACTGCAGCCCCCGGTTGGTGTATTTCTTGGCGATCGAGATCACCAGCCGGAGATTGGCCTCGACCATCTCCTTCTTCGCCCTCGCCGCGTCGCGCTCGCCGCGCTGGACCTCGTTGACGATCCGGCGGAACTCGGAAATCGGCATCTCGATGTCCTGCTCCAGCCTGGCGATGTCCTTGCGGATCGGGCGGATCTGGTCCTTGTGGTTGGATACGAAGCCTCGCCAGCCCTTTTCCGACAGCCGCGACACCCGGTTGAGCCAGCGGGAATCGGTCTCGTTGCCGAAATAGCGGTCGAAGAACCTGTTGCGCTCCACCCCGGACCGTTCGGCGAGCCGCACGAGCCGGCTCTCCAGCGCGACCAGGTTGCGGTTGTAGACGTAGAGCTCCTGCACCAGCTCGTCGATCCGGGCGTTGTGCAGATGGACGCTCTTGACCAGCCCGACCAGGGCCGCGCGCTGCTTCTGGAGGCGTGTCTCCGATCCTTTCGGGAAGGTCTTGCCCTCCTTGCGGGACTGCTCGCGCCGTTCCGCCAGGCGCTGCACCTTGCCCTGCGTCGAGGCGATGGTCTTGAAGGTCTCGAGCGCCTGCGGCCTGAGCGCCTCTTCCATCGCGGACAGCGAGACATTCGAGTCCTCGCCGTCGGCGTCGGCGTCGGCATGCCCGCCGGCATCGCCGGTTGCGGTGCCGTTGAGCCCGCCGCCGCCGCCCTCCCCGCTCCCGTCCTGCCCGGGGTCCACCGCGATCTCGTTGCTGCCGAATTCGCGGCTGTAGCTCGCATCGAGGTCGATGACGTCGCGCAGCAGCACCGTTCCGGCGTTCAGCGCGTCATACCAGTCCAGAACGGAGCACAGCGTCAGCGGGCTCTCGCAGATGGCCCCGATCATGCGCTCGCGCCCGGCCTCGATGCGCTTCGCGATGGCGATCTCGCCCTCGCGCGACAGCAGCTCGACGCTGCCCATCTCGCGGAGATACATGCGGACCGGATCGTCGGTCCGGCCGAGGTCCTCGTCTTCGTCCGCGCTGCCCGGCAGGGCGGTCCCGCTGGCCGCCTTGTCGCCGTCGGGCGAATCGTCCTCGGCTTCCTCTCCCTCGACGACGTTGATGCCGAGTTCGGAGAGATTGGTCATCGTGTCTTCGATCTGCTCGGAAGACACCTGATCGGGCGGCAGGGCGGCGTTCAGCTCGTCATAGGTGACGAACCCGCGCTCCTTGCCGCGCGCGATCAGCTTCTTCACCAGCCCGCCGATCGAATCGATCAGGGGCGCATCGGAATTCTCTACCTTGGCAGGCCTGGTTTCCGTCGCGCTCGTCGTTTTCGTCGCCATCGCCGCCCCTGTCGATGTGTACCCAAGCAGCCGGAATTTCGGCCGCACGCCAATCAGGATTGTTGCCCGTATCGCCCGAGCGCCGGGGCCGTGCCCGGGTCCTCGGCCGATACGGCGTCCTCGCTGCCTTGCAGTTCGAGCGTCTCCTTCAGCTCTCGCAGCCGCCTCAGGTTCGCCTCGCTGGGCTCGTTCTCCAGTGCCGTTCGCGCCGCCGCCAAATCCGCCTTCACACCGGCCAGCCCAAGCCCGTTCAGCGCATGGGAAATACCCCTCCGCGCCGACTCGATTGTAGCGTCCGGCCCGGCAAAGCGCCATTGCGCATAGACATCGGCGCGGAGCAGGGACCCGGCCAGCTCCGCGTCCGTTTCGCTCAAGTGGCTCCTGAGACCGTCTTCGTCAAGCCCCGGCGCGTCGTGAACCAGCGACAGGATGCGCCCCATGAGTCCGGCGAGCCGCCCGTCCTCGATTTCCAGCTCCGCCAGGCGCTCGCAATATTCCTCGGCCAATGGCGGGTGGCGGAGCAGCGTCGCCACGATGAAGCGGAGCGCGTTCCTGGGCAGCGTCTCGGGCGACGCCGAAACCGGGATGCGTATGCCTTCGCCGTCGCGGCGCGCGCGCGGGGCGTGCGCAAAGCCGTACTGCCGCGCGACCCGTCGCCGGAAATGCTGCCGGTACTGGTACTGCACCCTGCGGTCGTCGATCCCGTCGGCGGCGCGGTCCAGCGCCTGTTCGAGGCCCGCGATCCGTTCCGGCGTATCGAAGCTCCTGCCCTCGGCGTGCATCTCCCACACCAGCTCGACCAGGCCGCGCCTCCCCTCCAGGCAGGCATCGACCGCGCCGCTTCCGCCCTCGGCGACCAGGCCGTCCGGGTCCTGACCGGCCGGCAGGGACACGAACTGGAGCGACCGGCCGGGCTCCAGCAGCGGCAGCGCCCGCTCGGCGGCGCGCCAGGCCGCCCGCCTGCCGGCGGCATCGCCGTCGAAACACAGGATCGGTTCGGGCGCCATGCGCCACAACGCGTGCAGATGGCTCTCGGTCAGCGCGGTGCCGAGCGGCGCCACCGCCTCCGCGTATCCCGCCCGGTTGAGGGCGATCACGTCGGTGTAGCCCTCGGCGACGATCACCCGGCGATTGCGGTGCGCCGCCTCGCGCGCGGTCGCCATGCCGTACAGCACGCGGCTCTTGTTGAACAGCGGCGTCTCCGGCGAGTTGAGGTATTTCGGGGTGCCATCGCCGAGCGTCCGGCCGCCGAACGCGATCACCCGGCCGCGCCGGTCGGCGATGGGAAAGATCACCCGGCCGCGGAACCGGTCATAGGGGGTGCCGCCGTCCGGGCGGATGAGCAGCCCGGCCTCGACGAGCAGCGCCTCGGGGTGCTCCGCGTCCATCACCGCGTTTCTCAGCGCGGTCCTCGAATCGGGCGCGTAGCCCAGCCGGAACCGGGCGATGGTCGCCTCGTCGATCCGCCGCTCCGCCAGATAGGCCAGCGCGGCCGCGCCCCGCGGGCCGCGGAGCTCGGCCTCGAAGAAGCGGCAGGCGCGTTCCATGACATCGTGCAGGTTCGCCCGGCGCTTTTCCGCCTCGCGCTCCGCCGGGGTCGCCCGCGGCACCTCGAGCCCCGCCTCGGACGCCAGGCGTTCGACCGCCTCGGGAAAGGAGAGCCCCTCCTGGCGCATCACGAAGCCGATCACGTCGCCATGCGCGCCGCAGCCGAAGCAGTGGAAGAAGCCCTTCTCCTCGCTCACCGTGAACGACGGGGTCTTCTCGTTGTGGAACGGGCAGAGCCCGCCGAGCTCGCGCCCGGTGCGCTTCAGCGACACATGGCGCGCGATGACGTCGCCAAGCCCGACACGGGCGCGGATCTCGTCGAGGAAATCCGGCGCTATCGCCATCCCGTCTCCCGTCTCTGCCTGGGCGCGGCGAACGCGGCGCCGCGCCGGCCGCTCAGCGGCCGGTGAGCTCGGATTTCACCACCGCGCTGGCGCGGCCGAAATTCATCCGCCCGGCATAGCGCTCCTTCAACAGCGCCATCGTGCGCCCCATGTCCTTGATGCCCTCCGCGCCGATCTCGGCGAGCAACGCGTGGACCGCGCCGGCGGTCTCGTCGTCCGACATCTTCTGCGGCAGGAAGCTCTCGATGACGCGGATCTCCTCTTCTTCCCGCCGGGCGAGCTCGTCCCGGCCGCCCTGCCGGTAGAGCGCGATCGCTTCCTCGCGCTGGCGGACCATGGTCTGCAGGACGCCGAGAATATCCTGGTCCGGGATCGCCTCGCCCTCGCCGCTGCCGCGCGACGCGATGTCGCGGTCCTTGATCGCCGCCAGGATCAGCCGCACCGTCGACACCACGCAGGCGTCCTTTTGCTTCATCCCCGTTTTCAGCCGGTCGGCCAGGCGCTTTCGAAGCATCTCGGCTCCCTGCTCGGTCCCGACCCCGCCGGATCGCGGACCACGAACGCGATGCCGCTTCGCCGGGCCGAAACCCCCGCCGCATGCACGCGCGCGCGCCGCGGCCGGCGGGGCGCGCATGGGGCCCGACGCTTGAACTTGACACCCGGCGATCCTACATTCAAGGGCCTGACAAGTCCCAACGCATCGGCATCGGGTTTGCGTGGCCGGCGCCGCGTCGGGACGGCTTTGTTACGGTGGTCGGATGATGGACAGAGTGCCAATGACCGCGGCAGGGTATTCGCACCTCCAGGCGGAACTCAAGCGGCTCAAATCGGTCGAGCGGCCGGAGATCATTCGCGCCATCGCCGCCGCGCGCGAACATGGCGACCTGTCCGAGAACGCGGAATACCACGCGGCGCGCGAACGCCAGGCCTTCGTCGAGGGCCGGGTGGCGGATATCGAGGACGTGATCCGGCGCGCCGAGGTGATCGACGTGGGCAAGCTCTCGGGCGAGGAGATCAAGTTCGGCGCCACCGTCACGCTCACCGACGAGGACACCGAGCAGGAGCGCACGTTCCAGATCGTGGGCGAGCACGAATCCGATGTCGACGCCGGGCGCCTGTCGGTCACCTCGCCGCTGGCGCGCGCGGTGATCGGCCGGACCATCGGCGACTCGGTCGAGGTGACGACGCCCAAGGGCACCAAGTCCTACGAGGTGATGGGCGTCGAGTTCCGCTAGAGAGCGGATTTTCCGCCGTCCACCATCAGCGTCGTCGCGGTGACGAACGAGGCCTCGGCCGAGGCGAGCCAGAGGATCGGGCAGGCGATCTCGCGCGGCTCGGCCCAGCGGCCCATCAGCGGCACCGCTTTCTGTTCCTCTTCGAGCTCCGCGCGGCCGATCCCCTGCGCCGCGTAGCGCTCGAGATGGTAGGTCGTCAGCACCCCGCCGGGGCAGACGACATTGGCGCGCACCCCGTGCGCGGCTTCCTCGCAGGCGACGGTCCGGGTCATCGAGACGATGGCCGCCTTGGTCGCGTCGTACTGCCCCATGCCGGTGCGCGCGATGACCCCGAATGTCGACGAGACGTTGACGATGTTGCCGTCGTCCGCCCGGCGGAGATGGGGCAGCGCGGCGCGGGTGCAGTTGGCCGTCCCGAGAATGTTGACGGCGACGATGCGCTCCCACGAGGATGCCGGGCGCTCGGCGAGGAGGCCGTATTCGCGAACGCCCGCGTTGTTGACCAGCACGTCGAGACCGCCGAAGGCCCCGGCCGCCTCGTCGACGGCGCGAAACGCCTCGTCCTCGCGGGTTATGTCGGCGGCGATGGCGCGGACGTCGCCGCCGCCCAGGCGCGCGATCTCGCCGGCGGCGCGGGCCAGCGCGTCCGGATCGAGATCGACGATCGCAACCCGCGCGCCCTCCGCGCCGAACAGCGCCGCGGTCGCCGACCCGATGCCGCCGGCGCCGCCGGTGACGATCGCCGCCCTGTCCTGAAGCCGGCCGGGCACGGATCTGCTATTCGGCGGCCGCGGTTTCGACTGCGGGCGCCAGCAGCTGGTCGATGCAGTCGTCCACGCCGCGGACGTCGCCGAAGCTCTGCCAGACCGTGGTCAGCCCGACCAGGTGGTCCTCGTCATAGCGCGCCGCATTGGCGTCGGAGACCATGACCACGCGATAACCGATCATCATCGCGTCGCGCGCGCTGGTCTCGCAGCAGAAATTGGTCGCGGTGCCGGCGATCAGCAGGTTCTCGATGCCCCGCGCGCGCAGCCTCTCGTCGAGATCGGACGAGCCCTGGATGAAGGTCGAGAACCGCGTCTTGCGGGCGATCAGGTCCGCGTCGTCCACCTCCAGCGTCTCGTAGAGCCGGTGGCCCTCGCTGCCCTCGGTCAGGCCGTCCTTGTGCGCCTTCATCTTCGCCGGGGTGAAGAAGTGGTCGTGATAGATCGGCCACAGGCTCGGGCCGCCGATCTCCTCGGCCACGGTGAGCAGCACCCAGGCGACGATGCCGCCGCGCGCCCGGACCGCTTCGGCGAGACGGTTGATGTTGGGGCAGATGCTCTTCGCGGTGTCGACCTCGGAAACGAAGAAGTTCTGCATGTCGATCACGACGAGGGCGGTCTTCGACGCATCGAAGCTGTCGAAGACGTGGAGACGGCCCCGCTTGGCCATGATCCGTTCGATCACGTAGTCGGGGACCTCGATTTCGTGGGGCATGGGCTCCCTTCCCTGCGGTCAGGCGGTCAGTCTACGGGCCAGCGCCAGCAATTGCATGTCCGCTCGGCGCGGCCGGACCAGCGAGAGCCCGAGCGGCAGGCCGTCGATCGTCGCCATCGGCAGGCTGACCTGCGGCAGCCCGCCGAGCCCGGCGATGCAGAGCAGGTGCATCGCCTGGTTGCGGAAGCGGATTTCGATGTCGTCGAGCGGCGTGTTCCTGAGCGGCGCGGCGCGCGGCGAGGTGGGGATCACGAGGACGTCCCCGTCCCGCAGGATCGCATCGAGGCGGCTCCGGATCGCCGCGTGATCGGCCCTGGCGGCGGCCACCGCCCGCGGCTACAGCCCCGGCGCCCGCCCCGGCGGCCGCCCCCCCCCCGCGGCGCGACCCCGGCCGCCCAGTCGAGCCGCATCTTCGCCCCGGGGCCGAGGCGCGGCCGGGTCTCGTCGATCCAGCCCCCGAGATTGGACCAGACCGAGGCACCCTGCACGACGCGGAAGGTCTCGAACCAATGGCCCAGCGCGCCTTCGGACAGCGAGATGTCGACCGCGGGCGCGACCGCATCCTCGACCCGGGCGACGGCGTCCTCCAGCGCCCCGGCGACCCGTTCGCCCGCCGCCGCGAAGGCATCGACCCCGCGCAGCAGGCGCCGCGGCGCGGGCGGCGGCGCGGCGTCGTCGAGCAACACCCGGCCGACGGCCTCCAGCAGCCCGGCGTCGCGGGCGAACCAGCCCGCGACGTCGAAGGGCGGGCCGAACGGGATCACGCCGTCGAGCGGCACCCGGTCGACCGTCGGGCGGATGCCGAAGATGCCGCAATAGCTCGCCGGCAGCCGCACCGAGCCGCCGCAATCGGTCCCGAGCGCGAATTCGACCAGCCCGCCGGCCACCGCCGATGCGGAGCCGTTCGACGAGCCGCCGGGAACCCGGTCGGGAGCCGCCGGGTTGACCGGCGTGCCGTAATGGACGTTTTCCCCGGTCAGGCTGTAGGCGAGCTCGTCGGTCAGCGTCTTGCCCACCATCCGCGCGCCGGCATCGAGCAGGCGCCGGACCGCCGAGGCCGTCGCCGTCGCCGCCTCGTGGGTGGCGAGCCATTCGGGACTGCCGAAGCCGGTCTTGTGGCCGGCGATGTCGAACACGTCCTTGACCGCGAAGCCGAAACCCGTGAGGGGCCCGGCCCCGCTCCCCGGCGCGGTGGGGCGGCTGTGGGTGCAGAACGCGCCGAGCGGGTCTTCGAACCGGCCGGTCATGAAGCGTGCTCCCGGTGGTGGTAGATTGGGCGTTCCTTACCGGTCGAGCGGGGCCGGAGCAATCGGCCGGAGGCAAGGGTGGGCGATCAATCGATCCGCGGCTATCTCGATGCGCTGGAGGCGGCGGGCGAGCTGGTCCGCATCGACCGCCCCGTCGACCCGCTCGCCAACCTCACCGCGATCGGCTGGAAGACCTATGACCGGCTGGGCAAGGCGAGCCTGTTCACTGACCCGGCGGGCTTCCCGGGCTGGCGGGTGGCGAACCAGATCATCGCCGACCGGCGCAAATGGGGGATCGCGCTCGGCGTCGCGGAGCGCGACGTGGTGGCGAGCTTCAACGCGCGCGTGCAGACCCCCCTGCCGACGGCCGACGTCGCGCGGGCGGATGCCCCCGGTCAAGCAGGTCGTGGCGCGCGGCCCGGAGGTCGACCTCACCCGGATCCCCGCGGTCTGGACGTCGGAGGCCGATCCCGGCCCCTACATCGCCGCCGGCATGGCGATCGTCAAGGACCCCGATACCGGGATCCGCAACATGTCGATCCACCGCATGCAGGTGCTCGGCCCCGACCGGACGGGCTACCTGATCTGCCCGCGCCAGGCGCTCAGGATCTACCAGAAATACCAGGCCCGAAACGAGGCGATGCCGGTCGCGGTCGCGGTGGGCGCGCACCCGGCGATCTATTTCGTGTCCTCCTACACCGCGCCCTGGGGCACGGACGAGCTCACCGTGGCGGGCGCGCTGCTCGGCGAGCCGGTCCGCATGGTGCGCTGCGAGAGCGTCGACCTCGAAGTGCCGGCGGAAGCGGAGCTCGTGCTCGAAGGCGAGATCCCGCCCGACGAGACCACGCCCGAGGGCCCGTTCGGCGAGGGATCGGGCGGCTATGCGATGGAGGGACGCACCCAGGTCTTCAAGGTCGGGGCGCTGACCCGCCGCGCCGACCCGATCTTCTATGCGATGCAGTGCGGCGCGCCGATGACCGACACCCAGGCCCTGGTCGCCAGCGCGATCGACATGCTGCTGTGGCAGCATCTGGAGCGCGTCGAGGGCGGGCTCGACCTGCTCGACCTGCGCTGCCTCGGGATCGCCGGGTTGATGGCGGTGGTGGTGAAGCTGAGGCCGCGGGTGGAAGGCCAGGCGAAGACGGCCCTGATGGCGGCGCTCTCGGGTCCTCAGATGCACCCCAAGCTCGCCATCGCGGTCGACGAGGACATCGACTGCACCGATCTGCGGCAGATCTTCTGGTCGCTGACCACGCGGGTCGACGCCGGGCGCGACATCGTCAAGATTCCCAACGCCCAGACCTGGTCGCTCGACAACATATCCGACATCGTGCCGGGCCAGAGCCCGATGTACCGGATCGGCACCAAGTGGCTGATCGACGCGACCCGCCCGGTCGGCGCCGACAGCCCGGCCCGCGAGCGCTTCGAACCGGCGATGCCGCTCAACCTGGACACCACCGATCTGGCCGATTTCCTGCCCTGACAGAGGAGAGACGAATGCGCGCGGCGGTGATTGTCGAAGACGACGGAAGGCGGCGGCTGGAGGTCATGGGCGACCTGCCCGAACCGTCGCCCGGAGAGGGCGAGCTCCTGGTGCGGGTGGGAGCGGCGGGGCTCAACCGCGCCGATCTGGTGATGCCGCTCCGCCACCGCCACGGCACCGGCGCCTCGGGCCCGGCGATCGCCGGCAACGAGTTCGCCGGCACGGTCGACGCCCTCGGCCCGGGCGCGGACCGGTTCTCGACAGGCGACCGGGTGATGGGGTTCGGCGCGTCCGCCTTCGCCGAGCTGACCACGGTCGACCAGCGCCACGTGTTCCCGGTACCCGACGGCATGGCGTGGGAGACCGCCGCCGCCTGCCCCGTCGCGGTCGAGACCATGCACGACGCCATCGTCACCAACGGCCGGCTCGCGGCCGGCGAAAGCGTGCTGTTCCTCGGCGCCGGGTCGGGCGTCGGCATCCTCGGCATCCAGATCGCCAGGGAGAAGGGGGCGTCGACGGTGCTCGGCGCCTCGCGCTCGCGCGACCGGCTGGAACGCCTGGCCGCGTTCGGCATGGACCACGGGATCGACGTTTCCGACCCCGGCTGGCCCGACCGCGTGCGCGCGGCGACCGATGGCAAGGGCGTCGAACTGATCGTCGACATGGTGTCGGGCCCGACCGTGAACGCCAGCCTGAAGGCGGCGGCGATCCGCGGGCGGATCGTCAATGTCGGGCGGCTCGGCGGGAAGACGGGGGCGTTCGACTTCGACCTGCACGCGCTCAAGCGGATCGACTATATCGGGGTGACCTTCCGCACGCGGTCGGACGACGAGATCGCGGCCATCGTCGAGCGCGCCTGGGCCGATCTCGGCCCGCTGGTCGAGGAGCGAAGGATCGAGCTGCCGCTGCACGCCGCCTTTCCGCTCGAACGGGTGGCCGACGCCTATGCCGAGATGCGCAGCGACTCCCATCTCGGCAAGATCGTGATCGTGCCCTGAAGATCGCGGGTCGGATGGAACGCGATCCCGACGCGCGCGCCCTGTTCGTCACCGCCGCCGGCACGGAAATCGGCAAGACGCTGGTGACCGCGGCGCTGGTCCACCAGCTCCGCGAGGCGGGGCGCCCCGTGCGCGCGCTCAAGCCGGTGATCAGCGGGCTCGACGAGGTTCCGCCCGCGGACTCGGATTCGGGCCAGCTCCTCGCGGCTCTCGGCCGGCCGGTCGCTGCGGACGGGATCGCCGGGATCTCGCCCTGGCGCTTCGGAGCGCCGCTCTCCCCGCACATGGCCGCCGCGGCGGAAGGGCGGGCAATCGATTTCGATGCCCTGGTCGCGTTCTGCCGGAAGCAAGCCGACGCGAGCGCGGCTGCCGGCGAGTCCCTGCTGATCGAGGGGGTGGGCGGCGCGATGGTGCCGGTCACGACGCGCAAGACCGTGCTCGACTGGATCGCCGCGCTCGGCCTTCCGGCCGTGCTCGTCGGCGGCAGCTATCTCGGGGCGCTCAGCCATACCCTCACCGCCGCGCGCGCCCTGGAAAGCGCGGGCATCGCCATCGCGGCGGCGGTGATCAGCGAGTCGGAGGAAAACGATGTCGGCCTCGAACCGACCGTCGAGACCCTGCGCGGTTTCCTGCCCGGGTTTCCGGTCGTGGCGCTGCCGCGCATTCGCGCCGGTATCGCGGCGTGGCGGGCCGCCCCTCCGCTGGTCGGGTCTCTCCTTGCCGGGAGCTAGCGAAACGGGCATCGGGCCGAAATCGCATGTCTCGCCACCGGCGGGAAGATGACTGGTGACTTTGTGGGCAGGCCATCTATGCTGTGTGGTCAGAGAGACAATATTTCGGGAGGTACGTATGAAGAAAATTCTTACGGCTCTGGCGGCGGGCGCCGTCTGGCTGGGCACGGCGCAAGGCGCGCTGGCGGCTTGCGGCGAGGTGGTGATCGCGAGCATGAACTGGGCATCGGCGGAGCTGATGGCCAATGTCGACAAGATCGTCCTGGAGAGGGGCTACGGCTGCAAGGCCTCGCTGGTCCCGGGCGACACCATGCCGACCTTCACCTCGATGAACGAAAAGGGCGCGCCCGATGTCGCGCCCGAGCTCTGGATCAACGCGGTCCGCAACCCCCTCGGCATGGCGACCAAGGAAGGGCGGCTGCACTCGGTTAACAACGGGCCGATCACCGGGCTCGGCGAGGGCTGGTGGATCCCGCCGCATACGGCGAAGAAACACCCCGAGCTGAAGACGGTGCTCGACATTCTCAAGCGTCCCGACCTGTTCCCCTACCAGGAGGACAAGTCGAAGGGGGCGTTCGTCGGCTGCCCGGCCGGCTGGGGATGCCAGTTGACCAACGCCAACCTGTTCCGCGCCTTCAAGATGAAGGAGATGGGCTGGGTGCTGGTCGATCCCGGTTCCGCCGCGGGTCTCGACGGCTCCATGGCCAAGGCGGTGGAGCGGGGCCAGAACTGGTTCGGCTATTACTGGTCGCCGACCGCGCTGGTCGGCAAGCTCGGCATCGTCAAGGTGCCGTTCGGGGTGCCGTTCGTCGGCAACGAGCATTGGGACGGCTGCATCGTCAAGCCGGAACAGGATTGCGCCGACCCGAAACCCTCGTCCTGGACCCATTCCGAGGTGCATACCGTGGTCAGCGACAAGTTCATGAAGGGCGGCGGGGTCGCGCTCGACTATCTGAAGAAGCGCGTTTTCCCCGGCGAAATCATGAACGGCATGCTGGCCTACATGCAGGCCAACCAGGCGAGCGGCGAAGACGCGGCGGTCGAGTTCCTGCGCAAGAACGAGGGCATCTGGACCAAGTGGGTTTCGGCGGATGCCGCGGCGAAGGTGAAGTCCTCGCTGTAGTCCAGGAACGTCGCGGGTCCGCTGATCGACGGTCGTCGGCGGACCCGGTCGCCCCGCGCCAGGGCTTCCGGTTGTGGAACTGTTGAACAAATTCCCCACCCTGGGGGATCAGGAACTCCGCGATCTCAAGAAGGCCATAGACCGTGGCTTTCGCGACTTCTCCCGCAACCACGGGGAAGCGATCGAGAACTTCTTCGACCCGCTGCTGCATTTCCTGGTCTGGCTCGAGAGGCTGCTGCAGACCAGCCCGTGGCCGCTGGTCATCCTGGCGGTCGCCGTCTTCGCCTGGCTCGGCGCCCGCAACTGGCTGGTGGTGGGCGGGACGGTCGCCGCGTTTCTCGCGATCGGCTATCTCGGCATGTGGCAGGACACCATGGCGACGCTCGCCATCGTGTCGGTCGCCACGCTGCTCTGCATCGCGGTCGGGATTCCGATCGGCATCGCGATGGCGCGCTCGGACCGCGTCCAGGCGGCGATCACCCCGCTGCTCGACGTGATGCAGACGATCCCGAGCTTCGTCTATCTGATCCCCGTGGTGATGCTGCTCGGCATCGGCAAGGTCCCGGGGCTGATCGCGGTGTGCATCTACGCCCTGCCGCCGATCGTGCGGCTGACCAATCTCGGCATCCGGCTGGTCGACCGGGAGGTGCTGGAAGCCGCCGACGCCTTCGGGGCGAGCTATATCCAGAAGCTGCTGGGGGTGCAGATTCCGCTTGCGCTGCCCAACATCTTCGCCGGCGTCAACCAGACGATCATGATGTCGCTCGCCATGGTGGTGATCGCCTCGATGATCGGGGTCAAGGGGCTGGGCGTTCCCGTGCTCAGGGCGATCTCCAACCAGTATCTCGCGCTCGGGCTGATGAACGGCCTCGCCATCGTCGTGCTGGCGATCATCTTCGACCGGATCTCGCAGGGATTCGGAAAGAACCTGCAAAAGCACCGGAGGGATGAGCACCAACGCTGACATCAAGGTCCAGATCAGGGACCTGTACAAGATCTTCGGCCCCAACGCGGCCGCCATGACGGAGCATGTCGGGGCGGGAATGTCCAAGGACGACCTGCTGGAGCGGCACGGGCACGTGCTCGGCCTCAAGGACATCAACCTCGACGTCGAGGCGCGCCACATCCAGGTGGTGATGGGGCTGTCGGGGTCCGGCAAGTCGACCCTGATCCGCCACATCAACCGGCTCATCGAGCCGACCGGCGGCGAGGTGCTGGTCGACGGCGTCGACGTGCTCGCCATGAGCCCGCCGGAACTGCGCAACTTCCGGCGCTCCAAGGCGTCGATGGTGTTCCAGCGCTTCGCGCTGCTGCCCCACCGGACCGTCGTCGACAACGTCGCCTACGGTCTCCACATCCAGGGCGTCGACAAGGCGGAGGTCGCCGAACGCAGCCAGCGCTGGATCGACCGGGTCGGGCTCAGCGGTTACGAGCAGTACTACACCGCGCAGCTCTCGGGCGGGATGCAGCAGCGGGTGGGCCTCGCCCGGGCGCTCGCCACCGACGCCGAGATCCTGCTCATGGACGAGCCGTTCTCGGCGCTCGACCCGCTGATCCGAACCGACATGCAGAACATCCTGCTCGACCTCCAGACCGAGCTGCACAAGACCATCGTGTTCATCACCCACGACCTCGAGGAGGCGCTCCGGCTGGGCAACAACATCGCCATCCTGCGCGACGGCGAGGCGGTGCAGATCGGCACCCCGCAGGAAATCGTCCTGCGCCCGGCCGACGACTACGTCACCGACTTCATCAAGGACATCAACCGGGGCCGGGTGATCGAGGTCGCCTCGATCATGGACGCCGAGCCGGCGAACGGCGCGCCGCAGATCGATGCCGGCATGGTGCTCGACGACGCCCTGCAATCGCTGATCGGAACCGGGGCGGAGATCGCGGCGGTGACCCGGGACGGCAAGCCGGTCGGTTCGGTCCGGCTCGATCGCATCGCCACCGCCCTCGCCCGGCCGGATTGAGCCGGCGCGGGGCCGCCGGACCGGTATCCCTCAAGAAATCGACCGGGATCGGGAGCGCCCGGAGCGCAGCTCTTCGAGATCGCCGTCCCAGCCCGATCCGCGAAGCCGCCCGGCCTGGTCGACGCCGAGCGGCTCCGCCGCCAGCCTCCGCAGGGCCAAGTTCACCGCTTCCCGCCTGGTCGCCAGGCGGAATCGGCGCATCACCTCGGCGCAGGCTTCGTCGTCGATGTCGATGTTGGCGCGTGACATGTGTATCGAATACGCCAAGTGGAAGCTGTGGCCAAGCGAAGCAGCGCCTCGCCCGATCCGATTGAGTCGATTTGTGCGTGTCCGTCTATGCGGAGGCCTCGGCCCAAAAACGCAAGTTTAGTTGCGCAAAGGCCTAAACATTGCGTATAAGAAGTCTATGTTGCGCATAGAGGCCTATGCGCAATTGGGGGGTGGCAATATCGTGAAGCCCATTCGGTCGGAGGAGCTTCAGGCAATCGAAGAGACCGTGCGACGGCATCCGGAGGGCATGACCACCAGCCAGATCGCTGAAGCGCTGGGGGTCGATATGCCGCGTCGCACCCTGCAATACCGTCTCAAGTCGCTGGTGGACGACAGGCGGCTGGTCAGGGAGGGCTCGGTCCGCTGGGCACGTTACCGCGCGCCCAAGGACGTCTCTCTCTCGGCGCGGACGAGTCTCGGTCCGATCCGGTCGACGGCCGATCTTCGAGCGCCGGGTCCGCCGCTCTCGGAGGCAGGGCTCGCCATTCGCGAATACGTCCGCCGGTCTCCGGGAGAACGCGAACCTGTCGGCTACGAACGGGACTTCCTCGAATCCTACCGCCCCGGCGAGAGCTTCTTTCTCTCGGAGGAGGAACGGACACAGCTTCGCGAGACCGGCACGCCCCGCATCGCCGAGCAGCCTGCGGGCACCTATGCAAAGCGAATACTGGATCGGCTCCTGATCGACCTTTCGTGGAATTCGAGCCGGCTGGAGGGCAACACCTACTCCCTGCTCGACACGCGACGCCTGATCGAGGCCGGCGAGGAAGCGGAAGGCAAGAACCGTCTGGAAGCCCAGATGATCCTCAACCACAAGGAGGCCATCGAATTCCTGGTCGATGCGGCGGCGGATATCGGCTTCGACCGGTACACCATTCTCAATCTTCACGCGGCGTTGGCGGACAACCTGCTTCTGGACCCGGAAGCATCAGGCCGCCTCAGACACATCCGCGTCGGTATCGAGGGTTCGGTGTTTCATCCGCTCGAGGTGCCGCAGTTGATCGAGGAATGCTTCGACTTGCTTCTCTTCAAGGCGGCCGCGATCGAAGACCCGTTCGAGCAGGCATTCTTCGCGCTGGTCCAGCTTCCCTATCTGCAGCCTTTCGACGACGTGAACAAGCGGGTGTCCCGGCTCGCCGCGAACATTCCGCTGATCAGGGCGAACCTGGCGCCGCTGTCTTTCGAGGACGTATCCCGCGAGCTCTATACCGAGGCGATCCTCGGCGTGTACGAGCTCAACCGGACCGAATTGCTGCGCGACCTTTTCCTTTGGGCCTACAGACGGTCCGCCGCCCGATATGCCGCCGTCCGCCAGTCGCTGGGCGAGCCGGATCCGTTCCGCATGCGGCACAGATCGGCGCTTCGCGAAATCGTTGGCACGGTCGTCCGCGGGCGGATGGACCAGAGGCAGGCCAGCAGGCATATCGCGGCCTGGACGGATGCGAATATCGATGAGTCCGAACGCCCCCGGTTTCGCGCCATCGCCGAACGCGAACTTCTCGGCCTGCACGAGGGCAATTTCGCACGCTACCGCGTCACGCCGTCCGAGTTCGCGGCCTGGCAGGAAGTCTGGGACAAATGAAGGCTGCCCCCGGTCAACTCACCATCAGGCTCGGCAAATAGAGCGCGAGCCCGGGGAACAGGATCAGCAGCACCAGCACGATCAGCGCGCATCCGATATAGGGCGCCGCCGCCATCGCGACCTGCCACAGCGTCGTCCCCTGCGGGGCGACGCCCATCATCACGAAGAGCAGCAGCCCGAAGGGCGGCGTGGTCAGGCTGATTTCCAGCGCCAGCAGCATCACCAGCCCGAACCAGACCAGGTCGAACTCCAGCGTCTGGGCGAGCGGGAAGAAGATCGGCACCGTGATCAGCATCATCGAGACCTGGTCCATGAACATGCCGAGGACCAGCAGCACGCCGAACATGATCAGCAGCATGACGATGGGCGCCAGATCGACCTTGGTCGCCCAGTCGATCAGCCCGGCGCTGGCGCCGGTGAAGGCGAGGAGCTGGCTGAAGGTCGACGAGGCGAGGATGATCAGCAGCACCATCGCGGTGACCCGGACCGAGCCGGCGAACGACTTGACCACCACGTCCCAGGAGAGCACCCGGTAGAGCGCGGCAAGGATCACCACGCCGAGCGCGCCGAATCCGGCCGATTCGGTCGGCGTCGCGATGCCCAGGATGATCAGCCCGATCACGCAGAACACCACGAAGCCCATCGGCAGCACGTTGACCACCAGCGCCAGCAGCACCCGGCCGAAGGACGTCGATTCCACCACATAGGCCGGGGCCGCGTCCTTGTCGAACTTGACCTGGGCGTAGATCAGGATCGAATAGAGCACCGCCAGCACCAGCCCGGGCAGCACGCCGGCGATCAGCAGCTTGCCGATGTCGATCTCGGCGAGGCTCGCGAGCAGCACCGCGAGCGCCGATGGCGGGATGATCATCGCCAGCCCGCCGGTGCCGAGGATCGGCCCCATCGACATGTGCTTCTTGTAGCCCCGGCTGGTCATCTCGGGGACCATCATCGAGCCCATCATCGCGGTATTCGCCATGGTCGAGCCCGACAGCGTGGCGAAGATCGTGCCGCCGACGACGGTGATGTAGGAGAGCCGCCCCGGCAGCCGGCCGAAGCAGAGATCGAGCGCGTCGAACACCCGGATGGCGAGCCCGGTGTGGAAGAACAGCTCGCCCATGATGATAAACAGGGGGACCGGGATCAGGGCGAAGATGGTCACCGATTCCACGGCGTTGACGACGATCTGGGGCATCGCGCCGAGCCCGCCCATGTAGATCATCGCGCCGATGATGTTGGCGGTCAGGAACGCGAAGGCAACCGGGATGCCGAGCAGCATGAACACGACGACCATGCCGACCAGGAACCCGGCGATGCCGTACCACTCGCCGAGCAGCGCCATCAGAGCGACTCCGAGGAGCCGACTTTGCCGGTGTAGTAGGACCCGAAGCCGAACAGATAGCGGCCGAACTCGATCGCCACCAGGGTGAAGCCGAGCGGGAACGGCAGGAACAGGATCCATTTCGGCATGTCGATCGAGCGCAGATCGAGCTCGCCCGTGTCCAGCGCCAGCACCATCTCGACCAGGCCGTAATAGACGAACAGCAGCGACAGCACGATGCAGAGCACGTAGACCGCCCTGGCCATCGCCCGCCGCACCCGGTCCGGCATCGCCATGGTGAGCGATTCGACGACCACGTGGCCCCTCAGGCGGACCAGCCAGGGCGCCGCCAGCATGGTGGAGAACAAGAGGCAGTATTCCGCGATCGCGCTGTACCACTGGAGCGCGTTGTAGCCGAAGCTGCGGATCGACACGTCGGCGATGATGCCGACGAAGATCACCGCCAACATCAGCCCGGCCAGGATGGCGAGCCCGACGATGAGCCCGTCATAGGCTTTGGAAAGAAGCTTCATCGAAACCGGGCCGGGGGACGGCCGCCGCGCGGCCCGGAGAGGCGGTCTCCGGGGCCGCGCGGACGGTAATCCGGCCTACTGGCCGTGATAGAGCTTGGAAAGCGTCTTGGCCTCCGCTGAATCGACCTTCTTCAGGCGCTCGATCGGCACCTTGTTGGCCAGGCCGATATAGCGCTTCGCGGCCTCGCCGGTCATGGTGATCGTCTTGTGCCCGAATTCCTTGGCGAGGATTTCGGACTCCTTCGTCACCAGCGGCTTCCAGTAGGCGTGCGACTTGTGCTCCCACTCGCGCCCGAGCTTGAGCATCAGCGCCTGCCCCTCCTTGCTCAGCTTCTTCAGCGCCTTGTTGGAGATGAAGATGCAGGGTTCGAGCTGGTAGAACCGGGGATAGACGCGGTACTTGACGAATTTGGGCCAGCCCATCGGCCGGGTGAACAGCTCCGGGAAGGCGAAGCCGTCGACCAGCCCGCGCTCCAGCGCGTTGTAGATCTCGGGCACCTGCACGGTGACGGTGGTCGCGCCGAGCGCCCGCAGGAACCCGTCATAGATCGGCACCGAGCGCATCTTGAAGCCTTCGAGCGAAATCATCCCGTCGGCGCTCCGCTTGGGCTCGCGGCTGAGATAGAGCACGAAGGAGACGCTGGTCGCGGTCTGCGACAGGATGATCCCGTCGAGGCGCTTGGTCACCGCCATGTTGAGCGCGTCCATCGCGCCGTTCTTGCGCGCATCCCACGGTCGAATCATGGTCGCCGACAGCGCATCGACCTCGGGGACGACGCCGCGGTGATAGCTGGCGGCGGTGAACATCAGGTCGTAGAGCCCGGACTTGAACCCCTTGGCCTGTGCCGGCGCCTTGGAGATTTCCGGCCCGCCGATATGGGTGATCTTGAACTGCCCCGCCCCTTCCTTGTTGGCGTATTCGATGAAGCGGAGGAAATCGGGGGTAAGGGGGAAGTTCTTGGGCCACGCCGAGATACCCTTGAGTGCGACCTCCGCCGCCTGCACCGCCGGCGCGGCGAGCAGCGCTCCCGCGACCGCCGCGGCGGCGGCGACCGTCAGCAATGACTTCTTCATGGTCGAGCTCCCTGTGGTTGCGTTTTCGATTGGACGCGTTGGACGGACAGGTTTCCGTATTTGCCGGCTTCGCGCAAGCGGCTAGCGCGCCGAAGCCCCGGGCTTGGCCCGGGAGCGGCCGGCGGCGCGCTTCTTGCCGGAGGCGGGCTTGCGGGCGCGGCGGCGGGACCTGATGCCGTGCTTCTTCTTGAGCTTGTCGATGTCGAGCTGGATGTCCCAGGTCAGCGGATGGCCGGGCGGCAGATATTCGTTCTCCACCATGACCGCGCAGCCCGGGCAGTAGAACTCGATGATGCGCATCCAGTCGGGATCGAAGGAGAAGTTGAACTCCTTGCTCGGGCCGATCGGGAAATGGATATCGCGGGGATCGCGTTCGCGCACCAGGCAGCCCCGCTTGTAGGACTCGCGCGCCTCGCCGAGGTCGTGCCCGCAGCGATTGCAGCACCAGCGCTCGGCCTCGAGGTCGATGTCGAGATATTCGGTGATCCTGACCTTCACAGCCGCGCCCCGCTCGCCATGCCCGCCCTTTTCGCAGCGCGGCCCGGCGCGGTCAACCGGGCGGCGCCGGTCAGACCACCGCGTCGCGGCGCAGGCGGCCGATCCCGGCGGCGTCGTAGCCGAGCTCGCCCAGGATGTCGTCGGTATGCTCGCCGAGCTGCGGCGGCGGCGCCGTCGGCTGGTCGTCGCGCGAGCCGTCGAAGCGCACCGGCCGGCGCAAGAGCGTCATCGCCCCCTCCGACGGGTGCCGGGTCTCGAAGAAGGTCTCGAGATGGCGGACCTGCGGGTCCTCGCGCACCTCGGGCAAGGTGAGGATCGGCGCGAAGGGGACGTCCTCGGCCTCCAGCCTGGCCATCCAGTGCGCCCGTTCCCTGGTCCCCACCGTCTTCTGGAACTCGGCCTTGAGCGCAAAATAGTTCTCGATGCGCGACTCGCGCACGGCGAAGCGTTCGTCGGCGCCGAGATCGGGCCGCTCCAGCGCGTTCTGCACGCCCTGCCAGAATTTCTGCGGCGACGACAGGTGGAGCGCCAGCAGCTTGCCGTCGGAGCAGCGCAGCGAATAGGACTGCGACGCCCGGACCCTCGCATGCGGCCCCTGGGGAAACCCGCCCTGGATCAGGTTGGACCACGGGTCGGGCATGAAGGTGATGGTCGATTCGAGCATGTTCACGTCGACCCGGCGCGCCGTGCCGGTCCGTTCGCGCTCGAACAGGGCGCCGAGAATGCCGTAGCAGGCGTTGATGCCGGTCATGTTGTCGGCGATGGTGGGACCGGTGATCTGCGGGTCTTCGGGTTCGATGAACATCGAGGAGACGCCCGCGAGGGACTGCGCCACGGCATCGTAGGCCGGGCGGTCGCGATAGGGGCCGCCCTCGCCGAAACCGGTGATCGAGCAATAGATCAGCCCCGGATTGCGCGCCCTCAGCGCGTCCAGCCCGAGACCGAGCCGGTCCATCACGCCGGGGCGGAAGTTTTCCAGCAGCACGTCGGCGGTCTCGACCAGGCGGAGCAGGATCTCCTTCCCCTCCTCCGACCGCAAATTGAGGGTCATCGAGCGCTTGTTGCGGTTATAGGCGAGGAAATGGGCGCTGTAGGTGCCGCCGCGCCAGCTGCGGAACATGTCGCCGCCGGCGGGGTTCTCGACCTTGACCACCTCGGCCCCGAGATCGGCGAGCATCTGCCCGCCGAGCGGGCCGGTGATCATGGTGGTGAGTTCGAGGATGCGGATCCCGTCGAGCGCCGCCATCGCCGCCGCCTATTCCGCGGCGATCGACGCGGGATCGCGCCGCTCGGCGGCGATCAGCTCGCGCAGCAGCCGGCGGACCTGGAGTCCGGGGCCGTCCGCGTTGATGTCGATCCGCGGCGCGTCCGGGTCGGCCGACATCATCGCCTGCTGGGCCTCCAGGATCGCCTTGTCCTCGAGAAAGACCTGGGTGAAGTTGGTGCGGAACTTTTCCGTCACCTCTTCCTCGCCGAGGCGGAAATTGCGCGTGTGCCCGTAGAAATAGTGCGTCGTGGTCGCGGTTTCCGGGGTGAGCGCGTTCAGCACCTTGAGCTCCACCCCGCCGTCGCGGCGGCCCCCCTGCATGTCGACCCCGCTCCCGGTATCGACGCAGCCCGCGTGGTTGACGAGGAAGCACGGCATGTCGATCGTCGTGATCAACCAGCGGTCGACATTGCCCTCGAACCGGCCGCACCACTGGTAGAAGGGCGCCGCGGGGCGGTCGATCACCAGCCGCGACATGCGGACGGAGCGCTCCAGACGCTCGGTCTTGCAGGGGAAATCGACGATCGCGTCGGTGCCGATGGAGGTCGCGTGCACATAGGACAGGTGGGTGAGGTCGAACAGGTTGTCCGAGATGAGCTCGTAGTTGCAGCCCATCGGCAACGGCTTCCCGCCATTCCCCTCCACCATCTCCCAGTCGGGCGATTCGAGCCAGTGCCAGTCGGGCAGCAGGGCGGGGTCTGCGAGCGCCGGATCGCCCATCCACGCCCAGATCCAGCCATAGCGCTCCGTCACCGGGTAGGACCGCACCGAAGCCCCGGGCGGGACCGTCGACTGGCCGGGGACCGAGACGCAGGCGCCGTCGGCGGCGAAGGCGAGGCCGTGATAGCCGCAGCGGAGGTTGTCGCCGACCACCGTTCCCATCGACAGCGGCAGCGCCCGGTGGCAGCACGAATCGGCGAGCGCCGCGGCCGTGCCGTCGCTCCCGCGGAAGAGCACGATGGGCTCGCCGAGGAGGGTGCGGGCGAAGGGCGCCTGTCCGACCTCGTGGTCGAAGGCGGCGACGTACCAGCTGTTGCGCAGGAACATGGCGGTCTCCCGGAACTCCGCGACGGCAGCGGATTTGACCACAGGGCCCGGGACCGGACAAGGCGGCGGCGGTCCCGGATTGCCAAAGCGCAGCGCATGTGCTGCTGTTCGACCGGGGGACCGTGGATGTCCGATATCGACACGCTGCTCTTCGCCAACGAGGCCTTCTACCGCGCTTTCGCAGACCGCGACGCGGACGCGATGGAGGCGATGTGGGCCGAACGCGAGCCCATCGTCTGCATGCACCCGGGCTGGGACGTGCTGATCGGCCGCGAGGCGGTGATGCGGAGCTGGGCCGCGATCATCGCCAACCCCAACGCGCCCGACATCTCGTGTCACGCCGCCATTGCCTACGCCAACGGCGATATCGGGGTGGTGGCGTGCTACGAGGAGCTCGATGGCCAGTTCCTGCTCGCCACCAATTTGTTCGTGCGGGAGGGCAGCATCTGGAGGATCTGCCACCACCATTCCGGCCCCACCCAGGGTCGCCCGCCCTCCGACGAGCCGCGGGCGGAACCCGAAACCCTGAACTGACCGGGCTCCGTTCTCCAGCGCCGCCGTTGCGACCGCAGCGGATGAAGCTCGCGCCCGCGCCCCCCCGAACCGAGCGAGGTGAGCGATGCGAATCGTCGATCTGACGCTGCCGATCAACCGCGACATGCGTCCGATGCCGCGCCTGGCGCAGTACCAGGAGAACCCGACGCGCTGCATCGCCCTGACCGCGCTCAGCGACGCCCAGGTCGCGACGCTCGCGGAAGAACGCATCGAAATGGCGGACGGGATCGAGATCGCCCATCACATGACCAGCAAGGTCGAGATCCTGACCCATATCGGCACCCATATCGACGCGCCCCGCCACTTCATCGATGGCGGCGAGAGCGTCGACGAGATCCCGCTGGAGAACCTGGTGAAGCCCGGGCGGGTCATTCCGCTCACGCATATCGAGCCCGGCGGGAGCGTCACCGCGGAAGCGATCCTGGAGACCGGCGTGCCGTTCGACTCCACGGTGATCCCGATCCTCCACACCGCCTGGACCGACCGGGCATGGGGCACCGACGCCTACTGGAACGACGTCATCTACATGGACGTGAGCGTCAGCCGGTTGCTGGTGGAGCGCGGCGTCAGCGCGGTGGCCATCGACTTCCATCCGGAAATCCCGTTCTGGCGCATGCCGCCGGCGCCGGGCCTGCCCCCCGGGCCGAACCACCGCACGCTGCTGGGCAACGGCACGACGATCGTGCAGATGGTCGCGAATGTCGGCGCCATCGGAGCCGAATCGTTCGTGCTCGCGGCAATCCCGCTGCGGCTGGAAGGGCTCGACGGTTCGCCGGCGCGCGTCTTCGCGATGGTCGACGAGGTGTGAGCGACGATCCGCGGCGGGATCGGCCCTCAATCGGAGAGAAGACGGTGAAGCTCGTGCCCTTTCAAAGCCGCGACGGCGGGGAGATCCGGCCCGGCCTGCTGACGATCCGGGGCGTCGTGGACATCGCCGGGGCGATCCGCGGTCCGGCCGGTCGAACCCCGGCGGATACGATGAACGGCATCGTCGACGGTTTCGAAGCGATGCGGGAAGACCTCGCCCGCCTGTGTGCAAGCCGCGCGCGCCGCCAATATGAAGATTGTCGTGCCTGGACGGGCTCACACATACTCCTGTTCGTTCGGGCGGAACCGCGGAGGTACCGGGGTCTGACCGCCTGACGCTGTCGCTAGCAAGTAGATTTGTCCGGTTTTGCTAGCACATCGATTGACCGCTTCTGTTGAGGTTGTTGGGCCTGTGGGGAAGTGGTCAGGCGCGGAGCGGCTGTCCACTTGTCCACAGGCCTGCGGCGGGTCGCGTCGAAGCGGGTCACGCGGCCTTCCGGTTTGGGGTTTCTGACGGTTTGCCATCGGCGTGGTAGCGGGCGAGGCATCTGGGTCCGTGGAAGACGGCGAGCGTGCCGTCGGGGTACTCGTGCACGCGGACGTGCGCCTTGACGTAGTGGGGGCGATGGGGCCCGGCGGGGAGCTGCAGGACCCGGTTGCCGTAGCGCACGGTGTTGTCGCGGGCGACCACGCGCTCGGCATGCAGGCAGAGAATGTCGTCGATCTGGTCGGGCCGGACGAGCGGCACGAAGGCTGAGTCCTCGAGCTCGGGCGGGACGGCGAAGCGGCGGTTGTGCTCGGGCAGGTAGCGCTCTGCGATGAAGCGGTTGGCGGCCTCGACGGTGGCGATGCCGGCCAGCGCGAGCTCCTTGACCAGGCGATCCTGGAGGGTGCCGAAGGCGCGCTCGGAGCGGCCCCTCGCCTCGGGGGAGTAGGCGGCGATGTGCTCGATGCCGAGCTGGTGCAGGGCGCGCCCGACCTGGCTGCGCCGCCCCTTGTCCACCTTGCCGCCGGCCTCGGGCGTGTGGAAGTAGTGGCTGCCGCGGTCGGTATACAGCGCGCCGGGCAGGCCGTGCTCGGCGAACACCGCCTTGAGCGCCCGGAAGGTGGACGCGGTGCCTTCCTCCTCGACCAGGAAGGCCGAGTAGATCTCCGAGGTGGCGTCGTCCAGGGTGACGATCAGGTCGAGCGGCGCCCGGCCCGCCAGCCACGCATGACGCGAGCCGTCCTGATGCAGCATCATGCCGACGCAGGGCTTGCGCGGCCGCCGCCGGCGATGCGCCCCGCGCCGCGGCGCCCGCGATACCAGACCCGCCCGCTGCAACACCGTCCTGGTCCAGCTGTAGCTCAAGGTGAAGCCGTGATGCTCGCACAGATGGTCGTGGAAGTGCTTGACCGTCCAGCCGACATGGCGGGTGCGGTACTGCTCCAGCATCCACGCGATCCGATCCACAGAGACCCGCCGCGCCGACGCCTTGCCGAGCCGGCGGTCGAACAGCCCGTCCAGACCTTCCTCTTCGTAGCGCCGCCGGTAGCGCCGGAAGCCGCGCTCCGACATCCCCAGAAGCTCGGCCGCATCCAGCGCCGACAAACGCTTCGCCTCGTAGCGTCCCAGAACATCGCAAAACTTCTCCATCCTCCGCTCCTGTAGCCACATCGTCCGGTTCATCCAGGTGCCTCCTCTCCGAGACACCTAACCGGACAACTCACGTGCTACCTAAGCCGGACAGATCATGTGCTAGCGACAGTCCCACGGCACGCATTGCCGCGCCCGCGGACGGCGGCTAGGCTTCGCGCAGGCAGGGAGGCAGCCATGGCGCCCGAAGCGGTCGATATCCTGATCCGGAACGGCACGATCCTCACCGTCGACGGCGCGCGCCGCATCGTCACCGACGGCGCGGTCGCGGTGCGCGGCGACCGCATCGTCGCGGTCGGCAAGACGGCCGAGCTCGATGCCGCCTACGCCCCGGCGCGGACCATCGACGCCTCGCTGAAATTGGTCATGCCGGGGCTGATCGACGGCCACGCCCATCTGATCGAGCTCGCGCGCGGGCTGATCCCGGACAATCTGAGGACCAGCGACTGGCTCAAGGACTGGTGCTACCCCTATCTCGACGCGATCACCGAAGAGGACGAGTACTGGTATTCCAAGTGCCTGATGGCGGAGATGATCCGCTCGGGCACCACCTGCTTCGTCGAGCCCGGCTGCAAGTTCCTCGCCAGCACGCTCACGGCGATCGAGGAGACCGGGATGCGCGCCACCACGGGGAGCTGGGTGTGGGACCATGACGGCCCGGACGGGCAGAAATGCCCGGACTACTTCCTGCCGATGACCCTCGACGAGGCGCTCGAGATCACCGAGTCCAATATCAGGAGCTGGGACCGCTCGGCCGACGGGCGGATCCGCGTGTTCGCCACCATCGAGGGGGTCGGCACCTGCTCCGACGAGCTCACCAGAGGCGCACGGGAGATCGCCGCGCAGTACGGCACCTTCGCGCTGATGCACAAGGCGAGCTCGCAGGAGGAGGTGGCAAGCGAGCTCAAGGCGACCGGCCACCGCCCGGTCGAGCACATGTACGAGATCGGCGCGCTCGGCCCCAACGTCTATCTCAACCACATGACGGCGGTGGAGTCGTTCGAGGTCGACATGCTGGCCGAGACCGACGCCAAGGTCTGCCAGAACCCGCCGGCGGCGCTCAAGCTCGCCAAGGGGACCACCCGCATGGGCAAGTTCCTGGAGATGCGCGAGAAGGGGGTGACGGTGGCCTTGGGGTGCGACGGGGTGAACTCGGCCGACCACAAGGACATGTTCCAGGCGATGTTCCTCGCCGCCACCCTGCCCAAGGATGCGCGCCTCGACCCGGAGGTCATAACCGCGGAAGAGGTGATCGAGATGGCGACGCTGGACGGCGCGCGCGCGACCGGCTGGGAGGACGATCTCGGCGCCCTGGAGCCCGGCCGCAAGGCGGACCTGATCCTGCTCGACATCGACCGGCCGGAATGGGTGCCGAGCTACAATCTGGTCTACAGCCTGGTCTATGCGGCGAGCGGCGACTGCGTCGACACGGTGATGGTCGACGGCAGGATCCTGATGGAGAACCGCGAGCTCGCCACCATGGACCTCGCCGAGGTGCACGCGCGCTGCCGCGAGCTCGCGCCCCGGCTGATCGAGCGCGCCAACGTCAAGCCGATCTCGCGCTGGCCGGTGGTTTAGCGGCCCGGCCCGTCACTGGCCCAGCCTGGCCTTGTAGGCGGCGATCGCGTCCTTGAGCTCGGTGTATTCCTCGCAGCCGAACAGGCAGGCCTTGTCGAGCACGGCGAGGCGCTCCTCGGCCTTCTCAAGGTCGCCGAGCACGAGGTAGAGCTCGCCGAGATACTCGTTCGCCCCGCGGTGTTTCGGCGCGAGTCTCAGCGCGATCTTGTAGTGCTTCAGGGCCGCGTCGTAGTTCTTCAGCTTGCGCAGCGCGTAGCCGAGATAGTTGTGGACGTCCGCGCTGTCGGGCTCCGCCGCCTCGGCCTTGCGAAGGAGCGGCAGGGCTTCGGCGAATTTCTCCGCCTCGATCAGCGCCGCCGCCTTCTCGTAGTCCGGGTTGGCGGGGGCGCTCTGGGGCGGGTCGCTGGACGGCGCCGCGGCGACCGCGGCGCAGAACAGGAAGGCCGCCATCGTCGATAGGAAGACTCCCAATCCGGCCGGTTTCATCGCCCATCCTCCGTCGCCGCAACCCGCCGATGATGCGCCCGCCGCGCATTGCGTGTCACGCGGAATCGGGCCACCATCCGGCGGTCGCCACACATGCGGAGCACCCGAGATGACCGCGCCCCGCCGCACCGGGCTCGATATCCGATGGACCGCCGAGGACTGCACCAGAGTGCCGTTCGAGGTGTTCAACGACCGCGCGCTCTACGACATCGAGCTCGACCGGCTCTTCGCCGGCGGGCACTGGCAGTATCTCGCCCTGGAGCAGGAGATCCCGAACGAGGGCGACTACACGACGACCTATTTCGGCGAGCGCCGCGTCGTCGCGGTGCGCGGCGGGGACGGCGCGATCCATGCCTTCGAGAACCGCTGCACCCATCGCGGCGCGCAGGTGGTCACCCGGCTGCGCGGCAATGCCAGGCAGTTCAACTGCCCCTACCACATGTGGTGCTACGACCATGCGGGGAACCTGCTCGCGGTGCCGCAGCAGAAGGGGGTCAAGGGCAAGGGCGGCATGCCCGACGATTTCGAGGTCGCCGGGCGGGGCATGCGCAAGCTCCGCACCGCGTCCTTCCGCGGACTGGTGTTCGGCTGCTTCGCCGAGGACCCGCAGCCGCTGGAAGACTATCTCGGCCCGGTCGCGCTGCGGCATATCGAGCGCATCACGAGCCGGCCGATCCGCATCCTGGGCTATTTCCGCCAGGTGGTGGAAGCGAACTGGAAGCTGTATGCCGAGAACACGCGCGATCCCTACCACGCGCCGCTCCTGCACCTGTTCCATGTCAGCTTCGGCATCCAGACGCCGGCGATGACCGGCGGCACCTATCTCGACGCCGACGGCAAGAACAACTGCATCCATGTCGAGACCAACCCGGACGACGCCAAGGATCACGCCTTGCTGGCCGAGCAGTACAAGACCAATTCGAAATACCGCCCGGACTACGCGCTCAAGGACCCGCGCATCATCGGCACCGAGAAATCGCTCGGCGACAGCACCACGACGGTGATCCTCTCGATCTTCCCCTCGCTGGTCGTGGCCCAGGTCGACAACGCCTTCCAGATCCGCCATGTCCGCCCCAAGGGGCCCGAAAAATTCGAGATCTACTGGACCTATTTCGGCTACGAGGGCGGCAGCGAGAGCGAGCACGAGGACAAGCTCAGGCTCGCCAACATGATCGGCCCGGCGGGCTATATCTCGATGGAGGACGGCGAGGCCGCCCGCCTGGTCCAGCAGGGTACGCGGACGCAGACCGGCGAGCACTCGTTCATCGAGATGGGCGGCCGCGGCGCGGTCGGCGACCGGGACACCCTCGCCCAGGAGGTCGCGCTGCGCGGCTTCTGGCAGTACTACCGCAGGGCGGTGGGGTTCGACGGGGCGGCCGCCAATGGCGGATGACGGCGCCGTCTTCGCCATTCTCGACCTCTACAGCGACTACGCGCTCTGCCTCGACGAGCGCCGCTTCGAGGACTGGCCCGGGTTCTTCGCCGAGTCGTGCCGCTACGAGGTCCAGTCGCGCGAGAACCGGGATCTCGGCCTGCCGGGGGCGATGATCTTCTGCGATTCGCGGGGCGCGGTGGAGGATCGGGTGACGGTGCTCAGGGACACCCTCACCTACCCGTACCTCCACATCCGCCACCTGATCGCCAATGTCCGGGTGCACGGCGAGCGCGCGGGCGCGTTCGCGACCTCGGCGAGCTACCTCGTCCTGCACTCGACCGAGGAGGGCGAGACCCGGATCTACTCGACCGGCAAGTACGAGGACGAGATCGTCTTCGAGGCCGACCGCCCCCGCTTCCGCGAGAAGATCGTCATCGCCGACACCTTCGCGATCGACAACCTGCTCGCCGTGCCGCTGTAGGGCGTCCGGCGCCCGCCTCTTCGTCATTTCGACCGGCGACGCCTCAGTCGAGACGGTAGAACGCGATCATGTTGTTGTAGAGCAGGTTCCGCTTGACCGCCTCGCTGTAATCGTTGGAGGCGATGAACTCGGGCAGCTCGGTGGTCAAATCCTCTTCCGTCGGCTCGTGCGGATAGTCCGACGCATACAGGATCCGCTCGGAGCCCATCGCGTCGATCGCGTATTTGAGGCCGCGCTCGCCGAGCTCCATCGCCACCCAGAAATTGTCGCCCTCGCGGATATAGTCCGACGGCCGCTTGTTCAGCCGCTTGCGCGCGGCGGCGCCGAAGATCGAATCGTACTCGTAGTCCATCCGGTCCATCATGAACGGCACCCAGGTGCAGCCGCCTTCGAGGAAGGCGATGCGGAGCCCGGGCCAGCGGTCGAAGACGCCCGAGAAGACGATGTCGGTGAGCTGAATCATCAGCGGGAACGGGTGTTCCAGCGTGTGCACCTTGACGAACTCGGTGAAGTGGTCGAAGCCGAGCCCGCGGCTCGGCGCGCCGTGGATGGCGAGCGGCATCTGGTGCTTCTCCGCCGCCTCGAAGATCGGCGCGAAGAAGTCGTCTCCGTAGGTCTTGCCGAGGACCGTCATCGACGGCAGCACGCAGGCCGGGAAGCGCACCCGCCCGGTCTTGCAGCGCGCGATCTCGGCCGCCGCGGCTTCCGGGTCCTGCACCGCCAGCATGCCGGCGCCGTGGAACCGCTCGTCCTGGCTGGTGTAGCGGGCCTCCAGCCAGTTGTTGTAGGCCGTCGCGGTGGCGGCCGCCCATTCGACGTCGGAGATCAGCCCGCAGGCGAGCCCGGCGGTCGGGTAGAGCACCGTCCCCTCGATCCCGATCAAATCCACCATTTCGCGCCACACGTCGGCGTTGGTGTGGAAGTACCGGCGCTCCGCGTCCTCGGTGCTGTTGATCACGCCGCGCGACCAGCCGTCGAGGCTCGGCCAGATCCCGAAGGTCCGCTGCATCCGCATGTTCTCGAAGCGGCCCTCGTAGTGCTGCAGCAGCTCGTCGTCGTCCTCCAGCACATGCCCGTCGCCGTCGAAGACCGGAAAGGGGTGTTTGGCCATGCCGCATGGCTCCTTCTGCTGGCCCGGGGCGGGCCGGTTGGGATCGCAGCGAAGAGCCTCGCACCGGGGGGCATGGGAGGCAAGCCGGGTCCGGGTCGCGCGGGGATGCGGGGCGGGCCGGCGCGCGGTGACGGCAAGGCCGATCGCGTTCTCCGCCGGGTCGTCCCGCTTCACCGCCTCGCGGCGATCCGCCTCGATACGCCCGCCTCCGGCGCGCTACTCAGGATGAGGGTGGGCGCGGTGGGCAGGCACCCTGGCGAGCCTGTCTGCGAGACGGTCCCGTTCCCGCTCCAAGTCGTACTGGCTCTGGAGACCGATCCAGAACTCCGCCGAATTCCCGAAGAACCGGGAAAACAGCAGCGCGGTCTCCGCCGTGACGGACCGCTCGCCGTGGACGATCGCATGCACGCGCCTCGGGTCCACGCCGATCGTCTTGGCCAGCCGGTATTGCGTGATCTTCATGGGAGCGAGAAACGCGTCCTTCAGGATCTCCCCGGGATGAATCGGGGGCAGCTTCCCGCGCGCGGGCGGTGTCGATTCGGTCATGGTCCGACGCCCTCAGTGGTAGTCGACGATCTCGACGTCAAATGCATCTCCCTGACGCCAGGAAAAGCAGACCCGCCACCGTTCGTTGATGCGGATGCTGTACTGGCCCTCACGATCCCCGGAAAGCGCTTCCAGACGGTTTCCCGGCGGCACCCGCAGATCGTTCAGGTCCCTGGCGTTGTTGAGCATCATCAGCTTGGTCTGCGCCCGGCGCTGGATGTCCGCGGGGAATCTCCTGCACCGCTCCCGGTTCGCGATGGCTTCCGTATCCGCGCTCCTGAAACTGCGGATCATACGTCCATTAGTATAACACGCTAATAGCGTAGTCTACTATTAATTCTCAATTCGTCAACACCGTCGCCAATTGGACGGCCAATCACGGCGTCAGCGGGTCGAGGAAATCGATCACCGCCCGGTTGAACGCCTCCGGGATCTCCCACAGGAAGCCGTGCCCGCCGTGCTCCAGCACGCGGAGCGTGGCGCCCGCGATCCCGTCGAGCATGACGCGGGCGTCCGCCATCGGGTTGAGCCACTCGGCATCCCCCATCAGCACCAGCGTCGGCGCGGCGATGCGCCCCAATATGGGGGTCGAATCGTGATTCTCGATCGCCTCGACATGGCCGCGATAGGCGTGCATCGGCATCGGCTCGTCCACCGGCTCGCCGAGCGCCTCGGTGAGGCTGTCGAGACGGTCCTCGAACCAGGCGTGGGTAAACGAGATCAGCGGGCCGAACGCCGCGGCCGCTTCGGGGCCGTAGGTCTCGTAGAGCCAGGCGGATGCGCGCAGGCTGTAGACGTTGAGCGCGTTGGCCCTGGCGGCCGAGGCGGCGAGCACCAGGGCGGAGACCCGGTCGGGGTAGCGTGCCGCCATGTCCTGGCCGACCCGCCCGCCCATCGAGTAGCCGAGCACATGCGCCCGCTCGACCCCGAGCCGGTCCATCAGGCCGATCGCATCGTCGGCGAATTGCGGGATCGAGTAGCCGCCTCGCGGCGCCTCCGATTCGCCCGAGCCCCGGTGGTCGAGCGCGATGGTGCGGAACTTTTCCGCGAAGGCCGGGACCTGGTTCGCCCAGGCGTGCAGGCCGTCGCCGAACCCCATCAGCAGGAGCAGCGGATGGCCCGTACCCCATTCGTCGTAGTTGAGGGAGACCCCGTTGACCGTTTGCCGCGCCATCTCAGCCCCTCCCGACATGCGGGAACACGTCCTCCACCAGCCGCCGCCCCATCTCCGCGCGGTCGGGGCCGAGCAGGAAGACGTTGATGTGCTCGACGCCGAGCGCGGCGATCCGGTTCAGCCGGTCGATCCACAGCTCCGGCGGGCCGCCGACGGTAAACGCGTCGATCATGTCCTCGGTGACGAAGTCCATCGCCGCCCTCGCCTGGTCGAAATGACCGCCGGCATAGGCCGCCCGGATGTTCTCGATGCGCCGCTTGGGCACGCCGGCGATCTCGGCATATTGGCGCGAGGTCTGCGGGAACCAGGCCGCCATCGGGCGGCACAACGCCCGCGCGGCTTCGGCGTCGTCCTGCAGCGAGCCGTAGACCGTGCAGCCGATATCGAGCGCGGCCGGATCGCGCCCGGCGGCCCGGGCGCCCTCGCGGATGCGCTCGATCGCGTAGGCGACGCAGTCCTCGTGGACGCCGGCGAGAAACAATACGCCGTCGGCGAGCTCGCCGCCCATCCGCAGCATGCGCGGCCCCGACGCCGCGAGATAGAGCGGGAGCGGCGCCGGCAGGTCGAAGGAGAGCCGCGCATCCTCGAGCGCGAAGGTCTCGCCCTCCCGGGTCACCGTCTCGCCGGTCTCCAGCGCCCGGATCACCCCGATCATCTCGCGCACCACGGCGACCCGCGCCATCGGATAGCCGAGCTCCATCACCGGTCGGTCGCCGGTCGCGACCGCGACGATGCCGCGCCCGCCCGACAGCTCGTGGATTGTCGCCATGGCGTTCAGGTTGATCGCCGGGTGGCGCGTATAGGGGTGGGTGCAGTTGGGGCCGATGCGCAGGCTCTTCGAGTTCAACGCGGCGACGGTGAGATAGCTGTAGACGTCGCGCGCATGCAGCGACGAATCGCAGACCCAGAGATACCCGCAGCCGCCGCCCTCGGCGATCTCGACCAGCCGGCGGAACCGGTCCGGCGGCTCGACCGCCATCGTCGTCATCCCGAAGCGCATGGCCCCTCCCCCCGGCGCGGCGCCAACGCTAGACCATGGCCGTCCCGGATGGAACCGCTGGGCGCGTCCCCCGATAGGGCGCCGGCGGCGCCGGAATGCGGATGCAACGGGGCGCGCCGCTCCGCATAATCGGGCGGGATTTGGGGAGGGCCGGCGATGCGGACGGATGTGGTGGAACGGGTGACGGGGGCGTTGCAGGACGGGCTCTCGGTCGACGTCACAAGGGGGCTGGTGCGGACCGACAGCACCTGCGGCCGGGAAGCCGTGCTCGCCGCCGAGCTGGAGGAACGCATCCGCGAGATCGGCGTCGGCCGGGTGTGGCGCGAGGCGGTGTTCGACGGCCGCTCCAACACGCTGTGGGAGGTCGACTCGGGCAGGCCCGGCCCGCACCTCCTGTTCACCGGCCATCTCGACACCAAGCCGGTCTGCGAGGGCTGGACCCGCGACCCGTTCGACGGCGCCATCGAGGACGGCAGGATGTTCGGCCACGGGGTGATGGACATGAAGGCCGGGCTCGGCTGCCAGGTCGGCGCGATCAAGACCGTGCTCGATTCGGGCGTCGCGTTCTCGGGCAAGATCACCTTCGCGGCCGTCTGCGACCACATGGGCGACCAGACCGGCAGCATCGACCTGTTCCGCCGCCACCGCTTCGACCACTGCATCCTCGGCGAGCTGACCGGCCTTGAGATCTACGTCGCCCATCGCGGGCGCTACTATTTCGACGTCTCGACGATCGGCCTCTCCGCCCACACCTGCCACAAGGACCTGGCGGTCAACGCGATCGAGAAGATGCTGCCGGTGGCCGGCGAGATCGCGAAGCTCCGCCACTTCCCCGACATCCCGGACGCGATGAAGGCGCTGGTCGGCCCCGAGCTCCATATCGCGGTCGGGCGCATCTTCGGCGGGCTGTTCCCGGGCGGGCCGTCGATGATCCCCGACCGCTGCACCATCCGGGTCGACACGCGGCCGCAGCCGGGTGTTCCGCTCGACGAGGTCAGGGCGCTGATCGAGGGGGCGATCGAGCGGGCCCGGGCGCGCGACCCGGCGATCAGGGTCGAGCTCGAGGTCGCCGACGAGAAGAACTCCTTCATGGTGCCGACCGACGCGCCCGTGGTGCGCTGCCTGGCCGACGCGTGGGAGACGGTGATGGGCAGGCCGCCCGTCTTCGTCGGCGGCTCCTGGCTCGGCGACACGGCGAGCTTCGGCGGGCTCTGCGAGACCGTGATCTTCGGCCCGGGCGGCGAGCCGGTCTACCAGCCCGACGAATCGCTGGCGCTCGCCGACATCGAGACCGCCACCAGGATCAACGCGCTCGCGGCCATCAACCTGCTCGGGGGGTCCGGATGACCTTCGCCGAATTGACGCCTGCCCGCTACCGGCGCCTCACGGCCAGGCGGGCGGCGCTTCTGGTGGCGGACGGCGCGGTCTCCCCGGTCCATCTCGCCGAGCACGCGCTCGCCCTGGCGCGCGAGGCCGAGCCCCGGATCAACGCCTATGTGCGCCTGCTCGACCGCGACGCGCTCCGCGCCGCGGCGAAGCGCGAGGCCGAGGCCCGCGCGGGCCGTCCCCGGGGGGCGCTGCACGGGGTGCCGATCGCGGTCAAGGACAACTTCTACGTCGCCGGGCATCCGGTCTCGCGCGGCTCGCGCACGTCATCCCATGCCGCGGTCGCCGAGAACGCGCCGATGATCGAACGCGTGCTGGCGGCGGGTGCGGTGATCGTCGGCAAGACCACCATGCCGGAGTTCGGCTGGAAGGGGACCGGGAGCTCGCCGCTCACCGGGATCACCCGCAACCCGTGGAACGCGGCGCGCAACCCGGGCGGGTCGAGCGCCGGCTCGGCGGCCACCGTGGCGGCGGGCGCGGTGCCGCTCGCGCTCGGCTCGGACGCCGGCGGGTCGATCCGCATCCCGGCCGCGTTCTGCGGGACCGTGGGCGTGAAACCCACGCTCGGCCTGGTCCCGGTCTGGCCCGGGACGGTGACCGGGTCGCTCTCCCATGTCGGGCCGCTGGCGCGTTCGGTCGAGGATGCCGCGCTGGCCGTCGCGGCGACCGCCGGCCCGGACCCGCGCGACCCGCTGTCCTACGGCGCATCCGACCGGACCTCGCGGGAAGCGCTCGCCCGGCTGCGCGCGGGAGGGCTGCGCGTGGCGGTCGCCGCCGCGCCGTTCGGGGTCGCGCCGGAAGACGGCGTGGCCGCGGTCTTCGCCGACGCGGTGGCGCGGCTCAAGGCCGCGGTGCCGGCCGCATGGTCCGACATCGCGCTCGACATCGCCCTGCCGCGCGGCATCTTCGAGACGCTGTGGGTGACCGGGCGCGGCTTCGGGTTCGCCGATACTATCGCCGCGCGGGCGGCGGAGATGGACCCGGGGCTGGTGCGCTGCGCGGCGCTGGCGCGCGGCTGCTCGGCGGGCGACCTGCTGCGCGCCATCGACGACCGGCGCCGGCTCAGCGCGGCGCTCGCCGCCCTGCTTGAGGCGTGCGACGTGCTGGTCACGCCGACCATGCCGCTCGCCGCCTTCGCCGCCGGGGACGAGGTGCCGCCGGGCGGCGAAGCGGATGCGCCGCTCCCCTGGGTGAGTTGGACGCCCTACACCTACCCGTTCAACCTGTCGGGCCAGCCGGCGATCTCGATCCCCTGCGGGCTGGATCGCGACCGCCTGCCCGTGGGCCTCCAGGTGGTCGCGCAATGGGGCGCCGACCGGCTCGCCATGGCGGTCGCGCGGCGCTTCGAGCCTGTGCTCGGGCGGGCCCGCCCGGCGCCGCTCAATGCGCCATGAAGACCGGCATCTCGGCCCGGGTCAGCACGTGCTGGGTCACCCCGCCGAGGATCAGCTGGCGCAGCCGGCTGCGCGAGAACGCGCCCATCACCAGGAGGTCGGCGCCGATCGCGCTCGCCTCGGCCAGCAGCACCTCGCCGATCGAGCGGTAATCGGGCGAGAGCTCGCGGATCTCGGCCTCGATCCCGTGCCAGGCGAGGTTCTCGCTGATCGACTCGGCGGGCGGGCCCTGCTTCGCCCCGGTCGAGACCGAGAGCAGCCGCACCTTCTTCGAGCGCTCCAGCAGCAGCGCCTTGGCGGCGTGGAACGCCCGCGCCGCCGGGCCGCTCCGGTTCCAGCCGACCAGCACCGTCTCGCCGATATGCTCGGGCGGGTCGGGCGGCGTCACCAGGACCGGCCGCCCGGTCGCGAAGATCGCCGATTCGACGCTCAGCAGGTCGAGATTGGTCGGCCCGCCGAGGGGGCGGCCGACGACGATCAGGTCATAGGCGCCGCCGCGCCTGGCGACCACGTCGGGGCCGAACTCGTCGATCGCCTCCCAGCTCACCGAGGGATGGTCCGAGTGCCCGGCCCGGGTGCGGATCTCGAAGCCGGTCTCGGCGACGAAGGCGTCGAAATGCGCGCGCGATGCGGACTCGATCTCGTTGGCGCGCTCGATATGCTCGGCCTCGAGGTCGTGGCTGACATAGGCGTGGATGCCCTCGTAGCCCATCGCGGCGATTGCGCGCGGGCGCTCGCGGACATGGGTGACCGCGACATGGGCGGAAAAATCCCTGGCGATCGCGCCGGCCGCATGCAGCACCGCCTGGTCGGTTTCCGGCTCGATCAGCAAAGCGAGTATGGACCGCGTCGTCATCGCACCTCCCCACCGCCTGGCGCGGTATTGTCCTGCCTGCCCCTAATATATGCCGGCGCGGCGGAATTGCGATACGGTGCTCTCGGGCGCCGTCGCGCCCGCTCCTACGCCCTGGACAGCACCACGACCGGGATCTCGCGGGTCGCGGCGGCCTTCTCGCGATAGGCGTCGTAGGGCGGGTAGAGCGCGGCCATCATCCGCCACAGCCGGTCGCGGTCTTCCCCGGCCGCGGTCCGCGCGGCGGCGGCGAAGCGCTCGGCTTCGACCTGCATCTCCACCGCCGGGTCGGCCGCGAGGTTGAAATACCAGGACGGATGGTCGGGCCGCCCGCCCTGGGAGGCGATGACGACGAAATCGAGCCCGTCGCGGCCGTAGATCAGCGGCGTGGTCCGCGCCTCGCCGGTCTTCCGCCCGGTGGTGGTCAGCAGCAGGCAGGGGAAATTGCCCGTCCCGTCATGCCCCCTCCAGATATGCCCGTCGGCGCCGCCGGTCTCGCGGTACCGCCTGACGTGATCCCTCGCCCAATCCTGCTGTGCCATATGGATCGCACCCCCATCCCCGCTCGCGCTCCGATCATATCGGATGGCGGCCCGGACGGCATCAGCCCCCCGCCCAGGGGAGCCGGTCGGGATCGACATTGCCGCCGGTGACCACGACGCCGATCCGCCTGCCGGCGAAGATCGGCCGGTTCTTCAGGATCGCGGCGAGCGGCACGGCGCTCGACGGCTCGACCACCGTCTTGAGCCGCGACCACATGAGCTTCATCGCCTCGACGATCTCGGTCTCCGAAACGGTCAGGATGTCGGCGACGCCGTTCGACACGAAATGCCAGGTGAGCTCGCCGAGCGGCGCCTTGAGCCCGTCGGCGATCGTCTGCGGCGCCTCGTCCACCACGATCCGCCCGGCGGCGAGGCTGCGCGCGGCATCGTCGGCCTGCTCGGGCTCGGCGGCGTAAACCGCCATGTCGGGGGCGAGGGCGGACAGCGCCAGGCAGGTCCCGGACACCATGCCGCCGCCGCCGATGGGGGCGATCGCGGCATCGAGCCCGCCGGTCTGCTCCGCCAGTTCGCGCGCGCAGGTGGCCTGGCCGGCGATCACCCGCGGATCGTCGTAGGGGTGGACGAACGCGGCGCCGGTCTCTCCCAGCACCCCGGCCAGCGCCGCCTCGCGCGCCGGGTAGGACGGCGCGCATTCGACGATCCGGCCGCCATAGCCGGCCACCGCCTGCTTCTTGGCGGCCACCGCGTCGTCGGGCATCACCACATGGCAGGGAATGCCGCGCCGCCGCGCCGCATAGGCCAGCGCCTGCGCGTGATTGCCCGAGCTGTGGGTCGCCACCCCGCGCCCCGCCTCCGCGTCGGACAGGCCGAACACGGCGTTCGACGCGCCGCGCGCCTTGAACGCGCCGGCGCGCTGGAAATTCTCGCATTTGAAGAACAGCTCGGCCCCGGCCAGGCGGTCGAGCGAGTTCGAGGTCAGCACCGGGGTGCGGTGGACATGCGGCGCGATCCGCTCATGCGCCGCCAGCAGGTCGTCATAGGTCGGGATGCGCATGGCGGATGTTGTAGCACGACACCGGTCGCATGCCGGATTGCCTGGCCGGCCGTTTCGAGTCACGCTCGACCCCGTCGAAGCAGCGCGGGAGGGCGGCATGACGGAACCGGACGATCCCAGGCCCGGGGTGGCGATCGGCCATGTCAGGCTGGACGTCAACAGCCTCGACGCGGCGTGCGACCTGCTGGAGCGGCTGGGGGTCCGCCGGGTGACGCGGCAGGAATCGTACGCCGTGCTGGAGCTGCGCGGCGGCACCCATCTGATCGTCCGCGGCGGGGACCGCGAGATCGCGCCGGGCCAGATGGCGCCGATCGACCTGATGGTCGACGACGTCCGGGCGACCCATGCGCGCTACCGCGAGATGGGCCTCGACCCGTCGGACATCGCCTCGGGCTCGGTCCACTCTTCCTTCACCATCCCGTTCCCCGACGGCTATCGCCTCAAGATCACCTCTTCGCATACCGGCGGCCGGCCGGTCTGAACCCGGGAGTCGACGCATGACCAGAATACCCGCGCTCGCGCGCGACGAGATGGATGACGAGGGAAAGCGGGTCTACGACGAGACCGTAGCGGCGACCGGGCGGGTCGGGCGCGGGCCCGCCGTCGGCTACGCCCACGCGCCCGGGATGTGGGAGACCAACAACTCGGCGACCGAGTATTTCGAGAACCGCTGCTCGCTCACCCTGCCCCAGCTCCGCCTGGTCGCGCTACTCGTCGCACGGCGCTGGAACGCCGCCTATCCTTGGGCGGCCCAGGCACGGATGGCGCTCGAGGCCGGGCTCGACCGCGCGGTGGTCGACGCGGTGAACGCCCGCGAACGGCCCGGCTTCGCGAACCGCGAGGACGAGGTCGTCCACGACGCGGCGCGCGAGCTGCTGGCGACCGGCACGCTGGGCGCGGACGGGTTCGCCGCCGCCGAAGAGGTGCTGGGCTATCGCCGCCTCGCCGACCTGGTGGGCGTGATCGGCCATTTCTGCAAGACCGCGATGATGGCCAATGTCGTCGACGCCGAGGCCCCGGCGGAGTGGCCGTCTCATCTCGCGGATTAGGGGCCGCTACCGCCGCTTCTCGCGCAGCCCGATCCGCTCCAGCCGGGGCAGGACCTCGTCGCAGAAATACGGGAGCTCGGCGGCGTAGTTGACGAAGGAGACGCCGATCCCGCGCAGCCCAGCCTCGGCGAAGCGGGCGGTGCACATCGCTCCTTGAGACGGTCGGCGCTTGCGGCGTGTAGCGCATCGCGCCACAATGAGGCATGAAGATCGGGCACAAGGGATTGCGGGCGCTGCACGAGCGGGACGACGCCGCCCGGCTGCCGGCGAACCTCGTCCCACGGCTCAGGCGCATCCTGTTCCGCCTGCAAGAAGCGACGCATCCGGGGAGTGCCGACGCGCCGGGCTTCCGGATGCATCCCCTGAAGGGCGACCGGGCGGGCCAATGGAGCGTTCGCGTCTCCGGCAACTGGCGCGTGGTGTTCCGCTTCGAGGACGGCGAGGCGGTGGATGTGGACCTGATCGACTATCACTGACTGGAGGAAGTGCCGACCATGAACGACATTGCGAGCGACCGCGTCGGCCCGATGCAGAACCCGCCGCATCTCGGCGAACTGATCCGTGAGAGCATGGACGATGCGGGCTGGAACGTGACCGGGACGGCGGCGCGTCTCGGCTGCGAGCGCGGAACGCTGTCGCGCCTTCTGAACGGCAAGGCGGGGGTGTCGGCGAACATGGCGCTGGCGCTGGAGGATATCGGCTGGGGCACCGCCGAGCACTGGATGCGGATGCAGGCTGCTTACGAGCTTGCCCAAGCGCGCCGGGGCCGAATCGCAGGCGACCAGCGCGCGGGTCTATGGCAGGCGTGATACCGTGCGGCGCACGCCGTGGGTAACACCGGGAACCGAGTGCGTCGGGGTTCCACTGCGGATGGCGTACGACAATCCGGCATCGACGGACGCCCGGTTACCGCCGCTTCTCGCGCAGCCCGATCCGCTCCAGCCGGGGCAGGACCTCGTCGCAGAAATACGGGAGCTCGGCGGCGTAGTTGACGAAGGAGACGCCGATCCCGCGCAGCCCGGCCTCGGCGAAGCGGGCGATCTCGGCGGCGACGTGGTCGGGATCGCCGACGATCGGGATGCCGCCGAGCCCGTGCGCGATCTGGCGCCTGAGCTCGTCGAACTCGGCGGCGGGAAAGTCTCCCGGGTACATCCCCCGCATCGCCAGAATGTTGTCGACCGCCGCCCAGTCGGCGTGGTCGATGACGCAGCGGCGGTGGTACTCCTCGGCCTCCCGCATGGTCGGCCGGCAGGTCACCACGCCCACCGAGTAGACGTCGATCTCGCGGCCATGGTCGGCGGCGAGGCGCCTGGCGGCGCGGATGTCCTCGGCGAACTCGTCGATCGTCGCCGCGCGGCGTCGCGTCGAGAACAGGGCATCGCAGTTGCGCACCGCGAATTCCCGCCCGGTCGGCGAAGCGCCCGCGTTCATCAGCAGCGGCCGCGAGTTGCCGTAGGGCCCGGGCGCGGCGCGTACATCCCGGAGTTTCAGGAATTCGCCGTCGAAGTCGAACGCGTCGTCGCGCTCCCACATCATGCGGATCGCGTCGATCCATTCCTGGCCGTAGGCGTAGCGCGCCTCGTGGTCGCGCTGGGCGACGCCGAACATGGCGAACTCGCCCTCGTTCCAGCCGCAGACGATGTTGACGCCGAAACGCCCCTCCCCGACCAGGTCGGCGGTGACGAAGGACTTGGCGGCGATGACGGGGTGGAGCAGCGGCGCATGCACGGTGGCGAACACGGTGAGGCGCCGCGTGTGGGCCAGCAGCGCGGTCGCCCAGGTGACCGATTCCAGCGTCTCGCCCTGGTAGTCGGTCTCCCCGCCATAGCCCTTCCAGCGGCCGATCGGCAGCAGGAAGTCGATGCCGGCCTCGTCCGCCATCCGCGCCAGCGCCAGGTTGTCGGACCAGTTGCCGGACCAGCGTTCGGGCACCCCGGTCACCGCCCGCCCCGACGAGCAGTTGGCGCCGAACAGCCCGAGCTTGAACCGGTTGGCGTTGTGCATCGCCAACCGGGCCGACATATGCGCGGCACCTCCGCTCATGCCGCCAGACGGGGCCGCCGTTGCGCCGCCCCGCCCACGGGACGCCCTTCTACAGCTTGGCCGGGTCGATCCGGTCGTAGACGTGCTCCTTCAGCAGCGCCTGGAAGGTCGCGGTGTCGCGGGTCTTGCCGGCGAGCAGCTTCTCCCACTTCGCGACATTGGCGCGAAAGGCGTCGATGATCTTCTGCGGGTCCTTGACCCGGCGCTTCTTGGCACCGGCGATGACGGTCTCCAACTCGCCATCGAGGTAGCTCGCCCTGAGATCGGAAAACTCCTTGCCGCCCTTGGTGAACACGCCGCCCGCGGAACGCACCATCTCGATTCCGGTCTGCTCGTCCCTGGCGTAGCCGTCAATGGTGGTCATCGCGGCGGACAGCGGCATGGCGTCGACGATCGCCTTCTTGTGTTCGAGCGGGAGTCCGTCCCAGGCCGCCCGGTTCATCACGAAATGCGCCGCGCCGGCGAAATTGCCCATCGGGAAGTCGAGCACGTATTTGATGTGCTCGCCGATCGAATAGGCCTTGACCCAGGCCAGCGGGCCGATCGCGCAGTCGATCTGGCCGCGCTGCAACGCCTCGATCATGTCGGAGCCCGACATCGACACCGGCGTCCCGCCCATCGCCCTGGCCCAGCGCCCGTTGGCGCCGGAGGTCCGCATGCGCTTCCCCTTGACCTCGGCGAGGTTGGTCACCTTGGTGTTGCACAGGAGCTTGTAGGTGTTGAGCCCGTAGAAGCCGAGCGGCACGGTCTTCTGCTTCTTGAAATCGGCCAGGCATTCCGGACAGTCGTGGAAGATCGTCTCGGCCGATGCCGCCGCCGCCACCAGCGGATCCTCGGCGAACAGCGCCATGTCGGTGATGGTGTAGACATGGGGGATCTTGGACTGGACGAAGCTCGGGATGATGATCGCGCCGTCCGCCATGCCGCCGCCGACACCGGTCAGCGAGGCACGCAGCCCGAAGAGCTGGCCGCCCGTCAGCAGCTTCCACTTCAGCTTGCCGCCGGTTGCCTTGGCGAGCGCGGCGAAGGTGGGGGCGAGCCCGTGCGTGTTGACGTTGTGCTGCGGCGGCAGCGCGCTGCCGAACACCAGATCGCGCGCCGAAGCGTGCTGGACCAGCGCGAGCGCGCCGGCCGCGGCCAGAAGCGCCGCATATCCGAACCGTTTCATGTTCCGTTCCTCCCGTTTGCCGGTTGCGGTTATCTCATCATGCCGGGCAGAAGCAGCGCAATGTCCGGGAATGCGACGATCAGGGCGATGACGACGATGTCGCAGACCAGGAACCACGCGACGCCCTTGAAGATGGTTTCGAGCTCGATCTTGTCGCCGACCACGCTCTTGATGACATAGACGTTCATCCCGACCGGCGGTGTGATCATCCCGATCTCGAGATACTTGATGACCAGGATGCCGAACCAGATCAGGTCGAGGTTGAGCGCGGTGAACATCGGCAGGAAGAGCGGCAGCGTCAGCAGCATCACCCCGAGCGGGTCGAGAAACATGCCGAGCACGATGTAGATCAGCGAGGCCGCGATCACCAGCAGCAGCGGATCGCCAGCCCAGCCGCCGACCACCTCGGCGAGATACCCCGGCACCCCGGTCAAAGCGAGGAAGCGGGTCAGCAGGACGGCGCCGACCGCGACGAAGAATATGCGCGCCGTGCTGCTCAGCGCCTCCAGCACGCTCAATTTCAGCCGCTCAAGGGTGAGCTTGCCCTGCAGCCAGACGATCACGATGGCGAGCGAGGCGCCGGCAGCGCCGGCCTCGGTGGCGGTGAACACCCCGGCATAGAGCCCGCCGATGATGCCGGCGACCAGGGCCGCCAGCGGCCAGATCTCCCTCAGCGCGGCGAAACGCTCGCCCCATGTCGCCTCGAAGTCGATATTGGGCGCGAGCGCGGGGTTGAGCCGGCAGCGCACCACGATCATGGCGCTGTAGACGAACGCGGTCAGGATGCCCGGCAGGATGCCGGCGATGAACAGCTTGCTCACCGAGACCTCGGCAAAGATGCCGTAGAGCACCATCAGGATGCTCGGCGGGATCAGGGTTCCCAGCGTGCCCGCGCTCGCCACCACCCCGGCGGCCAGCCCCTTGTCGTACTTGATGGCGAGCATTTCCGGGATGGTGATGCGGCCCATCGCCGCCGCGGTGGCGATGGAGGCGCCCGACGCCGCGGCGAAACCGGCGCAGGCGAAGGTCGCCGCCACGGCGAGCCCGCCCGGCAGCGCGCCCAGCCAGAGCCTGGCCGCGTTGAACAGCGCCGAGCTGATCCCCGAGTAATAGGCGACCGCCCCCATCAGCAGGAACATCGGGATGGCGGAAAGCGACCAGTGGGCGGCGAACTCGAACGGCGTCGTCCGCAGCGCCGCGAAGGCCACGTCCACGTTGCGCAGGCTGACGATCCCGAAAAAGGCAACGAGGCCGAGCGCCGCGCCGATCGGGACGCGGAGCGCGATCAGCAGGATAACCGCGCCGATCCCGAAAAAGCCGATTTCGAGGGGGGTCACCGCGCGCGGCCCGCGCGGGCGTGGCGCAGCACCAGGCAGGCGAACAGCACCGCCATCAGCGCGCAGCCGATCGGGATCAGCCAGCGGCTCGGCCAGATGACGATCAGATCGTCGGCGGTCTCCCACAGCTCGCCGCCCTCGGTCTGGATCATCGCCTCGACCGCGGTCTGCCAGGCCATCAGCGCGACGTAGAACAGGGTCAGCGTGGCCGCGGCCGCGTCGAGGCAGGACCGCACGCGCTCCGGCAGCCCGCGGGTGAACAGTTCGATGAAGATATGGCCCTCGCCGCGGCTGACATGGGCGAGCGGCAGGAACACCACCGCCACCATGTAGTAGCCGGCGACGATCTCAAGCGTGCCGTCGATCGGCGCGCTGAAGGCGAGACGGCCGAACACGTCGGCGGTCACATGCACCATCATCACCAGGATGAGCACGCCAGCGACGGCCGCAAGCGAATCCGAGGGGATGCGCAGCCAGGTCGAAAAGTCGGGCTCGGCTGTGTCGTTCATCCCGGCGATCGCCCTCCCGTGTCCCGGGGATTATCGGTCCCGCCCGGAACGTGCGTCAATCGCCGGGGGCCGAGGCGGCGTGGCGCGCGGCGAGGTAGCCGAAGGTCATGCCGCGCACCAGCAGCAGCCCGCCCTGGTAGCCGACCCCGAAATCGGTCTGCGCCGCGGCGCTGCCACAGGCATACAGCCCGGCGATGGGATGGCCGCGCACATGCAGCACCCGGGCATCGGCGTCGGTCAGCAGGCCGGCGGAGCTCGACCCGCTGGGATGCAGGCGGACGCCGTAGAAAGGCGGCTCGGACACCGGCGCCAGGTTGGGGTGGATCGGGTGCGCGCTGTCACCCGACAGCACCTGGATCCAGAGGAAGTCGCCGCGGCCGAATTCCGGGTCGCGGCCCTCGGCGGCGCCGCGGTTGAAGCTGGCGGCGGTTTCTTCGAGCGCCGAACCGTCGATGCCGAGCTCGGCGGCGAGCCCGGCCAGCGAATCGGCGCGCGCCAGCCAGCCCGGCGGCGGCGCGCCGGGCGGCCGTTCGGCGAAGGAATAGCGTTCCTGGAACCGGCGGTCGAAGATCATGAAACAGGGCAGGTTGGGAAAATCGCGGTTCGCCTGGTCGAACGCCTTGATCGCCCGCACCCCCTTCTGGAAGCTCGATTCGTCGAAGAACCGGCGTCCCGCCCGGTTGACCACCATGGAGTGCGGATAGCTGAGCTCGGTGAACCCGGTCATCCGGAAGCGCGCCGCGCCGCCCGGCCCCGCGCCGGGAATGTCGTAGCCGAGAAAGAAGAAGAAGTTTTCCGGCACCCGGTGGATGGCGGCACCGATCTCGGTGGCCATCGTCATCCCGTCGCCGGTGATCGAGGCCGGGAACATGGAGCGCCAGCCGGGCACGCCTTCGAATCGCGCCACCAGGTCCGGGTTGCTCTCATAGCCGCCGGTCGCCAGCACGACGCCGCGTCTCGCCGCGATCTCCGCGGGACGGCCGGCGTGCCGGCCGCGGATTCCCGTCACTCGGCCGTTGTCGCGTATCAGCGAGCCGGCCTCGAACTCCGTCAGGATGGGGACGCCCGCGCGTCCCAGCCCGGCCAGAAACTGGCCCACGATGGCCTGACCGGTGCCGAGTCGGCCGCTCTCGGCCCGCTCGCGCAAGAGCTTCGGGTCCCAGTCCTGCATGCTGCCCAGCCCGCCCCAGGCGACCATGTCCGTGCTCGACATGCCGGGCGGAAAATAGGGGTTGTCCTGGAGCAGGTCGGACCACTCGCCGAGCTCGGCGCGCGCGATCGGCGCGGCGTTGAAGGACCGGCCGGCGGCCGTCGAACCCGGTGCCCGGGGGTAGAACTGGTCCGGAACCTTGGGGCGTAGCAGGAGCGACACGCCCAAACCCTCGAAAGCTCCCAGAGCTTCGTCGGACCTCTCGGCAAGCGCCGCGAGGTTTTCGGGAACCGACGCCCCGCCGGCGATGAAATCGAGATAGGCGCGTGTCTCCTCCGGGCTGTCGGACAGACCGTGCGCCGCCTGGTGACGGTTCGCCCCGATCCATACCCCGCCCGACGACATGGCGCTGCCGCCGCCGAGGCGGGTCGATTTCTCGACGACGCAGGATTTGAGCCCGCGCCCCGCCGCCGCCAGCGCCGCCGAGAGCCCGGCCAGCCCCGAACCCACGCAGAGCAGGTCCACCGCCTCGATTTGGCCCATGTGCCGCTCCATCCGCCTGGAACCGCCGTCAACTGGTCAGCTTGCAGCGCCGCCAGCGCTCGGTGGCGCCTTCGCCGAGGGTCACGTCGAGGTCGTGGTCGCTGAGCAGGACCATGACGACCGTCTCGCCGGTCCCCTCCTCGCCGGGCGGAACGACATAGCGGAAACCGTGCCGGTCGTAGTCGCCGGTCATCGAAGCGCCGCCCGGGGTAACGATGGAAGGACCGTCGATGTGCATCGACCGGCTGTCCCTGCACCACATGCCGTCGATGGCGTCGGCCCGGGCTTCGGACGGGCCCAGCATGCACCCGGCCGCCAGGGCGGCCGCCGCAACGAACCCATGGACAGGGAGCCTCATCCGCGCCTCCGCCGGTCAGTGTAGACCCTTCCGCGCCGGTCCGCGAACCCGCCTTGCCGCCGCCGGTTGACGCCCGGAAGGCGGTGCCGATACTGGCCAGCGGTCGCGGTCCCGGCGGAGTCGACGTGTTCAGATCGGTCGAGCAGCTTTTCAGGCCGCGTTCCATTGCCATCGTCGGCGCTTCGGAAAGCGGCGCGGGGGGCTGGCCGCGGGCGATCTACGCCAACCTGGAGCATGCCGGCTTCCCGGTTCCGGTCTATCTGATCAACCCGCGGCGCGACCGGCTGTGGGGCCGCGAGGTGCACCCTTCCTTCGCGAGCCTGCCGGAGCCGGTCGACCTCGCGCTGACCCTGATCCCGGCGGAAAGCGTCGCGGACACGCTGGCCGACGGGCTGGCCAACGGGCTCGGATCGGCGCTGGTCTTCGCCGCCCGGTTCGGCGAGGGCGGGGACGCGGCGGGGGGCGAGCGTTCGCGGTCGCTGGCCGAGCTCTGCGCGCGCGGGCTCCGGGTGTGCGGGCCCAACTGCATGGGCGCGCTGGCGCTCCCGGAAGCCAATTTGTTCTACCCGGCCGAGCGGGTGCGCGGGCTGCCGAAGGGCGGGGTCGGCGTGGTCTTCCAGTCCGGCGGCACCTTCCAGTACTGGCTCGGCCAGGGCGCGGTGCGCGGCCTCGGCTTCAGCTACGCGGTGTCCAGCGGCAACGAACTCGACCTCGACGCGGCGGACTACATCGCCTTCCTGGTCGACGACCCGGGCACACGGGTGATCGCCTGCATGCTGGAGGGGATCCGCCGGCCCGAGGCGTTCATGGCGGCGGCCGAAAAGGCGCTCGATGCGGGAAAGCCCATTGTCGCGGTCAAGACCGGGGCGAGCGAGCGCGGCCGCTCGGCGACCGAGAGCCACACCGGGGCGGTGGCGGGCGACGACGACATCTTCAACGCGGTCTGCGACCGCTACGGCATTTTGCGCTGCCACGGGCTCGACGACCTGATCGAGACGGCGCTGATGTTCTCCACCGCGCGCCTGCCGAACGGGCCTCGCGTGGCCTTCGCGGGCTATTCGGGCGGGGCGACCGGGCTGTTCCTCGACTATGCGAGCGAGACCGGGCTGCCGGTGGCCGAGCTGAGCGCCGGGACCATGGCGAGCGTCGCGCCTCTGCTCGACCGCGGGCTCGCCCCCGGCAACCCGCTCGACGGCGGCGCCGGGCTGGCCGGACGGCAGGACGATTTCCGCGAGATCTGCCGGGCGATCGCCGACGACCCCGGGGTCGACATCCTGTCGATGCAGGGCCAGCTGCCGGCAGAGGACGGCGAGCGCGGCGATCCCGACGTGTTCGCGGCCGCGGCGCGCGGCGCGGCGTCGGTGGTGGCGCATGGGCGGATGGGCCAGAACGTGACCGACGCCGGGCGCGCCTTCCAGGCGGCGGCGGGCGTTCCCTTCCTGCAGGGCCTGCCGGAGACCGTGCGCGCGCTCAAGGCGCTCGGGCGCTTTGCCGAACGCCGGCGGCGCGGCCTTCCCGCCCGGCCCGCGACGACCCCGGCATCGGGACCGGTCGCCGAACTGCTCGCCGCCGCCGGGGTGCCGGCCCCGCAGGGCGGGCTCGCCGCGACCGCCGCCGAGGCGGCGTCGATCGCCGCGGACATCGGCTATCCGGTGGCCCTCAAGATCGTCTCTCCCGCGGCCCTGCACAAGACGGAGATCGGCGGGGTGGCGCTGGGGCTCGGCGACGCGGAAGCCGTCGCGCGGGCGGCCGACGAGATGACGGCGCGGCTCGAAGCCGCCCGTCCCGGAGCGCGGCTCGACGGTTTCCTGGTGCAGGAGATGGTCGACGGGCTCGAATTCTTCCTCGGCCTCCGGGACGACCCCCAGTTCGGCCCGGTGATCGTCGCCGGGATCGGCGGTATCCATGTCGAGGTGCTGCGCGACCTCGCCTTCCGGCTGCTGCCGATCGACGAGGCGGAAGCGCGCGACATGCTGGAGTCGCTCCGCGCACGCGCGCTGCTGGGCGCCTTCCGCGGGCGGGAGCCGCGCGACGTCGACGCGCTGGTGGGGGCGATGCTGGCGGCGGGCGAGGTGTATTTCCGCGTGCGCGTCCGCCTCGCCGATTTCGAGATCAACCCGCTGATCGTGCTGGCCGAGGGCGAGGGGGTGCGGGCGGTGGATATCAGGGAGACCGCGCGGCGATGAATTTCGACCTGCCCGACGAGCTCGCGATGCTCAAGGAGACGGTGCGGCGCTTCGTCGACCGCGAGCTGATCCCGATCGAGCGCGAGACCTGCGAGGGCGGCAAGATCAAGCCCGGAGTGCGCGCCGCGCTGGAGGAGAAGGCGAAGGCGCTCGGGCTCTGGCTCTACGACGTGCCGGAGGAGTATGGCGGGCTCGGGCTCGGCCTGCTGGCCCGCGCCGTGGTGTGGTCCGAGCTCGGCCGCACCATCGCGCTGCCCTCGCGCAACGCCAGCATCTTCGGACCCGCGGTGAGCCCGATCCTCTACTTCCTCGACGAGGCGCAGAAGCAGCGCTACCTGCTGCCGGTCGTCGCCGGCGAGAAGAAGGCGTGCTTCGCCCAGACCGAGCCCGACGCGGGGGGCGACCCGGGCGCCATGCGCTCGACCGCCGTGCGCGACGGCAACCACTACGTGATCAACGGCACGAAGCGCTTCATCACCGGCGCCGACGAGGCGGATTTCGCCCAGGTCTTCGCCGCCACCGACCGCGCCAAGGGCTCGCGCGGCGGGATATCCGCGTTCCTCGTCGACATGGACACGCCCGGGGTGACGCTGCTCAGGCCGCAGGAAACCATGATGGACGACCGGCCCTGGGAGATCGCCTTCGAGGACGTGCGGGTGCCGGCCGAGAACCGCATCGGCGAGGAGGGCGACGGCTTCAAATTCGCGCAGAACTGGATCAGCGCCGGGCGCATCCGCCACGGCGCGCGCGGCATCGGGGTGATGGAGCGCTGCCTCGAGCTCGGCGCCTCCTACGCCGGGCAGCGCGTCACCTTCGGCAAGCCGCTCGCCGAGCGCCAGGCGGTGCAGTGGATGCTGGTCGACATCTATGCCGACCTCCACCGGCTGCGGCTGATGGTCCACCACGCCGCCTGGAAGGCCGATCGCGGCGAGGACATCCGCTACGAGGCCTATATGTGCAAGTATCTCGGCGACACCAAGTCCTTCGAGGCGGCGGATCGCTGCCTCCAGATCCATGGCGGGATCGGGCTCACCACCGATCTGCCGATCGAGCGCATGTGGCGCGACCAGCGGAGCTTCGTGATCACCGAAGGCCCGACCGAGATCCTCAAGATGGCGCTCGCCCGCCGCGTGCTGCGCGAATATGGCGGGTGAGCCGGGCGGCGCTTTGACGGGCCGATGCGCTCCGATAAGCTTTCGCCAATCTCGACGACGGAACGCCCGAAGGAGGGGTCATGGCCGATTACAGCTACGAATGCGTCAAGGTCGAAATCCGGGACGGTGTCGCTTGGGCGATCATGAACCGTCCCGAGAAGCGCAACGCGATGAGTCCGCAGCTCCACTACGACATGGACGACGCGCTGGGCCGGCTGGAGACCGACCCCGATGCGCGGGTCATCGTGGTCACCGGGGCGGGCGGCAATTTCAGCGCCGGCCAGGACCTGAAGAAATTCTTCCGCGAGCTCGAGAACGACCCCTTCGAGCGCAAGAAGGCGCAGCGCTACGCCAATAGCTGGCGCTGGCAGCGCCTCTACAACTACGACAAGCCGACCATCGCGATGATCCACGGCTACTGCGTGGGCGGCGCGTTCATGCAGCTTCTGGCGACCGATTTCGCGATCGCCGGCAAGGGCGCGACGTTCTCGCTGTCCGAGGTCAACTGGGGCATCCTGCCGGGCGCGCTGGTCGCCAAGGTGGTGTCGGACGCGGTGCTGCCCAGGCACGCGCTCTACTATGCCTGCCTCGGCGATCCGTTCGACGGCGACGAGGCGGCGCGCATCGGCATGGTCAACTACGCCGTGCCGGACGACGCGCTCGAGGCGGAGACCGTCAAGCTCGCCGAGAAGCTGATGAAGAAGAGCCCGGCGGTGCTGCGCGCCACCAAGCAGGCGGTGCGCCAGGTCCGCACGATGGATTTCGGCCAAGCCTACGACTACCTCGCCGCCAAGGGCCAGTCGATCAAGGTGGCCGACGCCGAGGATTCCTACAACACCGGGCTGCGCCAGTTCCTCGACGAGAAGAGCTACAAGCCCACCTTCGAGCCGTTCAAGCTGGGGACGATGCTGTCCGATCAGCGGGACTAGACCGCGAACAAAGAGGGGAGAGACCGAGATGAAACGACTGCTGAGCGTAACCCTGGCCGGTGCGGTTGCCGCCCTGGTCGGCCTTGCCGGCACGGCGGAGGCGCAGTTCTACAAGGGCAAGCGCATCACCATCCTGATCAACTACTCGGCGGGCGGGCCGACCGACATCGAAGGGCGGCTGGTCGCCAAGCATCTGAGCAAGCACATCCCGGGCAACCCCCGCATCATCGTGAAGAACGTCCCGGGCGCGGGCGGCATCACCGGCTCCAACTACATGGGCGAGGTCGCCAAGCCGGACGGGCAGTCGCTCGCGATCTTCACCCCGCCGCTGATCTCGCAGGTGCTCCAGGACCCCGGGCTGCGGGTCGACTTCTCCAAATTCGTCTGGCTCGCCGGCATCGGCCACCCGCAGGTGTGCTACATCCGCAAGGACGCGGGCGTGAGCAAGGTCGACGACCTGCTGAAGATCAAGGGATTCAAGGCCGCCGGCATGCGGGTCACGTCGTCGCACGACCTCCGGTTCCGCATGGCGCTCGACCTGCTGGGCGCGGACTACAAATACGTCACCGGCTACAAGGGCCTCGCCAAGGTGGTCGCGGGCGTGATGCAGAACGAGACCCAGTTCTCCTGCGGCTCGGTGCCGGGTTTCCGCAAGAACGTCGAGCCCAACCTGATCCAGCCGGGACACGCGATCTCGCTCTGGTACTATTCGGCGGTCGGCCCCGACGGCAAGGAGGTGCGCAATCCGCATCTCAAGGGCATCCCGACCTATCACGACGTCTATCAGAGGCTCAAGGGCAAGAAGCCCTCGGGCGTGCAGTACGATGCCTTCCAGCTGATCAACAACCTGTCGGTGAGCATGCTGCGCGGCTCTTTCGTCCCGGCGGGGACGCCGGACGAGGCGGTCAAGGCGCTGCGCGCGGCGTGGAAGGCCCTGGCCGCGGACAAGGACTTCGCCGCCGACTACACCAAGGTGATCAAGGCGCCGCCGAACATCATCCTCGCGGAAGCGGCGCAGGGCCATGTAGACGCCGCGGGCAAGGTCTCGCCCGAGATCGTCGCCTTCTTCAAGAACCTCATCGGCAGGAAATAGCCGAAGCGTTCCCGTGGCACCGGCGCATCCGGGCGGCATGATGCCGCCCGGGTGTCCGGCCCGGGCAATCCGATGTTCGATGCCGCGCTGAGCGGGCTGGTATCGGTGGTCGCCTGGCCGGCCATCGGATATCTCTTCCTCGGCGTCGTCATCGGGCTCTATTTCGGCGCGGTCCCCGGCCTGTCGGGGCTGGTGGGGATGGCGATCCTGCTTCCCTTCACCTTCTCGATGGAGCCGGTGCCGGCGCTCGCCTTCCTGCTCGGCATGTTCGCGGTGACCACCACCAGCGACACCATCGCCTCGGTGCTGCTGGGCATTCCCGGAACCGCGGCCTCGCAGGCGACCATCCTCGACGGCTACCCGATGGCGATGAAGGGCGAGGCCTCGCGCGCCTTCGGCGCGGCGTTCACCGTGTCCGCCGTCGGCGGGCTGCTGGGCGCGGTGGTGCTCGGCCTGTCGATCCCCATCGTCAAGCCGCTGATCCTCTCCTTCACCCAGGCCGAGTTCTTCATGCTGGGCCTGCTCGGGCTCGCCATGGTGGGTTCGCTGTCGGGGGATTCGATCCTGCGCGGCCTCATCGCCGGCCTGGTCGGGCTCGGCCTGTCCTATGTCGGCTATGCCGAGAACGGGGCGGTGCCGCGCTACTGGCTGGGCACGACCTACCTGCTGGAGGGGCTGCCGCTGATCCCGGTCGTGCTCGGGCTGTTCGCCCTCCCCGAGGTGATCGACCTCGCGATCCGCAACAGCTCGATCTCGCGCGTGCCGGAGGACCGGATGGCGGGCGGGATGAGGAGGGGCATCCGCGACGCCTGGCGCAACTGGTGGCTGGTGCTGCGCTCGACGGCGATCGGCGCCTATGTCGGGATGCTGCCCGGTCTCGGCGGCTCCATCGTCGACTGGGTCGCCTACGGCCACGTGGTGCAGAGCTCGCGGGACAAGGAGGGGTTCGGCAAGGGCGACGTGCGCGGCGTGATCGCGCCCGAGACCGCCAACAACGCGATGAAGGGGGGCGCGCTGATCCCCACCGTCGCCTTCGGCATCCCGGGCAGCGCCTCGATGGCGATCCTGCTGGGCGCGCTGATGATCCAGGACATGACGCCCGGGCCCGAGATGCTGACCTCGAAGCTCGACATCACCTTCTCGCTGATGTGGACGCTGGCGATCGCCAATGTCGCGGGCGCGCTGCTGCTGATGCTGCTCGCCCGCCAGGTCGCGCGGGTGACCTTCCTGCCGGGCCACCTGGTGGTGCCGGCGATCACGCTGTTCGTGTTCATGGGCGCGTGGCTCGCCAACGCCAATATCGGCGACTGGATCGCGCTGCTGGTGTTCGGCCTGGTCGGCTATGCGATGAAGCATGGCGGCGTGCCGCGGCCGCCGATGGTGCTGGGCCTGGTGATCGGACCGATCATGGAGAACGCCCTGTTCATCACCAACTCGGCGCATGACGGCCTGTCCTGGCTCGCCCGGCCGATCTGCCTGATCATCGCCGTGCTGATCGTCCTTTCGATCGTCTTCGCGATCCGGCGGCGGAGGGCGCGGCGGGAGAGCGGAACCAGGATCGTCGCCGATCTCGGGCGCACCGACCCGACGGTGTCCATGGTGGTGGTCGGGATGCTGCTCGCGGTCTGCGTATACGGGCTGGTGCCGACCTTCGCCTGGCCGGCCGATGTCGGCGGGACCCCGATGATCACCATGATCCCGGCGATCTGCCTCGCCCTCCTCGCCCTGTGGCAGGGCGCGCGGGAGATCCGGCGGCTCCGCGCCGAGGGCGGCGAGGTCTTCCCGGTGCGCGGCGAACTCCCCCGTGCGGGCCAGCTCTATCTCTGGTGGATCGGCGTCTTCGCGCTCACCGTCGTTTCCGGCCAGATGGTCGCCCTTCCCGTGTTCGTCGCCCTCTATTTGCTGGTCTGGGGCCGCTATGCGTGGTGGATCGCGCTGCTCTACGCGGCGGCGGCCTGGGTCTTCCTCTACGTCATGTTCGACCGCATCGTCGCGGTCCTCTGGTACCCGTCGCTGCTGTTCCACTGATCCCGCCCACCAGGGTCTCGAATTGACAGCCCGCCGGGGTTGGCGCATCTAGAAGGCAATGCACGACAGGCGGGAATGTTTCCTTGAGTTCTGCAACCCAGGCTGTCCCGGTGCGGTTTACCGGCACCGCCCGCGAGTATTTCGGGATCTGGATCGTCAACCTGCTGCTCTCGATCGCCACGCTCGGCATCTATTCGGCCTGGGCGAAGGTGAGGAACAAGAGGTACTTCCTCGGCAACACGACCGTCGACGGCCGGCCCTTCGACTACCATGCGCGCGGCGCACAGATTCTCATCGGCCGCGCCATCGTGGTGGCCATGTTCGTCATCTATTCGGTCGCGTCGACGCTCTCCCCGATCGCGTCGCTTGCCTTGCTTCTCGGGTTCGCGGCGATCGTGCCCTGGCTGATCAATCGCGGCCTGCGCTTCAACGCGGCGATGACGAGCTGGTCCAACCTGCGCTTTCGTTTCGATGGAAGCTACTGGCCGGCCTTCCTGGTGTTCCTGCTTTACCCGTTCCTGGCGGTCTTCAGCCTCTATCTGGCCTTTCCCTTGGTGAGCCGGGCCGCGCGGCGGTACACGATCGGGCGTCATCGCCTCGGCGAACACCGTTTCGCCTTCGACAGCGGAATCGGGCCGTTCTACGCCGCATTCTTCATCACGTTCGTCTGGGCGATTTTCGGCTTCATGCTGTTCGTCGCTCTGGTCGCGGCCAGCGGCATGGCGGAGAGGTTCGCGGCAGCCGCGCAAACCGGCGGGGAGATCGATGGCGCGACGGTCCTGATCCTCGTGGTCGTTGCGGCCGTCTGGTTCGTGGCGATCTTCCCGCTGGGGACGATCTACGCCGCCTGCGTTCGCAACGCGATCTACGCCGGAACCGCGCTTGAAGGCGGCCACCGCTTCGAATCGACGATTTCGCCGCCCCGGCTGGTCTGGATCGCCATCAGCAACGGCATCGCTATCGTCGTTTCCGTCGGAATGCTGCTGCCCTGGGCGCGGATTCGCGTGGCGCGCTATCTCTGCGCCCACACCTTCCTGAGGCCCGCCGGCTCGCTCGACGACTTCGTCGGCGAGGCCGCACGCCGGCAATCGGCGTTCGGCGATGCGTTCCTGGACATCGAGGGCATCGATGTCGGCGCGGCTGTCTGAGACAGGGGCGCCGGCGCCCACGGGCGAGGCCTATGCCGCCGGATCGTCCCGGCGGATCGCGGCCCGCCTGCGCGCCGCGAGCGATGGCGGCGCCGTCGAGCTGGTCGACCGCGACGACGGCGCGGTGCTGGCGCGCGCACCGCCGGAGACGATCCGCCGCGAGCGCCGGCTGGGCGGGCTGCCGTCCATCGTCCTGTTCCCCGGCGGGTGGCGCTTTCTGAGCCACGATCACGACGCGGTCGACGCGCTGCTGGGAACCGAGGGATCCGACCGCCTGCACCGCTGGGAGGCCTGGCGCCCGCAGCTGGTCCTGGTGGTGGCGCTCGCCTTCGTTGCCGCCTTCGCGGTCTGGCGCTGGGGGCTGGGCGCGCTGGTCGCCGTCGCGGTGGCGTTCACCCCGGATGCGCTGACGCGCGCCATCGACGAGGGTCATCTCGCCTTCGCCGACCGGACGCTGGCCGATCCGTCGGGCCTGGGCGAAGACGAAAGAGACCGGGTGCGCCGGGTGTTCGGACGGCTCGACGCGGTCGCGCCCGCGGCCCGCTCCGGCGCCTACCGGATCGTGTTCCGCGCCATGCCGAAAGTGGGTCCGAACGCCTTTGCCCTGCCCGGCGGCACCATCGTCGTCACCGACGAGCTGGTCAGGGCCTTCCCCGAACCCGACGTGATCGCCGGCGTGCTGGGGCACGAGATCGCGCATGTCGCCGAAGCCCACGGGCTCCGGCAGGTCTATCGCAGCCTCGGCACCTATCTGCTGGTCACGCTGATCGTGGGCGATGTCGGCCCGGTACTGGACGACCTGCTGCTGGAGGGCGGGCTGCTGCTCTCCCTCTCTTACTCGCGCGAGCACGAACTCGAGGCGGACCGGATCGGGGTGAGCCTGGCGGCCCGGGCGGGCTACGACCCGGCGGCGCTGGCGCGGTTCTTCGAGCGGATGTCCGCGGGTGACAAGGGAGGGGGGTCCTCCTGGCTCTCGACCCATCCCCCCACCGGCGAGCGGGTCCGGGAAATCAGGCGCCTCGCGGAAGAGATCGGGCGTTCGGGCGGGTAGCGGCGCTATTCCGCCGCCACCGGGTTGCTCAGCACGCCGATCCGCTCGACCTCGATTTCGACCTGCTGGCCGGGGCGGAGCCAGCGCGGCGCGTCTTCGGACACTGCCGAGCCGCCGGGGCTCCCCGTCGCGATCATGTCGCCGGGCTCCAGCCAGGTGAAGCGCGAGATATGGGCGATCAGGAACGGCACTTTGAAGATCATCATCGCGGTCGAGCCGTCCTGGCGAAGCTCGCCGTCGACCCGCGTGCGGATCGCCAGATCGCCGATATCCCCGACCTCGTCCGCCGTCACCATCCAGGGGCCGATCGCGCCGGCCCGGTAAAAGTTCTTGCCGGGGCAGTTCTGCGTCCCCCGGCTCTGCCAGTCGCGCACCGAACCCTCGTTCATCGCCGTATAGCCGGCGACGTAGTCCATCGCCCGGTCCTCGGGGATGTGCCGCCCCGCCTTGCCGAGTATGACGCAGAGCTCGCCCTCGAAATCGAGCTCGTCGGACACGCGGGGCTTGAGGACCGGCTCGCCATGCGCGGCGAAGCTCGACGGGAAGCGGGGGAAGACGCTCGGCCATTCCGGACCGCCGCCGGCGACCACCTCGTGGTAGCCGCGATAGTTCCGCCCGATGCACAGGATCTTGCCGGGCGCGGTGACGGGGAACATGAACTCGACCTCGTCGAGCGCGAAATCGGGCTGCCCACCCGCCGCGGCCTCGATCCGCGACAAGGCGAGGCCGGCGATCGCGCTTTGCAGGGTCGGGAATTCCCCCCCGATGCGCGCGCCGAGATCGACGATGCCGCCCTCCCTGACGACGCCATACCCCTCCCCGCCCGCGCGGCGGTAGCTGATCAGCTTCATCCGCGGCCTCCGTTCGCTGCGGCGAGCATAGGCACGGCGGCCGCCGGTTGCCATTCTCCCGGCGCGCCGGTCAGGGCGTTGAGTCCTCGGAGCGCGGGTCCAGGGCGAAAGCGTTCGGCGACGTCCGGACCATCGGGACGTAGTCCTCGCGGTCTTCGGGCGCGACGGCATCGCGCTGCTTCATCCGCCAGACCGTCCACAGCGCCACCGAGGCATGCACCGCGCAGGTGAACAGGAACAGATATCGGGTTCCCAGCGTCTCCATCAGCAGCGAGGCGAGCAGCGGGCCGATAACCGCGCCGATCCCGAAGATCACCAGCAGGCCCGCGCTGATCTCCACGAAATCCCCCGGATCCGCGTGATCGTTGGCATGCGCGACGGCGAACCCGTAGATCGAGAACGCCGCCGCCCCGAACAGGAAATAGGCCGCATAGACGGCGGGCAGGGGCAGGACGGGCGCGAGCAGCAGAAGCAGCAGACCCGCGCAGGTGGCGATCGCGCAGAGCGCGGCGATCAGCCAGCGCCGGTCCGGCAGGCGGTCCGAGAGGCGGCCCAGCGGGTACTGAACGAACGCCCCGCCCACGATGGCGACGCTGACGAAGACCGCGATGCCGGTGAGCGACAGCCCCAGGCTCTTGGCGTAGATCGGCGCCAGGCTCCAGACCGCGCCGTTCGCCATGCCGTTGGTCATGCAGCCGACCACCCCGACCTGCGAATTGCGCCACAGCTTGCGCAGATCCGGGCGCGCGCGGACCGGCAGCGACGGCGAAGGTGCGCGGCTCAGGCAGACCGGGACGACGGCGAGCGCGAACAGGATCGTCGCCACGGAGAACAGCTCCGAGCCGCCCGGGGAACCGATCAGGATGAGGTACTGGCCCGCGGTGATGGCGGCCAGGTGGATCGCGATATAGGCCGAGAACACCGTGCCCCGGCTGCGCCGGGTCGAGGCGGCGTTGAGCCAGCTCTCGATCACCATGTAGAGCCCGGAAACGCACAGCCCCAGCACGATGCGGAAGACGATCCAGGCCACCGGGGACAAGGCCAGCGCGTGCAGCAGCGGAACGATCGCGCCGAGAGCCGCGACCGCGGCGTAGACCCGGATATGGCCCACCTGCGAGACCAGCGGCGGCACCAGGTAGCAACCCAGCACGAAGCCGGTGAAATAGGACGCGCCGATGGCCCCGATCCAGACCGCGCCGAAGCCCTCCAGCTCGGCACGCAACGGTACCAGGGTCAGGAACAACCCGTTGCCCAGCATCAGCAGCGCCACCCCCGCCAGCAGGGCGGCGATGGGCGCGAACATCGATCTCGGCTCGGCGAGAAAGGCGGTCATCTGCGCCACGGTACGCGGCCTTTCAGGATGGTTGCGCGAGCGCTCCAGGGCGCCGCCATATGACGATTGACGGCGGTCGATGCAAGCGCTTTTTTCGCCGCCATCCGCAGCCTAGATCGGGAGCCGAATCCGAACTTCAAGGGGTCGCGTGTCGACGCGGTTCGCCGGCGCGAAAAATGCCGAAACGGAGGCCTCGCTCAACCCGCGCCGCCGCCCGACGCGCCGAACGCGGCCACGCGGCGGGCAAGCGCGGCCAGCCGGCCGTCGCGCACCCCGATCGCTTCCAGCCGGGCGATCGCGTCCGTCAGGTAGTCCGCGTTGGTTCCCCGCTCGCCGCGGCAGGTGGCGATCCGGCGGATCTCGTCCGCGGGCGCCAGGCGGCGCGCGTAGTAGGGCGTCCCGCGGTCGACCACCAGGGTGTAGCCGGGCAGCCGCCCCTCCGCGGTCTCCAGGCTCACCCTGCGCAACCGGTAAATGTCCTCGGCGAGTTCGCGCCGGTCGAGATAGCGGGCCGCCGCCTCGCGCCGGCATTCGGCGATGCGATAGGCGAGGCCGCGGCACGAGCCGCCGGCATCCAGGCCGAGCACCAGCCCCGGCCGTTCGGGCGTCCCGCGATAGACCGTCGAATCGACGCAGAACCGGCGATGGTAGCCGCGCAGCAGCGCGCGCCGCGCCTCCGCGAAGGCGAAGCCGGGGTCCCACATCAGCGACCCGTAGGCGAAGAACCAGACATCGCCCGGCCCGTCGAAGACGATCTTGGCGCTCATCGCGAGGCGAGCGCGAAACCGGTCACGGCGACCGCCATGCCGATCACCGAGACCGGGCCCAGCACCTCGTCGAACATCAGATACCCCATCACCGCGGTGATCGCCGGGGTCAGGTAGAACAGGCTCGCCACCCGCGAGGCCGCACCGAGCCTCAGCAGGTAGAAGAGCAGGTTGTAGGCGCCGATGGTGAGCACGACGACGAGCCAGAACAGGGAGAACACGAACTCGCCGGTCCAGTCGATGGTCCGCGTCTCGAACAGCAGCACCAGGACGAGGGTGATGGCCGCGTTGACCCCCGCTTGCAGCGCCGTGCCCGAGCGCAGGTCCATGTCGGCGCAGAAACGCTTCTGGTAGACGGTGCCCAGAGTGAGCGCGAGCACGCTGGTCACGCCGAGCGCCATGCCGAACAGCGTGCCCTCGGCGATGTCGATCTTGCGCCACACCACCATGACGACCCCGACGAAACCGAGCACCAGGCCGAACCACTGGCGCAGGCTCACGGTCTCGCCGAGCGCCCGTCCGACGATCATCGCGGTCAGCAGCGGCTGCATCCCGACGATCAGGGCGAGGGTTCCGATCGCCACCCCCTCGTCGACGGCGACGAACACCGACCACAGATAGCCGCAGTGAACCAGCACCCCGGCCACCACGATATGGCCCGCCTCCGCGGCGCTGGCCGGCCATGGCGCGCGGAAGGCGGCGGCGACGGCGACCAGGAACAGCGCGCCGAAGGCGAAGCGCAGCGCCAGAAATGTGAGCGGCTCGACATAAGGCATGCCGTACTTGGTGAAGATGTTGCCGGTGCTCCAGATCACCGCGAAGATCAGCGGCGCCGCGGCGAGGAACAGCCCGTGCGCGGAACGCCCGCCGGTCATGCCCCGGCCCCGCCGCGCCGGGTCACCAGGAAGACGCCGAGGCCGGCGATCGCGAACCCGGCGAGCGCGGCCGGCCCGAAACTCTCGCCGAAGCTCAGATAGCCGAGCAGCACGGTGGTCGGCGGGGTGAGGTAGAACAGGCTGGAGACCCTGGCCGCCTCGCCGCGCCGGAGCAGGATGTAGTACAGGTTGGACGCGGCGACGGAGAGCACCAGGACGAGCCAGATCAGCACCAGCGCGAGCTCGACGCCCGGGACCACCCGGTTGGTCTCGATCAGCAGCGCGAGCGCCCCGGTGGTGAAGAACGCCGTGCCGTGCTGGATGATCATCCCGGTCCTCAAATCCATCGCCGCGCAGTAGCGCTTCTGGTAGAGCGACGCGGCGGTGATCAGGATAGGGGTGAAAGCGGCGGCGATGTAGCCGAGCGGCGTGCCCGACGACACGCTCACGCTTTCGCCGAGCACGCAGGCGAGCCCCGCGAAACCGAGCGCGAAGCCGACCCACTGGATAGCGCCGATGCGCTCGCCGAGCGCGCGGCCGACCAGGACGGCGGTCACCAGGGGCTGCATCCCGGCGATCAGCGCGACCGTGCCCTGCGGCACCCCCTCGCCGAGGGCGATGAAGATGCAGGAGAGATAGGCGGAATGAAGCAGGAAACCGGCGACCGCGATATGCCCCGCCTCGCGCCAGGTCGCCGGCCACGCCGCGGCGAGGAAGGGCAGCGCCGCGCCGACGACGATGACGTTGAGCGCCGAGCGGATCGCCAGCAGGGTCAGCGGCTCGGCGTACTCGATCCCGAAACTGGTGACCGGGAAGCCCGACGCCCAGCAAAACACGAACAGCACCGGCGTCAGCGTCACCCAGAGCGGGGTGGACTTGTCCGCGCCGGTCATGGCGGCGGGTACGCGCGGTCGGGGGGATCGCCCATCGGACCACAATAGCGGCCGGCCGGCCTCCGCTCGACCGCCGCCACGGGGCCGCATATAACCGGCGGATGGCTAGCCCGCATTTCCCGCCAGGGTCACGGCCTGCGTCGCGCCCGGGCGTTCGTCCCGCCAGGAGCGGGCCGAAGAGCGTAGCGGGGACTACGGTCGAGGCCCGCGACGCAGCGGGCGGGCGCCCGGGCGCGACCCGGAGAGCCTGCCCTGAGCTTGTCGAAGGGGCGGCGCTGTCCGGCCGACAGGGTGCGTCGAGGCGCTTGCCCGATGTCCCCGCATCGCGCTGCGCGCCTCTCCTGCCCTGTCGGCCGGACAGCGCCGCGCAGGCCCCGGACTGTGATCCGGGGCAGGCCATGACCCTGGCGGGAAATGCGGGCTAGGAAGGCGGCGTTCGGGGCGGCCGCGCTGGGTCTCCTCGCGATCCTTGTCTACAGCGCGGTCTGGTGGATCGCCGCCGACCGGCTGCGCGCGGGTCTCCACGGCTGGGCCGCCGAGATGCGCGGCCGCGGCTGGCAGGTGGTCTACGAGCCGGTCCGCATCGAAGGCTATCCGGGGCCCCTGGTCGCCAGCGTCGATGCAGCGTCGATCGCCGCGCCCGGCTGGCGCTGGCGCGGCCCGCGAGTGACCGGGCGGGCGTGGCCGTGGAGCCCGTCGCGCATCGCTTTCTCGGCCCCCGGCGAACACCGCATCCGGGCGGGCGGGACCGATGTTGCGCCGTTCCGGGTGCGGGCGGGGGTCGCCACCGGGTCGTTGCGGCGCGCGGCGGCGGAAACCCGGATCGAGTTCGCGCTCGGCGATATCGAAATCCGGACGCCGGGCCGGACCCGGCCGCGCGCCGTCGCCGGGGCGGAAGCGTCGATCGTCCTGCCCGACCGGCCCGGCCGGGCCGATGGGGGGGCGCGGGGCCGCGCCCGCCCGCCCGGGCGGGCGGGCCGGGGCGGTGGCGGGCCGCGGCCCCGAGCCGCCGGGCCCGACGCTCGCGCTCGGGCTCGCCGGGATCGAGATCGCCGGGTCGGAGCGCAGGATCGATGCGCTGTCGCTCGCCGCCAAGCTGATCGGCCCGGTGCCGCGCGCGGCAAAGCCTCGGGCGCTCGCGCGGTGGCGCGACGGCGGCGGGGTGGTGGAGATCGGCGAAGCCGCCCTGCGATCGGGGCGCGCGCGCATCGACGGCTCGGGGGGGGTCGCGCTCGGCCGCGCGCTCCAGCCGATCCCCCCCGGGGCGTGCGCCCGGGAGCTCCAGCCGATCGCCGCGATGTCGTTCCGCATCGACGGCCGCGAGGACCTGCTCCGCCTGCTGGTGGCGCTCGGCGCGGTCAAGGAGAGGAACGCCGGGGCCATCGGCCTCGGGCTCCAGCTCCTCGCCCGCGCGAGCGAAGGGCGCGACGGCGCAACCGCGCTGCCGGTGACGATCCAGAACCGCAGGCTCTATTTCGGGCCGCTCTCGGTCATGCGGTTGCCGCGGATCGACTGGGACGGTTAGCCCTTGCCGTCGGGCCGGGGGGGGATGTGCTGCTGCGCCGCGACCACGCCGCGCCGGATATCGCGGGTGCGCGTGAACAGCATTTCGAGCGCGGCTCCGTCGCCGACGCGGACCGCCCGCTGCAGCGTGGACAAGTCCTCGGTGAAGCGGCCGAGCATCTCGAGCACGGCGTCGCGGTTGTTGAGGAAGATGTCGCGCCACATCACCGGGTCGGAGCCCGCGATCCGGGTGAAATCGCGAAACCCCGCGGCGGAAAACTTGATCACCTCGGACTTGAGATGGTCTTCCAGATCGGTCGCCGTCGCGACGATGGTGTAGGCGATCAGATGCGGGATATGCGAGGTGATGGCGAGCACATGGTCGTGGTGGGCCGCATCCATCCGGGCGATCATGCTGCCGGCCCGGCGCCACAGCTCGGCGACCCGCTCGATCGCCGCCTCGTCGGTGCCGGGCGGCGGGGTGATCAGGAACCAGCGCCCTTCGAACAGCGTGTCGAACCCGGCCTCGGGACCGGTATCCTCGGTGCCGGCGATCGGATGGCCGGGGACGAAATGAACGCCGTCCGGCAAATGCGGGAGCACGGCCTCGAGCACCGCGCCCTTGACCGAGCCGACATCCGAGACGATGGCGCCGGGCGCCAGGCTGGGGGCGATGGCGCGCGCGATCGCGCCATAGCTGCCGATCGGCGTGCAGACGATCACCAGATCGGCGCCCGCCGCCGCCTCGGCCGGATCGTGCGTCGTCGAATCGACGATCTCCAGACGCTCGGCGGCCGCCAGGGTTTCCACCCGGCGGGCGCAGCCGACAACATGACCGGCGAGGCCATCGCGCTTGACCACGCGGGCGAGGGAGGAGCCGATCAACCCGATTCCGATCAAGGCGATCCGCCGGAACAGCACGTCCTGAGGCATGGCTCAGCCCGCGAACGCCTCGATCGCCTCGACCAGCGCGCGCATCTCGTCTTCCAGCCCGACGGTGATCCTGAGATGGTCGGGGAGACGGTTGCCGGCGACGGCGCGCGGGATCACGCCGTGCCGCGCGAGATGGGCGAGCGCGGCCTCGGCGTTCCGCCCCTCCTCGGCGGGGAATTCGACGAGGACGAAATTGCCCACGCTCGGCGTCACCGGGAATCCGGCGGCGGCTATGCGCTCGGAGATCCAGGGGAGCCATGCCGCGTTGTGGTCGCGCGACCGGGCGAGGAAGTCGGTGTCCTCGACGGCCGCGATCCCGGCGGCCTGCGCCGGGGCGCTGACATTGAAGGGCGAGCGGATGCGATGCAGCACGGCGGCGACCGGTTCCGGGCAATAGGCCCAGCCGAGCCGCACGCCGCCGAGCCCGTAGATCTTCGAGAAGGTCCGCGTCATGACCGTGTTGCGCCCGCGTTCGACCAGCGATTCGCCGGCGCTGTAGTCGTTGCGCGTCACGTATTCGGCATAGGCGGAATCGATCACCAGCAGGACGTCTTCGGGCAGCGCCCCGCGCAGGCGCTCGATCTTCTCCTGCGGCATGTAGGTCCCGGTCGGGTTATTGGGGTTGGCGATGTAGACGATCCGGGTTCGCGGCGTCACGGCGGCCAGCAGCGCATCGACATCGGCGGTGAGAGCCCGTTCCGGCACCTCGACCACCTCCGCACCGACGCTGAGCCCGGCGAGCCGGTACATGACGAATGCGTGGGCATGGGTCAGCACCTGGTCGCCGGGTCCGGCATAGCCCCGCGCAAGCAGCGAGATCAGCTCGTCGGACCCCGCGCCGCAGACGATGCGCGCCGGATCAAGGCCGTGCGCCGCGCCGATGGCCTCGCACAGCGCCACGGCGCCGCCGTCGGGGTAGCGGTGAATGTCGGCGGCGGTCTCGGCCAGGGCGCGCATCGCCGCCGGGCTGGGTCCCAGCGCGCCCTCGTTCGACGACAGCTTGATCACCCGCGCCCGGCCCGGGATCGACGAGTCTCCGGGTATGTAGGGCGCGATGTCGAGGATGCCTGGCCTCGGGGTCGGCCCGCTCATGGTTTCCCGACGCCCCTGCGGGGGTCGACCTCGCTGGCGGCGAAGGGCTCGGCGTAGGCGCCCAGCACCCTGACCTCCGCCCCGGCGATCTCCTCGGCGATGGCGGCGATTCTGGCATCGCCGTTCGCGACAAACCCGTCGACCTCGAGCAGGAAGAGCGCCGTCTCCGGGTCCATCTCGTCGGAATGAGTGAGAGTCAGCCGCGACTCGAGGCCGCGCGACTGGAAGGCGCCGTGAACCCGCGCCCGGCTGGTATCCTCGCCGGCCCTGACGACGATGAAGCTGCGGTCGCGATCGGTGGGCTCGGGCGCCTGCATGGCGATGACCAGCGAGTCGTGGCCGGCGCCCGAAAGCCGCCTCGGCGGCACGAAGGGAAGCCGGGCGACGATCGTCGGGCGGCCGCCGCCCTTGACCCCCTGGCCGTATTGCACGAGCCGCGGCCACCACGGCGTTTCCTGGCCGTCGGCGGGAAACGGCAGGACCCCCACCGACGCATCGCCCTGGGTCACCGCGATGAACACTCCGGTAACGGTCCCGTGCAGGGAAAACGGCGTGGCGGCCCCGAAATGGGTCTCGGCGATTTCGCAGCGCGGGTCCGATTCGTCGGCGGCATAGACGGCGACGACGAAATCCCCCTGCAGGCCGAGGCTCGCGGAAATGATCTGGCGCCAGATCAGGGTCAGCGGCACCATCGGAAATTCGCCTTCATGACGCTCGACCAGGCGCCGGAGAATCTCCGCCTCGCGGCCGGGACGGTAGACCGGCAGGGCGGTGCCGCTCTTGACGTCAACCACCGATTGCACCAGCGAGGTCCGCTCTATCAGCAGCCCGTGCAGGCGGTCGTCGATGGCGTCGATACGGTCGCGCACATCCGCGAGCGAAGCCCCAGAACGGTTCATGACGGTCTCGTTCAACCCCGCAACCCCTGCATGGCCATGGATCCCTGCCGGGCGAGTACATGGCATCCTCTTAGCGACTTATAACCAGCCCCCGCATTGGTTACAATCGACGACGCCGATGCCGGGCCTTGCCGGGGGACGGATTGCCGCGGTTGCCGGTGTTTCGGGGAATTTTGACACAGCCGCAGGTAATGAAGCCCGTAACGCTCAATCGACCGACCTCCCTGTTGCAGGGGGAGATGCCGGGCACGCATGTGCGTCTGGCGACCGACGAGCCGTTGCTGCTCGACTGCGGCGTCGCGCTGGGACCGGTCACGGTCGCCTACCGGACCTATGGGGCGCTGAACGCCGATCGCTCGAACGCGATCCTGGTATGCCATGCCCTGACCGGCGACCAGTTCGTCGCCGAGCCCCACCCGGTCACCGGCAAGCCGGGCTGGTGGGACCTTCTGGTCGGGCCCGGCAAGGTGCTCGACACCGACCGCTACCACGTGGTCTGCGCCAACGTGCTCGGCGGTTGCATGGGGACCACCGGCCCGATGGACATCAACCCGGAAACCGGGGAGCCCTACGGTCTCGACTTCCCGGTGATCACCATCAGCGACATGGTGCAGGTCCAGGCGCTGCTGCTCGACCATCTCGGGATCGACCAGCTCTTTTGCGTGATCGGCGGCTCGATGGGCGGCATGCAGGTGCTCGAATGGGCGGCGCGCTTTCCCGAACGGGTCTTCGCCGCCGTGCCGATCGCCGCGGCCGCGCGTCATTCCTCGCAGAACATCGCGTTCAACGAGGTCGGTCGCCAGGCCATCATGGCCGATCCGGACTGGTGCCAGGGCGAATACCTGCGCCACGGCAAGGTCCCGACCCGCGGGCTCGCCGTGGCCCGCATGGCGGCCCATATCACCTATTTGTCGGACTCGGCGCTGCACCGCAAGTTCGGCCGCCGGCTGCAGGGGCGGGACGCCCTCAGCTTCGGCTTCGACGCCGACTTCCAGGTGGAAAGCTATCTGCGCCACCAGGGCATCACCTTCGTCGAACGGTTCGACGCGAACTCCTATCTCTACATCACGCGCGCGATGGATTATTTCGACATCGCGGCGGAACATGGCGGAGCGCTGTCGAAGGCCTTCGCCGACACCCCGGTCCGGTTCTGCCTGTTCTCGTTCACCAGCGACTGGCTGTTCCCCACCGTCGAGAGCCGGGCGGTGGTCAAGGCGCTGAACGCGGCGGCGGCGAATGTCAGCTTCGTCGAGGTGAAGACCGACAAGGGGCACGATGCCTTCCTGCTCGACGAGCCGGAATTCGCGACCACGCTGCGCGGTTTTCTCGACGGTGCGGGGAAGCACCGGGGCCTCGGAGAGGGATGACCGCCGGGACGGCCGGCGCCCGCGCGCGGGCGATCCGCCGCGACCTGCAAATCATCGCCGACATGATCGAGCCCGGCTCGCGGGTGCTCGATATCGGCTGCGGCGACGGCGAGCTGCTCTATCACCTGGTCAACTTCAAGGATGTCGACGCGCGCGGCATCGAGCTCAGCCAGGACGGGGTCAACGCCTGCGTGGTTCGCGGCCTGTCGGTCATCCAGGGCGATGCCGACACCGATCTCGAAGACTACCCGCCGGGCGCGTTCGACTACGCGGTGCTGAGCCAGACCCTGCAGGCCACGCGCGCGCCGCGCGATCTGCTGGGCCAGCTTCTCCGCATCGCGACGCGGGTGGTGGTTTCCTTCACCAATTTCGGCCAGATGGGCACTCGCTGGCGGCTTGTCTGGGAGGGGCGCATGCCGGTGATCGGCGGACCGGCCGAGCGCTGGTACGACACCGCGAACATCCACCTGTGCACGATCCGCGACTTCCAGGAGCTGTGCCAGGACCTCGAAGTGGTGGTGGAACGCGCGGTCTCGCTCGACCGCGGCGGGCGGGTCAGCGCGATCGGCAAGATCGGACCGTTCGCCAATCTAAGGAGCCGGCAGGGAATCTTTCTGCTGCGGCGCGAGGATTCGGCGGCGCCCTGAGACCGCGGCCGCCGGCGTGGCCGCGTATATCAGCTTGGTCGCCTCGGCGATCAGCACGCCGCCGAGGCGGGGAAACCATCGCCCGCCGATGCGTTCCCATGCCGGCGCGGCGGCGTGCAGGACGCGGCGGCGGCTGGGCGGGACGAACAGCCCGTAGCGCGCCGCGACCGGGTTGAACATGGCGTCCTTGAGCAGCAAAGAGAGCTGCGACTGGGAATACGGGTGGCCGTGTCCGAACGGCGTCCTGTCGAGCCGCGCCCAGATTCCGGTCCGGTTGGGCACCACGACGATCAGCCGCGCGCCGTCGGCCATCACCCGCCAGACCTCGCGCAGCATCGGCCTGAGCTGCTCGGCCGATTCCAGGGCGTGAACCAGGATCACCCGGTCCATCGACAGGTCGGGCAAGGGCAGCTCCGCCTCGTCCGCCAGCGCCGCCAGGTTGGCCCCCTCGCCCGGCCAGCGGATCACCCCCTGGCGGGCCGGCATGACGGCGACGACCCGTTCCGCCTCGGCGCGGAACTGGCCGAGATAGGGCGTGGGATAGCCGATTCCCAGCACGCTCATCCCGGTTACCTCGCCCCAGCACGCCCGGACGTGGTTGCGGATCGCGCGCCGCGCGACGCCGCCGATTCGGGAGCGGTAGAAGTTCCGCAGATCGACCACATCGGTCCACATTCGACCAGCCTAGAGCGTATCCGTTTTGGGTGGAACCATTCCCGCCGCCGCTCCGTCATGCCCGGACTCGTCCCACTGCCGTCCGGCCTGGATGAGTCGGACGGGATGGCACGGGGCGTTCGTTCTTGCTAGTTTGCGCCCCGCCAGCCAGTGCCGATCGCGGGAGAGGACGCTGCCATGTCGACGCTCGAAATTCATCAGATCCCGACGCGGGTCGACAACTATGTCTACCTCGTTCGCGAGTCCTCGACCGGCGACGCCGCGGTGGTCGATCCGTCGGACGCGGCGCCGGTGTTCGAGGCGCTGGACGGGCTCGGCTGGAACCTCACCCATGTGCTGGCGACCCATCACCACAACGACCACATCGGCGGCGTGCCGGAAATCAAGGAGCGCACGGGCTGCACCGTGGTCGGGCCGCGCGCGGACCGCGACCGGATCCCCGGCATCGACATCGAAGTCGGCGACGGCGACACCTACATGCTCTACGAGGCGGAGGCCCGGGTGTTCGACGTGCCCGGCCACACGCGGGGACACATCGCCTACTGGTTCCCGGAATCGGAAGCCCTGTTCTGCGGCGACACGCTGTTCGCGCTGGGCTGCGGCCGGGTGTTCGAAGGCACGCATGAGCAGATGTGGAACTCGATCTCCAAGTTCAAGCCGCTGCCCGACGAGACCATGGTCTATTGCGCGCACGAATACACCCAGTCGAACGCGCGTTTCGCGGTCACGGTGGAGCCGGACAATGGCGACCTGGCGGCCTATGCCGCGGAGATCGACCGCAAGCGGGCGGCCGGCGAACGCACGGTGCCGTCGCAGCTCGGGCTCGAGCGGCGGACCAACCCGTTCCTGCGCGCCGACGTCCCCGCTTTCGTCTCGGCGCTGGGCATGGAAGGCAGGACGCCGGTGGAGGTCTTCGCCGAAGTCCGCACCCGCAAGGACAATTTCTGACCGGTCTTCCGCCCTGAAGATCGCCGTCATCGGTCTGGCAAGGGCGATCGAGCGGCGTCGACGGATCGGTTCCGGCCTGCACGCTCTCGGATTGGAATTCGAAATGCGCGATGCCGTGGACGGCCACGATTTGCCGCCCGGGTACGAGCCCCTGGTCGACCGTTCGGCCTATCTCCGGGCCGGACGACCCATCCGCACGGGGTGCATCGCCAGCCGGATCAGCCGGCGCCAGGCCATGCAGGGGCTGCTGGAGGTCGTGCGGCCCTGATACGGGCGCCCCTTCGATGCGCCATCACCCGCCGGCGGCGATCGCGCCCAGGATCCGGTCCGGCGTGAACGGCATCGCGGTGACCTTCGCCCCGAACGGCGCCAGCGCGTCGTTCACCGCGTTCATCACCACCGCCGGCGCGCCGCAGGTGCCGGCCTCGCCCGCGCCCTTGGCGCCGAGCTCGGACGAGCCGGTCATCGAGACCACATGGGCGCATTCGATGTCGGGCGTCTCGCAGGACTGCGGCACCAGGTAGTCCGCCATGGTGCCGTTCTGGAGCTGGCCCGCCTCGTCGTAGACGCAGTGCTCCCAGAGCGCGCCGCCCAGCCCCTGGACGATGCCGCCGCGGATCTGCTCGTCGACCATCTGCGGGTTGATCACCGTGCCGCAATCCTCGACGCACCAGTGGTCGAGCAGCGTCAGGAAGCCGGTCTCGGCGTCCAGCTCGACATAGGCCCCCTGCACCCCGTTGGTGAAGGCGAAGGGGTAGTCCCTGGGCACGTAGTGGCGGGTCGCCACCAGCTCGGCCTGATGGTCGAGCGGCAGGGTGTCCGGGCGGAAATAGCAGATGCGCCCGATCTCATCGAGGCCGATGCGCTCGGCCCCGGTTTCGCGGTCGACCACGACCCCGCCCCTTATGTCGAGGCTCCCGGCCTCGGCCTGCAGCATGACCCCGGCCACGTCGAGAATCTGCGCGCGCAGCGCCTTCCCCGTCTGGGCGATCGCCTCGCCGCCGATCCCGGCCGCCCGCGACGCCCAGGTTCCGCCGCCATAGGGGGTGTGCTCGGTATCGCCGGAGATCACCCTGACCCGCTCGATGGGAACGCCCATTGCGGTCGCCGCGACCTGGGCGGCGACGGTCTCCATCCCCTGCCCCTGCTCGGTGGCGCCGGTCGAGACGAACACGTTGCCGCGCGCATCGAGGCGCATCGTAGCCCCGTCCTGGGCCGAGATCCGGGCGCCGCCGATGCCATAGAACATCGCCGACGGGTTGGTGACCTCGATAAAGCTGGCGAGCCCGACGCCGCGCCAGACTCCGTCCTCCCGGAGCCGGTCGCGTTCGGCGCAGAGCGCCTCGTAGTCCATCATCTCCAGGATCATCTTCAGGCTCTCCTGGTGGGAGAGGCTCTCGAAATTCATCCCCTGGGCCGATTTCTTCGGATATTCGCCGTCGCGGTGCACGTTGATCCGGCGTATCTCGGCCGGGTCCATGCCGACCGCGCGGGCTCCCGAATCGACCAGACCCTCGGTCACCGCGCACATGATCGGGTGGCCGACGGCGCGGTACTGGCACATCATGTTCTTGTTCATGAAAACCACGCGGGCGCGCGCCCGGTAGTTGTCGAAGGCGTAGGGCCCGCCGATCATGTTGACGATCTGGTTGGCCTCGATGGCGCTGGTCCTGGGGTACATCGAGTACGGCCCGACCCCGGTGAGGTCGTCGATCTCCATCGCCAGGATGCGGCCGTCCTTGGCCATCGCGATCTTGGCGTCGATCCGGTGGTCGCGGGCGTGGATGTCGGAGAGGAACGACTCCAGCCGGTCGGCGACGAACTTGACCGGGCGCTTGAGCGCGATCGCGAGCCCCACCGTCGCCATCTCGTCGGCATAGGTGTGCACCTTGATCCCGAACGAGCCGCCGACATCCTTGGCGATCACCCTGACGCGATGTTCCTCGAGCCCGAAATGGAGCGCGAAAATGCCCTGCATCATGTGCGGCGACTGGGTGGAATGGTGGACCGTCAGATTGCGCGTCGACGGATCGAAGTCGGCGACCAGGCCGCGCGGCTCCAGCGTCACCCCGGTATGCCGGCCGAAGTGATAGGTCTCCTCCACCACCGCGTCGGCCTCTTCATAGGCGGCATCGACGTCGCCCGCCGCGTATTGCCGCTGCCAGGCGAGGTTGTCGCCGAGTTCGGCGTGGATCACCGGCGTCCCGGGATCGAGCGCGGTCTCCATGTCGGTCGCCGCCGGCAGCTCTTCCCACTCCATCACGACCAGCTCGGCCGCGTCCTCGGCCTGCTCGCGGCGCTCGGCGACGACGGCGACCACCGCCTCGCCCTGCCAGCGCGCGACGTCGACGGGAAGCGCGTACTGGGGCGCCGATTTGAGCCCTTCGAGATGGGTGAGCACGCCGACCCAGGGTTCGTGGATGCGGGCGAGCTCCTCGCCGGTCACCACCGCGACCACGCCGGGCGCGGCGGCCGCCGCTTCGGTGTCGATCGAGACGATCCTTGCATGGGCGTGCGGGCTGCGCACGAAGGCGGCATGCACCATGCGCGGCAGCACGATGTCGTCGACGAAGGTGCCGCGCCCATGCGTCAGGCGCCTGGCGTCGGGCCTGGGCACGCTGCGCCCGATATAGGAGTTGGGGCGGTCGAGAATCCAGCGGTCTTCAGCCATGGTCAGGCCGCCGGCGGGTCGAAGTGGAACACGCCCTGGATCGCCTCCAGCACCCTGTCGCCGTGCGCGCCCTCGATCTGCCGGGCGATGGAATCGGGCATCGAGACGTCGTCCCGGTCCTCGCCGAGGCCGGTGATCACGGTGAGCTGAACCGCGTCGATGTCGCCGACATTGTGGAAACCGCGATAGACGCCGGGCGGGCAGGAGAAGGTGTCCCACTTGCCGAGCCGCGCCCGGTGCTCGACGGGTTCGCCGACGTAGTATTCGATCTCGCCCTGGAGCACCATGAAGGTCTCGAAGGTGGTGTTGTGCGAGTGCAGGCAGGGCCCCTGCCCCGGCGGCATGATGGAGATGAACATGGTCGAGCCGGCGGCGCCGAAGATCGGCGCGTCGCTGCCGAACGGGTTCTTGGTTTCGTCGTCGAGGATGACCGGCATCAGCTTGCGCGCGAAGATGATGTCCATCGCGTCCTGCCCGACCCAGCCGATCTCGCCCGCGGTCGACATCGGCTTCAAATCCTCGAACCTGCCGATGCGGCTCTCGAACTCCGCCTTGCTCGGCGTGTAGACCGAATTCGCCATCTTCCTCCTCCGTTCGCTGGTTCCCCCTATCATGACGCGAGGGCGCCCGGTGGGGGAAGGAATTTGTGCATGCCAATCCATCCCTCTACTGTGCTCGCGGCGAGGGGGTAAGGCCGGTGGCAGACGATCCCGACATCGCGCCCGGAGGCAGGCAGGACTTCGTCACCCGGGCGACGGAGACGCTGAGCACGATCTCGGCGTTCTGGATCCTGCTGCTCGCCGCGATCTTCCTCTACGACATCGTCGGCCGCGAGCTGTTCAACACGCCGTTTCTCGGCACCCACGAGATCGTCGGCAACTCCATCGTCGGCATCCTGTTCCTCGAACTGCCGTCCACCATCAAGCGCGGCGCGATGCTGCGCACCACCATCGTCTATCACGCGGTCGGGCGCGTCTCGCAGCGGACGATCGACTGCGTGTCCTACCTGCTCGGCGTCCTGCTGTTCCTCGCCATCATCTTCGGCGGCTGGGACGCGATGGTCGTGAGCTGGGAGATCCAGGAGATCGAGGGCGCCGGCGCGTTCGAGGTGCCGATCTACCCGGTGCGTACGCTGATCATCCTGTTCAGCGCGATCTGCGCGCTGATCTACCTGCAATTGTTCTACGTCGCCGTCACCGGCAGGGCGGAGGCGGAACGCGCCTAGGCGCGCGGTCCGGGGAGAGTCCGTTGGAGCCCGATGTCGTCCTCGTCATCATCCTGGTCGCGCTGATCGGCCTGGTCGTCGCCGGCCTCCATATCGGCATCGTGCTCGCCATGGTCTCGCTCGGCGGCACCTTCCTGCTGTTCGACGACCTCGGGATCACCATGGAGCTCGCCAACCAGGCGGCCTATGCGGTGCTGCGCAACTCGGTCTTCGCGGCGATCCCGCTATTCGTGCTGATGGGCGAGTTCATGTCGAGATCGGGCATGGCGCGCGACCTCTACAAGATCTGCAACTATTTCCTCAGGGCGCTGCCGGGCAGGCTCGCCGTGGCCACCGTGTTCGGCAACGCGGTGTTCGCCGCGGTCACCGGCGTCAGCATCGCCTCCGCCATGGCGTTCTCGCGCATCTCGTACCCGGAGATGCGGCGCTTCGGCTACAGGCGATCCTACGCGCTCGGCGCGATCGCCGGGTCGTCGAGCCTCGGCATGCTGATCCCGCCCAGCGTGCTGCTGATCGTCTGGGGGATCGTGATCGAGGAATCGATCGGCAAGCTGTTCCTCGCGGGCTTCATCCCGGGCGTGATCCTGGCCGCGCTGATGGGGCTTTACTGCGCGGGCTACGCCAAGTTCCGGCCGGAGGCGGCGCCCGGCATGGACGCGCTGGCGGAAGAGCCGCCCAGCCTGGCCGAGGTGGTGAGCGGGCTCGGCGTGGTCGCGCTGATCCTGCTGGTGCTTGGCGGGCTGTTCGCGGGTCTGTTCACGCCGTCCGAATCGGCCGCTGTCGGCTGCGGCGGGGCGCTGCTCTTCTCGGCGATGAAACGGCTCAGATGGCTGGACTACCGCGCGGCGATCATCGATTCGGGCAAGACCATCGCGCCGATCCTGTTCCTCCTGATGACGGCCTCGATGTACGCCAAGTTCCTGGCGCTCGGCGGCATCATCGGGGTCATCCAGGATTTCATCGACGGGATGGGGCTCGGCCCGTTCGGCGTCACCGTCCTGATGATCCTGATCTGGCTCGCCATGGGGACGCTGATCGATTCGATCTCGATCATCCTCCTGACGGTGCCGATCTTCTGGCCGCTCGCCGAGGCCGGCGGCTGGAACACCTACGCGTTTGCGATCTTCGGGATCCTCGCCATCGAGGCCGGCCTGCTGACCCCGCCCTTCGGCCTCCTGGTCTACACCGTCAAGGGGGCGGTGCCCGACCCGTCGGTCACGCTGAAGGAGATCTTCGGCGGCTCGATCCCTTACTGGATCCTGATGCTGATCGTGATGGTGGTGATCTGGATCTGGCCGGTCACGGCCACCTTCCTGACCCGCTGACGGCGGCGTCTAGCCGACCGTCTCGGTGCGTCCCGACTCGGTCGATTTCACGATCGCCTCGAGGATCTCGACGTTGTGGACCTTCTGGCGGTCGGTGAACTTGTACGCCGCGCCGTCCTCCACCGCAGCCGCCCAGGCCTCCAGATTGGCGCTCACCTGGTCGATCGGGTCGAAGGTCCGCGACCAGATCTCCTCGTCCTGCCCGCGCCAGGTGACGAGCGCGGGGTCGGGGTCCTGGATGTGGGCGGTCTCGCGGTGTTCGACCCAGCCTTCGTCGCCGAACAGCGTTATCCGCTGGTAGTAGGGCGTGGGCCCGATATTGCACATATAGCCCGTCGCGCCGGAGGCGAAGTCGAACTTGACGGAGAGCGTCGCGTCGGAGGGCCGGTCCTCGCGGTGCCGCCTCAGCGTCGCATCCAGAGCGGCAACGGGTCCGGCGATGCTTTGCAGGTAGTCCGTGATGTGAACGCCCACCGCCGTCATCAGCCCGGCCGGCGCCTGGCTGGGGTCCTGGCGCCAGGCCGGAACCTGGGCCGAAGCCATCAGGCTGTAGGACCAGTTGACCTCGAGATGGCGCAGCGTCCCGATCTCGCCCTCGTCGACCATGCGCTTGACCTCGACCAGCGCCGGCTCGTAGCGGCGTTCGTGGCCGATGCCCAGCAGGATCCCGCGCGCCGTACACGCCTCCAGCATGCGGGCGGCCGACGCGCCGTTCAGCGCCAGCGGCTTCTCGCAGAAGATCTTCTTGCCCGCGTCGGCGGCGGCGACCACCTGCTCCTCGTGCAGGCCGTGCGGCGTGGTCAGGATCACCGCATCGACGGCACCGTCCCCGAGCACCTCGTCGTAGCTCTTGGTGAGCGACAGCCCGGACCGCTCGGCGAACGCGTCCAGATGGTCGAAGCTCACGTCCACGCCGCGCACCACCTCGATCCGCTCGCTGCCCTGCAGCGAGGTCCAGATCCTCTGCCCCCACCAGCCGAGGCCGACTACCGCCGCCCTGATCATGCTTCGCCTCCCCCTCGCTTCCCGGCCCCGCCGTCCCCGCCGCGCCGACGGGGACGGTGGGGCCGGACGATGCTGCGCTAGTCGAGATCGTATTTGTGCGGCAGCTTGATTCCGGCGGCTTCCGCGTTCGCGAGATAGGCCTTCATCAGCGCGGTTCCGGGCAGGCCCAGGCCGTCGAACTTCTTGGCGTTCTCGCGCGGCCAGCCACCGAGCGCCGCGGCCATCTTGGCGCGCTCCTCGAACGGCAGGTACTGGATCGTGCTGCCGGTCTCCTTGAGCTTTTTGAGCGAGGCATCGAAGCGCCTGGAGGACTCCTGGGCCGACTTGTCCATCCAGATCTCGGACTCCTCGTCGATGATCTTCCGTATCTCGGGCGGAAGCTTGTCGTAGCTCTTCAGGTTCATCGTCATCTGGTAGAGCGACGTCGAGCCCCAGCCGACCACGGTGAAGACCTTGGCGGGCTCGTTGAGCTTGAAGCCGAGCCAGGCGGTCGGGAAGATCACCAGCCCCTCATAGACGCCCGACTGGAGCGAATTGTAGGCCTCGTTCAGGCTGGTCTGGACCGCGGTCGCGCCGGACAGTTTCAGCCACGGCAGGTTGGGGCCGGCCCCGGCGATCTTGTGGCCCTTGAGGTCGGACATCTTGGACCACTTGAACTTGGTGCCGAGCCCGTAGGACGAGAACGTGCCGGCGCCCAGCCATTTCTGGTTATATTTGTGCAGCGACTCAGTCCATGCCGGGAACTGCTTGTAGGTCTTCCGGGTGATCTTGTCCTGCAGCACCGGATCGTCGGTGACGAAGGGCACGAAGTAGTGGAAGGCGAAGTGGACGGCCTTGGTGGGCTCGAAGCAGGCACACCAGAGTCCGATGTCGAACAGCCCCTTCTCGACCGATTCCAGCACGTCGAACGGCCCGGCGACGGTACCGCCATAGGCCTCGATGAAGCGGATCTTGTGGTCCGTCTCCTTCTCGACCCGCGCCTTGACCGTCGGCACGAAATAGGTGCTCGCCATGAAGATCGGCTCGAGCGGCTTCATCGCCTGGCCGGCGCCGATGCGCAGCGTGAACGACTTGGCGTCGACCGCCGAGACCGGTACCGCCGCGGCCGCGCCGAGGACGGCGGCAGCGAAGGCGAGCGGCTTCAACTTGCTGTAAGAGGACATGGTCGGTTTCTCCCTGTAACGGACGCAGGACGCGATCCGGGGAACCTATACACCGGGGCGCATCCGTGCCAGATCGGATGGCGGTGGATTTGCCCGCCTCAGCCGTGCTTGCCCCGGCCGCTGCGGTACTGGGCGTAGACCTCGTCGAGGGCGGCGAGACAGACCGGGTCGAGGTCGCGCCGGGGCTCGGGCTCGGGGTCCCAGTGGCCGTGCGTGTCGCGCCCGCGCACCACCAGTGCGGAGGCGCCCTCGAACGCGGTCTGGCGGACATGCGGCGCGATGTAGTGGATCGACAGCCCGATCCTCGGGTTGTCCGAGGTATTGGGGTTGGAGCCATGCACCACCGACTCGTGGTGGATCGAGATCTCGCCGGCGGAGAGCTCGCAATCGACGGCGCGGCTCTCGTCCACCCCGTTGATGGTCTGGCCCTTCATCAGCAGGTTCCGCGGGTCCATCGTCTCCTCGTGGTCGAGGATGCCGTCCCGATGGGTCCCGGGCATGAAGCGGACGCAGCCCTGCTCGATCCGGCTGTCGGTAAAGGCGACCCAGGTGGTGACCGTCTCGGCCGGGCGGAGCCCGTAATAGGTCGAGTCCTGGTGCCACGAGACGAAGCGCGGGTCGCGCGCCTTCTTGGTGAAGAAGGACGAGCCCCAGCACAATATGTCGGGGCCGATCAAGTCCTCCACCGCATCCAGCATTACCGGGTTGCGCACCAGCTCGTTGAGCCAGGTGAGCGGCATGTGGGCCTTGATCTTGAACCGGCTCTGCAACTCCGCCCCGGTTCCGGCCTCGAGCGCGTCGAAGCGCGCGCGCAGCGCACCCGCCGCTTCCCGGTCCATGATGCGGACCGGGAACAGGAAGCCGTCCCGGCGCCAGGCCTCGACCTGCGCCGCGCTGAGTGCCTTGCCCACCGGCGCGCCCTCAGACCGGCCGGTCTTCGCTGCTCACCGTGGTGCGCCACAGCAGGCGGCGCTCGGCGGAGGGGAAGTCGCGCCTGGCGTGCATCGAGCAGCGGTTGTCCCAGAGCAGCAGATCGCCCTTCTGCCAGACATGCTCGTAAACGAACTCGTCCTTCTCCGAGTGGTCGAACAGCCGGGTGAGCGCGGCCTCGCTCTCGTCCTCCGCCATGCCGACGATCGAGGCGGTGATCAGCCGGTCGACATAGACCGCCTTGCGGCCGGTCTCGGGATGGGTGCGGAACACCGGGTGCTCGGCCTCGGAAAAGGCGGGCGTGCCGATATCGTCGCCCCGGTGCTGCGAGCCGTAATTGTAGTGGTGGAAGGCTCGCCTGCCCTCCAGCCTATCGCGGAGTCCGTGATCGAGGGTCTCGTAGGCCGCGTAACCGCTGGCGAACAGCGTGTTGCCGCCCTCGGACGGGATCTCCACCGCATAGAGGCAGGTCGCCTTGTCCGGCACGTCGGCATGGATCATGTCGTGGTGGAACATCATGTCGCCGTCGGGGAGCGCGCCGATCGGCTCGCCGTTGGCGCGGATGTTGCTGATCAGCATGATGCCGGGCAGCATGTCGTGCTGGCCCGAGGTGCGGTATTCCCTGGGCCGGGCGTTGGCTCCGGGCGCGCCGAAATAGGAGGTGACATGGAGCAGAGTCTCCTGGTCCAGCGACTGGCCGCGGAAGACCACCATGACGTGGTCGAGCCAGAGCCCGTAGATCTCGCGGATCGTCTCCTCGTCCGGCCTGGTCGCGAGGTCGATGTCGAGCACCTCCACGCCGATATGCGGGGAAAGCCTTTTCGTCGCTAGCGCCATCTCCTGCCCTCCTACTCGGCGAGCGCCTCGCCGAGGATCGTGCACCGCCGGAGCAGGCGGCGCTCGGTTTCCGGGAAATCGGTGCGCGCGTGGCACGAGCACCAGTTGTCCCACATCACCAGATCGCCCTCGCGCCACACATGCTCGTAGATCAGCCCGCGATCCCCGGTGAAGCCGAACAGCTCTTCCAGCAGGGAGTCGCTCTCGTCCTCCGGCAGCCCCTCGATCCGGGCGGTTATCAGCGGGTTGACGTAGAGCGCCTTGCGGCCGGTCCGCGGATGGGTGATCGCCACCGGCTGGACGAAATGCGGGTAGCCGTCGAGCTCGGCGTCCAGCGAAACCCTCTCGGTGACCGAGTAGTTGTAGACCTGGAGCGCGCGGGCGCCGGCGATCCGTTCCTTCGTTGCGGCTCCGAGCCGGTCATAGGCCGCGTACATGTTGGCGAACAGCGTGTTGCCGCCGTGGCTCGGGATGTCGATCGCGTACAGCATGGTCCCGCGATAGGGCTCGGCCACGTAGCACATGTCGTGGTGGAACCACATCTCGCCGTCGGGCAGCGAGCCGATCGGCCTGCCGTTCTCGCGGATGTTCGAGACCAGCATGATCGCGGGGTGGAAGTCGGCGCCCTCCGGTCGGATCTCGGCCGGCCTCGACCGTTCGCCGACCGTGCCGAACTGGCCGGCGAAACGGAGCTGCGCCTCCTGGTCGAGCTGCTGGCCGCGGAACACCAGCACGACATGCTCCAGCCAGGCCGCCTCGATGGCGGCGATCTGGGCGCCGCCGAGCGGCCGCGCCAGGTCGACGCCGAGGACCTCGGCGCCGATCGCCTCATGCAGCTTTTCGATGCGCAGGGTCACCGGCTCGCGATCCGTCCCTTTCATCCCCGGCCAATAATACGCCCGCGGGGCCCGGGGACAAGATTTGTAGGACCCGCACGCCCCTGACCGCTATGCCGGAAGCGAAAATGTTAGTAATCTAACGGTTTCCGGGCCCGGCCCGGCACCCTTCCGCAACAGGCTGGAGAAGGAACAAGCGGGGTGAGGCGCGCGCTGCTTCGCATAGTCCTGCTCGTCGTCGTGCCGGCCGCGGCCATTGTCGTGGGCGCGCATTACTGGATCGCGTCCGGGCGCTACGTGACCACCGAGAACGCCTATGTGAAGACCAACCTGATCCAGATCAGCGCCGAGATCCCGGGCCGGGTCGCCGCCGTCCACGTGGCGGAGAACGCCGCCGTCGGGGAGGGCGATCCGATCTTCTCGATCGACCCGGAGCCGTTCCGCATAGCGCTTGCCGAGGCCGATGCCAGGCTCGCCGCCGTGCGCAACCAGATCGTCGCCCTGCGCGCGTCCTGGCGGGGCGCCCGGCTGGAGCTCAGGGAAGCCGAGCAGGAGGTCGCCTATCACAAGCGCATCTTCGACCGGCAAAAGAAGCTCGCCGGGCGCGGCCACGCCTCGCGCGCCAGGTTCGAGGAGGCGGAGCAGGACCTGATCGCGGCCCGCCAGCGGGCGAGCACGGTGCGCCAGAAGGGTCTCGCCATCCTCGCCGGCCTCGGCGGCGATCCCGGGATCGAGGCCGAGCAGAGCCCCGAATACCGCGAGGCGCTGGCCGCGCGCGACCGGGCCGAGATCGACGTGAGGCGCACCGTGATCCGGGCGCCGGCGGACGGGACGATCGGCCGGGTGCGGCTGCAAAAGGGCGAGTATGTCGATGCCGGACGACCGGTGATGCCGTTGATCGAGACCGGCCGGGCCTGGGTGGAGGCCAATCTGAAGGAGACCCAGCTCACCCATGTCCGGGTCGGCCAGCAGGCGGAGATCGTGGTCGACGCCTTTCCCGACCTGTCGTGGCGCGCCCGGGTGGCCAGCATCAGCCCCCTGACCGGCGCCGAGCTGTCCGTCCTGCCGCCGCAGAACGCTTCGGGCAACTGGGTCAAGATCGTCCAGCGGGTGCCGGTGCGGCTCGAGGTCGACGGCGGTACCGGGCGGCCCTTCGCCATGCCGGCGGGGGCCACGGTGTCGGTCAGCATCGACACCGGGCGCGAGATATCGCTGTTCGACGTGGCGGGCTCGGCGCTCGCCTTCATGGCGCCGGGGAAATGACCGAAGGCGATTCGGATCCGCCACGATCCGATCTGGCGCGATCCGATCTGGCGCGGTCGATGGTTACCGTCGCGGTGATGATGGCGACCACGGTCGTCATCCTCGACATGACCATCGCCTCGATCGCCCTGCCGCACATGCAGGGGAGCCTCGGCGCGAGCCAGGACCAGATCGGCTGGGTGATGACGACCTATTTCGTCTGCCAGGCGATCTCCACCGCATGCACCGGCTGGGTGGCCGGCAGGCTCGGGCGCAAACGCACCTTCCTGCTCGCGCTCGCCGGGTTCATGGGCTTCTCGGTGCTGTCGGGAAGCGCCACCTCGCTGCCCGAAATCCTGGTCTGGCGCGCCTGCCAGGGGGCGATGAGCGCGCCGGTGATCCCGATTTCACAGGCCCTTATGCTGGACAACTACCCGCCCGAACGGCACGGCTCGGCGCTCGCGATCTGGGGCACCGGGGTGATGTTCGCCCCCGTCATGGGCCCGGTCGTCGGCGGGTTCGTCACCGAGAATTACGGCTGGCAGTGGATTTTCTTCATCGGCATCCCGTTCGCGCTGGCCGGGCTCGCTCTGGGGCTCGCGTTCATGCGGGAGACGCTGGCGAAGCAGGATCGGCCCTTCGATCTGTTCGGCTTCGTGGCGCTCGCCTGCGCGCTGGCGGCGCTCCAGCTCCTGCTCGACCGGGGCGAGCAGGAGGGCTGGTTCGACTCGCCCGAGATCGTCATCGAGGCGGCGGTCGTGCTGCTCGGCCTCTACGTCTTCACGGTCCACTCCCTGACCACGGACAACCCCTTCGTTTCGCGCGGCATCCTGTCGGACCGCAACTTCGTGCTGGGCCTCGCCTTCATGTTCCTCCTCGGGGTCTGCGTGCTGGCGCTGAACGTGATCCTGCCGATGTTCCTGCAGGTCCTGCGCGGCCTGCCGGTGATCACGGCGGGCTACGTGATGGCGCCGCGCGGTCTCGGCACCTTCGCCTCGCTCCTGCTGGCCGGGTGGCTGGTGCGCCATGTGGACGGCAGGCTGGTGTGCGCGCTCGGCTTCGCCTGCGTCGCCGTCTCGTCCTATTATCTCTCGACATTCTCGGCCGATGTCGACCTCTACGACGTGTCCTGGGCGGCCTTCGTCAACGGGCTCGGCATCGGCTTCATCTGGGTACCGCTGACGGTGATTTCCTTCGAGACCCTGCCCGTGCGGCACCGAACCGAGGCCTCGACGCTGACCAGCCTGGCCAGGAATTACGGCTCGGGCGTCGGCGTCTCCGTCGTGGTGGCGATCCTGAGCCGCACCCGCGCGGTCTCGCAGGGCGAGATTTCCGCGCGCGTCGACCCCTATCGCGAAGGCGCGCAGGCGCCCTATTTGCCGGAGGCCTGGGATCCCGCCTCGCCGCCCGGAATCGCGGCGCTGGACGGCGAGATCTTCCGCCAGGCCCAGGCGATCGGCTTCGCCAACGACTTCCACGCGATCGCCATCGCCGCGCTGGCGACCATCCCGCTGATCGCCCTCCTGCGGACCGCCGGACCGCCCCGGCGGCGCCGGAGGGCAAGCGCATGAAGCTCGCCAACAAGCCCCGGCTGCGCTCGGCGCTGAGAAAGCTCTACGCCGCCCGGATCGACTGGTCCGACAGCTATGTGCGCGCCACGGCGGCGCAGGAAGCGATCGACTTCGTCGCCATGATGGCCGGCATCAAGCCGGTCTACGTGACCGGGCGCGGCTTCGATCACGACGGCTGGCGGGCGGCGGTGCTGGAGCTCGCCGCATCCAACCGGCTCTATGTCGTCCCGGGTCCCTACTGGGAGGCCGTCCGCCCGTCCTCGGACCTGCCCGGCTGGTTCGTGGAGGCCGGCCGCAAGGGGCTCGACGAGCGCCGCGCCCACTACATCGCCAAGGGACGCGCGACGGCCGACGAGCTCAAGGCGCTCGCCGAAGGCGGCCGTCCGGACATCGCGCAGGAGGCGCGGCTGCTCGGCTTCCCGCTCTGCTGCGTCGAGGCGCATTACCGGGCCGCCGCCGCCTTCGAAGGCGCGACATACGAGCTCCTGTCGCGCCGCGCCGGCGGCGACGAGGAAGAGATGAAGCGCCTCGCCGAGGGCCCCGAGCCGCTGCGCCCGGAAACCGAGGAGGAACGCGTGCTGCTGTCCACCGCGGTGAGCGTGCGCCCCGCCCGCTACACCAGCCTCAACATGTGCGAGACCTGCGCCGCCGACCCCGACAGCCCCGGGGTCAGGCTCTCGGCGACCTACGGCGCGCTGGCGGAAGCGTTGAGCGGCAAGCGCAGACGGGACCGCGGCGGACGGCGCCGGGGTTGAACCCCACCCCTCGAATGGAAAGACTTGACGGCGGTCGATCCGTCCGGCTTCAACCCTCCTGCCCGATCCTGGAGCCCCTGCATGAGCGAAGAGCGGCGCGCGGCACTGGTCACCGGCTCGTCGAGCGGCATCGGCGCGGCGACGGCGGTCGCGCTCGCGCGCGCCGGCTACGATGTCGCGGTCAACTACGCCTCCTCCCGGGCGCGCGCAGAGGAGACGGCCGCGGCCTGCGCGGCGGAGGGGGCGGTAGCTTTCGCGGTCCGGTGCGATGTCGCCGACGACGGTGAGGTCGGGGCCATGCTCGCCGCCTGCGGGGACGCCTTCGGCCGCCTCGACGTGCTGGTCAACAATGCCGGCACCACCGTCGAGACCGGACCGAAGGACATGGACGCGGTCGACCTCGACGCCTGGGACCGGGTCTTCGCCGTCAACGTGCGCGGGCTGTTCCAGGTCACCCGGGCCGCCGTGCCGCTGCTGCGCAAATCCGCGAACCCCAGCATCGTCAACACCTGCTCCATCGCCGGGCTGCGGCCCGGCCCGCAACCCTTGGCCTACGCCGCCAGCAAGGCCGCCGTCGCCAACCTGACCCAGACGCTGGCGGGCGCGCTCGGCCCGGAGATCCGGGTCAACGCGGTTGCGCCGGGCTGGATGGAAGGCGAGTGGATGGAACGCACGCTGGCGGATAACTACGAGGGGCTGATGGCCAGGCGCGCCCGCTACACGCCGCTCAAGCGCGTCGCCACCGCCGAGGACGTGGCCGAGACCGTGCTCGGCCTCGTCGGGGGCAACAGGTTCGTCACCGGCCACATCGTCGTCGTCGATGGCGGCTTCACCGCCGTCACCTGAACCGTCCCGGAGCCCGAAATGCTGCAAGGCGTCGTCCCCTACCCCCCGGAGTTTCAGCGGATTTACCGCGACAAGGGCTACTGGGAGGACCGCACGCTGCGCGACGAGCTGCAGCCCTGCCTGGAGAGATTCGCCGACCGGGTCGCAGTGATCGACGAGACCGGCCAGCTGAGCTACGGCGAGCTCGACCGGATGTCGACCAACCTGGCGCTCAACCTGGTCGCGCTCGGTCTGAAACCGCTCGACCGGGTGGTCATCCAGCTCCCCAACGTCAAGGAGTTCGCGGTCCTCTACGTCGCCTTGCAGAAGGCCGGCTGCATCCCGATCGCCGCCCTGGTCACCCATCGCTTCGCCGAGATCGGCCAGTTCGTCGCCCTCTCCGGCGCGACCGCCTGCGTCGTTCCCGACACCATCCGCGGCTTCGACTACCGCGACATGGCGGCGCGGGTGCGGGCGGAGAACGCTCACCTGAAACATCTCGTCGTGATGGGCGAGGCGGCGGGCGATTCGGTGTCGCTGCGCGAGCTGATCGAACGGCCTGCGCCGCTCGATGAGGACGCGCTCGCCGCCATCGAGATCGATCCCACCGATCCCGCCGTGTTCCAGCTTTCCGGCGGCACCACCGGCATCCCCAAGCTGATTCCGCGCACCCACAACGACTACGCCTACAATTCGAAGCAGGCGGCGCGGGAGACCGAGGTGATGCCAGATTCGCGGCTCTTCATCGTGCTGCCGATCGCCCATAACCTGCCGCTCGCCTGCCCCGGCCTGCAGGGCTACCTGCTCAACGGCGCCGCGGTGGTGCTCTCCACCAGCGCCCGCGCGCCGGATGCCTTCGCGATGATCGAACGGCACCGCGTGACCCATGTCATCGGCGTGCCGGCGCTCCATATCGGCTGGATCAACGATGCCGCGGCGGCCGAGCACGACTTGTCGTCGGTGCGGATGATCGGCAGCGGTGGCCAGCGGCTCCAGCCCGAGGTCAAGCGCCGGATGCGCGAGGTCTATCCCAACGCCTTCGTGCAGGAGAATTTCGGCATGGCCGAAGGCACGCTGATGTTCGTCAAGCGGGCCGACAGCGAGGACGCGCAGCTGGAGACCGTGGGCCAGCCGATGTGCCCGGACGACGAGGTCATGCTGCTCGACGAAGAGGACAACGTCGTGCCGTTCGGCGAGGTGGGCGAGTTCTGCGTGCGCGGCCCCTATACCCTGCGGGGCTATTTCGCGGCCGACGAGCACAACGCGCGCGCCTTCACCAATGACGGCTTCTACCGGTCGGGCGATCTCCTGCGCCAGCACGAGTCGGGGAACTACATCGTCGAAGGGCGCATCAAGGACCTGATCAACCGCGGCGGCGAGAAGATCTCGGCGGAGGAGATCGAGAACCTGATCCTCATGCACCCCGCGGTGCGCAACGCGGCCTGCGTGCCGATGCCGGACGCGCGGCTGGGCGAGCGCATGTGCGCCTATCTGATCCTCCATCCCGGCCGCAACATCGAGCTCGGCGAGCTGGTGGCCTTCCTCGAGGAGAAGGAAATCGCGCGCTTCAAGCTGCCGGAGCGGATCGAGATCGTCGACGGCTTCCCGGTCTCCGCCTTCGGCAAGGTCTCGAAGAAGTCCTTGGTGGAAACCATCTCGGCCAGGCTCGCGGAAGAGGCGGAGGCCTGACGGAGCCGCCGATGCGCATCATCGACCTGCACTGCTACCCCAACACCCAGCCCTGGATCGACTGCCAGGGGCCCTATGTGAAGGCGCTCGCCGAATACTGGAAGCGCGACTGGTCGGCCAAGGAAGAGGACGAGGTCGTCCGGGATTTCGCCGAGGCCGGGGTGGAAGCCGTGCTGGTCGCGCTCGACCTCGAAGCCACGGTGGGCACGCCGCCGTGTTCGAACGACTACGTCTCCGGCATGTGGAAACGCCACCCCGAGCGGATCATCCAGGCCTGGGGGGCGGTCGACCCGCTCAAGGGCGAGGCCGCCATCGCCGAGGCCGAGCACGCCGTCAACGACCTCGGCCTGCTCGGCTTCCATTTCCACCCCATCATGGGCCATTTCGCGGTCAACGAACGCCGCTTCTACCCGCTGTGGGACGCGATCGCCGGGCTCGGCGTACCGGTGATGATCGACGTCGGCACCACCGGCATGGGCGCCGGGATGCCGGGCGGTCTCGGAGCCAGGATCCGCCACGCCCACCCGTCGGCGATCGACGACCTCGCGGCCGACTTTCCGTCGCTCACCGTCATTGCCGCCCATCCCGGCTGGCCGTGGATCGAGGAGATGACGGCGATCGCGCTGCACAAGGGCAACGTGTTCTGGGAGATGTCCGGCTGGGCGCCCAAATACATCCCGGACTCGCTGCTGCGCGACATGCGCTCGCGCCTCCGGGACAAGGTGATGTTCGGCAGCGACTACCCCTCGATGCCCTACGGGCGGCTGTTCGAGGAATGGGGCGAGGTCGGCTACAGCGACGAATTCCTGGAAAAATTCTTCCACCGCAACGCCGAGACCATTCTGGGTCTGTAGGCCCCCCTACAGCGTCATCAGATCCTCGCCGATGGCGAGCGGCCCCTTGTAGTCGCGGCGGATGATCTCGCTGAGTTCGCGGGGCACCGCATCGGGCATCATGTGGGTGGTGACCAGCATGCCGACCGCGGCGTCCCGGGCGACCAGCGAGAGCCGTTCGGGAGACGTGTGGGCGTGCGCGGTGTGGCCCTTGTCGATCTCGGGCGCCGCCCATTTCTCGTACTGCATGCATTCGTGGATCAGGATATCGGCCCGATGCGCGTGCCGGATCAGGTTCTCGCACGGGCAGGTGTCGCCCGACAGCACGATCCGCCGGTCCTTCGAATCGAAGCGATAGCCGAAGGGCTGCTCCAGCGGAAAGTGGTCCACGTCGAAGGCGCTGACCCTGACCCCGTCGATCTCGGCCGCGAGGCCCTGGTCGATCTCGTGCACCACGATGTTGGGCATTTCCCGGCGCACGCTGCGGATCTTCATGCGCCTTTCGAGGTCGGGGCGATGCATTTCGAGAAGCTGGTCGACCATCAGCCGGAGTCCCGGCGGCCCGTAGATATGCCAGGGCGCGTCGTCGCCGTAGATCCAGCGGCAGATGATGAAATGCCCGAGATCGATGTAGTGGTCGGAATGAAGATGGGTGATGAACACGTGCTCGATGCTGTCGAGCGGCACGCCCGCCTCGACCAGCCGCACCACCACGCCGGAGCCGCAATCGACCAGGAATCCACCGGCCCCGGCCCGCACCACATAGCCGGGGCCGCGCCGCCTGGGGTTGGGGAATGGCAGCCCGGTGCCGAGCAGGGTGACTTGCATGAGCCGCCTCCCGTTCCGCCGTCGGATGCCGCCGACGGTAGCACCGGGTGATGACGGGGTCACGCAAGCGTGCGATCGGATGCGAAATCGGCCAAGGATTTGGGCGCCGGGATGCGTCAAACTTCACGAGGTGGAACCGCCTTGGACGATTGTGCCCATATGAACGCGGATACCGATGGCGGGCTGGCCGGCCGGGCCGCCGCAGGGGACCGCGATGCGTTCGCGACGCTTCTCGAACGCCACTACGACCGGATCTACCGCGTGAGCGCGCGCGTGCTCGGCGACGGGGACGATGCCGCGGACCTGGCGCAGGATGTCTGCGTGGGTCTGGCCGCCAGGCTTCCGTCCTACCGGGGCGAGAGCCGGTTCACGACCTGGCTCTACCGGGTGGTGGTCAACGCCGCGCGCGACAGGCTCCGGCGGGATGGCGCGAGGCGGCGCAACGAGCACGCCTTCGCCGAGATCGACTCCCTGGCGCGGGCCGGACAGGCCGAGCGCGAGGACGAGGCGGTCTGGCTGCGCCAGATGCTGTCGATGCTCGGCGCCGACTTGCGCGCGACCGTGATCCTGGTGATCGAGGAAGGGTTGCGGCACGCGGAAGCCGCCGAAGTCCTGGGCGTGTCGGAATCCACCGTGTCGTGGCGCATGCATGAGGCGCGCAACCGGCTGCGCGCGCTGATCGCCGGCAACGAGGTGATGCCGTGAACGACGAACTCGACAGGCTGCGGAGGGCGCTCCACGCCAACCCGCCGCTGCCGTCGCCCGGCGACCGCGACCGCGCGATCGACGCGGCGATGGCCGCATTCGACGATCACCGCCAAGGAATCCGGCGCGAGGTGCGTCGGAAGGGGCAGGTACCCGATCGCGGTACGTCCTGGTTGCGGAGGATCAAGATGCCCCGTCCCTATTTGGCCTTCGCCGGTCTGGCCGCCTGTCTGGTCGTTGCCGCTGGCGTCGGATACCGGACCCTCTGGGTCCCTGGCACGGTGGAGCAGCGCGTGGCCGAAGCCGGGCCGGACAGTCGAACGGAGCGAGAGCGCATGGTTCGGGAAGAGCCCCGGGCGCTCGCCTCGCGCCTGAGCCAGGCGCCGCCCGAGGCGTTGCCCGGAGCCAGCCCGCGCGCGCGCCGATTGGCGCGTGAGCTGCCGGCAGCGCCGCCACCCGAGTCGAGCATGCAACAGGTCGCGCCCACAACGCTCCCGCCCGACTACCGGGACCGGGGCCGCGACCGCTTCTCTTCCTTCGAGGCCAACCCGGTCAAGATCGCCGCCGAGGAACCGGTATCCACGTTTTCGATCGACGTCGACACCGCGTCCTACGCCTTCATGAGGGCCTCGCTCGACCGGGGCGTGCTGCCGCCGCGCAACGCGGTGCGCACGGAGGAGCTGGTCAACTACTTCCCATACGACTACCCGCCGCCGGCGAGTCCCGACACGCCGTTCGCCGTGCACGCCGCGCTGATGCCGACGCCGTGGAACGCAGCCACGCGGCTGCTGCATATCGGCATCAAGGGCTATGTAGCGGCGCGGGACTCTCGCCCGCAGGCGAACCTGGTGTTCCTGATCGACAGCTCGGGCTCGATGCGGGCGCCTGACAGGCTGCCGCTGCTCAAGACCTCGCTGAAGCTGCTGCTGAGCACGCTGGCACCGGACGACCGGGTGGCCATCGTCACCTATGCGGGCTCGGCCGGCACGGTTCTCGCGCCCACCCGGGCGGTCGAGCGCGCAAAGATCGTCGCCGCCCTCGAACGCCTCGACGCGGGTGGCTCGACGGCCGGCGCCGAGGGCATCCGCCAAGCCTATCTGCTCGCCGGGCAGCACTTCGTCGAGGACGGTGTCAACCGCGTGATCCTCGCCACCGACGGCGATTTCAATGTCGGCATCACCGACCCGGAGGCGCTTGAGGGCTTCGTTGCGCGCAAGCGCGAGAGCGGCGTGTTCCTCTCGGTGCTGGGCTTCGGCCTGGGCAACTACAACGACGCGCTGATGCAGCGCCTGGCCCAGAACGGGAACGGCAACGCCGCCTATATCGACAGCCTGTCGGAGGCGCGGAAGGTGCTGGTCGAAGAGGCGGGCGCGACGCTGTTCCCCATCGCCAAGGACGTGAAGATCCAGGTCGAGTTCAACCCGGCGACGATCGCCGAGTACCGGTTGATCGGCTACGAGACCCGGATGCTGAAGCGCGAAGACTTCCGCAACGACAAGGTGGATGCGGGCGAAATCGGCGCCGGCCACACAGTGACCGCACTCTACGAGGTCGCGCTCGCGGGTTCCGACGGCGCGTTGACCGCGCCGCTGCGTTACGGGACCCGGGAAGCGCAGCCGGCCACAGGGTCGGAGCACGAGTTCGCCACCATATCCATCCGGTACAAGAAGCCCGACGCCAGAAAGAGCACGAAGATCGCCCGCCACGTCACCCGGGCGGACATGCACGAGGAGGCCGGGGACGCGTCGCCGGACATCCGCTTCGCCGCCGCCGTCGCCGCGTTCGGGCAGATCCTGCGCGGCGGCCGCTACACCGGAGACTACGGCTATGACGACGTCATTGCCGCGGCACAAGCGGCCAGGGGCGAGGACGGGTTCGGCTACCGAGCCGCGTTCATCGGCCTCGTCCGGCTCGCCAAATCCGCCGCCGCCATGCGGCCGCAGGGAAGGTGACGAGCGGGAGCCCGGCTAAGACCCCCACCCCTCATTTCGACCGGAGCCCCGGAAGCGCGGAGCGCAGAAATCGGCCCTACACCATCCCCGCCCGCTCCAGCACCCCGTCGAGGCGTCGTTCGAGCTCGGGCAGCGCCGGGACCATCGGCAGGCGATGCGCGTTCTCGGGGATCAGCCCGACCCGCCGCATCATGTACTTGATGGGAATCGGGTTGGTGTCGAAGAACACCGCCTGGTTGATCTCGAACAGCGCGTAGTGGATGTCCTGCGCCTTCTTGAGGTCGCCCTCCCAGACCGCCTCGCACATCGCGGCCAAGCGCGCCGGGCGGAGATTGCCGACCGCGTTCATCAGCCCGCAGGCGCCGACCGCCATCATCGGGTAGCTGAGGTCCTCGAGCCCGACGAAGATGCGGAAATCCATGCCGAGCCTGGCGAGGCAGCGGCTGACGAAGCCGAGATCGTCGACGGCGTGCTTCATGCCGACGAAGTTGGGCGCCTTGTCGGCGATCTCGCAGAGCGTCTCCAGGGTCACGCTGACCGCCGCCCGGCCGGGGATGTGGTAGATCATCCACGGCAGTTCGGTGCGCCCGGCGAGCTCCAGGTAATAGGCGACGAGCCCGCGCTGCGGCGGGCGGATGAAATAGGGGGTGACGATCAGCAGCGCGTCGGCCCCCGCCTTGTCGGCATGGCGAGTCAGCGCCTCGGTATCGGCGAAGGATTGCGACCCGGTGGCGGCGACGATCGGCACCCGGCCCGCGGCCGCCTCGACCGCCACGTCGACCGCCCGGTTGCGTTCGGCGACCGAGAGCGTCGCGGGCTCCGACGTGGTGCCGTTGACCAGGATGCCGTGCGAGCCCTCCCGGATCTGGAACTCGACCATCTCGGCATAGGCCGCGTAGTCGACGGCACCGTCGCGGAACGGGGTGATCAGGGGCGGGATCGAGCCGCGCAGGAAATCCTTCGGCAGGTCCATCATCGCCCTACTCGCCGAGCGCGGCCGTGAGCTTTTCCTTGTTGGTCTCGAAGCCGACATTGGCGCCGAGCACCGACCACGGATGCTTGAGGTCCTCCTGCCAGAGGAGCGATTCCATGACGATGTTGAGCGGCTGGTCCTGGACGGTGAGCTCGTAGACCGCCTCGTCGTAGGAGGCGTGGTTGTGCACCGCCCATCCGGGCGCCGACAGCATCAAATCGCCCGCCTTCCACTCATAGACCTTGCCCTCGACGGTGGACCGGCCGCTGCCCGAGAAATAGTAGTTGATCGCCGCAGAGACATGACGGTGCGGGCGGTCGACGATCTTCGGCGGGCGCACCGTCATGGTGGCGAAGAAGCTCGGCGTGGTGCCGTTGAACCGCCCGGTCATCGGGTTGAACAGCAGATAGAGCCGCCGGCCGCGATAGTCCTTGCCGAGGTCCTGGAGCTTGTCGAGCTCGCGCTTGACGTCCTGCCACGGCCAGTGCAGCGCGGGCGAGTCGAGCGCTTCGGGGTTGATCAGCGTCTCGTAGGGCATCAGCCAGGCGCCGTCCTCGGTCAGCTGGAAGGTGCCGTAGGGGTTGATGTCGCGCCGGTCGGGCGGCGCCTCGGCCTCGGCTTGCGCGCCATCGCCGCCGACCGCCTCGATCGGCGGGGGCGGCTCCTCGTCGACGATGTGTACGTTCATCTTCTCGAGCAGCGGCGCGTTGGAATAGGAGAGCCGCGCCTGGACATCGTCGGAATCGTTGACGTGCCAGTAGGTCGCCATCGACGGGAAGTTCCAGACGTCGTGGAGCGCGAAGGGGATGCGCTTGCCGTCGACGATCGAGTATCCGCCGCCGCCGATGCAGAAATTCACCTGGGTCGAGTTGTGGCGGATCGGCGCCGACTGCTCGCCGGGCTTCAGCACTTCCAGCGTGACCCGCACACCGGGCTGCAGGCCGGGGCCGACGCCGAGCGACCGCCAGTCGGGATGGGCGACGATCGAATGGCGCCTGCCATTGGCGGGCCGCTCCAGGCTCGCCAGCCGCTCGACCTCCCCGTCGATCTCCTCCCTGGTGATGACCACCGGTTCCCAGAGTTCGAGCGAGGGGGTCGTGTACCCGCTGCGATCGATGAATACGGCCTTCTTCCGCGTCATGTCCGGACTCCTCCGATAGCGCCGCCGCTCGACAAATCGGGGCATGGGGCCGGGCGGCTGGGGGAATTGCGCGGAGCCTAGCCCCGACCCCGGCGAGGGTCAATCAGGCGGCGGATACGCCGAGGGCCGCCCGGATCTCGGTGGACACCGCGTCGATGCCCGCCATCCCGTCGACGCTCCTGAGAATGCCGCGGGCCCGGTAATAGGGAAGCAGCGGTTCGGTCTGGGCGTGATAGGCGACGAGACGCGTCCTCACGGTCTCCTCGTTGTCGTCCGGGCGCTGGAGGAACCGGGTGGCGCCGCAGCGGTCGCACACCCCCTCGACGGCGGCCGGCTGGAAGCGCCGGTGATAGCCGGCCCCGCAAACGGCACAGGAGAACCGCCCGGCGATGCGCTCGACCAGGGCGCCGTCGTCGACCGCGATCTCGATCACCGCGTCGAGCCGCCTCGCCTTGCGCGCGAGCATCTCGTCGAGCGCCTCGGCCTGGGCGAGGGTGCGCGGAAAGCCGTCGAGGATGAACCCGCCGGCGCAATCCGGCTCGTCGATCCGCCGGTCGATCATCGACACGATGATGTCGTCGGGGACCAGCTCGCCGGCCTCCATGATGGACCCGACGAGCCTGCCGGTCTCGCTGCCCGAGGCCACCGCCGCGCGCAGCATCTCGCCGGTCGAGAGCTGAACCAGCCCGTCGGCCTCCTGGAGGCGAATCGCCTGGGTGCCCTTGCCGGAGCCCGGAGGCCCCAACAGGATCAGGTTCATCCCCGCCGTCCCCGAAGCCGCGACTTCTTGATCAGCCCCTCGTACTGGTGGGCAATGAGATGCGACTGGACCTGGGCCACAGTGTCCATGGTCACGGTCACCACAATGAGCAGACTCGTGCCGCCGAAATAGAACGGCACGGCGTATTGCGAGATCAGGATCTCGGGCAGGATGCTGACCGCCGTCAGGTAGATCGCGCCCACCACCGTCAGCCTCGTCAGGATGTAGTCGAGATGGTCGGCGGTGTTCTTGCCGGGCCGGATGCCGGGCACGAAACCGCCGTATTTCTTGAGGTTGTCGGCGGTGTCGACCGGGTTGAAGACGACCGAGGTGTAGAAGAACGCGAAGAACACGATCAGCGAGGCGTAGATGAACAGATAGGCGGGCTGGCCGCGCCCCATCAGGGCGGTGATGTCGCCGAGCCAGTCGGGGCCCTGCTGCGAGGAGAACCCGGCCACCGTGATCGGCAGCAGGAGCAGCGAGCTCGCGAAGATCGGCGGAATGACGCCGGCGGTGTTGATCTTGAGCGGAATGTGCGAGGCCTCGCCGCCGAACATGCGGTTGCCGACCTGGCGCTTGGGGTACTGCACGACGACCCGGCGCTGGGCGCGCTCGATGAACACGATGAAGGTGATCACCGCGACCGCCAGCATCAGCAGGGCGACGATGAAGATGGCGGACAGCGCGCCGGTGCGGCCGAGCTCCAGCGTGCCGGCCAGCGCCGCCGGCAGGTTGGCGACGATACCGGCGAAGATGATCAGCGAGATTCCGTTCCCCACCCCGCGCGCGGTGACCTGCTCGCCGAGCCACATCAGGAAGATCGTCCCGCCGACCAGGGTGATCACCGTGGTCGCGCGGAAGAACACCCCGGGATCCATCACCGCCGAGCCCTGGCTCCCGGTCATCCCCTCCAGCCCGACGGCGATCCCGTAGGCCTGGAGGGCCGCCAGCACGACCGTGCCGTAGCGGGTGTACTGGTTGATCTTCTTGCGCCCGGGCTCGCCTTCCTTCTTGAGCTGCTCGAAATAGGGCGAGACCGCGGTGAGCAGCTGCATGATGATCATCGCCGAAATATACGGCATGATGTTGAGCGCGAAGATCGTCATGCGCCCGAACGCGCCGCCGGCGAACATGTCGAACATGCCGAGAATGCCGCCGGCCTGCTGACGGAAGATGTCTTCGAGGATCGCCGGGTCGATGCCGGGTAGCGGGATATAGGTGCCCAGGCGGTAGACGATCAGCGCGCCCAGGGTGAACCAGATCCGCTTCTTGAGCTCGGTCGCCTTGGCGAAATTGGCGAAGTTGATGTGAGAGGCGAGCTGCTCGGCCGCCGAAGCCATGGGCTAGTCTCCCGACCCTGCGCCGGCCCCGGCGGGCGCCGCGGCGCCGACCGAGACGCTGCCCCCGGCCTTCTCCACCGCCGCGACCGCCGCCTTCGACGCTCCCGAAACCTGGAGGGTCACGCTTGCCGTGATCTCGCCCTTGGCCAGGACGCGGATACCGTCGCGGCGCGTCTTTACCAGACCCGCGGCGAGCAGCGCCGCCTCGTCGACCGGCTGCCCGGGGTCGATCCGGCCGGCATCGATCGCCGCCTGCAGGCGGCCCAGATTGACCACCCGGTAACGCTTGCGGAACAGGTTGTGGAAGCCGCGCTTGGGCAGACGCCGGTACAGCGGCATCTGGCCGCCCTCGAAGCCCAGGAGAGAGACGCCGCTACGCGACTTCTGGCCCTTCTGGCCCCTGCCGGAGGTCTTGCCCTTGCCCGAGCCGATGCCGCGGCCGATGCGTTTGCGCGGCTTTCTGGCGCCGGGGTTGTCGCGGAGTTCGTTCAGCCTCATCGAATAGCTCCCGGCCTTGCCCTAGTCCGCTTCCTGCACGGAAACCAGGTGCGAGACCTTGCGGATCATCCCGCGCACCGCGGGCGTATCCTCGAGCTCGCGGCTGCGATGCAGCTTGTTGAGCCCGAGCCCGATCAGCGTCGCGCGCTGGTCCTTGGGACGGCCGATCGGGCTCTTGATCTGGGTCACGGTGACGGTCCCGGGCTTCTCAGCCATTGGCCTCGGCCCCCGCCGCCTGGCCGCGGGAATCCTCGCCCGCGCGGCGGCCGATGATGTCGCCGATCTTCTTGCCGCGCCTGGCCGCCACCGCGCGCGGCGAATTGAGCCGCGACAGCCCGTCGAAGGTCGCCTTGACCATGTTGTAGGGGTTGGCGGTGCCGATCGACTTGGCGACCACGTCGTGCACGCCGAGCGTCTCGAACACCGCGCGCATCGGCCCGCCGGCGATGATCCCGGTGCCGGGCGGCGCGGCGCGCAGCACCACCCTGCCGGCGCCGAAATGGCCGACGATGTCGTGGTGCAGCGTGCGCCCTTCGCGCAGCGGCACGCGGATCAGCTTGCGCTTGGCCTGCTCGGTCGCCTTGCGGATCGCTTCCGGCACCTCGCGCGCCTTGCCGCTGCCGTAACCGACGCGCCCCTTGGCGTCGCCGACCACCACCAGCGCGGCGAAGCCGAAGCGCCGCCCGCCCTTCACCACCTTGGCGACGCGGTTGATGCTGACCAGCTTGTCGACGAGCTCGTTCTGCTCGGAATCGTCGGACCGGCGGCCGCCGCGCTCGGATCGTGGACCTCGTGCCATCGTCAAATCCTCAGAACGCGAGACCGCTCTCGCGGGCCGCTTCGGCCAGGGCCTTGACCCGGCCATGATACAGGTAGGAGCCGCGGTCGAAGACAACTTCCGTGACCCCGCCGGCGAGCGCGCGCTCGGCAACCAGCTTGCCGACTTGCGCCGCCGCCTCCATGTCGGCGCCCGAATCGAGGCTCGCGCGCAGCTCCTTTTCCAGGCTGGAGGCGGCCGCCAGCGTGCGCCCGGCGCGATCGTCGATCACCTGGGCGGAGATGTTCTTGTTCGACCGGAACACCGACAGCCTCGGCCGGTCGGTGTTGCGGCGCCTGAGCCGGCGGCGCACCCGGGCGCGGCGCCTGACGGCGAGCTGGGCAGCGTTTGCCATCATCTACTTCTTCTTGCCTTCCTTGCGGACGATGATCTCGTCGGCATAGCGGATGCCCTTGCCCTTGTACGGCTCCGGCTTGCGATAGGCGCGGATCTCGGCCGCCATCTGGCCGACCTGCTGTCGGTCGATGCCGGAGACCGCGATATGGGTCGGCCGCTCGCAGGCGATCGCGATCCCGTCGGGAATGGCGTGCCGGATCTCGTGGCTGTAGCCGAGCTGGAGGACCAGCTCCTCGCCTTCCACGGCGGCGCGGTAGCCGACGCCGTTGATCACGAGCTCGACTTTGAAGCCCTCGCTGACCCCGGTGACGATGTTCTGCAACAGGCTCCGCGTGGTTCCCCACATGGAGCGGGCGCGCTTGGTCGCGCCGCGCGGCGCGACTGTCAGCTTGCCGTCCTCCTGGGTCAGCTCGACCTGGTCCGACAGCGTCATCGACAGCGCGCCGAGCTTGCCCCTGGCGCTGACCTCGCGCCCCGCGATCGCCACCTCGACCCCCTCTGGAAGCGTGACCGGCATTTGTCCCACGCGCGACATGACGCCTCCTAGAACACCATGCAGAGGACTTCGCCGCCGACATTGGCGGCGCGGGCCTCGTTGTCAGACATCACCCCCCGCGGGGTGGACAGGATCGAGATGCCGAGCCCGTTATAGACCGGCGAGAGATCCCTGATCTTGGAATAGACCCGCCGCCCGGGCTTGGAGACCCGCCGGATCTCGCGGATCACCGGTTCTCCGTCATGGTATTTGAGCTCGATGCGGAGTTCCGCAATGCCCTTTCTCAGCTCGCTCTCGCTGTAGCCCCGGATATAGCCCTCGCGCTGGAGCACGTCGAGCACGTTGGCCCGCAGCCGGGAAGAGGGTGCGTCGACGGCCGCCTTGTGTGCCCGCTGGCCGTTGCGGATGCGCGTCAGCATGTCGCCGATCGGGTCGCTCATCGTCATCGCCGCGGCTCCCTTACCAACTCGACTTCACCATGCCGGGTATCAACCCGAAGGCGGCGAGTTCGCGCAGCGCGATCCGCGAGATGCGGAACTTGCGGTAATAGCCGCGCGGCCTTCCGCTCAGCTCGCAACGGTTGCGGACCCGCACCGGCGCACCGTTGCGCGGCATCTTGGCGAGCCTGAGGCGGGCGTTGAACCGCACCTCCATCGGCAGGTCGCGATCGTTCGCGATCTCCTTCAGCGCCGCGCGCTTCGTGCTGTCGCGGGCGGTCAACCGCCGGCGCTTCCTGTTTCTTTCTACGGCGCTCTTCTTCGCCATTCGATCGTTCCCGGTCCTTACATCAGTTCACGAAGGGAAACTGGAATCCCCTGAGCAGCGACCTCGCCTCGTCGTCGGTCTGGGCCGTGGTGACGACGACGACATCCATGCCGCGCATCTGGTCCACCGAGTCGTAGTCGATCTCGGGGAAGACGATCTGTTCCTGCAGCCCCATCGCATAATTTCCGCTGCCGTCGAAGCTCGCGGGCGACAGGCCCCGGAAGTCGCGCACCCTGGGCAGCGCGATGGTGATCAGCCGGTCGAGAAACTCGTACATCATCGCCCGCCTCAGCGTGACCTTGACGCCCACCGGCATGCCCTCGCGCAGCTTGAACTGGGCGACGGATCTGCGGGCGCGGATGACGATCGGCTTCTGGCCGGCGATGAGGGCCATCTCGCGGGCCGCCGCGTCGATCTTCTTCGAATCGCCGACCGCCTCGCCGACCCCCATGTTGAGCACGACCTTGTCCAGCTTCGGCACCTGCATCGGGTTGGCGTAGCCGAACTCCTCCAGCAGCGCCGGCCGGACGACCTCTCGATAGTGTTCCTGTAGGCGGGCAGGCATGGTTTCCGTCCCTAGTCGATCAACTCGCCGGAGGCCTTGGCGTAGCGTACCTTGCGGCCGTCCTCGAGCAGCCGGAAGCCGATGCGCGTGGGCCTGTCGGAGGCCGGGTCGAGCAGCGCCACATTGGAGACGTGGATCGGCGCCTCCTTCTCGACGATGCCGCCGGTCTGGGTCTGCGAGGGGCGGGTGTGGCGCTTGACCATGTTGACGCCCTGGACGATCAGCCGCCCTTCCCTGGGCATCGACTTGAGCACGCCGCCCCGCTTTCCCTTGTCGCGCCCGGTCAGCACGATGACGTTGTCGCCCTTGCGGATCCGCTTGATCCCGCCGCCGCTCTTCGCCCTGCGTCCCATGTCACAGCACCTCCGGCGCGAGCGAAATGATCTTCATGTACTGCTTGGCGCGCAGCTCGCGGGTGACCGGGCCGAAAATGCGGGTCCCGATCGGCTCGCCGGCCGGGCTGATCAGCACCGCCGCGTTGCGGTCGAACCGGATGGCGGTACCGTCGGGCCGGCGGATCTCCTTGGCGGTGCGGACCACCACCGCCCGGTGGATGTCGCCCTTCTTCACCCGTCCGCGCGGGATCGCCTCCTTGACCGAGACCACGATCACGTCGCCGACCGACGCCCAGCGGCGCCTCGACCCGCCCAGGATGCGGATGCACTGCACCCGCCGGGCGCCCGAGTTGTCCGCTACGTCGAGATTGCTTTCGGCCTGAATCATTGTGCCCTCACGTCGCCGCGGACCCGCCGGTTTCGTCGATCACTTCCCACCGCTTGGACTTCGACAGCGGCCGGCACTCGCGGATACGCACGACATCGCCTTCCTTGCAGCTGTTCCCCGCGTCATGGGCGGAGAACTTGCCGGACCGGCGGATGATCTTCTTGTAGATCGGGTGGCGGACGCGGCGTTCAACCCGGACCACCACGGTCTTGTCCATCTTGTCGCTTATCACGACGCCCTGCAGGACCCGTCTCGGCACCGCTCAGCCCTCCTTTTCGGCCGCGCGGCGGCGCTGGTTGACGATGGTCTGGATGCGCGCGATGTCGCGCCTGACCTCGCGTACCCGCGATGTCGCCTCGAGCTGCCCGCTGGCGCGCTGGAAGCGGAGATTGAGCGCTTCCCGGCGCAGCCCGCGCAGCATATCGGCGAGCTCGTCGGGCGTCTTCTGCCTGACTTCCGCGGCCTGCATGGTCAATGGCCCCCCGCCAGGCGTTGCACGAAGCGCACCGGGATCGGCAGCTTCGCCGCGGCGAGCGAGAGCGCGCTCCGCGCCACGTCGCCCGGCACGCCGTCGATCTCGAACATGATGCGGCCGGGCTTGACCCGGCAGGCCCAGTATTCCGGCGCGCCCTTGCCCTTGCCCTGGCGCACCTCGGCCGGCTTCTGGGATACCGGAACGTCGGGGAAGATGCGGATCCACACCCGGCCCGAGCGCTTCATGTGGCGCGTGATGGCGCGCCTGGAAGCCTCGATCTGGCGCGCCGTGACCCGGCCCGGTCCGATCGCCTTCAACCCGAAGGCGCCGAAATTGAGCGTCGTGCCGGCCTTGGCGTTGCCGTGGATCCGGCCCTTGTGGGCCTTCCTGAACTTGGTTCTCTTCGGGCTCAGCATCGCTCCGCATCCCTCCGCCTAACGGGCGGTCTGCATTTCCTGGGTGGTCCTGTCGAGCGCCATCGGGTCGTGCGCCATGATCTCGCCCTTGAACACCCAGACCTTCACCCCGCAGGTGCCGTAGGTGGTCCGCGCCGTGGCGATCCCGTAATCGACATTGGCGCGCAGCGTGTGCAGCGGCACCCGCCCCTCGCGGTACCACTCCATGCGCGCGATTTCGGCGCCGCCGAGCCGCCCGCCGCAATTGATCCGGATGCCCTCGGCGCCGAGGCGCATCGCCGACTGGACGGCGCGCTTCATCGCGCGGCGGAACGCGACCCGGCGTTCCAGCTGCTGGGCGATGTTCTCGGCCACCAGCTTGGCGTCGATCTCGGGCTTGCGGAACTCGACGATGTTGATGTGGACGTCCGAGTTGGTCATCCGCGAGACGTCCTGGCGGAGCTTCTCGATGTCGGCGCCCTTCTTGCCGATCACCACCCCGGGGCGCGCCGAATGGATCGTCACCCTGGCCTTCTTGGCCGGCCGTTCGATGACCACCCGGCTGACTCCGGCCTGCGACAGGCGCTTGAACAGGTAGTCCCTGAGCCGCAGGTCCTCGTGCAGCAGGTCGCCGTACTGCGTGTCGGCGTACCAGCGCGAATCCCAGGTGCGGTTGATCCCGACCCTGAGCCCTACCGGATTGACCTTCTGACCCATCAGACGTCTTCCTCGTCTTCCTCGCGCTCGCGCACCACCACGGTCAGGTTCGCGAACGGCTTCTCCAGCCGTCCGACCCGGCCGCGGGCGCGCGCCCGGAACCGCTTCATCGCAAAGCTGCGTCCGACAAAGGCCTCGGCGACGACCAGCCGGTCGACATCGAGCTGGTGGTTGTTCTCGGCATTGGCGATCGCCGATTGCAGCACCTTGCGGACATCCTGCGCCACCCGGCGGCGCGAAAAGGTGAGCGCGGTCAGCGCCCGCGAGGCGTCCATGCCGCGGATCATCTGGGCCAGCAGGTTCAGCTTGCGCGGGCTGACATGGACGGCCTTGAGATAGGCCATCGCCTCGTTCTCGCCGAGCCGCCTGGCTGTCGCGGGCTTGCCCATCTCAGCCCCGCCTGGCGCGCTTGTCGGCCGCGTGGCCGTGATAGGTGCGCGTCATCGCGAACTCGCCGAATTTGTGGCCCACCATGTTCTCGGTCACCAGCACGGGCAGGAACTTGTGCCCGTTATGGACGCCGAAGGTGAGGCCGACGAATTGCGGCAGGATGGTCGAGCGCCGCGACCACGTGCGGATGATCTCCTTGCGCCCGGAATCGCGCACCTTCTCCGCCTTCCTGAGAAGGTAGCCGTCGACGAACGGGCCTTTCCAAACCGAACGAGACACCGCTGGTCCCCTCTATCTCTTGTGACGGCGGCGCATGATGAGCGCGTCGCTCTTCTTCTTGCCGCGCGTCCGCTTGCCCTTGGTCGGCACGCCCCAGGGCGTCACCGGGTGGCGCCCGCCGGAACTGCGCCCCTCGCCCCCGCCATGCGGGTGGTCGACCGGGTTCATCGCGACGCCGCGGACCGAGGGCCGCTTGCCGAGCCAGCGGTTCCGCCCCGCCTTCGCCTTCTTGATGTTCTGGTTGTCCGAGTTGGACACCGCGCCGATCGTCGCCATGCAGCGCGCCGGCACCATGCGTGCCTCGCCCGAGGTCAGGCGGAGCTGCGCATAGCCCGAATCCTTGCCGACGAGCTGCGCGTAGGTGCCGGCGGCGCGGGCGATCTGCGCGCCCTTGCCGGGCCGCATCTCGATATTGTGGATGATGGTGCCGACCGGGATGTTCTCCATCGGCATCGCGTTGCCCGGCTTGACGTCGACCGACCGGCCGGCGACCACCACGTCGCCGACGGCGAGGCGCTGCGGCGCGATGATGTAGCTCTGCTCGCCGTCCTGGTATTTCAGCAGCGCGATGAAGGCGGACCGGTTGGGGTCGTACTCGATGCGCTCGACCGTCGCCGGCACGTCGAACTTGCGCCGCTTGAAGTCGATCTTGCGGTACAGCCGCTTGTGCCCGCCGCCGCGCCGGCGCGCGGTGATCCGCCCGGCATTGTTGCGCCCGCCCTTGGCCGACAGACCCTCGGTGAGCTGCTTGACCGGGCGGCCCTTCCACAGCTCCGAACGGTCGACCAGGATCAGCCCTCGCTGCGAGGAGGTGACCGGGTTGAATTTCTTGAGCGCCATCGCCTAGACCCCCGTCGTCACGTCGATCGACTGGCCCTCGGCGAGCGACACCATGGCCTTCTTGTAGTCGGGGCGCTTGCCGATGCGCCCGCGGAAGCGCTTGACCTTGCCCTTCTGGCGGATCGTGTTGACCGCGGTGACCTCGACGTCGAACAGCTTCTCCACCGCCGCCTTGATCTCCGGCTTGGTGGCGTCGAGCGGCACCCGGAAGGTGATCTGGTTGTGCTCGCTCCCCATGGTCGATTTCTCGGTGATCACCGGCGAGCGCAGCAGCTCGCAGGCGCGGCCGTCGGAGACCCGGACGGGGCCGGTGCGTTTCATGACAGCCGCTCCTCGAGATGGGCCACCGCATCGCGGGTCAGCACCAGGGTCTCGCGGCGCAGGATGTCGTAGACATTGGCGCCCTGCTGGGGCAGCACGTCGATATTGGGCAGGTTGGCGGCGGCGCGGGCGAAATTGGCGTCGAGCTCGGCGCCGCCGATGATCAGCACCGAGCGCCAGCCGAGCGCGTCGAGCCGCTCGGCGAGAGCGGCGGTCTTGTGGTCCTCGGCCTTGGCGGCGTCGAGCACGATGAGCTGTCCTTCGGCGCACTTGCTCGACAGCGCCGCGCGCAGCGCCATCCGGCGCACCTTCTTGGGCAGCTTGTGCGCGTGGCTGCGCGGCCTGGGCCCGAAGATCACCGAGCCGCCGCGCCACTGGGGCGAGCGCCGGCTGCCGTGGCGGGCGCGGCCGGTGCCCTTCTGCTTGTAGGGCTTGGCGGTGGTGCCGCGGATCTCGCTGATGCCCTTGGTGCTGTGGGTGCCGGCGCGGCGCTTCGCGCGCTGCCAGTTGACCATGCGCGCGAGGATGTCGCCGCGCACCGGGGCGGCGAAGACCGGATCGGCGAGCTCGATCGAGCCCGCCTTCTCGTTGTCGAGGGTCACGACATCAACCTTCATCGCCGCCTCCCTCCTGTGCCGGCTCGGGCTCGGGCTGCGCAACTTCCACCTCTTCCGCCGCCCTGACCGCGCCCGGGAAGGGCAGGCCGTCGGGCGCCGGGCGCTTCTTGGCGTCCGAGACCAGCACGTATCCGCCCTTCGACCCCGGCACCGCGCCGGCGAGCAGGATCAGGCCGCGCTCGGCGTCGGTGGAATGCACCGTCAGGTTCTGCACCGTGGTCCGGGCATCGCCCAGATGGCCGGCCATCTTCTTGCCCTTGAACACCTTGCCGGGGTCCTGGCTGTTGCCGGTCGAGCCGTGGCTGCGGTGGCTGATGGACACCCCGTGACTCGCCTCGAGCCCGCCGAAATTGTGCCGCTTCATGGCGCCGGCGAAGCCCTTGCCGATGCTGGTGCCGACGACGTCGACATGCTGGCCGGCGACGAAATGGCCGGCCGTCAGCTCGGCGCCCACGTCGATCACCGCATCGTCGGAGACGCGGAACTCGGCGAGCTTGCGCTTGGGCTCGACCCGGGCGCCGGCGAAATGTCCGCGCATCGGCTTGGATACGTTCTTCACCTTCGCCGCGCCGACGCCGAGCTGCAGCGCGGTGTAGCCGTCCCGTTCGGCGGTCTTGACCGCCACCACCTGGCAGTGGTCGACCTTCAGCACCGTCACCGGCACATGCATGCCGTCGTCGCGGAAGGCGCGCGTCATGCCGAGCTTGCGGGCGATCAGACCGGTGCGCATCGTCCCGCCCTCAGAGCTTGATCTCGACATCGACGCCGGCGGCGAGGTCGAGCTTCATCAGCGCGTCCACCGTCTGCGGCGTCGGATCGATGATGTCGAGCAGCCGCTTGTGGGTGCGGATCTCGAACTGTTCGCGCGACTTCTTGTCGATATGGGGCGAGCGCAGCACGGTGAACTTCTCGATCCGCGTCGGCAGCGGGATCGGCCCGCGCACCTCGGCGCCGGTGCGTTTCGCCGTGTTGACGATTTCGCCGGTCGACTGGTCGAGCACCCGGTGATCGAACGCCTTGAGGCGGATGCGTATGTTCTGGTTGTCCATCTCTGCTCTCCGCCCCGGCCGTCCGCTACTCGATGATCTGGGCGACGACGCCGGCGCCGACGGTTCGCCCGCCCTCGCGGATGGCGAAGCGCAGCCCCTCGTCCATCGCGATCGGGACGATCAGCTCCACATCCATCGACACGTTGTCGCCCGGCATCACCATCTCCGTGCCCTCGGGCAGCGCGACCTGGCCCGTCACGTCCGTCGTGCGGAAGTAGAACTGCGGCCGGTAGTTCGTGAAGAACGGCGTGTGTCGTCCGCCCTCCTCCTTGGTCAGGATATACGCCTCCGCCTTGAACCGGGTGTGCGGCGTGATCGAGCCCGGACGCGCCAGTACCTGGCCACGCTCCACCTCGGTGCGCCCCACCCCGCGCAGCAGACAGCCCACATTGTCCCCCGCCTCGCCCGAATCCAGCAGCTTGCGGAACATCTCCACACCGGTCACCACCGTCTTCGACGTCTCCTTCAACCCGACGATCTCGACCTCCTCGCCGACCTTGATCGTCCCCCGCTCGATCCGCCCCGTCACCACCGTGCCGCGCCCCGAGATCGAGAACACGTCCTCGATCGGCATCAGAAACGCCATGTCCTTCGGACGGTCCGGCTGCGGCACGTAGTCGTCCACCGCACCCATCAGCTCGAGGACCGAACCCGTCCCCGTCGCACCCTCGCTGCCCTCCAGTGCCTCCAGCGCCGAGCCCCGGATCACCGGTATGTCGTCGCCCGGAAAGTCGTAGCTCGACAACAGCTCGCGTACCTCCAGCTCCACAAGGTCCAGAATCTCCTCGTCATCCACCTGGTCCACCTTGTTCATGTAGACCACGATCGCAGGAACCCCGACCTGGCGCGCCAGCAAGATGTGCTCCCGGGTCTGCGGCATCGGACCGTCCGCCGCCGAAACCACCAGAATCGCTCCGTCCATCTGCGCCGCCCCGGTGATCATGTTCTTCACGTAATCCGCATGCCCCGGGCAATCCACATGCGCGTAGTGCCGCGCTCCCGTCTCGTACTCCACATGCGCCGTCGCGATCGTGATCCCCCGCGCCTTCTCCTCCGGCGCCTTGTCGATCTGGTCGTAGGACGTGAACTCCGCCCCGCCAACCTCCGCCAGGACCTTGGTGATCGCCGCCGTCAGCGTCGTCTTGCCATGATCCACATGACCGATCGTCCCAACATTGCAGTGCGGCTTCGTACGCTCGAACTTCGCCTTCGCCATCTCAATCGTTCCCCGGTGTGGGTTGGCTCGCCGGGCCGGAATCGGGGCCCGCGCGGTCGGTATCTGGAGCGGGTGATGGGAATCGAACCCACACAACCAGCTTGGAAGGCTGGGGCTCTACCATTGAGCTACACCCGCGCGACGTCCCTGGGTCTCCCGCTGCACTGGCCGTTCGCTCCGCCAATCGCTCCCGCGCCCTCGCGATGCCGCCGCGGAGGGCTGGTGGAGGGGGTTGGATTCGAACCAACGTAGGCAAACGCCAACGGGTTTACAGCCCGTCCCCTTTAGCCGCTCGGGCACCCCTCCGCGCCCGCCGAATTAGGCGATTTGCATCCTCCTGTCAACGACAGGAAAAGTGCGAAAGCGCCCGTCCCGGACCATGGGAGGCGCGCCATGCAGGATCAGTTGTTAGAACAATGTTGCAGCGCATTATAGTCTCTCCCATGACTCGAAACAAGGCCACGCGCGCCGGTCGGGCGCCGCGCAACACGGTCTGGCTCTACGGCCGGCACGCGGTCGCCGCCGCGCTCGCCAACCCGGCGCGGCGGCGGCTCCGCCTGCTCGCCGAACGCGATGCGGCCCGGGCCTTCGCCGCCCACGGGCCGGAGATCGTCGACCGCGACGCGCTGCGCCAGTTCCTCCCCGACGGCGCGGTCCACCAGGGGCTTGCCCTGCTCGCCGAACCGCTCGCCGATGGCGGGCTCGAATCGGTTCTCGATGCAGCGCGGTCGCGCGAGCGCGCAGCCGCCGTCGTGCTCGACCGGGTGCAGGACCCGCAGAACGTGGGCGCGGTGCTCAGGAGCGCGGCCGCGCTGGGCGCGCTCGCCATGGTGATCCCGGACCGCCACGCCCCGCCGGAGACCGGGGCGCTCGCGAGGGCCGCTTCGGGCGCGCTCGAATCGGTGCCGGTGATCCGGGTCGCCAACCTCGCCCGCGCGCTCGGCCGGATGAAGGCGGGCGGGTTCTGGTGCGTCGGCTTCGACGCCGGCGCCGGGACCGAACTCGCGCCGGGCGAGCTGCCCGACCGCTGCGCCCTGGTGCTCGGCGCCGAGGGGCGCGGGCTGCGCCGGCTGACGGCGGAAAGCTGCGATCTCCTGCTGCGCATCCCGATGGCGGCGGGCGCGGCGAGCCTCAACGTCTCGGCCGCCGCCGCCATCGCGCTCTACGCCCACGCGCAGGCGGCGTAGCCGGGTCAGCCGGGGCGGTCGTCGGCCTCGGCAAGCGCTCCGTGCAGCGCCCGCACCGCCCGCACGAAGCAATCCATCGGCGCGGCGGTGATGCCGGCGCCGATCTGGCCGATCCCGGCCTCGCGGTGGGCGATCCCGGTATTGACGATCGGCCGCACCCCGCTGTCGACGACCCGGCGCGCGTCGATCCCGGCCGGCGCCGCGGCGAAGTCGAGGATGGGGAGGGTGAAGGCGGGGTTCGCGCCGAGCGCGATGCCGCGCATCCTGCGGCTGGCGGCGATCGCCTCGCCCGGGCTGCCGCCGACGAAGCGGACGATCGCCGGCGCCGCGGCCATCGCGAACCCGCCGAGCCCGGCGGTCTCGGTGATCGCGCTGTCGCCGATGTCGCGCGCGGCGTGCTCCCGGCCGAAGCCGGAGAAGTAGAGCCCGTCGACCACCGGCGCGGGGGCGGAGAACCACGAATCCCCGGTCGCGCTCGTCTGGATGCCGAACTCCACCCCGTTGCGCGCCATCGCGGTCACCATCGAGGCATACGGCACGCCGCGCGCGGCATCGAGCATCGCCTTGCAGGCGGCCATCGAGAGGTTGAGGAAGAAATGGTCGTTGCCGGCGATGAAGGCGAAGACCCGGGCGATCGCCCGGGGATCGGCGCCGGAGGCGAGCGCCGGCGCGATCAGCCGCTTGACCAGCAGCGAGGTCGCGGCCGCGTTGCGGTTATGCGCCTCGTCGCCCATATGCAGCGCCTGGGCGATCAGGGGCTTGAGCTCGACCGGCCCGTGCGCGTCGAGCGCGCGCGCCAGCACGTCGGCGAGCTCCCCCTGCATCCAGCGCAGCCGCTCGATCACCTCCGGGCCGTTGGCGCCGAAGCGAAGCACCTTGCCCAGCCCCTCGTTGAGGCTACAGAAGGCAACATTGCCGGCTGGCGGGTTCTCGACCACCCAGAGCGGCATCGACGGCGAGGTGACGCCCGACATCGGCCCGACGGCGGCGTGGTGGTGGCAGGAATCGAACGCCACCCCGCCCGCATCGGCGAGCGCGCGCGCGGCGTCGAGATCCGCGGCCCAGCCCTCGAACAGGATCGCGCCCAGCGCCGCGCCCCGCATCGGCCCGCACATCGCCTCCCAGGCCACCGGCGGGCCGGCATGCAGGATCGTCCGTTCGCCCATCCCGGGCAACGCCTCCGACGCCCGCGCGATCCCCGTCGCGCGGGGCTCGGCGGCGAGGAAGCGGTCGAACGCGACGCGGTTGGCGGTCTCGACGCGGGGGTCGTTGACCGTCCCGGCGAGCGCGAGTCCGGCCTCCCGCGACCCGTCCGCCGGCGGGCGCCAGTCGATGTCTACGGCGCTGCCGCCGGACTCCCGGATCGCTTCGCCGAACGCGGCAACGCCGAGATTGAGCACCGCGGGACCGGTCGGGCCGGCGTCGCTCACGTCTCGCCTCCGTCGGCGATCCGGGCGGCGATCCGGGCGGCGATTCGCGCGGCCTGCGCGTTGCTTCCGGCGAGCACCATGCCGGCGTCGGCGAGCGCCGCCTCCTGACGCGAAAGGCATTGGGGATCGGCCTCGGTGCCGCATACCGAGCCCACCGCGACCGGGCCGTCGAGGGCGCGGATCGCCGGGGCGAGCGCCGCCGCCGGGTCGCCATGCGCGCCGAAGCCGAGAACCACGTCGACCAGGATCGCCGCCGTGTCGGGCGCGGCCGCGGCATCCCCGATTCTCTCCACCCTGGGACGGTAATCGATCATCGGGTGGGGTCGGCCGCTTGTGTAGGCGTCGTCGCCGAGATCGAGCATCAGGTGCCGGCCCGCCTTGCCGTCCCAGGCATCGCGCGGATCGAGCGGCGCGTTGGACAGGATCCGCCCGAGCAGGGGTGCGGCGACCGCCTGGGCCTCGTAGCAGAGCGTGCCGCCGGAGAACAGCCCGACGACGCGGTCGCGCCCGGCCGCGCGCGGCGCCGGCGGGTCGGCGCCGGGGCCGGTCGTGCCGGTCGCCAGCGCCGCCGCGTCCTCCAGCGTCGCCGCGAACCGCAGATTGGTCGGGCGTTCGGGCGGCGGCGGCGCGCCGACGAAGCAGGCGACAACCGGCTTTCCCGCCGCGCCCGCGGCGTCGAGCAGGCGCCGCATGACCGCCTTGTCCGGCGGCTTGGAGACCAGCACGATGCGTTCGGTCCCCGGGTCCGCGGCCAGCATGGCGAGCCCGCGCAGCGTCGTCGTCCCGCCGACCTCGCGCGACAGATCCCGCCCGCCGGCGCCGATGGCGTGCGAGATCCCCGCCCCCTGGCGGTCGACCAGGCAGGCGATTTGCTGCAGCCCGGTGCCCGATGCGCCGACGATGCCGATGGCGCCTCGCCGCACCCGGTTGGCGAAGCCGAGCGGCACCCCGCCGACGATGGCGGTGCCGCAATCGGGACCCATCAGCAGCCGGCCCCGGCGCTCGGCCTCGCGCTTGAGCGCGACCTCGTCCTCGAGCGACACGTGGTCGGAAAACACCATCGCGTCGAGCCCGAGGCGCAGCGCCTTCATCGCCTCCGCCGCCGCGTACTCGCCGGGGCAGGAGATCAGCGCGAGCGTCGCATCCGGCGCCGCGTCGACGGCTTCGGCGAGGCTGCGCGGGCGCGCCGGGGCGCCCTCCCCGCCGGGCGCGGCATCCGGCCGGGTCCCGCCGTCCAGCATCGCCGCCGCCCGGTCGAGCGCCCCGCCGAGCGCCTGCCCGTCATCGCCCTCGACGATCACCAGGAGGTCGTTCGCGCGGGCCTCGATACCCGCCAGGGCGACGCCGTTCTCCCTCAGCATGGCGAGGTTGGCGGGGCTCGCCATCACCGCCGAGGCGCGCGCGATGCCCGCCTCGCTCTCGAGCGCGGCGGCGAGCTGCATCAGGGTGACCGAATCGCGGAACAGGCCGCGCCGCAGCAGGCTCCGGACAGCCATCGCGGCGGCCTAGCCGGGCACCCTGTCCATGTCGACGATGGCGGCCACCATGCCGCCGCCGGCCGGCCCCTGCTGCAGCGCCGCGACCGAGACGAAGACGGCCGGGTCGCCGAGCGCGGCGGCGACCACCCCGCCCACCGTTGCCTTTGTCGTCAGGGTGTGGTGAACGTCGGAATCGTTGAGCGAGACCTGCCGCCTGCCGCGTAGCCGCCCGGTCGGATCGGTCTCGCATTTGACGAAGCAGTTGACCACCGCGTCGCCCAGATCCGACGGGTGCGGCCGGTCCGGCAGAGTCAGCCCGGCGTTGCGGATCGCCTCGTAGATGCCGTCGGTGTCGATCGCGTCCTTCATCACCGAATGGCCGATGCGGAACCGCCCGCCGACGCCTTTGCGGTTGCCGACCACAACGATCTGCGCCTCCATCTGCTCGTTGCCGCTGGAGCACGACGCGACCGAGGAGTAGAGGTCGAAGTCGCGGCCGATCTGGTCCTCGCGCGGCATCGGGATCTCGCCGAGCGCGTAGCCGATGCCGAGCGCCGCCGTGGCGTTGGCGATCGACATCGATTCCATGGTCTCCTCGGTGGCCACCGTATGGCCCCGCGACTTGGCTTCGGCGATGCTCTCGGTGGTGAGCAAAGGGGACTTGGACTGCACGTAGTGGATGTCGGACGCATCCTCGATGCCGGCGTCCTTCATCGCGCGCCGGACGCCCCCGGCGACCTTCTCGACTCCCGCGGGCCGGCCGATGTCTTCGGGCGCGATGGCTTCCGACATGGCGATGCCGATGGCGAGGCGTTCGGCCTCCGGGTCGGGGTCGGGGTCGTCGACGCGGGCGAACACGTTGATATGCGGCGCGATGATCCCGGGACAGCCGCCCGACAGCGCGATCGGCACCCGCATCGCCGCCTCGCGTCCTCCGCTGCCCTCGCGCACCAGGAAGTCGCGCAGCACCCGGTCGACCAGGATGCGGCCGAAATCGTTGACCCCGCCATTGCCCTCGGTCTTGGCGACCAGCGCCACGATGTCGTCGACGCCGAACCCCTCCTCCGCCATCGCCGCCTCGATGCCGGCGGTGTCCTGGACATGCTCCATCGCAACCTTGCGGACGACTATGGCCATGGCTGTTCTCCCTGCCTCGCGCACTCTCGGGCCGCACCCTAGCAGAGCACCCACGGCGCTTGAATGCGGCCCCGAGGGGCGCTATCTGTCGCGGGGAAGCCGGATTAGCTCAGCTGGCAGAGCGGCTGATTTGTAATCAGCAGGTCGTCCGTTCGAATCGGACATCCGGCACCACCCGCCCGGCGCGCCAGGCGGATTTTGCGTCGAGGAAATAGGTCAACGATGCTGACCATTGTTTCACGTGAAACATTGTCCCGAAACGGTACTATTTTCGCGCCCCCCGGGGAGCCCTCGACAGACCGCCCGGGCGGCCCTCCGGGACGCCGGAACGCGTGGGGCGATCTCGCGCCCGCCTAGCCCGCCCGCTCGCCGAGCGAGATGGAGCGCAGCGCGGCGCCGACCGAGACCACGTCCTTGTCGCCATAGCCCAGCAGCGTGGTGAGCTGGTAGACCTCGCGCGTCGCGCTCGCCAGCAGCGACGGCGATTTGGTGTCGGCGGCGAGCTTGGCGAACAGCGAGACGTCCTTGAGCGCGACCTCGGTGGCGAAGACCGGCCCGTCCTCGCCGGTGAGGATGCGCTTCGACAGCGCGCCCAGGATGGTGCTGTTCGACATGCCGCTGGAGAGCACCTCCAGCAGCCGGTCGAGATCGACCCCGAGCTTGGTCGCCAGCGCGAAGGTCTCGGCATACATCGCGTGCATGCAGAGCCCGTTGACGTTGTTGAGCAGCTTGAAGGTATGGCCCGCGCCGACCGGACCGCAATGGACGAAGCGTTCGGAGACCGCCTCGAAGGCGGGGCGGCAGCGCTCGACGACCTCCTCCGGGCCACCGACCAGGAGCACGATGGTGCCCTCCCAGGCGTGCTGCTCCATGCGCAGCATCGGCGCGTCGATCACCTGCACCGACCGGACCGCCGCCTGTTCCGCGAGCTCGCGCGTCACCGCGGGGTCGCTGGTCGAGAAGTCGACCAGCACGCTCCCCTCGCGCGCGTTGGCGATCAGCCCGTCCGGCCCGAGATAGACCGCGCGGATCGCATCGATGCTTTGCAGGCAGGTGCCGATCGTCGTCGTCGCCGCGCACAGCCCGGCGAGCCCGTTCGCCGGCCTGGCCCCCATGCCGGCGGCGCGCTCCATGGCCGCCGGGTCGCTGTCGAAGACCGAGAGTTCGAAGCCCTGCGCCAACAGGTTGCGGGTGAGCCCCTTGCCCATGATTCCCGCGCCGACCAGCCCGAAACTGCGTTCCACCGTCTCTCCTCCCCCGCTCATTCGGCGGCCTGATCTTCCGCCCCCGGGGGGCGCCAGCGCAAGACCGGGCGGCGCGCGGCGGCGGTCTCGTCGAAGCGGCGGCGGGGCGCGTGCGCCGGCGCGGCGTGGAACGCATCGGCCTCGCCCGCCAGCGCGCGCCGGACGATCCCCCTGAGCGTGGCGACCAGGTGGTCGAGGCTTTCGCGCGACTCGGTCTCGGTGGGCTCGAGCAGGAGCGCGCCATGCACCACCAGCGGGAAGTAGATGGTCGCCGGGTGGTAGCCCTCGTCGATCATCGCCTTGGCGAGGTCGAGCGTGCTCACGCCGGTGTCCTTGAGGAAGGCGTCGTCGAACAGCACCTCGTGCATGCAGGGGCCGTCATAAGGCAGGCTCATCAAATCGGCCAGCCCGGCCGACACGTAGTTGGCGTTGAGCACCGCATCCGAGGAGGCCTGGCGCAGCCCGTCGATGCCGTGGCTCAAGATGTAGGCGAGCGCCCGGACGAACATGCCCATCTGGCCGTGGAAGCGCTTGACCCGGCCGAAGGCGGCCCCGCCATCGTGCTCGACCAGCCGGAAACCGTCCGGCCCGCCGACCACGTAGGGCACCGGCGCGAAGGGCGCGAGCGCTTCCGAGAGCGCGATCGGGCCGCTGCCCGGACCGCCGCCGCCATGCGGCGTCGAGAACGTCTTGTGCAGGTTGAGATGCATGCAGTCGATGCCGAGATCGCCGGGCCGCACCCGGCCGACGATGGCGTTGAAATTGGCGCCGTCGGAGTAGAAATAGGCGCCCGCTTCGCGCACCGCCCCGGCCTGCTCCAGGATCTCGTCCTCGAACAGCCCGCAGGTATTGGGGTTGGTCAGCATGAAGGCCGCGACATCGCCGTCGAGCGCGGATTTCAGCGCCGCAAGATCGACCCGCCCGCGCGCGTTCAGCGGCACCGCGGCGACCTCGTAGCCGCACATCGCGGCGCTCGCCGGGTTGGTGCCGTGCGCGGAATCGGGCACCAGCACGCGCTTTCTCGCATCGCCCGCCGCCTCGTGCGCCGAGCGGATGGTCATCAGCCCGGTCCACTCGCCATGCGCGCCGGCGGCGGGGGAGAGAGCGATCGCCGGCATCCCGGTGAGCGCCCGGAGCCAGCCGGCCAGCCGGTCCATCAGGGCGAGCGCGCCCTGCACGGTGGATTGGGGTTGCAAGGGGTGGATGTCGGCGAAGCCCGGCAGCCTGGCGAGCTTTTCGTTGAGCCGCGGGTTGTGCTTCATCGTGCAGGAGCCGAGCGGGTAGAGGCCGCTGTCGATCGCGTAGTTCTTCTGGCTCAGCCGCGTGAAATGGCGCACCACCTGGGGCTCGGAGAGCCCGGGCAGGCCGATCGGCGCCGCGCGCGCCAGCCCGCCGAGGCGGTCGGCGACCGCCGGCGGCTCCGGCAGGTCGACGCCCGTGCGCCCGTCGGCGTGCTGTTCGAAGATCAGCTGCTCCTCGAATCGCAGTCCGCGATGGCGGATGCCGTCCGCCCCCGTCCCGGCGCTCACCGCAGGGCCTCCCGCAGCGCGGCTTCGAGCGCCGCCATGTCGTCCTCCGAAACGGTCTCGGTGGCGGCGACCAGCAGGAGCGGCGCGGCGTCGGCCTCGCCCGGCAGCAGGCGGGACACCGGCACGCCCGCGAGCACGCCGCGCGCGGCGAGCGCGTCGACCACGCCGGCGGCGGGGCGGTCGAGGCGGAGGGTGAATTCGTTGAAGAAGCTCTGGTTCACGACCGCCGCGCCGGGGACCGCGTCGAGCCGCTCGGCGAGCGCTACCGCCCGGGCGTGGTTGAGCCGCGCGAGCCGGGTGAACCCCGCCTCGCCGAGCAGGCTCAGATGGATCGCGAAGGCGAGCGCGCAGAGCCCCGAATTGGTGCAGATGTTGCTGGTCGACTTCTCGCGCCGGATATGCTGCTCGCGGGTCGCCAGCGTCAGCACCCAGCCGCGCCTTCCGTCGGCGTCCAGCGCCTCGCCGGCCAGCCGTCCCGGCATCTGCCGGACGTGGCGGTCGCGGCAGGCGAACAGCCCGACATAGGGTCCGCCGAAGGTGAGCGGATTGCCGAGCGACTTGCCTTCGGCGGCGACGATGTCGGCCCCCATCTCGCCGGGGGATTCGAGCGCGCCGAGCGCCACCGCCTCGGTCACCACGGCGATCAGCAGCGCGCCCGCCGCGTGGCAGGCCCCGGCGAGCGGCGCGAGATCGCGCACCCGGCCGAAGAAATCGGGGTACTGCACGACGACGCAGGCGGTGTCTTGGTCGATCCTCCCTGCGAGCGACTCGGTGCCGTCGAAATCGGGCGCCGGGCAGTCGAGCTCGGCATCGAGGAATCTGAGCCCGGTCCCGGTCACCTCGCGGTATTGCGGGTGGAGCGCGCCGGAGACCACCACGCGGCGGCGCCTGGTGACGCGGCGCGCCATGCCGACCGCCTCCAGGCAGGCGGTGGCGCCGTCATACATCGACGCGTTGGCCACATCGAGGCCGGCGATCAGCGCGACCTGGGTCTGGAACTCGAACAGGGCCTGCAGCGTGCCCTGCGAGATCTCCGGCTGGTAGGGGGTGTAGGAGGTGAGGAACTCGCCGCGCTGGATCAGCGCGTCGACGCTCGCCGGCACGTGGTGGCGATAGGCGCCGGCGCCGAGGAAGAACGGCGCCGAGCCGGCGGCGAGGTTCTGTGCGGCAAGCGCGCCGAGGTCGCGCTCGACCTCGATCTCGCCGGCGTGGTCGGGCAGGTCGAAGACCGGGTCGCGGGCCGTCTCGGGCACGTCGCGGAACAGGCTGTCCACGGAGGGTACGCCGATCGCGGCGAGCATCGCCCGGCGGTCGGACTCGGTCAGCGGGAGGTAGCGCATCGCTCCGCCTTTCGCCAGGGTCAGAGGGTGGACACGAAGTTCCGATAGGCCGGTTCGTCCAGCAAGGCCTCGACCTCGTCGGGATCGGACATCCTCACCTTGAGGAACCAGCCGCCGCCGGTCGGCTCGCGGTTGACCAGCCCGGGATCGTCGGCGAGCGGGTCGTTGACCGCGACCACCTCGCCGCTCACCGGCGCATAGACCTCGCTCGCCGCCTTGACCGACTCGACGACCGCCGCCTCGTCGCCCTGGGCGACCGCCCGGCCGGGCTCGGGGAGCTCGACGAACACCACGTCGCCGAGCTGATCCTGGGCGTATTCGGAAATCCCGATCACCGCGATATCGCCTTCGACGCGGACCCATTCATGATCTTCGCTGTATCTGAGGTCGGCCACGGCCCTACCCTCCCTTGCCGGTGAAATATCGGTGCGGAACGAATGGCAGCGCGGCGATGCGGGCCGGCAGCGGCCGGTCGCGCACCACCACCTCGACCGCCCTTCCGGCTTCGCTCGCCCGGGCGTCGACATAGCCCATCGCCACCGGGCCGCCTATGCTCGGCCCGAAGCTGCCGCTGGTGATCTCGCCGATCGCCGCGCCGCCGACCGCGCGGATCGTGGTATGCGCGCGCGCCGGGGCGCGGCCGTCGGGCCGGATGCCGACGCGGCGGCGCGGCGGCCCCGAGGCGAGCTGGTCGAGGATGACGCGGGCGCCGGGAAAGCCGCCCTCTGCCCGCCTGCGCCTGCCGACGGTCCAGGCGAGCCCGGCCTCGACCGGCGTCGTGGTTCGGTCGATGTCCTGGCCGTAGAGGCAGAGCCCGGCCTCCAGCCGCAGCGTGTCGCGCGCGCCGAGACCGGCCGGTTCGACCTCCGGCCGGTCGAGCAGCATGCGGGCGATTCGTTCGGTGTCCCCGGCCGGGATGGATATCTCGAACCCGTCCTCGCCGGTATAGCCGGACCGGGTGACCGCGAGCCTGGCGCCGTCGATCTCGAACGGCGCGGCGGTCATGAAGGGGAGCGCCTCGGCGCCCGGCGCCAGCCGGGCGAGGACGGCGGCCGCCTGCGGGCCCTGCAACGCCACGAGGCCGCGGTCGAGCTCTTCGACCGCGCACCCCCCGGGCAGCGCCTCGCGCATGTGGGCGATGTCGGCGTCCTTGCAGGCGGCGTTGACGACGACGAAAAGATAGTCGCCGACATTGGTGACGATCAGGTCGTCGAGGATGCCGCCCGCCTCGTCGGTCAGCACGGTGTAGCGCATCCGTCCCGGGGCGAGCCCCGCGATGTCGCCCGGCACCAGAGCCTCCAGCGCCTCCGCCCGGTCGGCGCCGCGGATCGTGAGCTGGCCCATATGCGAGACGTCGAACAGCGACGCCGCGCTTCGCGTGTGCAGGTGTTCCTCGATGATCCCGCGGGCATAGTGGATCGGCATGTCGTAGCCGGCGAACGGCGCCATCCTGGCGCCCAGCGCGCGGTGCAGGCCGGTCAGCGGGGTCGGCCTGGCGGGAGCGGATTCGGGATCGCTCATCGGGTCCTCCGGCAGAAAGCACGCGCGCGTCTAGCGCCGCGCGCCCCCTCTGTCCGTGGACCTGAGAGAATCACGGGACGGCTCCGTCCCGCTTACCCCTTCGGTGGGACCGCTCGCCTGGCGGCGGAGCGGCCCGCTTTCCAGAGACACATCAACCCGCGGTCCGTTTGCCTGAGAGTTTCCGGGGCCCTTGCTCCTTCGGCGCCGGTCCGAGACCGAACTCTCCCGCGGGGGTCGTCTGTGTAGCGCAGCGTCCGACCGGTGATCGGACACACTCTATCTAGTGGGCGGGGGAATCCGCGTCAACCGCGCGCGGGAGCCGGCGCCCGGGAGCCGCCCGACCGGTTGTAGTCGAGCTGGCCGCGGTCGAGCTGAAAACCGATGAAGACGTTGTAGTCCCGTGCGCTGCGCCCGTCGGCGAGCGGAATCGAGATCGCCACGCCATCCCGGAACAGCGCCCGGTCGCGGCCCGCCTCGAATGCGACCTCGACGGGAAAGACGCGCTTGCCGGCGGGGTCGGGGTGGAACTCCTGGATGGCGACGAAATGGGCGAACCGCGCCTTGCCCGTGCGGTTCGCCGGGCCGCGGTCGAGCGAGAATTCGACCACCAGATCGACCTCGACCGAATCCTTCTCGACGTTGCATTCTCCGGCGAAATTCACCAGCCGGCCCTGCACCACCACGTCGGTCGCGTCGCGCCCCTGGCCGGGGCGGAATTCGGTCAGCCGGTCGGCGTATTCGAGGATCTCGACCCGGGGGCAGATCCTCTCCGCCCGCCCGTCGTCGCCGCCGCAGCCATGGACGGCGAGCGAAACCGCGATCGCCGCCAGCGGAAGGGCGACCCGGCGGCGGAACAGCACTGAAAGACCGCCTCGCGGACGCGTCATCGAACCCTAGAGGTCGTTGTGGGTACCGTCGCAGACCGGCTTGTTCGACGTGCTCTTGCAGCCGCAGAACCAGATCGTCCGGTCGGCCTTGGCCTCGTACTGCATGGGCGCCAGACCGGTGCCCTTGTGCGAGCCGTCGCAGAACGGCTGGGAGCCGCTGCGCCCGCAGGCGCACCACCAGTATTCGTTGCCCGCCTCGACCTCGATGCCGTAGGGCTCCTTTTGCGCGATGACCGGTTCCGCCATGACCTAGCTTCCTATCCGAATGCCGTTATGCTATCTGGGCGGGCACTCTAGTGTTCCGGGCCGCGATCCTCAAGGCGGCGATTGGAACGGGGTCGGCAGCCATGCAGAAGCCTCCGCTAAGAATACTTCTCGCCGGTCCGCGCGGGTTCTGCGCCGGGGTCGACCGGGCGATCAACATCGTCGAGCTGGCGCTCCGCAAGTACGGCGCGCCGGTCTATGTACGCCACGAGATCGTCCACAACCGCTACGTCGTCGAGGCGCTGGAGCAGAAGGGCGCGGTCTTCGTCGAGGAGCTGGATGAGGTGCCCGACGGCGTCCCGGTGGTGTTCAGCGCCCATGGCGTCGCCAAGGCGGTGTTCTCCGAGGCCGATTCGCGCGAGCTGTTCTATCTCGACGCGACCTGCCCGCTGGTCACCAAGGTGCATGTCGACGCGCAGCGCCACGAGCGCGAGGGGCGGCAGGTCATCCTGATCGGCCACGCCGGCCATCCCGAGGTGATCGGAACGATGGGCCAGCTCCCCGAGGGCGGGATCGTCCTCGTCGAGACCGTGGAGCAGGCCCGGACGGTCGAGGTCGACGATCCCGGGCGGCTTTCCTACGTCACCCAGACCACGCTGTCGGTCGACGACACCGAGGCCATCGTGAAGGCGCTGCGGGAGCGCTTCCCCGCGATCGAACCGCCGCGCAAGGAAGACATCTGCTACGCCACCACCAACCGGCAGGCCGCGGTCAAGGCGATCGCCGGGCGCTGCGACGCGCTTGCGGTGATCGGCGCGCCGTACTCGTCCAACTCCCGGCGCCTCGTCGAGGTGGCGCGCGCCGCGGGATGCGCGAAGGCGGTGCTGGTGCAGCGCGCGGGCGAGATGGACCCCGCCTGGCTGGACGGCGTGGGCACGCTCGGGCTGACGGCCGGCGCATCGGCGCCCGAAATCCTGGTCGAGGAGCTGATCGACCGGTGCCGCGCGCTGTTCGACGTGACGGTCGAGGAGGTCTCGTCGATCGAGGAGTCGGTCGAGTTCAGCCTGCCGCGAGCGCTCACCGCCTGAGCCGGAAGCGGGCGGCGACATGGCGGTCTATACCGATGTTCCGGACGATGCGCTCGAAGCCTTCGTCGCCGCCTACGACATCGGCGGCGTGCTCGCCTGCAAGGGGATCGCGGAGGGCATCGAGAACTCGAACTACCTGCTCCAGACCGAGCGCGGCTCGTACATCCTGACGCTGTATGAGCGCCGGGTGGCGCCGGAGGACCTGCCCTTCTTTCTCGGGCTGATGGACCACCTCGCGGGCCGCGGCATCGCCTGCCCGACCCCGGTTCGCGGGCGCGACGGCGAGGCGCTCAGGCAGCTATGCGGCCGGCCGGCGGCGATCGTCACCTTCCTGCACGGCATGTGCGTGCGCAACATCGAGCCCGCGCACTGCGCCGCGCTCGGCGGCGCGATGGCAGCGATGCACCGGGCGGGCGAGGATTTCCCGATGCGCCGGCGCAACGCGCTCGGCCCGTCGGGCTGGGCGCCGCTGTTCGAGACCTGCCGGGATTCGGCGGGCGGCATCGCCCCCGGCATCGCCGCGGAGATCGACGACGAGCTCGCCTTTCTCGCCCGGCACTGGCCGGCCGGGGCGGCGAGCGGCATCATCCATGCCGACCTGTTCCCGGACAACGTGTTCTTCCTCGGCGGGCGGCTGTCGGGGATGATCGACTTCTACTTCGCCTGCAACGATTTCTATGCCTATGAGCTCGCGGTGTGCCTCAACGCCTGGTGTTTCGAGCCGGATTTCAGCTTCAGCGTCGCCCGGGCGCGGCGGCTGATCGCGGGCTACCGCGCGGTGCGCGAGCCGGACCCGGGCGAGATCGCCGCCCTGCCCGTGCTCGCGCGCGGCGCCGCGCTGCGGTTCCTGCTGACCCGCCTGCACGACGCGCTGTTCCCGCCCGAAGGCGTTCTGGTGGGCCGCAAGGACCCGCTCGAATACCTGCACAAGCTGCGCTTCCACCGGGGGGCCGCGGGGCCCGGCGCCTACGGGCTCGACGGATGAGCGCGGTCGACATCTTCACCGACGGCGCGTGCAGCGGGAACCCGGGCCCCGGCGGCTGGGGGGTGCTGCTGCGCCACGGCGCGACGGAGAAGGAGCTGTGCGGCGGCGAGGCGGCGACCACCAACAACCGGATGGAGCTGATGGCGGCGATCAAGGCGATCGAGGCGCTGAAACGCCCGTCGCGGGTGCGCCTCCACACCGACAGCACCTATCTGCGGGACGGGATCACGCGCTGGATTCGGGGCTGGAAGGCCAACGGATGGAAGACGGCGGCGAAGAAACCGGTCAAGAACGTCGATCTGTGGAAGAGGCTGGACGCGCTGGCCGCCGGTCACGAGATCGACTGGCGCTGGGTCAGGGGCCATGCCGGCCACCCGGACAACGAGCGCGCCGACGCGCTCGCCCGCGACGGCCTCGCGCTCGCGCGCGAGGCCGATGGCGGGGCTTAGCGGGGTCAGAGCTGGCCGAGGATCGTGCCGGCGTCGCTGACCTCGTAGCCGCCGCCCTCTTCGAGGTTGAGGCTGGTGACGGTGCCGTCATCCACGATCATCGAATAGCGCCGCGACCGCACGCCGAGCCCGCGCCCGACGAGGTCGAGTTCGACATCGAGCGCGCGCGCGAAGTCGGCGCTGCCGTCGGCCAGCATCCGCACCTTGCCGCCGGCATCCTGGCTCTTGCCCCAGGCATCCATCACGAACACGTCGTTGACCGCGACGCAGGCGACGGTGTCGACGCCCTTGGCCTTGATCGCGTCCGCCTGCTCGACGAAGCTCGGCAGGTGCTTGGCCGAGCAGGTGGGCGTGAACGCGCCGGGCACGGCGAACAGCACGACCTTCTTGCCGGAGAACAGCTCCTCGGTGGTGACCGCCCCCGGGCCGTCCGAGCCCATCGCGGTCAGGGTTGCGGAAGGAATCTTGTCGCCGACCTGAATCGTCATGTCATGCCCCTGGCTGGTGTAAATCCCCGCTGACATAGGGGATCGGCGGCCGCTTGTCACCCCGGCCGGAAGCGCGTCCGGGATCAGCGTTCGGCGATCCGCGGGGCGGCGCCGGCCGCGCGGTCGATCGCCTCCAGCACCGTCGCCTCGGTGAGCAGCTCGGGCAGCGGCTCGCCGTCGGGGCGCGCCGGCCCGTAGACCGCGTTGAACGGAATGCCGAAACGGCCGAAGGACTCGAGATAGGCGTCGATCTCGTCGCTCGGCCGGGTCCAGTCGGCGACCATCGCCACCACGCGGTCGCCGGTCAGCTGCCGGCTGACGGCCCGCTTGTTGAGGACCAGCGCCTTGTTGACCTGGCAGGTGATGCACCAGTCGGCGGTGACGTCGACGAACACCACCTTGCCCGAGGCGACCGCCGAGGCGATCGCCTGGCGGTCGAACGGCGTCCAGTGGGCGGCGGCGGCCGGGGCGCCGCCGGGCCCCGCGCCGGGCCAGATCGCGAGCGCCAGCGCCGCCGCGGCCGCGGCGCCGGCGAGGCCGCGCCCCGCCCGCCGCGTCGTCCCCGCCCCCGGCCGGGCGAGGACCAGGCCGGCGAGCAGCGCCGCCAGGGCCGCGCCGACGGCGACCGCCTGCCACAATCCGAGCTGGACCGCGAGCACCGTCACCAGCCAGAGCGCGGTCGCCAGCAGCAGGATCGCGAGGCCGCGCCTGAGCGTCACCATCCACCGCCCGGGGCGCGGCAGCCTGGTGGCGATGCCGGGGAACGCGGCGCCCGCGAGATAGGGCAGAGCGAGGCCGATCCCGAGGCACAGGAACACGGCGTAGATCTCGGCCGCGCCGCGCATCAGCGCGAAGCTGACCGCGGTGCCGAGGAACGGCGCCGAGCACGGGGTGGCCAGCAGGGTCGCGAAGACCCCGGTGAGGAAATGCCCCATCCTGCCGTGGACGCGCCGGCCGCCCGCCCCGGCGGCCATGTCGGAGACCGCGCCGGGCAGGCGGAACTCGAACAGGCCGAAGAGGTTGGCGGAGAACAGGGTGACGATCACCGCCATGATGGCGAGGAAAACGGGTTGCTGGAACTGGACGCCCCAGCCGACGGATTCGCCGGCCAGCCGCAACCCCGCCACGAAGCTGGCGAGCACCAGGAAGGAGACCACGATCCCCGCCGCCGAGGCGATGAAGCCGCCGCGCACCTCGCCCCGGTCGCCGCCGCCATGGCTCACCGCGGAAAGCAGCTTCAGCGACAGGACCGGCAGCACGCAGGGCATCAGGTTGAGGATCAGCCCGCCCGCCACCGCGAGCAGGAGGACCGTCCACAGCGACAGGTCGATGGCCCGTGCGGAGCCGGGCGCCGCCGTCCGTGCGGCGGCGAGCGCCAGCAATTGCTCGGCGGCGCGCTCGCCGTCGACCACGGTGAAGCGGATTTCGCGGCCCGCCAGGCTGCCGCCCCTGGGCGGGGCGAGCGCCGCGATCCGGGCGAACGCCGTCTTGCCGTCCTCGGCGATCCGGTAGTCGGGTGCGCCGAACCCCCAGCCATCCGGCCCCTCGACATAGATGTCGGGCCGCGCCAGGGGGGCATCGGCGGCGAGGCTGACCTCGAGCGCCCGGGTCTCCGCCCCGCCGACCGCGGCGGCGGAGGCGACGCGGATCGGGCGGTCGGCGCCGGTTCGCGGCACCAGGGCGCTGAACCGGTCGATCAGCGCCGCCTCGCGCGACGAAATGGGGGGGCCCGCCGGCAATGCGAGGGCGAGCTCGGCGGTGTAGGGAACGCAGACGTCGTCGCAGACGAGATAGGGAATCCTCGCCCGGACGGAGAGCGCCTCGCCCGGCCGGGCGATCGCGGCATCGACCGGCAGGACGACCTCGCCGCTGTAGCCCAGGGTTTCGAGACCGACCACCGAGAACCGCTCGGGCGCCGGCCAGGACAGCGAGGCGGTCTCCAGGTTCCGCGAGCCGGTCCAGTCCGGGCGCGCCGGGGAGCCGGTCCGGTCGGGGTGGGGCGGGAAGCCGGCGTCTCCGGGCGACCGCCAGTAGATCTTCCACCCCGGGTTCATGCGGAAATGGATGCCGAGGCTGAGCGTCCGGGCGTCGCCGGCGGCATCGGACGCCGCGACCAGGCGCACCGCGCCGTGTTCGTTGGTCCACCACGGCGAAGCAGCGGCCCGCGATTCGCCGGCGAGCAACGGCGACAGCGCCAGCACGGCGAGACCGAGCGCGAGCGCGAGGCGGGACCTGTTCTTGCCGATCACGTCGTTTGCACCCTTATGGTTCCGGCCGATCCTGGTCTATAATTCGAGCGCGGGCCGATGCGGCCCCGGCAACCGGTATATAGGTCGGCGATGCACGGCGGAAATTCAATCGGTTTTGTGCCCGCGCGTTGCCCGCGGGCCGCTATCCGTCCCTGTCCGGAGGGTTTGGTATGAGTGCCGAGGACGACGGCGAAGGCTATCTGACCGGCCAGCTCCTGGTGGCGATGCCGCAGATGGAGGATCCGCGCTTCGTCAGGTCGGTGATCTATCTTTGCGCCCACAGCGCCGACGGCGCGATGGGGCTGGTGGTCAACAAGCTGATGGACAATATCAGCTTCCCCGACCTGCTCGACCAGCTCGACCTCGCCGGGTCGGACACGCCGCAGGGAATCAAGGTCCATTTCGGGGGCCCGGTGGAGACCGGGCGCGGCTTCGTGCTGCATTCCGCCGAATACGTGCAGGATGCGACACTGGTCATCGACGAAACCGTCGCGCTGACCGCGACGATCGACATATTGAAGGCGATCGCCGCGGGACAGGGACCGACGCACAGCCTGCTGGCGCTCGGCTATGCCGGCTGGGGACCCGGGCAGCTCGACGACGAGATCCAGCGCAACGGATGGCTCTCCGTGCCGGCCGATTCGGGCCTGGTCTTCGGCACCGGTCTGGACGACCGCTGGGAGCGCGCGATCGGCAAGCTCGGCATCGACGCCAGCATGCTATCGGGCACCGCCGGGCGCGCCTAGCCGGGAAGCGATCTCCTCGTAGCCCGGTATCGCGGCCTCGGGGCCGAGCGTCGCGACGGTCGGCCGGCCCGCGCGCAGGCGTTCGGATATGCGCATCACCGCCTTGCGGTCCACCGCGTCGATCCCTTCGGTGATCTCGCCGGTCGCCAGCACCCGGCCGAAGATCAGCATGTGGCGCGCGATCTGTTCGGCGCGCGACGCGGTGCTTTCCAGCGACATCAGGATCCCCGCCTTGAGCTGCGCCCGGGCGCGGCCGAGCTCGGCTTCCTCGACCTCGTCGGCCATCGTCCCCAGATTGTCGCAGATCCGCTCGACCACCTCGGACCCGCTCTCGGCGCCGGTCCCGGCATAGATGCCGAACAGCCCGCCATCGGCGTAGCTCGAGTTGAAGCTGTAGATCGAGTAGACCAGCCCGCGCTCCTCCCTGATGTCCTGGAACAGCCGCGAGGACAGGCCGCCGCCGAGCGCGGCCGAGAACACCGCGAGCGCATAATAGTCGGGGTCGCGATGCGCGATGCCCTCCAGGCCGAGCAGCAGATGGAGCTGTTCCAGGTCGCGAACCGCGCGGCTGTCGCCGCCGGCATAGACCGCGGGCTCGGGCGCCGGCACCGCGTCGGCGCGAAGCCCGCCGAAAGCGTCCTCGACACGGCGCGCGAAATCGTCGTGGTCCAGCTTGCCGGCCGCCGCGACGACGATCCGCCCGGCGGTGTAGAAGCGGGCGATGTAGTCGACCAGCGCCGCCCGGCCGATGGCGCCCACGAGCTGCGGGGTGCCCAGCGTCGAACGGCCGACCGGCTGGTCGGGATATGCGGTCTCCTGGAAGCGGTCGAACACGACGTCTTCCGGCGTGTCCCTGCTCTGGCCGATCTCGCGCAGGATGACCGCCCGCTCGCGTTCGAGCTCTTCGGGGTCGAGCGTGGCGTGCTGCAGGATGTCGGCGACGATGTCGAGCGCGAGACCCTCGTCGCCGCCGAGCACGGTGGCGTGGAAGGCGGTGAACTCGCGCGAGGTATAGGCGTTGAGATGCCCGCCGACCGATTCGATCTCCTCGGCGATCGCGCGGGCGGAGCGGCGGCCCGTGCCCTTGAACGCCATGTGCTCGACCAGATGGGCGATGCCGTTGACGTCCGCGCGCTCGTGCCGCGTCCCGACATCGATCCAGGCGCCGAGCGAGACCGTCTCGACGCTCGCCATGCGGTGGGTGACGACCCGGACCCCGTTGGCCAGCGCGGTCGCGGCGACGCTCATGCCGCGCCCCTGAGACCGATGCGCTCGCGCATCAGCGCCTTGATGGCCGCCACGTCGTTGGCCATGGTCACGACCCGTTCGGGCCGCGCCATCACCGCGGCCAGGCGGGGCGGCAGGTCCGGCCGGGCGCCGGTCGCGGTCTCCACCGCTTCGGGGAACTTGGCCGGATGCGCGGTCGCCATCGCGATCAGCGGAATTTCGGGGTCGCGCCGCCGCTCGCGTCCGACGCCGTAGCCGACGGCGCTGTGCGGGTCGAGCATGATATGCGCGCCGTCGAACACCGCGGCGATGGTGCGCCGGGTCTCGTCGTCGCTCAGCGGGCCGGCGGCGAACAGCTCGCCGATGCGCGCCATCGTCACCGCGGCCACGGTCATCCGCCCCGACTGGCGGAAGCGGTCCAGCGCCCGGCGCACCGCGGCGCCGTCGCGGCGCACGAAGTCGTGCAGCAGGCGCTCGAAATTGCTCGAGACCTGGATGTCCATGCTGGGGCTGATGGTCGGCACCACCTCGCCGATCTCCATGGTCCCGGTTTCCAGGAAGCGGGCGAGGATGTCGTTGCGGTTGGTGGCGATGACGAGCTGGTCGACCGGCAAGCCCATGCGGCGGGCGGCGTAGCCGGCGAAGACATTGCCGAAATTTCCCGTGGGCACCGAGAACGCGACCGGCCGGTGGGGGGCGCCGAGCGCGACCGCGGCGGTGACGTAGTAGACCGCCTGGGCGGCGATCCGCGCCCAGTTGATCGAGTTTACCGCGGTCAGCCGGCATTCGGCGCGGAAACGGGGGTCGCCGAACATCGCCTTCACCAGGTCCTGGCAGTCGTCGAAGGTCCCCTCGACGGCGATGTTGTGGACGTTGGCCGCATCGACGGTGGTCATCTGGCGGCGCTGGACCTCGGACACCCGCCCTTCCGGGTGCAGCACGAAGATCTCGATCCCGGCCCGGTCGCGGCAGGCCTCGATCGCCGCCGACCCGGTATCGCCCGAGGTCGCGGCGACGATCGTCACGCGCTCGCCGCGCCGGGCGAGCGCGTGATCGAACAGCCGGCCGACCAGCTGCAGCGCGTAATCCTTGAAGGCGAGGGTGGGCCCGTGAAACAGCTCCAGCAGCCAGTCGTTGGAATCGAGCTGGACCAGCGGGGCGACCGCGGGATGGTCGAACCCGGCATAGGAGGCGGCGGCGATCCCGGCCAGCGTCGCCTCGTCGATGTCGGGCTCGGTGAACGGGGCGACGAGCCGGGCGGCGACCTCGTGATAGGGAAGCGCGGCGAACCCGGCGAGCGTCGGGGCGTCGAAACGGGGCCAGGATTCGGGCACGTAGAGGCCGCCATCGGGCGCGAGCCCGCTCAGCAGCACGTCCTCGAATCCGAGCGGCGGCGCCTCGCCGCGCGTGCTCACATAGCGCAACTGTCGCTCCCTTCCGTTGCACGACGGGCGTATACGCCGCGAACCGCCGCGGCACAAACGCCCTCCCCTCGTCAGCCCCGCCGAATATTCCTATGCTCGGGCCACGATGACCGGCCTCAACCGTAACACGCTGAGCCTCGGCCTGTTCGGCGCCAATTGCTCGGGCGGTCTCGCCACCTCGACCTTCCCCGACCGCTGGGAGGCGAGCTGGGAAAACAACCTCGCGCTGGCCCGCATGGCCGACGACGCCGGCATGGATTTCATGCTGCCGCTGGGCCGCTGGATCGGCTATGGCGGCGAGACCAACCACAACGGCTCCAATTTCGAGACCCTGACCTGGGCCGCGGGCATCCTCGCCGCGACGCGACGCATCATGGCCTTCGGCACCCTGCATGTGACGCTGATCAACCCGGTCTTCGCGGCCAAGCAGATGGTGACCTGCCACCATATCGGCGGCGGCAGGTTCGGGCTCAACGTCGTCTGCGGCTGGTACCAGAAGGAATTCGACATGCTGGGCGTCGACCTCGGCGCCCATGACCGCCGCTACGATCTCGGCCAGGAGTGGCTCGACATCGTCAACCGGGTGTGGACCGAGGACCGCCCGTTCGATTTCGACGGCGCGTTCTTCACCCTGCGGTCCACGGTGCTGGAGCCCAAGCCGTTCGACCGGCGCCGCCCGATGCTGGTCAGCGCGGCGATGTCGCCGACCGGGCGCGCGTTCGCCCTGCGCAACGCCGACATGCTGTTCACCGTGGTCTGGGACCTCGACCGCCTGCCCGCCCAGGCCGCCGAAATCCGCGACGAGGCCAGGGCGCTGGGCCGCGAGGTCGGCGTCTTCACCAACGCCTATGTGGTCTGCCGGCCGACCCGGAAGGAGGCGGAAGACTACCACCACCACTACGCCGTCGAGCACCGCGATACCGAGGCGGTGGAGACCATGGTGGTGGAGCGCGGCTGGGACCGGCCGGGCATCCCGGAGGACCGGCGGCAGCTCTTCCGGCTGCGCGCGGCGGGCGGCAATAGCGGCTTTCCCATCGTCGGCGATCCCGACGGCGTGGCCGAGACCATGCGCCTGCTGTCCGCCGGCGGGGTGGGCGCGCTCGCCCTCGGCTTGCCCAACTATCTCAAGCATTTCCCCTATTTCCGCGACGAGGTGCTGCCGCGGCTGGAGCGGATGGGGCTCAGGGCCGCCGCCGGGAGCGGCTGAGGGCGACGCCGGCGGCGAGCCGGACCCTGCGCGGCGCCGCCATCCAGATGCAGAAGATCGAGACCAGCGCGAGCGCGGCGCAGAGCGCGAAAGCCGGCTCGTAGCTGCCGGTCCGGTCGAAGATCGTCCCGGTCAGCCAAGGACCCGCCCCGGCGCCCAGATTGCCGCCGATGCTGAGGAAGCCGAACACCACGGCGAAGCGCGGCCCGGCATAGATGTCGGCGGCGATGGTGCCGTAGAGCGCGCCGAGCCCGTAGCCGAACAGGCCCTGGCAGGCGACGATCGCATAGACCAGGAGCGGCGACGGCACGGTCTCGACGACCAGCAGAAGCAGGTAGCAGACCGCGAAGCCGGAGAGCGCGACCGTCCACGCCCATTCCCGGCCGATGCGGTCCGACAGCCCGCCCACCCCGATCTGGCCGAAGATGCCGCAGAACCCGACCAGGCCGAGGGCGAGCGCGGCGAAATCCGGGGCGAAGCCGATATCCAGCAAGTACTTGGTCTGGTGCACCTGGACCGAGTACCAGGCGAACAACCCGGTGAAGTACCCGCATGTCACCCACCAGAAGCGGGCGGTGGCGACGGCGCGGCCGAGCGTCCAGTCGGTCCCCGCCCAGCGCCGGTCGACCACCGTCTCGGGCCGCGCGGCGCGGACCCTGGCCGGCTGCCGGTCGTCGCCGTCGGGCTCGAGCCCCACCGAGGCGGGGTCCCTGCGCTGGGCGAGGATGTTGAGCGGGACGATCACCGCGACCAGGAGGACCGCGAGCGACCGGCAGGCATGCCGCCAGCCCTCGGCTTCGATCACCGACTGCAGCCAGGGCAGGATGACGATCGCCCCCACGCCAACGCCGGAGAAGGCGATCCCGATCGCCAGCCCGCGGCGGCGCACGAACCAGTTGGGCAGGAACATCGAGTGCCCGGCATAGCTCATCGAGACCGCGAAGCTCACCGTCATGACGCCGAGGGTGAGGTAGAACTCGACCGGCGTGGTCGCCAGGGTGGCGAGGACCAGCCCGCAGGCGGCGATCGCAGCACCCGCCGGGATCATCACCTGCGGGCCGAAACGCGTCACCACGAATCCGAGCGTCGGCACCAGCATCACCGAGGCGGCGAAGCCGACCGAGAATGCCGCCGCGGTCACGCCGCGCTCCCAGCCGAACTCGTCGAGGATCGGCGGAAACAGCAGCGAGAACGAGGTCCGCGCGCTGACCCCGACGGACATGGTCACGAAGGCGATCCCGACGACCGCCCAGCCGTAATAGAACGGCAGGCGGGCGGCCGGCGAAAATCGGCTCATTCAGGCCCCGGCGGTGGCGAGGGCCGGGCCGGGGCCGCGGCTGTCGCGGATCAGGATCGACAGGAACGCGGCCAGGAAGGCGAGTATCAGCGACACGATCCAGACCCAGTCGTAGCGCGCGAAGAGCTCGAACAGGTAGCCGCCGAGGAACGACCCCGCGGCCCCGCCGAGCGAATGGGCGGCGAAGATCAGGCCCATCGTGAAGCCCATGATGTGCCGCCCCATATGGCTCGCGACCAGGCCGGCGACGATCGGGAAGGTGGCGTAGTCGAAGCTGCCGAACAGCACCGCGAATGCGAACAGGAGCGGCGTGCTGCCAGAGATCTGCATGAGAATGAGGAAGGTGAGCCCGCGCATGAAGTAGATCGAGGCGAGCAGCGTGGGGCGGTGGAAACGGTCGGACAGATGTCCGAAGCCGATCAGCCCGGCGAGGCTGAAGGCCGAGAGCACGCCGTAGGCGGTGGCCCCTTCCAGCACCGGGAAGCCGCAGGCGACGGCGTAGGGGATCAGGTGGATCTTGACCACGCCGGCGGTGGTGAAACCGCAGATCGCGAAGCCGCCGGCGAGCAGCCAGAAAATCGGCCGGCGGGCAAGCTCGCGGAAGACGGCAAGAAAGCCCCGGCGCGCGCGCCGATCCGGTCTCGGGCGGGCGGCTTCCGCCTCGCGCCGGCCGATCAGCAGGTTGACCGCGACCGCGGTGACCACCACCGCGGCGGCGGCGATCCACAGGCTCGAGCGCCAGCCGAACAGCCCGATCAGCAGCGCGAGCAGCGGCATCAGGGCGATCTGCCCGGCGGTGCTGCCCGAGGTCGCGATGCCGGTGGCGAGGCCGAGGCGGCGGTCGAAATACGCCGCCACCGTGGTCGACACCAGCGAGGGGGAAATCGCCGCGAACCCGATGCCGCCGACGAGGCCGTAGCACAGCACCAGCTGCCAGGGCTCCGACATCAGCGCGGTCAGCCCGAGCGCGAGCGCGGCGAGCGCCATGCCGATGGCGTAGACCGCGCGGGGGCCGTGGCGGTCGAGCATCATCCCGGCGACCGGCGCGATCACCGCCATGGTGGTCAGCATCGCCGCGCCGGCGGCCGACACCAGGCCATAGCTCCAGCCCAGATCGTCCTTCAGATAGGGCATCAGGAGGCCGATCGCGTTGCGCGCGGTGATCACGATGCCGAGCATGGCGAACAGCGCGGCCACGACGACCCAGCCCCTGCGGGCCGAGCGCGCGTCGATGTCGGATGCGTGTCCTGCGGCCAAGCGACCCCCGTGCCCGGCGACCCCCCGGGCAGGCGAGCGGCGATCGAGGGCGGCCGTCAGCCCCGGTTATAGGCGGATTCGCAAGCCCGCCGCCAGAGCGGGGCCGCCGCCTACTCCGCCGCCTCTTCCGCGCCGCCGGGGGCGGGGCTCATCGAGGCGGCGAGGTCGTAGCGGGACAGCATCTCGTCGACCAGCCCGGTCGCCGCCCGCCAGTCGAAGGTGCGGTAGGCGTGGCCGCGGGTGACGAACTGCGCGCCGGCATAGAACATCTCGTACTGGGCGTGGCGCGAGGCGAATTCCGAGCCGATCGCGTCCCAGGCGAGCTTGAGGAACTTTACCCTGGGCTCGGGATCCATCGCCGGCGATTGCTGGGTGCGGCCGATATAGTCGGCGAGCGCCGGGTTGGCGAAGTCGCGCGCCGAGGACGGCAGCATGATCAGCGCGCCGCCGGCGAGCTCGCGGAGCTTGGTGATGAAGCTGGGGTAGAGCTCCTGGGTCAGCACCTGGGAGGAGTACATCAGGTTGCGGTCGGGCACGTAGTAGCCGTGATATTCGCCGCCGCCGGCCTCCATGCCGTAGACCAGCCCCTTGACCATCGCGGTCTGCGCGGCGAGATGGCCGAGCTGTTCGCGCACCGAGGGGATGCCCGCCGTGCCGATGGTCTCGGTGATCTTGTGGGCGACGCCGACCAGGAACTGCATCTTCACCATCAGGCGGATCTGCGCCTGGTAGTTCTGCATGTAGTGCGCGTAGGTGTCGGAGAACTGGGCCCGCGCCATGTCGGTGTCGCGATAGATGAAGACCCGTTCCCACGGCACGTGCACGTCGTCGAAATAGACCAGCGCGTCGTTCTCGTCGAAATGGGTCGACAGCGGGTAGTCGTACTCGCTGGTGACCGAGCCCTCGTAGGACCGCCGGGACAGCACCTTGACGCCCTTCTGCGCCATCGGCACGGCGAAGGAGATGGCGTATTTCTCCTCGCCCGGGCGGAGCGGCTGGATGTTCGCGCACAGCACCTCGTTGGCCATGATCGAGCCGGTGCCGAGCATCTTCGCGCCGCGCACGGTGATGCCCTGCGCATCCTCGTCGACCACGCCGCAGGTCAGGAACTCCTCGTCCTGCTCGCCGGTGTCCTTCGACCGGTCGGCCTGCGGGTTGATGATGACGTAGGTCATGTAGATGTCGTTGTCCCGCGCCCAGTCGTAGTAGTCGAGCAGCGCCTGCGCCCGCGCCTCGCTGTGCCGCCGGAACAGGTGGATGCCCATCACCTGGCCCGCCATCGAGGACGCGATGTGGTCCGGCGAGCGCCCCAGCCAGCCGCCGGAGAGCCGCATCCAGGCGACGATCGCCTTGCGGCGCGCGACCAGCTCCTCGTAGGTCCTGGTGAGCTGCCAGGCGCGGTTGACCCGCTCGCCGCTGGTCGGCGACTCGAAGGTCATCAGCTCCAGGTTCTCGGGCCGGCACTGGAAGTCGTAGAGCGCGCAGGCCGAATCGACCGCGTTGCGGAAGGCGGGATGGACCGTCACGTCGCCGACGCGGACGCCGTCGAGAAAGACCTCGCGCCCGTCCCTCAGGCTGTCCCGGTGTCGATTTCCGTCCTTCGGCATCGCGGTTCCTCTCCCGTCCGGCGCGGCCACTGGGCGACGCCTCCATCATACCAGCATTCGCCGGCGTTGCAGCGCACAGGGCGGACACCTATGTTGCGCCGCGCCGCGAATGGCGGGAGGACTGGCGATGCAGCATGTTCAGGCGGGCTATCCCGAACCGGGGGAGCTGTACCTGGAGCCGACCCGGTATTTCGACCACGACACGCCGCCGGTCCGCACCTTCGCGCTCGACAAGACGGCCGGCGCGGATACCCCGGTCGCCAGGGCGGTCGCGCTGTTCTACGCGATCCGCGACGAGATCCGCTACGACCCCTACACCATATCGGACGACCGCGAGGACTACCGGGCGAGCCGCGTGCTCGAGGCCGGCGCCGCGTTCTGCGTGCCCAAGGCCAATCTCCTGGTCGCCTGCGCCCGCGCCGTCGGCATCCATGCCGGGCTCGGGCTGTCGGACGTCACCAACCATCTCTGCACCGAGCGCCTGCTCAGGGTGATGGGGGGCGGCAATCTGTTCATCCACCACGGCTACGCGGTGCTCCATCTCGACGGCCGCTGGGTCAAGGCGGCGGCGACCTTCAACCTGGCGCTGTGCGAGAAGTTCGACGTGCTGCCGACCGAGTTCGACGGCACCGGCCACGCGCTGTTCCAGGAATTCGACGGCCAGGGCCGGCGCCACATGGAATATGTCCGCGATCACGGCGTGTGGTCGGATTTCGACTTCGACCGGGTGATCGGCGATTTCCGCGACCTCTACCCGGACACGCTGTTCGAGGACTGCGCCGCCGAACGGGCGCGGAACGCCGCGCGGGAGGCCGCCCGCTTCGAGGACGAGCGGCCGGTCGTTTGACCGCAAGAGACGCGGCGGCCCTGCTTGGCAGGGCGCGGCAAATCGTCGCGGCGGTCGGCCCGCTGCCCGAATCGCTGCGCCCGGCGGACGAGGCGGAAGGCTATTCCGTCCAGCGGGCGCTCCGCTCCTGGTTCGCCGACCACGGCGATCCGCCGCCCGCCGGCTACAAGCTCGGCTGCACCACCCCGGTCATGCAGGCGATGCTGGGCCTCCACGCGCCGGCCCATGGCCGCGCCGGTCTAGGGCGGCGTCCGCGCCGGCGACGTGCACCCCGGCGGCGCAGCGCTCGCCTCGTCGGGGTTCCGGGCGCCGGGGATCGAATGCGAGATCGCGGTCCGGCTCGGCGGCGATGTCGACGCCCGCCGCCGCACGCCGACCCGCGCCCGCATCGCCGGCGCCGTCGCCGAGGCGATGCCGGCGATCGAGATCGTCGACAACCGCTATGGCGACTGGTCCGCGCTCGGCACGCCGACGCTGATCGCCGACGATTTCTTCCAGGCCGCCTGCGTGCTGGGGAAGCCGGCGGAATGCGACCCGATGGCGCTCGACCGGGCTGCCGGGCGGACCCTGATCAACGGCGCGGAAACCGGGCGGGGTGCGGGCTCGGACGTGCTCGGGCATCCGCTCGATGCCGTCGCGTGGCTCGCCTGCGCGCTCGGGCGCCGGGGCGCGGTGCTGCGCGCCGGCACCCTCGTGATGACGGGATCGCTGGTGAAGACGGTGTGGATCGAGCGCTTTCCCGCCGCCGCGCGGGTCGAGATCGACGGGTTGGGGACGGCCGAGGTCAGGCTGGAGTAGAAATGCGGGCTAGTCGTCGACGGCAGCCGCCTTGCCGCCGACGATCCGCTGGCCGACCGCCGGCACGCCGCCCTCCTCGCCCCAGCGGGGGGCCGATTCGATGTGGATGCCGAACTGGTCGAGCATCCTCATGCAGCTCTGGTCGACCACGTCCTGCAGCGTCACCGGCCGGTTGTAGAACGCCGGCACCGGCGGGAAGATCACCGCGCCCAGCCTGCTGAGGCGCATCAGGTTGTCGAGATGGCCGGAATGAAGCGGCGTCTCGCGAATCGCCACCAGCAGCGTGCGGCGCTCCTTGAGCACCACGTCGGCGGCGCGGCTGATCAAATCGCCGGTATTGCCCATCGCCACGTTCGACATGGTCTTGATCGAGCACGGCGCGATCACCATACCCTTCGAGTGGAAAGAGCCGGAGGAGATGGATGCCCCGATATTGCCGACCTCGTGCACCTCGTCGGCCAGCGCATTGATATGGGCGATGTCGACATCGTGCTCCATCTTGAGGGTCAGCTTGGCCGACCGGCTCATCACCAGATGAACCTCGTACGCCCCCGACTGGCGCAGCATGTCCATCAGCCGCACGCCGTAGATCGTGCCCGTGGCGCCGGTGATGCCGACAATGATGCGCTCCATGAACCGCCCTCCAGCGACGCAATCTGGTATATTCGGGGCGCCAATCTAACGGACCGGGGACGGTGCGGAAAGGACGCCACGACAGGCCGTCCGGCAAGCGACAGGAGGATGGACGAGCGGAACATGAGGGACAGGCGATTGTCGCCCATCCGCGGATGGGTTCTGGGTGTCGCGGGCGGCTGCGCCGCGGCCCTTTGGCTGGGCGCGGCACAGGCCGCCGAGACCGCCGCCGGGCCCACGGGAACCACCGTCGGGAGCAAGGCGGCCTATCCGGCGATGATCGGCCGCGTGCTGCGCTATCGCGCGCGCCACGAGGATACCCTGATCCACCTCCCGCGGCGCTTCAACATCGGCTACACCGAGCTGCGCGCGGCCAACCCCTATGTCGATCCGTGGCTGCCGGGCGAAGGCACCGAGATCCTGATCCCGACCGCCCATATCGTCCCGCAGGCCGCGCATAAGGGGCTGGTCCTCAACCTCGCCGACCAGCGGCTCTACCATTTCAGGCCGGACGGCAAGACGGTGGTCTCCTACCCGGTGGGCATCGGCCGGGAGGGATGGTCCACGCCGACCGGGCGCACCAGGGTGGTCCGCAAGCGCGAGAGGCCGACCTGGTACGTGCCGAAGTCGATCCGCGCGGAACGCCCGGATCTGCCCGCCGTGGTGCCGCCCGGGCCGAACAACCCGCTGGGCCTGCACGCGCTCTATCTCGGCTGGAGGGCCTATCTGCTGCACGGCACCAACCGGCCCTACGGGATCGGCCGCCGCGCCTCGCATGGCTGTGTGCGGCTCTACCCGGAAGACATCGCCCGGCTGTACCGGGATATTGCCGTCGGCACGCCCGTCACCGTGGTCGACCAGCCGATCAAGATCGCCTGGGTGGGCGGCGAGCTGATGCTCGAGGCCCACCCGACCCAGGCCCAGGCCGACCAGGTGGAATCCGGCCGGCGAATCACCGGCGAGGGCGCGCCCGAGATCGCCTACAGGCTGGTCACCGCCGCAAGGGGGCAGGCGAGCAGGCTCGACTGGAGCCGAATCCGGCAGGCCCTGCGCAAGCGCTCGGGGCTGCCGATCGCCGTCCTGAAGAGAGAGGGCGCGGCGGGATGAGGTCCCGCCGGCGGGCGGCGTCGGGCGGGCTCGCCCGACGCGCCTGACCGGTCAGTCGATCGTCGCCTATTTCCGCATCTTGGACTGCATCATGCGGTCCATCTTCATCG